>CAWGKU010000002.1:0-280549 GCA_963823255.1 uncultured Actinomycetes bacterium
ACCGAGCGCGATAGAGGTCCTCCATGGAATCGTCCACCCCGATGGTGAGGTGGGCAGCGCCTCGCGTGAACACCAGCTGCCCGACGTCCACCGAACCAAGTGAGGCGGCCAGCTCCTGCATTGTTCCGGTTCTGGTCACATCCACTCGATCTCCTCTCATGCAACGCCCGCATGCTCGGGGCGATGACGCATTGCCTCCGCCCGAACGCCCAGGTGATCCAGACGGCGACGCTGGCCGGGATGAACGCGAGCAGAGCTTCATCGCGTGACAGGCCGTCGATGTTCGGCTGCAATTCCTCCTCTGTCGCCGAGCCGAACCAGACTTCGCTCATCAACAGACCCGCGATGAAGACATGCCAGCCGCGATCAGCCACAGCCAGTGAGTCGTTGACCTCCACATCACGAGCTGCGCGATGAGGCCGAAGCCAAGCGAGTACAAGGCGAGCACTCCGAGGCCCTGGAGTCCGATATCCCAATGCACGGTCAACACCTCCCACGATTGGTCTATCGCACGGCGGACCCCCCATCTAGGTCTGTTGACCCACGGATGGGGGGCCATTCGTGAGCCATCAGCGGGCGAGCGCGACTTCCCGCTCGAATCGGTCGCGAAGAGGGAGCCGCTTACGTGGTCGCCGCGGGTTCGAGAGGTGGGCGGAGGTCTTGCCGCGTCGAGAAGCCGTGGCGATAGGCCGCGCCCTGCCGGGACTTTCGTCCTCTTGGGCGGTTCATCGAGGGCGGGCCGCTTTCGTCGCAGGAGCATCCTTCATGATCGTTGGGCTGCTCAGTGCCGTGGCCACGCGCGAGGCGGATTCGCAGTCCACCCTCATCGGATTCGTTGGAGCGGTGATGTCGGGCGCTGGTCTCTACCCCGTCGTCCGGGGGAGCGGGCCACGCGGAACACGGCACTCGCATCCTGAGCCGAGGGCATCCTTCAGATGGATCGGAGGGCTGTGAGGAGGGCCCTAGCTTTGCGACGCCGAGAGGTGCGAGGGTGCGGATTCGCCGGCGCAGATCGCGGCGATCCGCTTCGCCATCGCGATGATCGTGAGTATCGGCGGGTTGCCGAGCGACTTCGGGAAGAGCGTGGCGTCGGCGACGTAGACGTTCTCGGGCAATCGGTCGTCGTGCATCGTTCGCGCGGACGCCTCGGTGAGCGGGAGCATGCCGCCCGGGTGACCCGCGTGTACCGTCCCGAGGAACACCTCGTGCGGATCGGCGCCGAACCCGGAGAGTATCTCGGTGGCGACGCCGACCGCCTCGTCCAGCCGCGAGCGATCCGCGGGGGTGAGGAGCTTGTGCACCTTCCTTCCCGACACGGACCCACACTCTCGTCCGCGAGCTTGATCATGATGCCCACGATGTCCTGGAGACGGTGACGCCATGAGGGGTGGAACAGGCTGCTGATCCAGTCGAAGTATGGGGCCAGGATGTAACCCTCGCGCTGCGCGACGAACGGCATCTCGATCTCGTTGCACTGCCATGCGTTCGGGACGCGCGCGGCGGCCGTGAGGACAGGGTCGACGAACAGCGTCGGCTCGCACCTGATGCCCGAGCGTTCGAGGATCGCGGGGGTCCCGAACCCGCCGGCGGCCAGCACCACGAGGTCGGCGGGGATGAACCGGTGGAGCGCCCTCGTCCGCGCCACCACGCCGGTCGCCTGGCCGCCATCGATCACGACATCGGTCACTGCGCTCCCGGTCATCAGCCGGGCGCCGCGCCGAACGGCTTCGTCGAGGTACGCGCGGCTGTCCCACTTCCGCCCATAAGGGCAGCCGAGCATGCAGCGGCCGCAGTGACGGCAGCGCTCGGCGTCGCCCATCTTCGGCAGGACGACCGGGTTCAGGCCCAGGTCGCCGAACGTGCGGAATAGGCGTCGCGTCGTGGGGTGCCACCGGCGCTGGTGCGCGGTCGTGATCGGGATCTCGCGGGCGATTTCGTCGAACTCCAGGTCGAGGTCGATCCCAAGGGCGCGGAGATCCCCATCCGCGCGGATCCCGTTCCCGGTCGCCATCGTGGTCGTCCCGCCCGTCCCGATCCCATTGACGAGGAGCATGTCCGGCGTCCGACGGAAACGGATCGGCGGGTAGACAAAGCGCACAAGCCCGGGGTCCACGAGCAGCCGGCTCCGGCGCAACCGTTCGATCGATCTCCGTTCCAGCGTGGCGCGTTGGAACTCGCGGCCCGCCTCCACCACGGTCACGTCGAACGCGCCCTGGAGCTCCCGGGCGACCGTGGCACCTCCGGCGCCGCTGCCCACGACGACCGCCCGCCTCCTCACGTCGACGCCCTCTCCCACGCGATCCGGGCGAGGCACCGCGGTCGCCCCTCGGTGATGCGCTCCGAGAACGAGAGCCGGCCTCCGTCAGTGAGCCCTGCGATCAGGCCCGCGTCGAGCGCGGACATGAGCCGGCACACCTGAGGCGTGTACCGCCCGGCGAACGCGCATCGATCGACCGTCACGGTGCCGTGCTCATCCGCCCGGAGGTCGATGTCGATCATCCGGTATGCGACCCGGGCCGCCCGCATCGCGTCGGCCCGGGAGCGGACGCCGAGCCGGCGACGGAGCAACTCGCCCAGACAGTGTGCCTGCGCCCACATGCGTCGGGAAACGGCGTCGAGATCAGAGTGGTCGGCCAACGACCGCTCCGCACACCGGGTCGTGAACGACGCGTACCGCGCGAGGAGCGCCCGGCGATCCAGCCCGCTCACGTCCTCGGGCTCGCAGCCGAACGCTGACGCGGTCGCATCGAAGAGCCGGCGCAGCGCTGATCGCGCCACGACGTCCGGAACGTGGATCTCGAGCGCGCGCAGGCGGAGGCTCACGAGTGGCCCCCCACGCCAACCGCGACCCTGGCCGGGGCCGCCGGTTGCTCCTCGTACATGCGCTCGATCACGCCGTGGAACCTCGCCTCCACCTCGTGGCGCTTGAGCTTGAGGTTCGCGGTGAGCTCCCCGCCCTCGATCGACAGGTCGTTCGGCAACACCGCCCACCGCTTCACCTGTTCGGGATGCGACAGCCCCCGGTTCATGCCGGTCACGGCGGTGTCGATAGCGGCCGGGTCGACAGTGGCCGCGTCGCCGATCCCCTCGACCCAGAGGAGCGCGGCGCAGAACGGCCGCCCCTCCCCCACGACCATCGCCTCCGAGACCCCGGGGATCCGACGGAGCAAGGCCTCGATCTTCGAGGGCTGGAGGTACTTCCCGTACGCGGTCTTCAGCAGGTCCTTCTTGCGACCGTCGATCACGAGCCAGCCGTCGCGAGTGACGTGGCCGAGATCGCCGGTCAGGAGCCAGCCGTCGCGGAACGGCTGCTCGTCCTCGTCGACGTAGCCCGCGGTCACCTGCGGCCCCCGGACCAGCAGCTCGCCGTCGTCGGCGAGACGGACCTGGGTCTCGGGCAGCAGCTCGCCGACGGTTCCGATGCGGTTGCGGCCCAGACGGTTCATCGCCACGAGCGGGGCCTCGGTGAGCCCGTAGGCGACGTGGATCTCGACGCCGAGCTCGCGGAAGGACCGCAGCAGCTCCTCATCCACGGGCGCCGAGCCCGCCAGCAGCTGCGCGCATCGATCCAGTCCCGCTCGGCGCAGCATCGCGCGGCGCACCACCGGCCTGAGGAGTCCTCGGAGCGGTCCCTCACGCATCCGCTGGTACCGGGCTCCGATGCGGCTCCGTCCGAGCCCCTCCCACACCTTCTGGTACACGCGGGGCACGGAGAAGAACACCGTCGGCCGAACGGCTGGCAACGTCGCCGGCACCCGCCGGAAGTCCTCGAGGAACGCCACATCGACGGGCGCGGGTAGGTCGTACGGGCCGTAGGTCCCGAGGATGCCCTCCACCACGTGGCTCATCGGCAGGAACGAGAGGTAGCGGTTCGGCCGCGTCCGGATGTCCCAGGGGATGAGCGAGGCCATCGTCTCGGCCATCCACCGGAGCTGCGCGTGGGTGAACGCGACGCCTTTCGGCGGTCCCGTCGTGCCCGACGTGTACCGGATCGTAGCGAGATCGTCCGGACCGACCGGCGCGAACGTTGGAGCCTCGGCCTCCCCGTTCACCAGGCCTGTCTGGATGAAGGATCTCCACGGGATCACCTTTCGGCTGACGGGCGGATCGACGTGGCAGAACGAGACGATCGGCACCCTCGTGGTGAGCTCGTCGAGGCGTTCCATCACAGCGGGGGCTCCCACGAACAGGAGTTCCGAACGGCTGCGGCGCATCACGTCGTCGAGGTCTTCGGGAGGCGTCGTCGCGTACAACGGAACGCTGACGCCGCCGACGAGCCCGATCGCGACGTCGACGACGAGGTAGCGCGTGCCATTCGACCCGACGATCGCGACCCGGGTCCCGGCTCCCACACCCATCGCGTGGAGCGCCGCCACGGCGGCGGCGATCTCCTGCCGAACCTCCGTCGAAGGCTCAACGGTCCTGCCGCCGTCCGCACCGACGTCCACGAAGCGGACGGGCAGACGCCGGCTCGCCAGTCGGAACAGGACCTGCTCGTGGACCGTGCGATCGGACCGATGCAGGAAGCCGTGGGAAGTCGCGTGTTCCAGCAGGGTCGGCAGGTAGTCGTGCCAGTCCGGAACCTTCGGACCGAGCAACTCGTCGGCGTGGTCGCGCAGGAAGCGACGACGCTCCCGGAAGTACGGCTTGAGGAGCCGGACGGTGCGTCCCCCGAGCCGGAGCCCGATCGGGATGAACACGGGCGACCGCAGCCGGGCGCCGAGGTGCTCGCGCGCCCACCGGCGGGCGAGCGCGAGGACGTCGCCGGCGGTGGGCAGCTCGTCGGTGGGTGTGGTGAGGTGGACCGTCGTGCCCACGGCACGCGGGTCGAACGTCAGGCTGACGATCGCGTCCGCGACGTAGTCGACCGGAACGATGTTGACGCGAAGGTCGCGTCTGGCGGGAACGATCCGGAGCTTGCCCGACAGGAACAGCCGCACCGGCGTGTAGAACGTGTTGAACGTCTTGATGTCGCCCGTTCTCGAGTCGCCGACGATCATCGAGGGCCGGACGACCGTGACCGGGAGCTCCGAGCCGCGTCGCGGACGAGACGTTCGGCCTCGTACTTCGTCTGCTCGTACGGGCTCCCGAAGCCGAAGGCGTCGGTCAGGTCGTCCTCGCTCACGATGCCCGTCCGAGCCCCGGCCACGTAGGCGGTCGACACGTGGACGAGGCGCGCGAGCCTGCGGGACGACCGCGCGAAGCCGAGGACGTTCGCCACACCGGTGACGTTCGTGACGCGCAGCTCCTCGACGGTCGCATCGACCCGTAGGTCGGCCGCGGAGTGGACGATGTGGGTCACCCGATCGCAGAGATCCGCGTACGTGCCAGGGTCGAAACCGAACATCGGCTTGGCGACGTCTCCGGCGATCGCGTGGATGCGGGCTCCGAGCTCGGCACGCAGGTCCGGCTGGAACCACCACGCCCGGTCCGAGGCGCGAGCAGCCTCGGCATCGGTGTCCGCGAGCACGAGCGACACGATCTCGAGATCGGCGCGCTGGAGCAGGCGGGCCGCCACCTCGGTGCCGAGGAAGCCAGTCCCCCCGGTGAGCAGCACTACGTCGCCCATGCCGGCACCCCCCACCCATGCTGACCGGCGAAACTCCGCAGCAGCTCACGGTTCCTTCGAGCCGCGGCGAGATGCGCGTCGTGACCGGCGCGGAGGAGCTCGCGCGCCTCGACCGGATCGAACAGGAGCTCGTCAACCGCGTCGGTCATCAGATCGACCACGTCCGGCTCGTCGGGTGCGAGGAAGTAGCGGTCCTCGATCCCCAATTCCGAATAGAGCGTGCGGAGCCGGAGATCGTGTCCGACGGCGAGCTGAGGCACCGCGGCCGCGAGAGAAAGCACCGACGCGTGGTACCGCGAGGTCACGAGCACGCCGAGGCGGCGCAGGAGCGCCGTCATGCGCGACGCATCGTGCTCTCGCGAAGAGAACACCCGAGCCCGATCCTCGTGCCTCATCTCGGCCTGGATCGCGCGGGCGATCGGCTCGTCGAGCTCTTCCATGCAGATGAGCGCGACGGATCGGTCGTGCTCCTCGACCACGCGATCCGCGAGGTCCGCGTACGTGCGGGCGAGCTCGGTGCTAGCGCGCCTGCGTTCCGGGGACGCGGAGAAGTAGTACGGCCAGCGGTACCGGTCCCGCGACCGGCCCCACGGCCGGATCACGACCGGCCAGCGATAGAAGTCGACGGCCGCGATACCCACGGCCGGTCGTTGCTCTTCGGGCCAGAGCCTGGCCCACTCCTCGTCGCGGGGTAGCGGCTCGAAGTTGAACGCGTTGTCCGCGGTCCACTCGACCGGCGCGGTCATACCCCAGCCGCGCAGGCGTTCGGCCGCCGCCTCGGATCGAGTGACGACCAGGTTCGTACTGCTCGCGTACCGGCGGACCAGCCGTTGGTTGCGAGGTCGAAGCTGCCCGGCGTCCACGGCGTACGCGAGGCAGGGCTTGCCTTCTTGGGCCGCACACCGGGTCGCCCACAGGAAGTACCACAGGAGCGCCGACGTCCACGTGTCCATGTACGCGCTGCCCTCGACCAGCACGACGAGGTCGTGCTCACGGACGAGGCGCCGGACGGCTCCGAAGAAGACGGATGGGATCGAAACGATCTGCAGCGTGGGTCCTTCGCGCAGGTAGCGGCGCAGGTTCGCGGCGTCCTTGACGGCCGGTACGGTGAGCACGGCGTCCTCGCCGAACACGGCCCGGAGGTCCTGGATGTCGGCCTGCAGCAGCGCTTCGGCGCCCGTGTTGTTCGCGCCGTTGTATCCGATAAGCAGCACCTTTGGCGGTGTCATCGCAGAACCTCGCCTCAACCGGCGCCTCCGTCCACAGCCTGCACCCGACTGAGAGATGGTCCACGGGGCGACAGGCCTGAAGCCGACGGGCCCATTGGCCTCTCCTATCGGCCCTAGGACGCAACCCGGCCGTCGCCCAGGCCGGTCGAGACCATCAGCCCCGGTGCGCCGACCACGATGTCCTCGTTGCCCTCGAGGTCGACGACCTCGTCCGCGAGAACTGGATCGACCTGCAGCGAACGCTCGGCCACCGCTCGGCGGGCTTCACGTTGACGGTCTACGGCCACCTGTTCGACGAGCACCTGGACGACCTCGCGGCGGCTCTCGAATCACCCCGGCGACGTACAGGGAACGTACAGAGCGCCATCCCTCGCTGAGCGTCAACCCTCGACGTGGCCGCTGACCTGCGGGAGCGAGCGTGGGGCGGGCAGGACTTGAACCTGCGACCGACGGATTATGAGTCCGCTGCTCTAACCGACTGAGCTACCGCCCCAGGTCCCGGAGTGTATCCGGGGCGCTCGAGATGTCGTCGGGACTCGGGATCACGCTTCGTCTCCCCTTTGAGCAGCGGGAGCATGGCCGAGATCCGAGCCAGGGTCTCGTCGAGGCGATCGATCCGCTCCCTCAGCTGTCGCGCGTCGGGCGGCTCCGAAGACTCCTCGTCGGACACGCTGAGGCTGTGCTCGGGCTCGATCTCGGCCGACTCCTCGGGCTCGAACCCCTCATCGGATGTCTCCTCCACCCGCGGAAGGCGTCGGGCTCGACCCTGCGGGGCGTCCAGGTTCTGGCTCCCGCTTCGGCGGACTTGTCTCCCGTCTCCTCGCGCAGGCGACGCTGGTAATCGAGCAGCCGGGCGACGATGTCCGCGTGCGGCTCGGCGGCGGCCTGCTCCTTGCCGGGATCGGCGGTCGGTACTGGTCGGGTCGTCGACTCCAGGCATCACCGGCATCTTAGGAGCCCCGGTGCCGCCGCGCCCGATCGCCCGCGCCAGGCACGCGATCCAGGTAGGCAGGAATCCGCAAGACCCCGCGAACCCCTTGGTGCGTAGACTTCAACGAAGAGAGGGGGGGTCGGGCCTGTTCCGGATCTTCGGCGACGGCAACCACCAGAGCCGGCACGTGCGGGAACACGCCGAGCAGGTCCGCGCCTACCTCGAAGCCAACCTCACGCAGGACCTCGATATGAACGCGGTCGCTCGAGCCGCGTCCCTGTCGCCCTTCTACCTCACCCGGATCTTCAAGCAGCGCTTCGGGGTCCCGCCCTACCGGTACCTGATCGGGCTCCGGATCCGCTACGCATCCGACCTGCTCCGAGAGTCCTCGCTCAGCGTCACGCAGGTCTGCCACCGGTCGGGGTTCAACTCGCTCTCGCATTTCATCACGACCTTCCGCAACCACACCGGCATGAGTCCCTCGCAGTACCGACGCGTGGTGGACTGGCAGCAGGATGCGGGAAGGTTCGGGCAGGAGACCGAACCGTTGGTCGAAACGCCCCGCCGTATGAACTTCTGAGAGCGGTCACGGCGTCCCGCCGCGGCCGCGTGTCCCGGGCCGAAAGGGGACGGCATGCTCAGGAGATCTGCGGCACCCGTTCGGCTCGTCCCGTTCATCCTCGCGCTCGCCCTCGTGGCGGCCGCGTGCGGTGGAGGAGCGGACGAGTCGGCGCAACCCAGCGGGCCATCCGCCACCGGCGCGACACCGGTCGGCGGCACGCTGAAGCTCGCGCTGCAGTCGGACGTGCAGGAGGCGTTCGACCCGCAGAAGGAGTACTACGGCGTCGCGTGGGCGTTCGACCGTTGTTGCCTGCTGCGAACGCTGCTCTCGTACAACGGGAAGACGACGGCCGAAGGCGGCGCCGAGGTCAAGCCCGATCTCGCAGCCGCGCTGCCCGAGCAGTCGGCCGACGGGCTCACGTGGACGTTCACGCTCAAGCCCGGCATCAAGTACGCACCACCGCTCGAGGACGTGACCGTGACGGCTCAGGACTTCATCCGCGCGATGGAGCGGGAGGCGTGCGGCACGTGTTCGACGGGCGGCTACAGCTTCTACTACTCGACGATCGAGGGGTTCGACGAGTTCGCGGCCGGTGACGCCGACACGATCACCGGTCTCGAGGCGCCCGACGACTCGACGCTGATCGTCCGCACGACCACGCCCACCGGCGACCTGCCGTTCCGGATGGCGATGCCCGCCGCGGCACCGATCCCACCGCTCCCCGGCGACCCGAAGGCCCGGCTGGGCATCGCCACCGGGCACGATGACAACTTCGGGCGGTTCATCGTCGGCACCGCGCCCTACATGTTCGAGGGCACCGACCAGCTCGACTTCTCGCTCCCGGCGGACGACCAGGAGCCGGTCTCCGGGTACGACGTCGGGCGTTCGATCGTCCTGGTCCGCAACCCGTCGTACGACCCGTCCACGGACGACCTGCGCGAGGGCTACGTCGACCGCATCGAGGTCACGATCGGCGGAGACTCGAACGATCTCGCGCTGAAGGTCGACACGGGCGATCTCGACATGGTCTACGACGGCGTGCCGCCGGCGGCGCAGATCCGCAGCTACGCCACCAACCCGGACCTGCAGGACCAGATCCACTCGGATCCCTCGGACGCGGTCCGTTACATCGAGATGAACCTCGCGACGCCGCCGTTCGACGACCAGAACGTGCGGATCGCACTCAACTACGCGCTCGACAAGGAGGGGTTCCGCCAGCTGCGTGGCGGACCGCTGTTCGGTGAGCTCGCTGGCCACATCATGGTGAACAGCCTCCAGGGCGACCAGCTCAAGGACTACGACCCCTACCCGTCGCCCAACGGACAGGGGGACCTGACCGCTGCCAAGGCGGCGATGGCCGCCTCGAAGTACGACAGCGACGGTGACGGCGTCTGCGACGATCCGTCCTGCGAGGGCATCGTCACGATCATCGACGAGGCCGACCCGTACCCCAAGCAGACGGCGTTGCTGCAGCAGAGCCTGGAGCCTCTGGGCATCACGCTTGACGTCAAGACGTTCGAACGCACCACGATGTACGCCAAGTGCGAGGACCCGAACTCGAAGTGGCAGCTGTGCCCGAGCGTGTCGTGGGGCAAGGACTACCCCGACGGGTTCACGTTCGGTCCGCCGCTGTTCAGCCAGGACGCGATCGGACCCGAGTCGTGCTGCAACGACCCGATGGTCGGGATCACGTCCGAGATGCTCCAGGAGCGCGGGTACGACCCCTCGACGGTGGTTCCGAGCGCCGAGGACCAGATCGACGCCTGCATCCCGCTGTCCGGTGACGAGCGCCTGACCTGCTGGGCGGACCTGGACAAGTACCTGATGGAGGACGTGACCCCGTGGATCCCGTACCTGTTCGACAACAACGTGGTCGTCGTCTCCGATCGGATCGTCGCATGGAGCTTCGACCAGTTCGCCGGCCTGCCGGCGATCGACCGGCTCGCGCTCGCGCCAGAGTCGGAGTGAGGTAAGCGGGAGCGGTCTGAAGGGACGACATGGAAAGGTCCGGAGCTCGGATCGGAGAGAGGGTCAAGGACCTGAGCTCCGGACCTTCCATCTGAAGGTACGCCCCGCACGATCCGAACGCTTGCGGTTCCCTGTCGACGAGTGACGGGTCCTTGCCCGAGCGTCATCGTCGGCGCGCGGGGGCCGAACGCGTCTACGATGCGCCCCATGTCCGATCCGGTTCGCGAACGTTGGGCCGCGGGCGAGGTGGCGCTGAACGCGTGGTCGACGTTCGGGGGCGCCTCGGCGGCCACGGTCCTCGCGGCGACCGGGTTCGACGCGGTGACCGTCGACCTGCAGCACGGCGAGCACACGCTCGAGCGGCTCGGCGAGGTCGTCGCCGCGGTCGAACGCGCGGGCGCCGTCCCGTTCGTCCGGCTCGGGTGGAACGACCCCGCGAGCGTGATGCGGGCCCTGGATCTCGGCGCGCGCGGCCTGATCTGCCCGATGATCGATACCGCCGAGGACGCGACCGCGTTCGTGCGCTTCTGCCGGTACCCGCCGCTCGGTGCGCGGAGCTACGGGCCGGTGCGGTCGGCGTTCGGGACCGGCCGCGAGCACACCGACGCCGCGAACGCCGCGGTCCTCGCGTTCGCGCAGATCGAGACCGCGGAGGGGTTCGCGAACGTCGAGGCGATCTGTGCCACTCCCGGGCTCGACGGTGTCTACGTCGGCCCGGCCGACCTCAGCCTCACGCTCGGGTTCGAGGGCTTCGCCGACCTCGCCTCGCGCGAGATGCTCGACGCGCTCGACCGGGTCGTGGCCGCCGCCTCCGGGCAGGACGTCGTCGCGGGGGTCCACGCGCCGTCGATCGAGCGGGCGGTCGAGCTGGCGCGGCGCGGGTTCCGCTTCGTGGGTTCGGCGGGCGACACCGAGCTGTTGCGCGCCGGCGCGGCCGAGAGCCTCGAGCGCACCCGCGCCGACGCTCGCGCCGGCTAGGGCTCGATCGCTCCCCCGTCGGATCCGCCGGGCGTCTGGCCGTCGATGTCCTCGAGCGCGGAGGCGAGCGCGTCGCGCAGCTGCCGGTCGACGGTCAGCACCTCGTCCATGTGGGTCATCACGAGCACCCGATCGATCGAGCTCCCTCGGTCGACGACCAGCCGGAGCCCCGAACCCACGTCTCGGCATCGCAGGTCCACTCGCGCGATCACCCGGAGACCGGCGCTGTCCATGTACGAGCACCCGCCGAGGTCGACCACGAGCCACGGCGCCGCCCCGACCTGGGCCATCAGATCGTCGAGCAGCCGGTCGGCGTTCGACAGGTCGACCTCGCCGCGGATCGTCGCCACGGTTGCGCGCTCGGCGTCCTCGAACGCGATCGTCGCGAGCTCGGTCGAGCTCACGGGATCCCCACCCGCATCCGGACCGTGGTGCCGCTCTCGCCGCGCTCGACGTCGATGTCCCCGATGACCGCCCGGACCAGGTCGAGACCCCGGCCCCGAGAGTCGTCCGGGCGAGGGTGACGCCACCGGCCGTGGTCGGTCACCGCGACCTGGAGCCTCCCCTCTTCGGATTCCGCCTCGATCAGCACGTCGCCGCCTCGACCGATGTACGCGTGCTCGATCGCGTTGGTCGCCGCCTCGGTGCACGCGAGCACGACGTCCTCCTGGGTCTCCGACGGGAGACCGGATCGCTCGAGCCACGCTCGGAGCTCGGCGCGCATCGTGGCCAGCTCGTGGGCGTCGGCGGGGAACGTGCGTCGGAACACCTCGGCCGGCCGGCGCGGCCCGATCGTCAGGAGCGCGACGTCGTCGTGACGATCGTCGGCGACGAGCTCGAGCAGCGCGTCGGAGATCTCGGTCAGCGAGCCGGCGCGAACCCGCGACGCGATCTCGGCGAGCCGCTCGAGACCCCGGTCCAGCGACTCGTCCCGGCGTTCGACCAGGCCGTCCGTGTACACGACGAGGATCGAGTCCGCGACGAGCCGCTCGTTCGCCTGGGGTCTGGGCAGGTCGAACGGCAGGCCGAGCGGCACGGAGCGACCGCCCTCGAGGAACCTCGTCGAGCCGCCCGGCTCGATCACGAGGGCGGGCGGATGGCCGGCGGACGCGTACCGCAGCTCGTTGCGCGCGGGGTCGAGCAACAGCGTGAGGATCGTGGAGAAGAAGGCGCCGTCCACGCCGGTCGCGAACCGGTCGAGCGAGGCGAGGATCGCGCTCGGCTCCGTCATCGACAGCGCGAGCGCGCGCCAGGCGCTGCGGACCTGGCCCATCGCCGCGGCGGCCTGGAGCCCATGGCCCGCGATGTCGCCCACCGCGAACGCGACGGTGCCGTCCGGCCGGTCCACGATGTCGTACCAGTCCCCGCCCACGTGCACTCCCCGCGTGGCCGGCAGGTAGCGCCCGTCGACGTCGACGTTGGCCGCGTAGCCCGTGCCCTCGGGCATCAGGTTGCGCTGGAGCGTCATCGCGGCCTCGTGCTCCACCTCGTACGCGCGGGCCCGTTCGAGGGCGACCCCGGCCTGGTGCGCGAACGACCTGATCAGCTCGACGTCCTCGGCCGACGGTTCCGGTCGTTCCTGCTGGAAGTAGACGGCGAGCGCCCCGATCGCCTCGCCCCGGGCGACGATCGGCACCGCGTACAGGCAGCGTCCGAGGTCGCTCTGCGTCGCGAACCCCTCCTCGAACCGCGACGCCCACTCCTTGGCCGAGGGGATCCACAGCGCCCGGCCGTTGCGGTAGACGTGGGCGAGCACCGCGCGATCGTTCATCGAGATCTCGAACGCGGGTCGGAGCTGGAACGTGCCGCGCGCCTGGAGGCCCGGGGTGACGCGCAGCGACTGCCCGTCGTCGCTCGCCAGGGCGATCGACGCGGCATCCGCCCCGACACCGCCGGTCGCCGCGCGCAGGATCGCCCTCGCGGCGTCCTCGGTGGTCACCGCCCGCGCGAGCCGCGCCGTCACCTCCTGCAGACGCGCCGCGCGGCGGAGCGCGCGCTGCTCGGCCTCGAACAGGCGAGCGAGCTCGAGCGCCTCGCCCGCCTCCTCCGCGAGCGCCTGCACGAACCGGAGCTCGTCCGACGAGAACGACCGCTCGCGATCGAACCCCAGGCCGATGACACCGATGCGCGAGGTTCCCGCGGAGATCGGGGTGGCGGCCAGGGCGCGCACGGGTTGGCCGAGCAGCTCGGGTTCGGGCGCGTCGCCTCGGTCGCCGAACCCGTGGACGAGCACCGCTTCCCCGGATCGGAACGCGTCGGCCATCGGGCCCGCCCCTGCCAGGGACACGGTCCGCGGCCCCTCACCCGGCACGCCGAACGTGGAGATCACCTCCAGGCGGCTCCGGTCGGGCGTGGCGAAGCCGATCACGCCGGCGACCGCGCCGAGCGCCTCAGCGGCCTCCGTCAACACCGCGTCCGCGACCTCCTCGACACCGAGATCCGGACTCATCGCGCCGGAGACTGCCTTGACCCGATCGACCCGCGCCGCGAGACGCAGCGCTTCCTCGCGCGCCTGCTGGAGCAACGAACGCTCGAGCGCCTGGGCCACCTGGGCCGCGATCGCCTCGAGCTCGGCCCGCTCGAGCTCATCGAACGCCCGAGGCTCGCCGTAGCTCACGAACAGGACGCCCACGACGTGGCCGGAGGCCTCGAGCGAGACGTAGGCCCACGCGCGATCGCCCATGTCTACCGAGCCCGCCGCGTGGTCCGGGTAGCGCCGGTCGAGCTCCTCGGGCGACGCCAGCAGGACGGCCTCCTTCCGCTCCACCGCGTCGGCCCACGGCGAGGGTGCGTCGAGCCCGATGCGTTCGAGCGGCGGACCCGGATGGTGCGGCCGGCGCCCCTCGGCCGCGATCATCTCGATGGCGCGCCCGTCGGCGGTGATCGCGCCGATCGACGCCTTGCGGCTCCCGAGGATCGCGACGGCAGTGAGCGCGGCCACGTCCGCGACCTCCCGCGGCGACGCGGCCGCCGCCAGCGCCGACGCGAGCTCGCGGAGCTTGGTCGCGCGTTCGCGAGCTCGGCGCTCGGCCTCGAACAGCCTCGCGCGTTCGATCGCCTGGCCGCACTGGCGCCCGATCGCGAGCAGGAGGGACTCGTCCTCGAGCGAGAAGCGTTTGGTCGAGCGGAAGTTCACGCTGAGGACGCCGAGCAGCTCGTCGCCGGCCAGCAGCGGGGCGGCCGCCTGGGCTCCCATCGGGAGGTCGCCGCCGATCGTCGCCAGCAACGGGTACCGCTCGAGCGCCTCCTGCGCGCTCGCGACGGTCACGACCGAACGCTCCACGATCACGTCCCGCGCGATGACCGGCGTATCGGCGGGGAAGCGCGACCACGCCGCGAGCAGCTCCTCGTCGAACCCGCGTGCCGCCACCCGCTCGAGCTCGGTACCGTCGGGCGACAGGAGCGCCACGGCCGACGCGTCGGCCCCGAGCGACCCGATCGCGGTGTCGACGAGCGCCCCGCAGACGTCGCGGACGGTGAGCGCGTCCGCGAGCCGGCCGGTCAGGTTGTGCAGGTGCGCGAGACGGGCCGATTCGGATTCGGCGGCCTGACGCGCCCGTCGTTCCGACGTGTGGGCGACGTCGCGTTCGTGCGCGGTCTCTCGGTACCGGTCGGCGATGGCTCCCGCGAGCCCGGCGGCCACGGCCCACAGGACGACCGCGACCCAACCGCCCAGCTCGCCGTTGGTAACGAACAGGACGAACCCAGCGCCGCCCGCCAGCGCGACGAGGATCCCCGCCAGAGGTCCCGCCAGGACGCCGGCGAGGACCGAGAACAAGAGCCCGAGGCCGCTCGGAACGCCTCGGTACGCGCTCTCGGAGGACCCGGCGAACGCGACGGAGACGGCGACCTGCACCGCTCCCCCCAGGAGCAGGGCCGCCGAGAAGGACACGGGGCGCCCGCTGGGCCGACGGGATCGCATGGGCTCAGCCACTGTACGCGCCGACCTCCCATGGGTCGAACCCTCTCGATGTGGCGTGTGTGGCCATGTGGACGGCGACCGCGAAGCACTCGCTTTCCCTCGTCGGCGGACCCACAGGGGGTGACCGAACGCGCATATGACCGAGGGCCACCGCACCATCAGGATCGGAGAGGACTACCTCAGGTGGGTCGGCGAGCGGATCCGGCGAGATCCCTCGTGATGGCTCAGGCGGCGTGGAAGAGCTCAGCCATGGCGGGCATCAAACGCTGCTTCCGTCGGCGAGCGTCAGGGCTCCGATCCTCGGTGAGGGTGCAGAGTCTCCTACCGACTGCCGCCTCCCTGAGCCGTCGAACAGTCGCGAAAGGAAGGGAGAGCGAGCACAGACCTTTCGCAGCACGACATAGACTGCCGACTACGGCTCCAGTAGACACGGCCGTCAGGGGTTATGGCTTCAGACTCTGGGACCAAGCGGTCACCTACCACGGTCCGTCGCTTCAAGTCCGGCCGCCTGAGCGCGGCTCTGGGTCATCCACTCGAACGACTTTCCCTCAGCACCCCTACAAGCATTAGCCGTAGGTGCGGGTCCTCCCTGGCGTCGATCAGCAACTCGGCGAACGTCTGCGTCTTCATGTTCCCGCGGAACTTGCGGATGTGGACGGGGTCGAACGGGTCAGCCGGACCCGCCATCCAGCCACCGCTCGCGGGTTAAGACGTAGAAGACGAACTCCTGTCCCTCGTATCGGATCGAGCCATCTGCCTCGAACCCGAGCCGCTCCGCGACCGTTCGCATGGCCGCGTTGTCGGGGACCGTCGGCATGTGTATCCGGGTGGCTCCGGCATCCGAGAACAGCCATCCGACAAGGAGCCGGACCGCCTCGGTGCCGTAGCCCTTTCCTTGCATAGGCTCGTCGATGGAGATCCCGATCTCGAAGGCGCCGGGCGGAAGCGCTCGATCCGGCGGGTCGTAGGTCTGGATCCCACCGATCATGAGGCCACCGACCTCGACGGCGAGATCCAACGCTCCGCCCTCCATGATCCCCGAGCGCTCGAATCGGGCTCGGAGCGCATCGCGGGTCGGCATGATTGGCTGCACGGACGGATCCATCTCGAGCCGATTGGCCCACTCCTGGTCGAACTCGTCCATCGAGAGCGGGCGGAGGATCACGCGCTCCCCTTCGAGCCGGATCCTGTTCACCCTGGTCCCGCGGATGGCTCGCGCATCACCCGATACAGCTGCCAGCGATCCGGCACACCTTTCAGCTCGTACTCGCCTCGGGGCTCGAACGAGAGTCCCGAGCCCGCGACGAGATCCTTGACGGTTGCCGACACGAGAACCTCCGAGGGAGCCGCGATGCCCGCGATCCGGGCTCCGATCATCACAGCGATCCCCCCAACCTTCCCGGCGATCGTTTCGACCTCGCCCGTGTGCAGGCCCGCTCGAACGTCGAGCCCCAAAGGCATCACAGCCTGACGGATCGCCTGGGCGCAGCGGACGGCTCGGGCCGGCCCGTCGAAGCTCGCGAAGAAGCCGTCCCCGGCGGTGTCGATCTCGCGGCCTCGGTACCTGCCGATCATCGCCCGAACAGTGCGGTGATGGCGCTCGATCAGCTCCTTCCAAGCGGCATCTCCGAGCGTCGCCGCTTTCTCAGTCGACCCAACGATGTCCGTAAACATCAGCGTCGCGAGGACTCGGTCGAACTGGGTTTCCTCCGCTCGGATGGACTGCACGAACCGCTCGGCCGCATCAATGATCTCATCCATGTTCCCTGCTTCGGGTACTTGGTCGCGCCCCGGGAACTCCACGTACCTGGCACCGGGGATCCGGTCGGCAAGGTCCCGCGAAGGCGACAGGCCATCGGTTCTCGTGCGGCTGAGGACGAGCGTCGGCGCTTGCACGCTCCCGAGGACAGCTCTTACGTCGGTGCCGTACCACACGTCCTCGAACGCGAGCGCCGCGGCGGGAGACGCCGAGTGCCGCTGGAGCTTGGCCCACCAGCGGATGTAGTCCGCATCGCCCGCCAGCGACGGCGCCTGCTCCTCCACCAAACCACGAACGTAGTCGAACGTTCCCCACCCGCTCGCAAGTGCGTCGCGCCGGGCCAAGAACTCCTCGCGTCTCATTCCGAAGGGATAGTCCGGCGCCCACGCATAGCGTGCGAGCGTTCCGTAGAGAATCAGCGCCAGCACACGATCGGGGTGCGTCGCGGCGAAGAACGACACGAGCGCCCCACCCTCGGATTCGCCGAACAGGACGGCTCGATCTGAGCCGACCGCGTCGAGTACGGCCCTCAGATCGTCGACCCGCATGTCGAGATCCGGCGTCTGGTCCCGGTCGGACAATCCCGTCCCGCGCTTGTCGAACAGGATCAGTCGCGAGAACGACCCAAGCCTTTCAAGGAACCGTGCCTCACGCGGGTGTTCGACCGCCACTTCGAGGTTGTTGGCGTACTGCATGACGTACACCAGGTCGACGGACCCCTCACCCCACGTCTGATAAGCGATGTGGACGCCGTCGGCTGTCTTTGCGTAGCGAGTCTCCGGTATCACACGAGAAGTCTCTGCCTGCGCCCGGGAGCCAGCAAGGTGGGGCCGATTCGTCGGCCTTCGCGGCGACGTGACGCCTCTAGGCGTTCCGGTAACCCTCCCGCGCATCCCGACGAGCACCGCCCGGAGCACTCGATCCTCCTCGCAGTCGATCAGGAGCTCGGCGAAGGTGCGGGTCCTGGGGTTCCCCCAGTAGGAGCCGATTGCGTCGGCGCGGTCGAAGTCGGGAGCATCAGGACGTGGAGCAGCTCGGCGCGGGGGCCGGTCCGAGAGCATCAAGACGCTCCTGCAGTCGGCGCTCAAGCTCGTCGGGTCTCACGGCTGGAGGCTACGCCGATGCTCGCGCCGCAGCCTCGCCCGCCGAGCGCGGTACGAGAGGTCACCTCGGCCAGGTGCCTCAGAGCACCGACCGGGCAGAGCGTCCGGTCTACGGTCGCTTCGAGACGTATGAAGGACGGAGCCGAAGGGAGGGAACGATGAGCACCAGGGTCGAAACACTGCAGGCGCCTAGGGCGGGCGGTTCCATCTTGCTCGCTGCGTTCCTCGCGGCGTTCGTCATGGCGACGATCGCCGTGGTCGCCATCTCGCTCGATCGCGACCAGGGGCAACAGGGTGAGACAACGTTCGTGGGCCGCCAAGTGGTCAACACGCCGGGCGAGCTGAGCGCCGGGATCGTCGGCGGGGCGGAGCAGACGTCCGTCGGCGGCACGGCGGCGAACACGCCGAGCGAGCTGAAGCCCGTGTACATGCACGGTCGCAACCTTCAGGGTCTGTCAGCGCTGGAGCCCTTGTACATGCACGGTCGCAACCTCCGGGGCCTGTCGCCGCTGAGTTACACCGGGACCAATACCCCGACCGAGCTCACAGGCGGAATCGTCGGCGGGCTCCGTGCGAAGCTCTACGACCGCCACCAGCGCGGTTGAGCCAAGCGAATCGCGGATCGCCCCGGCCACCAGGTCGGGGCGTCCGCTTGTCGATATGCGGGACGTCACGGGCGCGAGACCACCTGGAAGCCGGTAGGACACCGTCATAAACTCGCCGGCGTGTCCCGCTCCAACGGCCACCGGTCGCCCATCCAGGCGCTCAATCACATCGCCGAGCTCGCCCAGACGCTCGCTCCGCTGATGGAGGACGCCGCCGACGCCGGCGCCCCCAAGTCCGCAGGCCTCGAGTTCGCTGGGAAGGCGTCCGGCTTCACCGACTCGGATCCGACGGGGACCGCGGCGCTCGATCCGACACGTCGCCAGATGCGCGCGGCTGTCCGGCGCGCGGGCGCGCTGATCCTTCGTGCCGAGGACGAGCCGCGAGAGGCCGGCGCCGTGATCGCCAACGGCTACCTCCGGCTCGACCGCGCCGAGTGGATCCGCGTGGAGGAGAAGCGATCCACAGGGCTGCCGGATCGATAGTAAGCCGAGCTGATTCGCCCCAGATTCGCCCCAACCGTCTACCGTTCGCGTCGCGCGACGTTGACGGCACTCGACGTTCTACCTGCGCGTTTGATCGGCTCCGGGGGTGGGACTCGAACCCACAACCTACGGATTAACAGTCCGCCGCTCTGCCAATTGAGCTACCCCGGAGTGAGCCGGGGCAGTCTACCAACGGGCCCGGATTGGACTAGGCTCACGGGATGCGGTTCAGGACCGGTCTCGTGGTCGGCGGGGTGATCGGCTACCTCGTCGCGCGCGAGCTCACCAAGCAGGATCCCGACGACGATCGACCGCCCGGCGTTCGGGACGCGATGGCGCGTCACCCGTCCAACCGTATCGCCGTGCACGGGCGGCGCATCGCCGAGAAGGCCAGTTGGAAGGGCGTGGAGGCGATCCAGCGGGCCCGGGCGAACATCCAGCGCCGGATGGACCCGGACGTCGACGACATCTCGCTGAACTGACCCCGGGCCGAACGCGCCCGAACGCTACTCGAGGTAGTCGCGCAGCTTCTGCGACCGCGAAGGGTGGCGGAGCTTCGACAGGGTCTTGGACTCGATCTGCCGGATCCGCTCGCGGGTGACGCCGAACTCACGGCCGACCTCCTCCAGGGTGCGGGGATGGCCGTCGAGGAGCCCGAACCGGAGCTGGATCACCTTCTTCTCCCGTTCGGACAGCGTGTGGAGCACGGACTCGAGCTGCTCCTGCAGCAGGATGAAGCTCGCCGCGTCGACGGGGACCACGGCGTCGGAGTCCTCGATGAAGTCGCCGAGGTGCGAGTCCTCCTCCTCCCCGATCGGGGTCTCGAGGGAGACCGGCTCCTGGCTCACCTTCAAGATCTCGCGGACCTTGTCGGCGGGGATGCCCATCTGCCGCCCGATCTCCTCGGGCAGCGGCTCGCGACCCAGGTCCTGCAGGAGCTGCCGCTGGATGCGGACGAGCTTGTTGATCGTCTCGACCATGTGCACGGGGATGCGGATCGTTCGGGCCTGATCGGCGATCGCGCGGGTGATCGCCTGGCGGATCCACCACGTCGCGTAGGTCGAGAACTTGTAGCCCTTGGAGTAGTCGAACTTCTCGACCGCGCGGATCAGCCCGAGGTTCCCCTCCTGGATCAGGTCAAGGAACAGCATGCCGCGACCGACGTACCGCTTCGCGATCGAGACCACCAGGCGCAGGTTCGCCTCGATCAGCTTGCGCTTAGCCAGCTGGCCGTCGCGTTCGACGCGGCGCAGGAAGTCGTCGAGGGCCTCGCGGGTCTTCGGCTTGTAGGTCTTGCCGATCCGGTCCCGCCCGATCCCCTCGACCTTGCCGAACTTCTCGACCTGGTGCTCGCGGATCGCGACGACGGACTCGGTCACCTGGCGCAGGCGCTTCTGGTCGACCCGGTCCTCCTCCTCGGTCAGCTCGCGGAGCACGGTCGCGAACTCCCCCGCCTCGATCCGCCGGGCGAGGTCGACCTCCTGGGCGGCCGTGAGGAGCGGGACCTTCCCGATCTCCTTCAGGTACATCCGAACGGGGTCGTTCGTGGGTGCCTTCAGGAGATCGACGTCGAGCTGGCGTTGCGCGGACGCGTCGACCTCGTCGCCGGGGACCTCGATGACCTCGATCCCCTCGCCGCGCAGGTGCTCCTCGACCTGGGTGAGGAACTCCTCGACCTGTTCGGGCGTGAAATCGTCGACGGGAACCGACTCGAGCAGGTCGTCGGAGGTCACGAAGCCGCGCTCACGCCCGCGGGCGGTGATCTGCTCCTTCGCTTCTTCCAGCCCCAGGTCGCGGGTGACTTCGGTCAATGCTCTCGCTCCCGTACGTTCAAGGTGGGAAACGTCGAGAAGTGTACGAGACGTGAACGCCCGTGACCCGCTCGGCGACGCGCCCCTCGGATGGGGTCGTCCAACGGCCTAGGCCGCGTCGTGGCTCCGTTCCCGCAGACGGCGCAGCTCGCCGTCGGCCGCGATCAGCCGCTGGAACATCTCGTCGTACCTCGGGTCCGTCACCGGGTTCATCTTCTGCAGCTCCTGACGGAGCGCGGCGCTTCGACGCCGCAAGAGGAACTCCTGCAGCCTCGCCCAGACCTCCTCCGCGTACCCCGGGAGGAGGTCGCCGTCGAGCGGTTCGAGCGCCAGCGCCGTGAGCGCCTCCACGACCTCCTCGTCCCCGCCCTCGGCCGTCGAGCCGCTCACGTGGCCGTCGCGGTCGCGCAGGAGCTGCAGCAGCTCGCGATGCCGCGTCGTTCGGAAGTGCTCGTCGGACAGCCGCGGCGAGATCCGCCGGAAGGCCTCGGCGTCCCGAGCGAGGATCCTGAGCATCTCGCGCTCGACCTTCTCCTGCGCCGAGGCCCGCTTGACCGCCTGCTGGACCTCCACCGGGCGTCCCGAGAGCTTCTGCTCGAGCGCGAGCACGACCGAACCCTCCGAGACCCCGGCGAGCTCGGCCAGCAGGTGCGCGTACTCGCTCTGCCGGACCGGGTCGCCGAGCCGCTCGAGCAGCGGGAGGGCCGCGGCGACCGCCGCGCTCTGCCCCTCGATCGTCGAGAGGTCGTGCCGTCCCACGGTCCGGCGCACCATGTACTCGACCAGCGGGACGGCCGCGGCCGCGAGCTCGCGCAGGGCCTCACCGCCGCGCGCGTGGACGAAGTCTGCAGGGTCCAGGCCCTCGGGCAAGATCAGGACCACCGGCTGGACAGGGAACCGCTCGACGAACTCGAAGGCGCGTTCGGCGGCGCGGGCGCCCGCGTCGTCCGAGTCGAACGCGAGCACCATCCGCTGCGCGAACCGCGACGCCAGCCGGAAGTGGCCCTCGCCGAGCGCGGTCCCGCAGGTGGCGACCGTGTTCGTGACGCCCGCGCGCACCATCGCGATCACGTCGGTGTAGCCCTCGACGAGGAAGAGCTCGCCGAGCTTGGTCGCCGACGCCTTCGCGCGTTGCAGGTTGTACAGGACCTCGGCCTTGCGGTAGACGGGCGTCTCGGGCGAGTTCAGGTACTTGGGACCGTCCTCGCGGCCACCCGGCAGGATCCGTGCGCCGATCCCGACCGCCTTGCCGGAGAGGTCGTGGACCGGGAACGTGATCCGGCGCCGGAACCGGTCGCGGACGTTGCCCTCCTGGTCCTTGATCGCGAGACCGGCCTCGACCAGGAGCTCGGCCGAGAGCGACTTCACCAGACGCTTGAGCAGGAAGTCCGGGTAGGCGGGCGCGTACCCGACCTCGAACTCGGCCGCCACGTCGCGGTCGATCCCGCGGGACTCGAGATAGGTCCGGGCCTCCTCCCCTTCCTTGGCCTCCAGCAGGGTGGCGTGGTACAGCTCGAACGCGGCCTCGTTCGCGCGGACCATGGCCTGGCGCTTGGAGGCCACGCGGCGCTCGGCGGGCGTGTCGCCCTCGTAGCGGAGGGTGAACCCCACGTCCTTGGCCAGTCGCTCGACCGCCTCGGAGAACTCGAGGTGCTCGACGTCGCGCAGGAACCCGATCGCGTCCCCGCCCTTGCCGCAACCGAAGCAGTGGTACAGACCCTTGGACGGCGAGACGCCGAACGAGGGCGTCTTCTCGGTATGGAACGGACACAGCCCGATGAACCGGTCGTGCCCCGCCTTCTTGAGCGTCAGGTAGCCCGAGACGAGCTTGACGATGTCCGTGCGTTCGCGGACCGCGGCGACGTCGTCGTCCCTGATCCTGCCGGCCACGTTCCTCCCCCTCGACCTTCTCGTCGCGTCGACTAGAGCAACCAGCGCTGGGGAAGGAACAGCTGCTCGTAGATCCGCAGAGCGTACCGGTCCGTCATGCCGGCGATGTAGTCGGCGACACGGGTCGGCAGGTCTCCCGGCGCCCGATGGTACTCCTGCGGCACCTCCTCCGGGTGATCGAGGTAGTGCGCGAACAGGCTCCGGACCATCGAGATCGCCTTGTCCTGCTCCGAGCGGGCCTCGTCCCGGAGGTAGACGTGGTCGAACAGGAACTCGCGCAGCGCGTCGAGCGCCTGGAACACGTCGTCGGACAGCCCGATCTCGGGGCCGTCGGCGCTGCGGCCGACCAGGTCGGTCACCAGGGTGTTGATCCGGGCCGAGTGCGTCGCGCCGAGGACCTCGAGGGGCCGGATCGGCAGCTCGTCCTGCTCGATCACGCCCGCCCGGACCGCGTCGTCGACGTCGTGGTTCACGTACGCGATCCGGTCGGCGAACCGCACCAGCTGCGCCTCCGGTGTCGACGGCTGGGGCATCGACCACGTGTGGTTGACGATCCCGTCGCGGACCTCCCAGCACAGGTTCAGGCCCTCCCCGTCGTTCTCGAGGTGGTCGACGATCCGCAGGCTCTGCTCGTTGTGCCGGAACGGCCGGCCCAGGAACGGCGTGAGCGCCTGCTCGCCCAGGTGCCCGAACGGCGTGTGCCCGAGGTCGTGGCCGAGCGCGATCGCCTCGGTGAGGTCCTCGTTCACCCGGAGCGCCCGGGCGGCGGTCCTGGCGATCTGGCTCACCTCGAGCGTGTGGGTGAGCCGGACGCGGTAGTGGTCGCCCTCGGGCGCGAGGAACACCTGCGTCTTGTGCTTCAAGCGACGGAACGCCTTCGAATGCACGATGCGGTCCCGGTCTCGCTGGAAGCAGGTCCGGAGGTCGTCCTGCGGCTCGTCGTGCTCGCGGCCCTTGCTCGCCGATGCGAGCGTCGCCGTGGGAGCAAGGGTCTGGCGTTCGATCTCCTCGGAGCGT
This sequence comes from uncultured Actinomycetes bacterium, assembly GCA_963823255.1. Lineage (GTDB taxonomy): Bacteria > Actinomycetota > UBA4738 > UBA4738 > HRBIN12 > DASSJM01. The sequence continues at coordinate 23,828 of CAWGKU010000002.1, forward strand.
TCTCGGGGCACGGCCACGCCGGGATACTACCGTCGCGCTCCGACGCACCTTATCCACGGACCCGCAGTACGATCGGCGCTTCGACGCGGGGTCCGTGGCGACCCCGTCCCCGGCTCGAGGAGGCTCGGATGAGAGGCGTTCGGATGCGCGTCCTGGTGGCGCTCGCTGCGCTCGCGGTGCTCGCGGCGGCGTGCGGTAGCGACTCGAACGACTCGGGGGCGGGCGGCGCGACCGGCGCGACCGGCGCGACCGCGGCCACCGGGGCGACGGACTCCGGCTCGGGCGACGACCCCGGCGCCGGGAGCCTCTACGGCGGCTCGAACGGGATGACGGGCGCCACGGCGGCCACCGGCGCCACCGGCGCGAACGCCGATGTCTCCGTCTCGCTCAACAACTACCTGTTCGATCCGGCGACGGTGAGGGTCAGCAGCGGCGACGTCGTGGCCGTCCGCAACGCCAACGCGAAGACGCCGCATACGTTCACGGTGGTCGGGGAGGACGTCGACCTCGAGCTCGCGCCCCTCACCACCGAGACCACGACGATCGACCTCGCGCCGGGCACGTACCAGCTGATCTGCCGGTTCCATGAATCGCTCGGGATGAAGGCGACGCTGAAGGTGACCTAGGCGGTCGAACGCGATCGCTCAGCGCCCGAACAGGCGGTAGTACATGTAGGCGAGCGTCTCGCGCAGGTAGCCGCCGACGCGCGTCCCCTCCGTCCGGGCGGCCGAGTGCCACGTCGCCGAGACGTACGCCTCCAACCCCAGATCGGACGCCATCCGCTTGACCCGCAGGTTATGCCAGGGGTCCGAGACGAGGAACGCCGATGCCATCCCCCGGTCGTTCATCCATGCCGCGGCAGCCTCCAGGCTCTCGAGCGTCGTCGAACCGACGGGCGACGCGACGACCGCCTCCGCGGGCACGCCCTGAGCGACGAGCCAGTCGCGGCCCGCCTCGGCCTCCGTGGTCCGGTCGCCGGGTGCGCCGCCGCCGAGCACCACGATCGTGTCGGACCGTCCCTCGTCGTAGAGCAGCTGCGCGTGCTCGAGGCGTCCCGCGAATACGGGTGAGGGATCGCCGTCGTACTGCGCGGCGCCCAGCACGAGGATCGCGTCGACCCGGTCGACGGTGCGGGCGTCGTCCGTGTGCGCCGCTCGCCACACGGCGACCCCCGTCCCTGCGAACACGAGCACGATCGCCGCGGCGACCGCGGCGACCGTGACCAGGACGGGGTGACGGCGCATCGCCTCCATGCCGGCGATGCTAGCAACGCCTCCCGCGAACACCCTGCGTTCGGGCGCAACGGGGTTCAGCTGATGCGGACCCAGACAGTGTCCGACCCGACGGTGGTGATCGCCGTCGACAGGAACTGCCCGCGGGTCCGCGCCACCGCGCCGAACCGGTACGAGCCGGGGACTACGCCGGCGTTCGCGCGGTAGTACCAGGCCGGAGTTCCCGCGGTCTGCGCCGGGCAACACCGGTACGTCCACGAGCCCGCCGGCAACGTCCCGGTGCCGGGTCGCTCGAACCCTGCCGCGCTCACGTACAGCTCGAGCCTCGTCGGCGCTCCGAGGCTCACCGTGTGGCGAACCTGGTTCCCGACGTTCGCGGGGTTCGGCGACGCGGTCAGATCGACGAGCTTCGCCTGGGCGGGGCCGGCCACGACGACCAGCGCCGCGACGACTGCGAGCAACGAACGCTTCATGCGTCTCCTCCTGTGCCCTCTGGGGGGAGGCGTGGTGCGACGAGCTCCCGTTCGGGAGCGACGATCCGCTACGGGGCCGCGACGCCCGCTCGACGGAGCAGCTCGAGGAACCCTCGACGGTCGAGCCCGCGACCCAAGATCACCCTGGGGTCGCAGGTCCCGCCCTCGTTCCAGCTGAGGACCCAGACCTCGTGGACGCCGCCCGCGAGTCGCCCCGTGCCTCCGGCGGCGAGCTCGACCGTGCCGGCGTCCGGGAGCCCCTCGCCGAACTCGCCCGGGATGCCCGCGAACGCGTGCAGCTCGCGACCTTCGTCATCGACCCACCCGAGCCGTACCCCGACCCGGTCGGGGTACGGCTCCTCGAACGTCTCGGTGCGTTCGAAACCCTCGGGCGTGACGAACCGCACCTCGCATGCCGTCCGGTCGGCCGTGGGCGAGGTTTGCGTCGCGGCCCCGCCCCCGCACGCCACGAGCGTCAGCACGCTCGACACGAACGCCGCCGCGTTGCGAACCGCCGTCACGGGAGCGACTCCGCCACCGGACCGAGCAGGGGACCCGTGCCGTCCGGGTCCGCCTCCTGACCCAGACCCGCGTAGAGGCCTCCGAGGCTCCGCACCCGCTCGGGCAGGATCGCCCCGGCGTTGCCGAACGACGCGGCGAGGTCCGCGAACTCCCGCGCACCCTCCTCGGTGCGGAACGCGCTGACGAGCGCGAAGTCGCCCGGCTCGCCGACCTGCTGGCGGAACCCCTGGAACTGCGCGACCGGGACGACGTAGTAGCCCTGGAGGTCGCCGAACACCAGGGTCTCGTTGGCCGCTTCGGCCTCCTCTCGGGATGCGAACACCCCGCCCACCACGGCGATCAGCAGCTCGCCCGCCCCGGTGTCGGGTGCCAGCGCGGGACCGACCGGCCGAGCGTGCCCTCGCACGGGCGCCTTGCCCGCTGCGGCCGCCATCACGCCCGCCGAGGCGAGCACGCCCACCACGAGTCCCGCGACGATCGCCTGTCTCCGCTTCATCGAAACCTCCTTGGGGGGACTCAGTAGTCGGTGGCGAACTGGAAGTGCATGGGGTCGCAGAACGCGAGGCCCCAGTACCAGCCGTGGTTCTGCCAGATCGACGCATGGTTCTTGTTGACCGACGACGTGCATTTGCCCATGTACTCGTTAGCCGAGGACACGTCGATCGCGATCCCGAACGCGTGCGTGCTCCACTCGTTGCCGTTGCGCTTCGCCCGACACGCGTAGCCGTAGATCCCGTGTTCGACGTACGGCTGCAGATGGGCGTTCTGGATGTGCCCGTACACGTCGTTGTCCAGGTTCGTCGACTTCCCGCCCTTGTCCGACACCATCGCCGTCGGGCGGCCACCGAGCTTGCGGTGGAAGCGGAACGAGTACGTCGTGCCGTTGTCGGCCGCCTGCCACTTCATCGAGATCGCGTTGGCCTCCGCGCTGCACGGCTGGCCGAACCGGTTGACGATCTGCGTGTACCCGCTGGGCCGCGACGGGTAGTTCACGTGTTCGTCCCGCCAGCCGAGCCGGGCCCAATGGAACCCGACGAGCAGCGGTAGGACGACCGCGATCGGCACCGCGATGCTGAGGAACCGGAGTCCCCTCCGTCCGCGCGAACCGTTCCGCACGTGTCACCTCCTCGGACGCGGGGGAGGCGGGAGAGGTCTCGGAGCTTAGCGAACGCGCGTTCGGGCGCGCATCACCAAGTCGGGGGATTCGCGTGTCGCGAGCGGGCGATTCCGGTCGTTACTTCGACGCCGACTCCGACGAACCGATCGCGGCCTGACCCGCGGCCAGACGCGCGGTCTCGACGCGGAACGGCGAACAGCTCACGTAGTCGAGCCCGAGCTCGTGACAGAAGACCACGGATGCCGGGTCCCCCCCGTGCTCGCCGCAGATCCCGATGTGCAGGCTCGCGTTCGCTGCCCGTCCCTCCTCAACCGCGATCCGCATCAGCCGCCCCACCCCCGGCTGGTCGATCGTGACGAACGGGTTGGCGGGCACGAGCTTGCGCTCCTCGTACATGCCGACGAACTTGCCGATGTCGTCGCGGCTGAAGCCGAAGGCCGTCTGCGTGAGGTCGTTGGTCCCGAACGAGAAGAACTCGGCGGCCTCGGCGATCTCCCCCGCGGTCACCGTGGCACGCGGGAGCTCGATCATCGTGCCCCACTCGAGGTGGTCGAGCTCGACACCCTCACCCTGGAGCACCTCTGCCGCAACGGGTTCCAGCTCGGCACGCATCTGCTCGAGCTCGGGCTTGGTCGCGACCAGCGGGATCATGATCTCGACCTTCGGGTCGCCGCCCTCCTTCTTGACCCGCGCCGCCGCCTCACAGATCGCCCGGACCTGCATCGCGTACAGCCCCGGCTTCACGATCCCGAGCCGCACCCCGCGCAGGCCGAGCATCGGGTTGGCCTCGTGCAGCTGGTCGACCTTGCCGAGGATCACCCGCGCCTCGTCGAGTGGCACGCGTTCGTCGCGCAGGCGGACCTCGTCCTCCTTGCGCTCCTCCGCCCGGGCGACGCCGACCGCGAGCTCGACCTGGTTGGGCAGGAACTCGTGCAGCGGCGGGTCGAGCAACCGGACCGTGACCGGGAGGCCGTCCATCGCCTCGAAGATCCCGACGAAGTCCTCGCGCTGCAGCGGGAGCAGCGCGTCGTACGCCTTCTGCTCTTCCGCCTCGGTCTCCGCGAAGATCATCTGGCGAACCGCGCCCACCCGCTCCTCGCCGAGGAACATGTGTTCGGTCCGGCACAGCCCGATCCCCTCGGCGCCGCGCTCGCGGGCGTTGCTCGACTGGTCGGGCGTGTCGGCGTTCGCGCGGACGCGCAGACGCCGGCGCGCGTCCGCGATCGCCATCAGGCGCTCGAACGCCTTCCAGATCCTCGCCTCGCGAGCCTCCGCGTCCCCCGAACGCGCCTTCTCGAGCACGGACTCCTCGAGCGGCAGCTCCCCCACGTAGACGTTGCCGGTGAAGCCGTCGATCGTGATGACCTCACCCTGCTTCACGGTCGTGCCGTTCGCGGTGAAGGTTCCGGCCGCCGGGTCGAGCTTGATGGCGTCGGCGCCGCACACCGCCGGGATCCCCTCGCCGCGCGCCACGACCGCCGCGTGCGAGTTCGTCCCGCCGGCACTCGTCAAGATCCCCTGCGAGGCGATCATGCCGTGGTAGTCGTCCGGGGTGGTCTCGCGCCGGACGAGGACGACCTTGTCGCCGGCGCTCGCGCGCTCCTGGGCGTCGTCGGCCGTGAACACGACCGCGCCCGTGGCGGCGCCGGGGCTCGCGTTGAGGCCCTTCGCGATCGCGTGCGCCCCGTCGGCCTTCACGCGCCGCTTGAACAGCTCCTCGAGCCGGTCGGCGTCGACGCGCAGCAACGCCTCGTCCTCGTCGATCAGCCGCTCCTCGAGCATGTCGAACGCCATGACCCACTCGGCGAACGCCGTCCGCTTGCCGATCCGCGTCTGCAGGATCCAGAGCTTGCCCTTCTCGATCGTGAACTCGATGTCGCACATGTCCCGGTAGTGGCCCTCGAGCGTGGCCATCACGTCCATCAGCCCGCGGTACGAATCCGGGTCGATGCGTTCGAGCTCGGCGATGCGCTTGGTGTTGCGGATCCCGGCGACGACGTCCTCGCCCTGCGCGTTCTCGAGGTAGTCGCCGTAGGGGACCTTCTCGCCGGTGGCCGGGTCGCGCGTGAACGCCACGCCGGTCCCCGAGTCCTCTCCACGGTTGCCGAACACCATCGCCACCACGTTCACCGCGGTCCCCAGATCGTCGCTGATCTTGTTCTGACGCCGGTAGTCGATCGCCCGCTTGCCGTTCCATGAGCGGAAGACGGCGTTGATCGCCAGGCGGAGCTGCTCCTTCGGGTCCTGCGGGAAGTCCTCGCCCGTGTGCTCGCGGTAGATCGCGCGGAAGCGTTCGAGCAGCGCGCTCAGGTCGTCGGCGTCCAGGTCGGTGTCCTGCGCGTTCGGTCCCTTGTCGGCCTTCGCCTCGTCGAGCGCGTGCTCGAACGCGTCGGCCGGCACGTCCATGACGATCTTGCCGAACATCTGGACGAACCGGCGGTACGCGTCGCGCGCGAAGCGGACGTCGCCGCCGGTCTGCTTGGCGAGCCCCTCGACCGAGCGGTCGTTCAGACCGAGGTTCAGGACGGTGTCCATCATCCCCGGCATCGAGAACTTCGCCCCCGAACGCACCGAGACCAGGAGCGGATCGTCCGGATCGCCGAGCGTCTTGCCCATCGCGTCCTGGAGACGGCCGAGGTGCTCCCCCGCCTCCTCGAGCATCTCCGGGGGTGCGCCGCCCTGGGCGAGGAACGTCAGGCACGCCTCGGTGGTGATCGTGAACCCGGGCGGGACCGGCAGGCCCATGTTGGTCATCTCGGCGAGGTTGGCCCCCTTGCCGCCGAGGAGGTCCTTCATGTCCCGGTTGCCTTCGGAGAAGTCGTAGACGTACTTGGTCATCGCAGAAGCCTCCGCCACGAGATGGGTTCGGACCGGACCAGTCTACGGACGCGCTGGGCCGGCAGCGGGGTCGTCGGTCCTCGGATCGCGTGGAGGCTAGGCGGGCGGTGCCGCGTCGCGCGTGTCCTCGTCCGCGGCGACGAAGGCGGAGGCCATCTCGAGACAACGCTCCACGGTGTCGTGGTCGCCGTCCAGGAGCGCCTCGTAGGCCAGGTTCAGCCAGCCAGAGCTCTTCTGCGCGAGCTCGACGTCCTCCGAGCGGAGCGAACGTCCCGAGCACAGGACGTCCAGGACCGGACGGTAGGCCACGCTGAGGACGGCGGCGGCCCGAGCGTCGAACCGCGCGACGGGGTCGGGCGGGGTTCGGAGCGCCTCGCGTTCGGCCGCCGCGCACTGGTCGAGCAGCGCGTGGTACGCCAGATCGATCTCGTCGGCCGGCGCGCCCTCGGTGGCGATGCCGATGAGGGCCCGGATGCTTCGCGTGGTCTGTACGAGGATGCCGTCCATGAGCGGAGCTTAGTGTCGTCCCCCACCCGGCGTCCGCACCATCGGCCGGGTGACTCGAGATGCAGCCGAACGGCTTAGGTCCTTCGCCGAGCGCCCGGGCACGTGCCGGGTCGCCGATCTCTCAGGCGATCGCTGCCTCGAGCGCTTGGAGCGTCGCGGCGTCGTTCGCGAACAGCACCGTGACGGACTTCCCGTCGGGTTCGAGCACCTGCGCGGAGCCGTCCCCCTGGTCGATCCACTCGTTCATGGATGCGGCGAACTCATCCGCGTCACGCGGGGTGTCCCAGACGGTGGAGAGCTCGACGGCGGCGTCGGTCCCATCGGACCACGCGCGGTAGGTACCGCCGTCCCATCCCGCGGCCGCCGCGCTGGCTTGCGAACCGTCGAGCCGCAGCGCGAGCGCGGTCTGCAGCCACGCCTCGCCGATCGCCATCGCGTCGAGGTCCTCCCACCCCGGGCCCAGCTCCGCCGACAGGTCCGGCACGTCGACCGGCGTGGGGACGTCGTTCGGGTAGCGCTCGGGGTGGATGATCTGCTCCGTCGACGTGGGGAGGTCGACGAACGCCTCGTCGACCGCGTCCAGGCCGCCGCGGGCATCGAGCGCGCTGATGAACCGCATCCCCTGGTCGTACGGCCAGGCCTGGAGCCGCGAGACGAACGGCGGGATCCCCTCGGTGGACGTGTCCTGTGCGGCGGCCTCGATCCCCACCTGGACCTGTTCGGCCGCGGTGAGGAACGTCTGCGCCCACCGCAACATGAAGAACGTCGCGTTGCCCTCGACGAGCGCGATCGCGGCCTCCGCGTCCTCGTCCTTGCACTCGGCGCCGAGCGCATCCAGCCGTTCGAGCCCGAACCGCTGGTCGTCGATCGCGTGCGTGAGCTCGTGGGCGAGCGTGATGCGTTCGAGCGGCGAGGGCGAATCGCTCCCGGTGAACTTCAGCTGGCCCGTCACGGTGTCGTAGTAGCCGATCACCTGGCTCGAGCCGTAGTTCTCGTACGCGTCGCGGAGGCTGGTCCCGTCCGGGATCACGCCGATCGTGTCCCAGGCGATGCTCCGTCGCGCGTACTGCCCCGCGGGGTACGCGGTGTCCGCGTACTTCACGATGTCGCGACCGATCTCCGCCTGCGACACGGGCTTGGCCACCACCCGTTGCGAGTAGTCGAACCCGCGGATCTGCGCCACCTGCCGCATCACCTGCGCGATGACCGCCGGCGTCGGGCCCTCCGCCGGGACGTCCGAGCCCGAGTCCGGCTTGGGCTTCGGCACCTCGCACAGGCGCTTCTCGGCGGCTACGGCGGACTCGGGACCGCTCGGAGCCGGCGAGGGGACCTCGGGTGAGGCCGGCACCGGCTCCACCGAGGTCTCCGGGACGGAAAGGGGGTCGCCGGGGACGTCGGTACCGCTGGTACAGGCCCCGAGCAGGAGCCCGAGGACGACCGCCATCACGGCGGCGCGGAACCTCATCCGCGCCTCGGGACCAACACGCTCGCGACGGCCAGAGCCGCCGACACCAGCGAGAGGGCGCTCGAGATCCACAAGAGACCTATCGACCGCAGGGAGCCGAGCGATGAGGCCATGAGCGCGATCGCCGCTACGAGCATCAGCGCGAACGCGACCGCGTACAGGCTCACCCAGCCCTTCCTCGGGGGGGCTGCCGGTCTCGCTGTTGGCTCGTCCATCGTCTAGAGGCGTTCGGCGAGGTAGGCCACGAGGTTCTCGAGCGGGATCCGGTCCTGGGTCATCGAGTCGCGCTCGCGGACGGTGACCTGGCGATCCTCGAGCGTGTCGAAGTCCACGGTCACACAGAAGGGCGTGCCCACCTCGTCCTGGCGGCGATAGCGGCGGCCGATCGAGCCGGCGTCGTCGAAGTCGCACATCCACGCCTGCTTGACGAGGTCGAACACGCCCCGCGCGTCGGGGGTGAGCTGCTCGTTGCGCGAGAGCGGGAGCACGGCGACCTTGGTCGGCGCCAGGTCCCGGTGCAGGGCGAGGTACGTGCGCTTCTCGGTGCCGCCCTTCGCGGTCGGCGCCTCCTCCTCCCGGTACGCGTCGACGAACGCGGTGAGCATGATCCGGTCGACGCCGGCGGCCGGCTCGACCACGTACGGCAGGTAGCGCTCGTCCTTCTCCTGATCGAAGAACGTCAGGTCCTCGCCGCTCGCCTCCTGATGGGCCTTGAGGTCGAAGTCGGTGCGGTTCGCGATGCCCTCGACCTCCTGCCACCCGAACGGGAACTCGTACTCCACGTCCGAAGCGGCCTTCGCGTAGTGCGCGAGCTCGTCCGGCTCGTGCGGTCGCAGCCGCAGCCTCTCCTTTCGGATCCCGAGGTCGATGTACCACTGCATCCGCTCGTTGATCCAGTACTCGAACCACTCGTCGTCGGTGCCGGGTTCGACGAAGTACTCCATCTCCATCTGCTCGAACTCGCGCGTGCGGAAGATGAAGTTGCCCGGCGTGATCTCGTTACGGAACGACTTGCCGATCTGCGCGATGCCGAACGGGATCTTCTTGCGCGCGGTCTGCTGGACGAGCGCGAAGTCGACGAACATCCCCTGCGCCGTCTCGGGTCGCAGGTAGGTCTCGCTCGACTCGTCCTCCACCGGCCCCATGTGCGTCTTGAACATCATGTTGAACTGCCGGGGTTCGGTGAAGCGCTTCTGACCGCAGTTCGGGCAGGTGGCGTCGTCGCCCAGGTGGTCCTCGCGGAAACGTTGGTGGCAGTTCAGGCACTCGACGAGCGGGTCGTGGAACCCGGCGACGTGGCCGCTCGCCTCCCAGACCTTCGGGGACATGATGATCGCGGCCTCCAGCCCGACGACGTCGTCGCGGAGCTGGACCATCGAACGCCACCAGGACCGTCGGATGTTGCGCCGCAGCTCGACACCGAGGGGACCGTAGTCCCACGACGAGCGAAGCCCACCGTAGATCTCGCTGGACGGGAACGCGATCCCCCGCCGCTTGGCGAGGGACGTGACGGCCTCCATCAGGTCGGCCATGGGGGGTTCCTCCTCTCTCCCGGCCGCTGGCTGCGGCCGCTGGCGTGGGCTCCAGTCTACGGGTCAGCCTTCGGCGCAACGTGCCGATGGGTGTGGAGAGATGACCATCTCGGACCGTCAGGGGTGGCTAGCCGGCGTCGTTCTCGGCGATGGCCCCGAACCTTCGCGACCGCTTCTGGTAGTCGCGGATCGCCTCGTACAGCTGCTCGCGGTCGAAGTCGGGCCAGTACACCGGCGTGAAGTACAGCTCGCTGTACGCGGCCTGCCACAGGAGGAAGTTGCTGATCCGCTCCTCGCCGCTGGTGCGGATGATCAGGTCGGGGTCAGGCATGTCGGGGTGGTACAGCCGGCTCGAGATCGACTCGGGCGTGAGCTTCTCCCCCTTGAGGCGGCCCGCATCGTGGTCGGCGATCAGCCGCTTCACGGCGTCGACGACCTCGACCCGCCCGCCGTAGTTGAACGCGATCGTCAGCGTCATTCCCGTGTTGTGGCGCGTCAGCTCCTCGGAGATCTCCATCTCTTTCAGCACCGAGCGCGGCACCTTCCAGTCGCGCCGGCCGAGGAACCGGACGCGCACGTTCATACGGTGGAGCTCTTCCCGGCGGCGGCGAAGCAGCCCGCGGTTGAAGCCCATCAGGAAGGCGACCTCCGCCTTGGGCCGCTTCCAGTTCTCGCTCGAGAACGCGAACATCGTCAGCCACCCCATGCCGAGCTCGTTCGCGCCGACGACCGTGTCCCACATCGCCTCCTCGCCCGCCGTGTGGCCGTCGGTCCGGGGCAGCCCGCGGAGCTTGGCCCACCGGCCGTTGCCGTCCATCACGATGCCGACGTGGTTGGGCAAGCGATCGCGGTCCAGATCGTCGAGGTAGGTGCTCACGTGGTCAGGCTCCTGGCGAGGATCGGAAGGCTCTTCATGCGGCGCTCCAGGTGGTACTCGGTGAAACCGAACAGCAGCGATCGGGATTCGCGCCTCACCCTGGTATCGGCCTGGACGTCGCCCGCCTCAAGCAGCCCCGTCCCCCCGAGCGTCGCCAGGAAGTCGAGCGCCTCGAGCGACGCCGGGCCGGCGTCGAGGTCGGCGTCCGCGTCGCAGACCGCGCCCCCCAGGCTGCTCGCGAAGCGTTCGGGGGCGGGGGCACCGCAGACCGCGCAGGTCGTGAGCGCCGGGTGGAACCCCGACAGGGACAGGAGCTTGAGCAGGAACGATTCGGCGACCGCGGCGGGATCGGTCGGCCGGGCGTCGAGCGCCCGCATCCCGGTCAGCAGGAGCATGAACAATCGGACGTTCCGCTCGTGCTCTTCCGCGACCTTGTCGACGGCTTCCAGCATGGTCTCCCCCGCGGCGAACAGACCGAGGTCGCCGCGGAGCGCCCGGAAGGGCGAGACGATCTCGGCCTGGCTGACGGTGTCGAGCGAACCTCTCCCCCGGTAGACCATCAGGGAAACGTGCGTGAACGGCTCGAGTCGTGCGCCGAAGCGGGAGGTGGTCTTACGGATGCCCTTGGCCACGGCCCGGACCTTGCCTGAGCCCTGGGTCATGACGGTCACGATCTTGTCGGCCTCGCCCAGCTTGACCGAGCGCAGCACGACGCCCTGTTCCTTGTAGAGGGGCACGTCGGCATCGTAGCGCCGGGCATGTGCCGAACCCGTGAGCGGACGTTGCGAAGTCGTGGAGATGTGGTGCGTCCGGCCGGATCCGGTCCCTCAGGCGCCCATCGGGTGCCAGACGGTCTTGTACTCCATCAGCGCCGTGACCTCGTAGGGGCTCTGGGCTTCCTCGGAGAACGGGTCGACGTCGCGGGCTCGGACCACCCGTTTGACGTTCTCGGCCGACAGCCGTTCGGCCTCGGCCCGGGCGTCCGGGGGGACCCCCGTCACGTCGATCGCGTTCACGTCCATGTGCCCGGCGAGCCAGGGGACGAGCTCCTCGGTCAGCCCGGTGAGGATGTTCACGACGCCGCCGGGGACGTCCGACGTCGCGAGCACCTCGCCGAGTGAGACCGCGGGCAGGGGTGACGGCTCGCTCGCGAGGACGACCGCCGTGTTGCCCGACACGATCGCCGGCGCGAGCCGCGACACCAGACCGAGCAGGGACCTGTCGCCGGGAGCGACGATCCCGACGACGCCGGTCGGTTCGGGGATCGTGAAGTTGAAGTACGGGCCGGCGACGGGGTTCGTCGCGCCGAGGAGCTGGCCGATCTTGTCGGCCCACCCCGCGTACCAGACCCAGCGGTCGATCGAGGCGTCGACGCCCTTGCGCGGGTCCTTGGCGCCCGCGTCGGCGAGCTCGGACTCGAACTGCGACCGGCGGCCCTCCATGAGCTCGGCCACGCGGTACAGGATCTGCGCCCGGTTGTAGGCGGTCTTGCCCGCCCACTCCGGCTGTGCGGCGCGGGCGGCCCGGACCGCGTCGCGCAGGTCCTTGCGCGAGGCCCGCGCGGCGCGCGCGAGCAACCGGCCGTCGTGCGAGAGAACCTCGTACGAACGCCCCGACTCGCTGCGGGGGAACTCGCCGGCGATGAAGAGCTTCGCCGTCCGGCGCACCGGGACCCGGGACGTGGTGGTCATCCGTCGAGCTCCAGGTAGGGCTCGAGCCCGTGCAGGCCGCCCTCGCGCCCGAACCCGCTCTCCTTGTAGCCCCCGAACGGCGACGCCGGGTCGAACCGGTTGAACGTGTTCGCCCACACCACGCCGGCCTTCAGGCGCTCGGCCATCCACAGGATCCGCGAACCCTTCTCGGTCCAGATCCCGGCGGACAGGCCATAGGGGCTGTTGTTCGCCTTCTCGACCGCCTCGGCCGGCGTCCGGAACGTCAGGATCGACAGCACCGGCCCGAAGATCTCCTCCCGCGCGATCCGGTGCGACTGCGAGACGTTGGTGAACAACGTCGGGCGGAACCAGAAGCCCCGTTCGGGCAGGACGCAGTCCGGCTGGTACATCTCGGCGCCCTCGTCCACCCCGGCCGCCACGAGCTCCTCGATCTTGGTGAGCTGGGCCTTCGAGTTGATCGCGCCGATGTCGGTGTTCTTATCGAGCGGGTTCCCGACACGGAGCGTCTGGAGGCGGTCCTTGAGCTTCTCGAGCAGCGGCTCGAACACCGGTTCCTGCACGAGCAGCCGAGACCCCGCGCAGCACACGTGACCCTGGTTGAAGAAGATGCCGTTGATCACGCCCTCGACGGCCTGGTCGAGCGGCGCGTCCTCGAACGCGATGTTCGCGGCCTTGCCCCCGAGCTCGAGCGTGAGCCGCTTGCCGGTCCCGGCGACCGTCCGGCGGATGATCTTGCCGACCTCCGTCGAACCGGTGAACGCGATCTTGTCCACGTCGTCGTGCTCCACGAGGTAGGCGCCGGTCTGGCCGGCTCCCGTGATGATGTTCACGACGCCGGGCGGCAGATCCGCCTCCTGGATCACCTGCGCGAGCAGGAGCGCGGTGAGCGGCGTGGTCTCGGCGGGCTTGAGCACCACGGTGTTCCCCGTCGCGAGCGCCGGCGCGATCTTCCACGCGGCCATCAGCAGCGGGAAGTTCCACGGGATGATCTGGCCCGCCACGCCGATCGGCTTGGGCGCGCGGTTCGGGAACGCGTAGTCGAGCTTGTCCGCCCAGCCGGCGTAGTAGAAGAAGTGCGCCGCGGCGAGCGGCAGGTCGACGTCGCGCGACTCCTTGATCGGCTTGCCGCCGTTCATCGTCTCGAGCACCGCGAACTCGCGGGCGCGCTCCTGGAGCTGACGCGCGATCCGATAGAGGTATTTCGCGCGCTCGCGCCCGGGGAGCTTGCGCCACCGTTCCTTGGAGGCCTTGCGCGCCGTGCGGACGGCCAGGTCTACGTCCTCGGGCCCCGCGTCGGCCACCTCGGCGAGCTTCTCCTCGGTGGCCGGGTTGATCGTCGCGAACCACTTGCCGCTCTTCGGCTCGACGAACTCGCCGCCGATGAACAGGCCGTAGCGCTTCTCGAGCTTGACGATGTCGGTGGATTCGGGCGCGTCGGCGTACTGCCAGACCGGCTCGCGCTCCTCGAGCGCGGACGACGCCTTCTTCGCGATGCCGGCCATCAGTCGATCGTGTAGTAGTCGGGGCCCTGGTAGCGGCCGGTCCGCTCCTTGTCGATCTGCATCAGCACGTCGTTCAGCAGCGTCGACGCGCCGATCCGGAACCGGTCCGGCGTCATCCACTCGGGCCCGAGCGTCTCGTAGACCAGCACCAGGTACTGGATCGCCTGCTTCGCCGCGCGGACGCCGCCCGCGACCTTGATGCCGACGACGCGACCGGTCTCGTGGAAGAAGTCACGCGCGGCCTCCATCATGCAGAGCGCGGTGGGCAGGGTCGCGTTGACGCCGATCTTGCCGGTCGAGGTCTTGATGAAGTCGGCGCCGGCGGCCATCGCGAGCACCGACGCCTGGCGGATCCGGTCGTACGATCCGAGCTCGCCGGTCTCCAGGATCACCTTGAGGTGCGCGTTCCCGGCAGCCTCGCGCGCCGCAACGACCTCCTCGAAGCACTGCGCGTACTGCCCCCCCAGGAAGTACGAGCGGTTCAGGACCATGTCGACCTCGTGCGCGCCGAGGTCGACGACCTCCCGGATCTCGGCCAGGCGGGCGCCGAGCGGCCCGAGACCCGCCGGGAACGAGCCGGCGACGCTCGCAACCTTCACGTCCGTGCCCCTCAGCTGCTCGAGCGCGGCCGGGACCAGATGGGGGTAGATGCAGACCGCGGCCACCGAGGGGATCGAGGGGTCGACGGGGTTCGGGCGGACGGCCTTGGCGCACATCGCGATCACCTTGCCGACCGTGTCCGCGCCCTCCAGGGTCGTCAGATCCATGCTCCTGATCGCGAGGTCGAGCGCCCACAGCTTCGACTCCCGCTTGATCGAACGCTTCGCGAGCGAGGCCGCCCGCTCCTCGAGCCCCACCGCGTCGACCGCGGGGACCCGCGCGAGGAGCCTTGAGGCGTCCTTGGGCGCGTACGGCGCCAGACCGGGGCGCGAGCGTTCGATCTCGGCTGCCTGGGACATCGCCCGCCATGGTACGGCGGGTTCTCGGATGGCGGCTATCCGCGCACCCGGCCGGGCACGGGCGCCTTGCCCGGCGACCGCTATCCTCTGCCGGACCAACGAGGGAGGCAGGATGAGGAAGCTGGTGTTCGTGCTGGTCGGGGTGTTCGCGCTCGGACTCAGCGCATGCTCGTCGGACGACGGTGGCGGGAACACCGGCGCCGAGACGGGGACCACAGGGGTCACCGCCAGCGACGACTGCGCGGACCTCACCGGGGAGGGCGCGACCTTCACCATCACGATCGCGGACTTCGCCTTCGACCCCAACTGCTTCACCGCGAGCGCGTCCCAGGGCATCACGATCGTGAACCAGGACGACGCCGACCACACCTTCACGATCCCCGACACGCAGGTCGACGTCCCGATCGCCGCCGGCGAGACCTTCAACGGCGAGTCCGGAGCCGTGGAGCCGGGGACCTACGACTTCCTGTGCACGATCCACCCGACGATGACGGGGCAGGTCACGGTCGTCGCGTAAGGCCCGTCAGAAGCCGAGACGCTGCAGGGCCTTCGGGTCGCGCTGCCACTCCTTCAGCACCTTGACGTGCAGGTCCAGGAAGACCTGGTGCCCGAGGACGCGTTCGATCTCCTGGCGCGCGCGCGAGCCGATCGTCTTGAGGGTCTCGCCACCCTTGCCGATCACGATGCCCTTCTGCGAGTCGCGCTCGACGATCAACGACGCGTGGATCTTCGTGAGCGTATCCGAGTCCTCGAGCTCCTCGACCACGACGGCGATCGAGTGCGGGACCTCCTGCCGCGTCACGGCCAGCGCCTTCTCGCGGACGATCTCCGCCAGTCGGTCCTCGAGCGGCTGATCTGTGACCGTGTCGGCCGGGTAGTACGCCGGACCCTCGGGCAGCCGGTCGACCAGCAGGTCGAGCAGCACGGCGACCCCGCGGCCGGTCTTGGCCGAGACGGGTACGACCTCGTCCCAGTCGCCCAGGGCGGCCGCCTTCTCGAGCTGCGGGACCTCCTCGCGGTTGCGCAAGGCGTCGAGCTTGTTCACCGCGCAGATCTTCGGCCCGGCGAAGTCGCGCAGCTGGCGTTCGAACACGAACGCGTCGCCCCGGCCCACGCCCGCGTGGGCGTCGACGACCTGCACGACCGCGTCGACCCCCTGGGTCGCCTCGCCGACCAGGTCGTTCAGCCGCGACCCCAGGAGCGTCCGCGGCTTGTGGAACCCCGGGGTGTCGGTGAACACGATCTGGTGGTCGTCGGTCGACAGGACGGCGCGAACGCCCCGGCGCGTCGTCTGCGGCTTGTCCGAGACGATCGCGACCTTGCGCCCAACGAAGGCGTTGACGAGCGTGGACTTGCCGGTGTTCGGGCGCCCGATCAGGGCGACGAACCCGCTCCGGAAGCCCTCCTTCGGGGGCGTCACTTCCCGAGGTTCGACGGTCCGAACGCGTACGGCAGGATCTCGGTCAGCGGCCACACCGCTCGCTCCCCGGTGCCCGACTCGACCGTGACCGTCATGTCGGGGCCGAACTCGTTCAGCACCTGCCGGCACCCGCCGCACGGCGGCGTCGGCTCGTCGGCACGGGTCACGACAGCGACCGCGTCGATCGACCGCTTACCGGCGTTGACCGCGGCGGCGACCGCGTTGCGCTCGGCGCACACCGACATCGGGTACGAGGCGTTCTCGATGTTCGCGCCGGCGAACACCTCCCCCTCGGCCAGGACCGCGGCGCCCACGTTGAAGTTCGAGTACGGCGCGTAGGAGCCGCGCTCCATCGCATCGCGGGCGGCCGCCACCAGCTCGTCGACCCGTTCGGTCGGTGCGCTCATTCGGCTCGCGCCTCCTGTTCCTCGGTCGTGGGTTCGGGGAGCTCCTCACGGGTGATCAGGACCTTCGAGATCCGGCGGCCGTCGACCCGCTCCGCCTTGAACCGCAGGCTCTGGAACGAGACCTCCTCGCCCTCCTCCGGGATCGACCCCAGCAGGCCGAGCATCAGCCCGCCGACGGTGTCCCACTCCTCGTCGGGGAGCTCGACGTCCAGGAGCTCGTTCACCTCGTCGATCGAGAGCTTGCCGTCCACGCGGTACACACCGTCGGCCACCTGCTCGAGCTCGGGCTCGTCGGTGTCGTACTCGTCGGTGATCTCGCCCACGAGCTCCTCGAGCAGGTCCTCGAGCGTGATCAGACCGACCACGCTCCCGTACTCGTCCGTCGCGAGCGCGATGTGGAACTTCTCCTTCTGCATCTCGCGCAGGAGATCGGCAACCTTCTTGGACTCGGGGACGAAGTGCGCCGCGCGCACGATCTCGGACAACGGCATGTCGTTCTTGCCCTGGTGCAGGGCCTTGAGCACGTCCTTCGCGTAGACGACCCCGACAACCTTGTCGAGGTCATCCTCGTGCACGGGGATCCGTGAGTAGCCATGCTGGAGCACCAGCGCCTGCACGTCGCGGAGCGTCTTGTCGGCCTCGATCGCGGTGATGTCCGGCCGCGGGACCATCACCTCGCGGACGATCGTGTCGCCGAACTCGAAGATCGAGTGGATCAGCTCCTTCTCGCCCTCCTCGATCTGTTCCTCGTCCGACGCCACCTCGGCGAGCGCCCGGAGCTCGTGCTCGGTGATGAACGGGCCCTGGGGGAGCCCCTTGCCGGGCATGACCACGTTCGCCATCTTCACGAGTCCGGTGGCCAGCGGACCGACCAGGCGGCCCAGGCCGACGATCAGGGGTGCCAGGAACAGCGCGACGCGATCCGTCTGCTGGATCGCGAAGGTCTTCGGGGTGACCTCGGCGAAGACGAAGAGCAACACGGTCATCGCGAGCGTCGCGATGATCTCGCCCCCACCATGGAACACGCGGACGGCCAGCGAGGTCGCGATCGTCGTGCCGCCGATCGTCGAGAGCAACACGAGGAGGAGCACGACGTTGAGGAACGGCGCCGGGTTGTCGGCGATCTTTACGAGCGACGTCGCACCCCGCCGGCCCTCCTCCTGGAACCGGTACGCGCGGACGCGGTTGGTTCGGGTGATCGAGACCTCGGCCGCACCCAGCACCGCGACCACGGCGATCAGCACGATCACGACCGCCAGCTCGAACCAGTCACCACCGCTCACGGCACGTGGATCCCCGAATAGCGCTCCTGCCGCGCCCACATCTCGCCTTTGTCTCCGTCGCTCATGTGATCGTGGCCGAGCAGGTGCAGGATCCCGTGGACGAGCAGCAGCCGGAGCTCGGCGGCCGGGTCGTCGGGGTTGTTGCGCGCGGCGACCGCGGGCGCGATCACGACGTCCCCGACCTGGCGGAGCCCGTCCTCGCCCGCCACCTCGTCCAGCGGGAAGGAGAGCACGTCGGTCGGGCCGGCCTCGTGCAGATAGCGCTCGTGGAGCTCGGCGATCTCGGCCTCGGTGACCAGCGAGATCGAGAGCTCGGCATCCGCGATCCCCTCGCCGAGCAGGGTCGCGCGCGCGAGGCCGATGAGGCCCTCGAGATCGACCGCCGCGTCCTGCCGGTCGTCGAGCGCGATGAGCGGAGGTTGGTCGTCGTCAACCATCGGCGCGGGCACGCTGCTCTCCGAAGACGCGGTACGCCTCCACGATGTCCTGCACGATCTTGTGCCGGACCACGTCTCGGGCGCCGAGGTGGGCCACCTCGATCCCCTCGATGTCCCGGAGGATCTCCTGGACGATCACCAGGCCCGAGGTCTGGCCGGTCGGCAGGTCGATCTGCGTGACGTCGCCGTTCACGACGGCCTTGGAGCCGAACCCGAGCCGCGTGAGGAACATCTTCATCTGCTCGGGCGTCGTGTTCTGCGCCTCGTCCAGGATGATGAACGAGTCGTTCAACGTCCTTCCCCGCATGAACGCGAGGGGCGCGACCTCCACGGTCCCGCGCTCTAAGAGGCGGGCCAGCGCGTCGGCGCCCATCATCTCGAACAGGGCGTCGTACAGCGGCTTCATATACGGGTCGATCTTCTCGTACAGCGTCCCTGGGAGGAACCCGAGGCGCTCGCCCGCTTCGACGGCGGGGCGCGTGAGGATCAGGCGCGAGACCTGCTTCTGTTCGAGCGCGCGGACGGCGGTCGCCACGGCGAGGTAGGTCTTGCCCGTGCCGGCGGGGCCGATCGCGAACGTGACGATCCCGCTGCGCATCGCGTCCACGTACCGCTTCTGTCCGAGGGTCTTGGGGGCGACCCCCCGTCCGCGGCCGGTGAGGAACACGTCGCCGAGCACCTGGGTCGGCGTGGCCTCCTCGCCCTTGATCAGCTCGATCGAGCGGCCGACCGAGGACGCGTTCAGCTCGTGGCCGCGTTCGAGCAGCGTGATCAGCTCCTCGAACAGCAGCGCGACCCTCTCGACCTCGACCTCGGGACCGGCGATCGTGATCTCGTTGCCCCGGACCACGATCTCCGAGTCGAAGGCGGCCTCGACGAGCTTCAGCAGCTCGTCGCGCTGACCGAGGAGGGCAACCATGCTCTGGTCCCCCGGGACCAAGATCTTGACCTGCGTGGTGGCTCTCGCCAAACGGCTCGCTCTGGGGTGGTGCCCCGCTCCTCCTCGATCGGACCTGGCTCGATCGCTATCGGTCTCGAACCCGGACGTCCTGCGACGGCCCGGGTTGCGCTCGGATTCTACCCCGGGGTGCGAGCCGTCACGCGCTCGTGACCTCGACATCAGCCGGGCGGCCAGCTCATCGGCCGGCCCCCGAGGAGATGCAGGTGCAGGTGGAACACGCTCTGCCCGGCGTCGCGGCCCACGTTGGCGACCAGCCGCCACCCGGTCGCGTCGATTCCCTCGGTCTTCGCCAGGTGCGCGGCCGCCTGGAACAGGTCCATGAGCATGTCGGCGTGCCGGTTCTCGAGATCCCGGACGTCGGCGATGTGCTCCTTCGGGATCAGCAGGAGGTGCGTGGGCGCCTGCGGCCGCAGGTCGCGGAACGCCAGCACGGTCTCGGTCGAGTGCAGGATCTCGGCCGGGGCCTCGCCGGCGACGATCTGGCAGAACGGACAGCTCGAGCTCATCGACCCTGTGTCCCGGGACGCCGTAGCGTCCCCTCGGTGGTCGTGCGCTTCCCGGCGACCTCGCCGCGCAGCCGGGCGAGCTCCTCGACCAGCTTGCGCTGATCCTTGGACAGGTCGCGCGGGGTCTGCACCGCGATCGTGAGGAACAGGTCGCCCCGGCCCCCGCGGCCCAGGTTCGGGATCCCCTTGCCCTTCAGCCGGACGGTCGTCCCGGACGCGGTCCCGGGGTCGATCCCCACGCGTTCGGTGCCGTCGAGCGTCTCGACCTGGACCTCGCCGCCGAGCGCCGCCTGGACCATCGGCACCTCGAGCACCGCGAACACGTCTGGCCCATGGCGTTCGAACACCGGGTCCTCGTCCACGTCGATCGACAGGTAGAGGTCACCGGGCGGGCCGCCCGCGCGGCCGGCGTGTCCGCCGCCGCTGATCCTGAGCTCCATCCCGTCGGTGACGCCCGCGGGGACATCGATCGGCACCGTCGTCCTGTTGGGGACGCGACCCCGGCCGTCACAGCGTTCGCACGGCGCGACGATCTCCTCCCCCGTCCCCTGGCAGGTGCCGCACGGGTGCGCCGTCATGACCGTCCCGAAGATGCTCCGGCGGACGTCCTGCACCTGGCCGGACCCGCTGCACGTGTGGCACCGCTGCGGCGCGGTCCCGGGCTGCGCGCCGCTGCCCTGACAGACCTCGCACGTCTCCATCCGCCCGATCTGGATCTCGCGCCGCGCGCCGAACGCGGCCTCCTTGAACCCGAGCGAGAGATCCGCGAACAGGTCCTCGCCGGGTTGCGCACGGCTCCGGCGACCGCTGCGGCGCCGCCCGAACGTCCCTGTCCCGAAGAACGCCTCGAACAGATCGGTGATGTCGGCGAACGGCGCCTCAACCGGGCCGCCGTGGCCGTACGCGTCGTAGCGGGCGCGCTTGTCGGCGTCCGCGAGGATCTCGTACGCGCCGGCGACCTCCTTGAAGCGCTGTTCGGCCTGGGGGTCGTCGTTCACGTCCGGGTGGAACTCGCGGGCCAGGCGCCGATACGCCGTTCGGATGTCCTCGGTCGAGGCGTCTCGTCCGACGCCGAGGATCTCGTAGAGGTCGCGGACGGAGGCCATCCGGTCAGGCGTCGAGCTCGGTGGCGAGCTCGGAGAGGCGCCGCGCGACGGCGCGGACCGACGCCATCACGCCGACGTAGTCCATCGCCGTCGGCCCCACCACGCCGACCGCACCGATCTCGGTGGATCCCGCCCGGAACGGCGCCGAGACGATCGATGCCTCCCAGTCGCCCGTGTGCGGGTGCTCGGCGCCGATCGTGACGCTGAGATCCTCGGTCGTGACGTCGCGGAGCAGCTCGAGCATCTCGGACTCGTGCTCGAGCGCCTCGAACAGTCGTCGGACGGTCTCGCGGCGCCAGTGCGCGGCCTCGTCGGCCAGGTTCGCGACACCGCCGATCAAGACGTGGTGCGAACCGCCACCCCCCTGCATGTCCCCGAACACGTCCGCGGCCGCCGCGAAGATCCTGCGTTCGGCCTCGCTCGCGCCCGCGGCCGCCTTGAGGGTCTCGGCCCGTGCTTCGGAGATCGTCTTGTCTTTCACCCGGTCGGCGAGCGAGCGCTCCAGGGCGGCGAGCGCCTCCGCGTCGAGCTCGTCCGGGCGGTCGATCATCACCTTGTCCACCTGCCCGCGCTGCCCCACGACCAGCAGCAGGAGCCCGCTCCCGAGCTCGATCAGCTCGGTCCGCGCCACGAGCTCTGTCGAACCCGAGGGGGGGACGGCGACGCTCGCGTACTGCGTGACCCGAGACAGGAGCTGGGTCGTCCCCTTCAGGACGTCCTCGAGATCGAGCATCGTCTCGGCGAAGAAGCCCGCGATCGCGCGTCGCTGGGTGTCGCGCATGCGCCCGCCCGGCGGCAGCGCGTCGACGTACTTGCGGTAGCCGGCGTCGGTCGGGATCCGGCCGGCCGACGTGTGCGGGTGCGACAGGTACCCGAGCTCCTCGAGCGCCGCGAGCTCGTTGCGGATCGTCGCGCTCGAGACGCCGAGGCCGGTGCGTTCGGCGATGGTCTCGCTCCCGACGGGCTCCCCGGTGCGCACGAACTCCTCGACGACGGCGCGCAGCACCTCGACCTTCCTGGTTCCCATCTCGCGCTCGGTCATGAGGGTTAGCAGTCTACCCTCGAGAGTGCTAGGGACCGTTCAGGCCGTGAGCGCGAGGACGAGCTCGTTCAGGAGGAGCATGCCGCGTTCGGTGGGGATCAAGCGCGCCGTCCCGGTCGAGGAGCAGCCCGCTCTCGAGGAACGGCGCGACCTTCTCGGGTTCGACCCACGATGTCGGCACGCCCTCGAGGATCCGCAGACGGAGGAACACCTCCTCGAGGTAGGCGTCGCTCGGCTCGAGCCGTTCCTCGCCGCCGACCGGCAGCGTTCCGGCCTCGACGAGCGACAGGTACTCCTCGGGCGGGCGGACGTTCCACCAGCGACGGTCGTCGCGGTACGAGTGCGCGCCGGCGCCGAGCCCGAGGTACGGCCGCCGCTCCCAGTACCCGAGGTTGTGCTCGCACGCGAACCCCGGCTTGGCCCAGTTCGAGACCTCGTAGTGCTGGTATCCGGCGTCGCCGAGCACCTCGCAGGCGAGCTCGAACATGTCCGCCTGCAGGTCGGGATCGGGCGGCGGGACGGCGCCGTGCTGCACCTTGCGACCGAGCGGCGTCGAGGGCTCGATCGTGAGCGCGTACGCGCTCACGTGCTCGGGCGCGAGGTCGACGGTCTCGCGCAACGTGCGCTCCCATGACTCGATGCGTTCGCCGTCGGCGCCGTAGATCAGGTCGAGGTTCACGTTCGCGTAGCCGGCCGCTCGCGCCTCGCGCATCGCGCGGCGAACCGATGCGGGATCGTGCAGGCGTTCGAGCGAGGCCAACACTTGGGGGTCGAACGACTGCGCCCCCATCGAAAGCCGCCCGAACCCCGCCTCGAGCAACCCTTCGAGCTTCGACAGGTCGACCGTGTCCGGGTTGGCCTCGATCGTGACCTCGGCATCGGCGGCCACGGCGTAGTCGTGGCGCAGACGCGCGAGGAGGGCCTTCAGGTCGGCGACCTCCAGCGTCGTCGGCGTGCCGCCGCCTAGGAAGACGCTCGCCACCTCGTCGTCCGCCCATGCCGGCGCCGCGAGCTCGGCCTCGCGGAACAACGCGCTCACGTACCTCGACGCCAGATGATCCAGCCCCGCGTACGCGTTGAAGTCGCAGTAGCCGCACCGCGTGATGCAGAACGGCACGTGGACGTAGATGCCGGTGCTCACTTCTTCGCCTCCGCCTTCTGATCGACGCGCAACGCCGCGATGAACGCCTCCTGCGGCACGTCCACGCGGCCGACCCTCCGCATCCGCTCCTTGCCCCGCTTCTGCTGTTCGAGCAGCTTGCGCTTGCGGGTGATGTCGCCGCCGTAACACTTGGCGAGCACGTCCTTGCGCTTGGCCTTGACGGTCTCGCGCGCCACGATGCGCGAACCGATCGAGGCCTGGATCGCGACGTCGAACAGCTGCCGCGGGATCAGCTCGCGCAGGCGTTCGACCATCTGCCGTCCGTACGGCGCCGCCTTCTCCCGGTGGACGACGCTCGAGAACGCGTCGACGGGCTCGCCGTGCAAGAGGATGTCGACCCGGACAAGGTCGGCTTGCTCGTACCCGATCGGCTCGTAGTCGAGCGAGGCGTACCCCCGGGTCTTGGACTTCAGCTGGTCGAAGAAATCGAAGATGATCTCGGCGAGCGGGAGCTTGTAGTGGACCTCGGCGCGTTCGGGCGACAGGTACTGCATGTCGAGGAGCTCGCCGCGTCGGGCCTGGCAGAGCTCGAGGACGGGACCCAGGTACTCGCTCGGCGTGATGACCGTCGCGCGGACGACGGGCTCCTCGACGTGGTCGTAGGTCCCGGGTTGCGGCATCTCGCTCGGGTTGTGCACCACGATCGTCTCGTCGCCGCGGATCACCTCGAACTCGACGTTGGGCGCCGTCGCGATCAGCTCGAGCCCGAACTCGCGCTCGAGGCGCTCCTTGACGATGTCCATGTGGAGCAGCCCGAGGAACCCGCACCGGAACCCGAAGCCGAGCGCGCGCGACGTCTCGGGCTCGTAGACGAGCGCTGCGTCGTTCAGCTTCAGCCGGTCGAGCGCCTCGCGCAGCTCCGAGTAGTCCCCGCCCTCGGCGGGGAACAGGCCGCTCCACACCATCGGTTTCGGTTCGCGGTAACCGGGGAGGGGCTCGCGCGAGCCCTGCTTGCCGGCGAGCGTGACCGTGTCGCCGACCTTGACCTGGTGCACGTCCTTGAGGCCGGTCACGAGGTAGCCGACCTCGCCCGCCTCGAGCTTCGCAACGGGGGTGGCCTCGGGCGCGAAGACCCCCGCCTCCTCCGCCTCCGAGTCGATCGCGCTCGCCATGAACCGAACCTTCGAGCTCGAGGGCAGCACGCCCTCGTTCACCCGGAGGTAGGCGATCACTCCGCGGTACGCGTCGAACGACGAGTCGAAGATCAGCGCCCGGAGCGGCTTGTCGCGTTCGCCGGAGGGGGGCGGGACGAGGCGGACGACCTCCTCGATCAGCTCGGTCACGCCCTCGCCCGTCTTGGCGCTGACGGCGAGCACATCCTCGGGTGGACACCCGACGACCTCGGCGAGCTCGCGGCGGGTCTCGTCGACGTCGGCCTGCGGCAGGTCGATCTTGTTGAGCACCGGCACGATGACCAGGCCGGCGTCGCGGGCCAGGTGGAAGTTCGCGAGCGTCTGGGCCTCGATCCCCTGTGCCGCGTCGACGAGGAGCACCGCACCTTCGCAGGCGGCCAGCGAGCGCGAGACCTCGTAGGTGAAGTCGACGTGGCCCGGCGTGTCGATCAGGTTCAGCTCGTGGTCGACGCCCTCGAACCGGTACGCGAGGCGGACGGCCTGCGCCTTGATCGTGATCCCGCGCTCGCGCTCCAGGTCCATCTTGTCGAGGTACTGCTCGCGCATGTCGCGGTCCGCGACGGTGTGGGTCAGCTCGAGCAGACGGTCGGCCAGCGTCGACTTGCCGTGGTCGATGTGCGCGATGATGCAGAAGTTCCGGATGTGGGTGAGCTCGGTCACGGCGCGCCTATCGTACGGGCGCCGGTCGCGGTGCCACGTTCGGGCGTGCCTGGGGCCGCTGGTACACTCGACCGTCCATGGCCAACATCAAGTCCCAGATCAAACGGAACCGTCAGAACGAGAAGCGGCACAAGCGCAACCAGGGCGTCCGCTCCTCGCTGAAGACGGCGACCAAGAAGGCGACCACGGCCGCCGCGAGCGGCGACGCCGAGGCCACGAGCGCG
Source organism: uncultured Actinomycetes bacterium (assembly GCA_963823255.1). Taxonomy (GTDB): domain Bacteria; phylum Actinomycetota; class UBA4738; order UBA4738; family HRBIN12; genus DASSJM01. The sequence goes on from CAWGKU010000002.1 coordinate 48,866, forward strand.
GCCGTCAACGAGGCCTCTCGGGCCTACGACAAGGCCGCCTCCAAGGGCATGCTCCACAAGCGCGCCGCGGCCCGGCACAAGTCGCGTCTCGCCAAGGCCGCGAACCGCGCCGCCGCCTCCTCGTAAGCCCTAGACCGGCAGCGCCGCCGGCTCACTCGCGATCGCCGCGACCAGCATCGGGAGGACGACGTCGTCGGTCGCCCCCGACTTCAGGGCCCGGTCGGCCCACGTGATGCGTTCGTGGAGGCCGGCGAGCTCGTCCGGCGAGAAGCGCTTGGCCTGCTCGCGGTAGCGCCGCACCTGCCAGTCGAACCGGAGCCCCGCCTGCCTGGCGGCCTCGGCGGGCGCGAGCCGCTCGGGCAGCGACTTCACGCGGATCAGGTCGCGGAGCCGCGACGTGATCGCGCCGAGGAGCATGAGGCCCGCCTCGCCGGCCTCGAGCAGCGTCCGCAACGAACGCATCGCGCCGGGGAGATCGCGCGAGAACGCCTTGTCGCACAGGTCCCACACGTGCTGCTCGCCGAGCCCGCGGAACTGTCGCGAGACGATCTCGCGCGTGATCCGTTCGCCGGCGAACGCCGTCGCGAGCTGGTCCAGCGCGCGTTCGAGCGACCCGGGTTCCTCGCCGAGCGTGTCGACGAGCGCGGCCGCGCCGTCCGGCGCGAGGTCGAGCTCCTTCGCCTTGGCCCGCTTGAGGATCCAACCGGGGAGCTCCTTGCGGGGGATCTTCACCTCGGTGACGGTGCCGACACCCTTGACGAGCTTCACGAGCGCCGCCGGCGCCTTCGCCCGGTCCCCCACCACCGCGACGAGCACGAGCGGCGCGTCCGGGTCGGGCGCCTCGAGGTACCGGGCCAATTCCCGAACGCCCTCGTCGGGCAGCGCCTTCGCATCCGCGACCAGGAGCGCGCGCCGCTCGCCGAACAGGGACGGGGTCGCGAGATCCGCCGTCTCGCCCCCCTGCCACAGCCCGCCGTCCACCTCAGCCGGCCGTAGGTCGCCGAGGAGCTCGAGCGCGGCCTCCCGAAGCAGGAACCCGTCCTCGCCCCACAACAGGTAGACGGGCGCGGCCTTGGCGGCTGAGGGGCTCACGCGGCGGACTCTACAACCACCCCTCCATGCTCGAAGGTGACCGTGACGGTCCCCGCCCGATCGGTTCGAAACACCTCGGCGCCGGTCGCGCGGATCCAGTCGAGGACCTCGGGGACGGGGTGGCCGTAGGTGTTCGGGCCGACGCTGACGACGGCCACCTCGGCGTCGACGGCCTCGAAGAACGGCTCGATCGAGGTCGCGGCGCCATGGTGCGGCACCTTGAGGACGTCCGCGTGCAGATCCACCCCCTCGTCGAGCAGCACCTGCTGCGCCGGCTCCTCGGGCTCGGTCGCGAACAGGACCGAGTCCTCCCCGATGTTCGCGCGGACGACGATCGCGTCGTTGTTCGTGTCGGACTCCGTCCCGGACCAGCAGCGGTCGGGCGACAGGATCTCGAGACGGACGTCGCCGACCTGGAGCACGTCGCCCGCTCGCGGATGTCGGACCGCGATGTGCTCGCCGGAGGCGGCCTCGTCGAGCGCGGCCCCGTCTGGCGAGTCGTCGCGGCAGCCCGGCTCGAGCAGCAGGCCGACGGGGAACCGCGCGAGCACCGCCGGGAGTCCGACGACGTGGTCGGCGTGGGGGTGGCTCGCGACGATCAGGTCCAGCCGCTTGACCCCGAGCGCCGCCAGCTCGGTCGCGACCTGGGCGGGATCGGGGCCGCCGTCGACCAGGATCGCCACGCCGCCCGGTGAGGTGAGCAGCGCCGAGTCTCCCTGCCCCACGTCGAAGAACCGGACCGTGAGCGCGCTCGGCGGGCCGGCCGAGATCGCGTTCGTCCACACCAGGAGCGGGAGTGCCGCGATGATGCCGACCAACGCGCGCCTCGGGAGGCGCCGGCCGGCGCGCAACCACCAGGCGAGCAGAGCGGCGATCACCAGACCGAGGATCAGCGTGAGCGCGCCGCCGCCGGTGACCCACGGGATCGGCGCTCGGGCGAGACGGTCGGCGACGGTCTCCAGGTAGCGCATCGGCACCAGCGCGAGGGTCGAGATCAGGTGCCCCGCCGCCGGGACCACGATCCCGATCGTGGCCGCCGCCAGACCGAGCAGCAGGGCCGGGGCGACCGCTGGGAACGCGAGCACGTTGGCGGCCACGGTGGAGACGGGCACCTCGTGGAAGTAGAACAACAGGAGTGGCGTCACCCCGACCTGCGCGGCGAGCGTCGCCCCGGCGGCGAGCGACAGCGACGACGGGAGGAACCGCAGCCGCGTCGAGATCGGCGTCGCGAGCGCGACCATGCTGGCCGTGGCCGCCACCGACAGCTGGAACCCGACCGACCACACCAGTGCCGGATCGAGCACGAGCAGGACAACCACCGCACCCGCGAGGATCGAGCCCGTGCTCCTCGGACGGCCGAGCAGGACGCCGATCAGCGCGAGCCCCGCCATCACGCCGGCGCGCATCACCGACGGCTCGGCGCCGGTCAACACGACGAAGAACGCCACGGTGCCCATCCCGAGCGCGAACCGCGGCCACCGCGACCACCCGAGCGCCGCGCCGAGCGCCACGATCGGCGCGAGCACCATCGCGACGTTCTCGCCCGAGACCACGAGCAGGTGCGAGAGCCCGGTCGCACGGAAGTCGCGTTCGAGACCGGGATCGAGCCGGGAATCGTCGCCGAGCGCGAGCCCCATCAGCAGCCCGGCCTCGCGCGGCGGGAACGAGGACTCGATCGAGCGGCCGGCGAGCGCTCGGAACGACTGCGCCCAACGGACCGGCGCGAACGCGGCGGGACCGAGGCGTTCGGCCTCGTCGACCTCGAGCTCCGCGGCGATCCCGCGCCGCAGCAGGAACGACGCGAACCCTGCGTCCTCGACCGGGCGCACCGAACCCGAGACGCGGAGCCGATCGCCCCGGACGGCGTCGGGCGGCTCGTCGCGGCCCGAGAGCCACACCGTCTCGCGGACGCTCGCGCCGCCCTCGTCCCATCGGACCGAACGGACGTCGAGCACCGCCGACCACCGATCGAGCTCGACCGACGGGTCGACGCGGAGCGAACCCTCGACGGTGACCGGTGCCGAGATCCGCGCGAGCACCGCGTCGAGCACCCGATGCTCGTGCACGCTCCCCCACCCGATCGCCAGCAGGAGCGAGCCCGCGAGCGCGAGCGGGAGCGGCGTCCACACCGTCCCGTCCTTTCGGATCGGCGCCGGCGCGACCGCGGCCCGGAGATCGCCTGCAGCCGTCGTGACGAGCCCGGCGCGCTCGAGGGACGTCAGCGCCTCCGTGCGGCCGGGCGCGAGCGCCAGCGCCGCCCCCAGCAGCCCGCCGCCGACCGACAGCCAGACCCACGGGTCGACGAGTTCGCCGACCCGCGGTTGCACCAGCAGGCCGGCCCAGAACACGGCCGCGAGCGCCGGTGTGATCCAGGCGCTCACACGGTGACCAGGTCCCGGATGTTCTCCAGCGTCGCGTCCCCGATCCCGCTCACGTCGAGCAGCTGGTCGACGGAGGTGAACGGTCCGTTCTCCGTGCGGTAGTCGACGATGGCCTGGGCGATCACCTCGCCGACGCCGGGCAGCTCTTCGAGCTCCGTGTTGGTTGCGGTGTTGACGTTGATCAGGCCGCCCGCGACCGCGCCGCCCGTCACCGGGGGCGGCGCCACGCCCTCCTGCCCCTCGCGCGGCACCAGGATCTGCGTCCCGTCGGCGAGCGGCGCGGCGAGGTTCAGCGCCTCGAGCAGGGCACCCGTCCGAGCTCCGCCCGCCGCGTCGATCGCGTCGATCACGCGCGCACCCTCGGTGAACTCGTACACGCCGGGGTGGCGAACCCAGCCCGCGACGTCGACGAGCACGACGACGTCCGGCGACGGGCTGGTGGACGAGGGCGCAGACGCGGTTGCCCCGCTCGGCGTCGTCGAGACCTCGACGGGGCGCGGCAACGACCGGACGTACCAGAGGCCGGCGCCGCCGAGGGTCACCGCGAGCAGCGCCACCAACCCGATGAGCTCCCCGCGCGAGAGCGCGGCGAGGCGTTCGCGGATCGAGCCTTCGGACATGCCTCCCCCCGACCGGGGGAGATCGCAGCGCCGAAGGCTAGCGCGGACCGCCCGACGGAACCGTGACCTGGTTCACAGCTGACTCGATGACGGTGTCGTCGTCGACGGGGACCGACACTTCAGACGGACCGACCTCGACCTCGTGCTCGCCGGGGTCGAGCACCGGCAACCAGAACGTGAACCGCGTCCCGCCCTCCTCGGGCGGATCGCCCACCTCGAGCTCGCCGCCGTGCGCGCGCACGAGCCCACGCGAGATGTACAGGCCGAGCCCCGTCCCCGGCGCCCCCGTCTCGTCGGCCCGGCGGAACCGTTCGAAGATCGCCTCGCGATCCTCCTCCGCGATGCCGCCGCCCGCGTTGCGAACCTCCACCGCCACGCGACGGTCGTCGACGCACGACCGACACCGCGATCGGCGTGCCCTCGGGCGAGTACTTGCGGGCGTTGTCGAGCAGGTTCGTGAGGACGCGGACGATCGCGTCGGCATCGCACACCACCCGAGCGGGGGCGTCGAGCTCGAGCCGCAGCCGCTCCGGTAGTGCTCGATGCTCGCGCTGCGTCCGAGATCAGGTCTCGGGGGTCGACCGGCTCCATCGACAGACGCAGGACCCCGTCCTGGATCCGGGAGACCGTGAGCAGGTCCTCCACCAGCCTGCGTGAGTCGCTCGGCCTGCGTCTCGGCGCCGTCGATCAGCTCGACCCGCATCTCGTCCTCCAGGACCGCGCCGTGTTGCTTGAGCGTGCTCAGGACCCCGAGGATCGCGGCGAGCGGCGTGCGGAGCTCGTGCGCCGCGACCCCGACGAACTCGGTCCGCGCCAGGTCGACCCTGCGCAGCCGCTCCACCTCCGCGCGCTCCCTGCCGAGCTGTCGCGCCCGGGACTCGGCGATCGCCTCCATCTCGTACCGCCTCTGCCGCTGATCCGCGCGCTGCAACGACAGCACCCCGATCGCGAACCCCGCGACCAGCAGCAGGGTCGGCCGGTACAGCCTCGACGTCCACAGGACGCCGTTCTCCACCAGGAGCACCATCAGCAGGACGGCGAGCCCGACGGCCACGGCGACGGTCTCGATGATGCCGAACCGCAACGCGACCGCCACGATGACGATCAGGAACAGGGTCCAGAACTCGCTGCGACCGCCGCCCGTCGACTCGATCCACGCCGTGATCAGGGCGACGTCGATCGCGAGCGTCACGACCCGTCCCCACACCGACGACTCCTCGCCACGAGTGGAGAGCACCAGACACACCAGCGCGTAGACGAACGCTCCGATCAGGAGGAGCGCTCCCGGCCCCGCGACCCGGCGGACGCCGACCGAGCTCAGGTACAGGACCGTGACGACGGCGAGCACGCAGATCCGCAGCAGGGCGATCGTCCGCTTGGTCCGCAGGACGGAGGGGAGCGAACCCGATCCCTCGTCTCCGTCCGGCACGGGCGGTGGGGCCGTCGCGGTCATCGGTGTCCCTCGGTCAGGCGGAAGCAGGCCGAACCCCGGCCTCGCCATCTCTATCGGGACGGCTCAGGTGGATGTTGAGCGGCGTGCCTCGGCGTGCCTAGCGCGACGTGACCAGGTTGACCAGGCGCGGCGGCCGGACGATCACGTTGGCGATCTCGCGCCCGTCGAGCGCATGGCGCGCCTTCTGCGAGGCCAGGGCGAGCTCGCGGCAGGTCTCTTCGTCGGCGTCAGCTGCCACCTCGATCCGGTCGCGGACCTTCCCGTCGACCTGGACCACGAGCGTGACCGTCTCGTCCCGCGCGAGCGCCTCATCGAACGACGGCCACGATGCCAGGTGCACGCTCGTGGGGTTGCCGAGCACCTCGCGCCAGAGCTCCTCGCTCGCGAACGGCGCGAGCGGCGCCAGCATGATCACGAGCGCGGTCGCGGCCTCCCGAGCGCCGTCGCCCGCGTCCAGCGCCGAGCGTATCCCGTTCGTCAGCACCTGCAGCTTGCTGATCGCGACGTTGAACCGGAAGCGTTCCATGTCGTCGGTCACCGCTCGGATCGTCCGGTGGGTCAGGCGCCGGAGCTGCTCGGGGTCCGGGGCGTCGCGTTCGGACGCCTCCCCGACGGCCGCGAAGACGCGGCCGAGCCACGTCGTCACGCCAGGGCGTTTCTCGGGGTCCGGGGCGATCAGCTTCCAGTCGATGTCGTCCTCGAACGGCCCCGCGAACAGGATGTTCAGGCGTATCGAGTCGGCGCCCCAGCGCTCGACGAGCGGCATCGGCTCCACGATGTTGCCCTTGGACTTGCTCATCGACGCGCCGCCGAAGATCACCTGCCCCTGGTTCATCATCCGCTTCATCGGCTCGGTGAAGCCCACCATCCCCATGTCGAACAGCACCTTGGTGAAGAAGCGGCAGTAGAGCAGGTGCAAGATCGCGTGCTCGACACCGCCGATGTATTGGTCGACGGGCATCCACCGCTCGACGGCGGCCGGGTCGAACGGCCCCGACGCCTCGTGCGGCGAGCAGTAGCGGTAGTAGTACCAAGCGGAATCGACGAACGTGTCCATCGTGTCGGTGTCGCGCTTGGCCGGCTCACCGCAGACCGGGCAGACGGTGTTCACGAACCCCTCGTGCCGCGCGAGCGGCGATTCGCCGCCGGGCCGGAAGTCCACGTCGTCGGGGAGCAGCACCGGGAGCTGGTCGTCGGGGACGGCCACCTCGCCGTGCTCGGGACAGTGCACGATCGGGATCGGGGCACCCCAGTACCGCTGGCGGCTGATCAGCCAGTCGCGGAGCCGGAAGGTGACCGCTCCGTCTCCCTTGCCCTGCTCCTCGAGCCAGTCGATCACCCGTCCGATGGACTCCGGCGACCGCACGCCGTCGAACGGTCCCGAGTTCACCATCACGCCGTCGTGATCGTGGGCCTCCGTCATCGTCGCCGGGTCGCGCGGCTCGCCCTCGGGCTGGACCACCACCCGGATCGGCAGGTCGTGGGCGCGCGCGAACTCGAAGTCGCGCTGGTCGTGGGCCGGCACCCCCATCACGGCGCCGGTGCCGTACTCCATCAACACGTACGGCGCGACGAAGACGGGGATCTGCTCGCCGTTCACGGGGTTCACCGCGTGGACGCCCAAGGGGATCCCCTCGCGGGTGTCCGCCTCCTCGCGGCTGGTCAGCGGGGTCGTCCGCAAGGTCTCGAGCACCGCCTCGATCTCCGGCTTCGCACCCCCGGCCTCGACGAGCTTGGAGACCAGCGGGTGCTCGGGCGCGAACACGAAGAACGTGACCCCCCACAGCGTGTCGGGGCGGGTCGTGAAGACCTCGACGGCGTCGCCGGTCTCGGCGATCTCGAACGTGACGCTCGCGCCCTCCGAACGCCCGATCCAGTTGCGCTGCATCGTGATCACGCGTTCCGGCCACTCGAGCGACTCCATGTCGTCGAGCAGTCGTTGCGCGTAGTCGGTGATCTTGAAGAACCACTGCGTGAGGTCCCTGCGCACGACGGGGGTGCCGCACCGCTCGCAGGCGCCGTTGACCACCTGTTCGTTCGCCAGCACGGTCTGGTCCTTGGGGCACCAGTTGGTTGGCGCGTTCTTGCGGTACGCGAGACCGCGTTCGAACAGTCGCAGGAAGAACCACTGGGTCCACCCGTAGTACTCGGGGTCGCAGGTGTTCAGCCGGCGCGTCCAGTCGAACGACATCCCCAACCGGCGGTACGACCGCGCCTGCTGCTCGATGTTCGCGTACGTCCACTCCTTCGGGTGGATCCCGCGTTTGATCGCGGCGTTCTCCGCCGGGAGACCGAACGCGTCCCACCCGATCGGATGGAGCACGTTGTAGCCGCGCAGGGTCGCGAACCGGGCCACCGCGTCCCCGCCGCTGAACGCCTCGGCATGCCCCATGTGGAGGTCGCCCGAGGGGTAGGAGAACATGTCGAGCGCGTAGAACCGTGGCCGGGGGTCCGCGGGATCCTCGGAGGCCCGGTACAGGCCCTCGGCCTCCCAGCGTTCGACCCACTTCGGCTCGATCTCGGACGGGTCGTAGCGGCGCATGGGGTTGATGCTACCGAACCGACCCCGCCGGATCGGTGAACGTCGACCCGGTCAGCGGTCCTCGAGCTTGTCCAACGTGTTGGCGAGGCGCTTGCGCTCGAGCGAGACGCCCCGCAGCTCGGCCTCGGCGGCTCGGAGCCGGTCCTTGGCCTCCGAACGCTTCCGGTCCAGCTCCGCGATCGCGTTGCGTTCGCGTTCGACGGCGGCCGCCGCCCGCCGCTCCCGGGTCTCGGCCGCCGCGAGCTCGCGCTTCAGCCTGCCCGCGTCGGGCTTGGGCTTGGAGGGTTCGGGCGGCGCCGCGGGACGGGAGGGCCCGCCCTCGAGCACCCGGAGCCCGGCGCCCGCGAACGTGGCAGGCGGCCGGACGGGCTTAGTGAGCCGGCCGGCGCGGACGAGCTCGGCCGTCTCCTCGTCGACGGTCGCGGCCTCCAGGGTCCCGGCGATCGCGTCGGTGGTCGCCCCGGTCGCGCCGCCGGCCCGCGCCAGGATCGCCCCCGCCTTGCGGGTGAGCTCGTTCACCATCTGGCGACGCTCCTCGGTCGCCGCGCGGAACGGTTCGACGTCCCGGCCCGACACCGCACGCCGATGGGCCGACCGCAGCTCCTCCCCCAGCTCGATCAACGCGTTGACGCCTTCCGGATCCTCGCGGGCGAGCGCGTTCACCGCCCACGCCGCGACCACCGGCTTGCGGAGGGCCTTCACCCGCGCCGCGTCGTCGCGATCGCCGCCCCCGGCGAGCTCCTTCACCAGCGCGTCGCGTTCTGGCGTGAAGCGTTCGAGCGGAAACGCGTACAGGTCGTCGATCCGCTGCTCGAGTTCGTCGGCCATGCGTCCAACCTCTCACCCCGAGGTCGCGGACGCCACCTCCGGGAAGCTCCGTTCGTACCAGGCGACGTCCCAGTATCGCCCGAACTTGCGCCCCTGCTCCGTGTAGTAGCCGACTCGGCGGAACCCGAACCGCTCGTGCAGGCGCACGGACACCGGGTTCGGCATCCCGATCCCGGCGTACGCGCGGTGGACGTCCTCGCGCTCGAGCTCCGACAGGAGCGCCTCGTACAGGGCCGAACCCAGTCCCTGCCCCACGTGGCTCGGCGCGACGTAGACGCTCGTCTCGACCGAGGGCGCGTAGGCGGCCCTCGGTCGGTAGGGCAGGCTCGCGGTGTACGCCACCGCCCTGCCGTCGTCGCGAGCGACCAGCAGCCGATGACGCCCCGACGTGTCGAACATGGAGAACCACTGGCGGCGCACGTCGGCGCTCGGTACCTCGAGGTCGAAGCTGATCGCCGACGTCCGGACGTAGTGCCCGTAGATCTCAGAGATCGCCTCGAGGTCCTCGAGCGAGCCGGACGCTATCGCGACGTCCGAGGCGGTCATGGCGTCCATCTTCCCGAACGACCGCGCGAACGTGGTTACGCGTGCGTTACGCCTGCGTGACAGCCCGTCAGGGCGATCAGCGCGCCGCGAGCTCCCGCAGGTAGTCGTCGAGGCGGTCCCAGGTCTCGGCGGCACCTTCCTCCATCCCGGTCTCGAGGAGGGCGTCGCGCTGCTCGACCGTGTCGAACTCCGCCGTGCTGGTGAGCGTCGTCTTGCCGTCGTGCTCCTCGAACTCGTAGGTCTCGGGCCCCGGTTCGCCCTGCATGCCCTCGAACCCGAACGTCCACACGAACCGCTCGGGGCGGAGGATCTCGCGGTACTCGCCGAAGAACGCGGGGGTCGAGTACTCCCCCCTTCGGGACCCTGGTGCACGATCCGCCAGGTGCCGCCCGGGCGGAAGTCGATCTCGCACGTCACGACCTCGTACTTGCGGGGTCCCCACCAGTTGGACATGTGCTCGCACGAGCTGTGCGCATCGAACACGAGCTCGCGCGGCGCGTCGAAGACCCGGGTCATCACGATCTTCCGTCCCGGCGTCTCCATCGTGTGCTTGTAGCTACCGTTCCCGCCCATCGCCCTACTCCTTCCTCGCTCCGTGTCCTCGGCCTCGTCCCTGGAGCTCGTCCAGGTACTCGTCCAGTCGGTCGTAGCGCTCGTCCCAGAACCGGCGGTACCGGTCGGTCCACGCGGCGACCTCCTTGAGCGGCGCCGCTCGCAGCCGCGCCGGCCGCCACTGGCGCTCCCTCCCCCGCGAGATGAGCCCCGCGTGCTCGAGCACCTTGAGGTGCTTCGACACGGCGGGCAGGCTCATCTCGAAGGGTTCCGCGAGCTCCGTGACCGAGGCCTCTCCCTTCGCCAAGCGCGCGAGGATCGCTCGCCGGGTCGGGTCGGCGAGGGCTCCGAACGTCCGGTCGAGTCGCTCCGCCGTCGTCGTCGTCATTCAACCTCCCGGTTACTGAACTGAACGGTAAATTACCTCGGCGCTCTGCGCCGCGTCAAGTGCCAGATCCGGCACGGATGGCGTTACGGAGCCGCGTGCCGATCGCTGCCGGGCCCTGGGGTCTCCGGTGCGAGGTCAAGCAGGTGGCGAAGCGCTGATCCGGTTCACGCAGGGACTTGCTGGCCGAAGTCTGCGCACTGCGCCGGGTTCTCGATCGTAGGGTCGATGTTGGCCAGACAGTCCCAGCTCGAGGGGATCGTCGCGGGCGGCGAGCCGATCACGATCGCGATCTCCTCGCCCTTCTTCAGGACGATGGTCGAGATCGGTTGGGTGTACCTCGTGCCGTCCACGTAGGCCTCGAGCTTCGTGCCGGGGCTGCAGTAACCACCGATGCAGTCGTTCGTCAGCCGCACGCCCCACTCCGTGAACAGCATCGCGACGGTGAAGTCCTGCTCCTCCGGCGCCTCGATGTGGATCAGCCCGCTGGTGGCATGCGTGTGGAGCGGCGAGAACAGGCTCTGGTCCTCCCGCCCGATGCTCGAGGCGACGGGCTCGGACTTCCCGTCCACGAAGATGTCGACGTGCGAGTGGTAGTGCACGGTCAGCGACTCGGTCGACGAGGAGGGCAGCCCCGCGGCGTCGATGCGCTCCGCGACGTTGTCGGGGTTCGGCCAGGGAGCCGGCCCGGTGTCGAGCGTGAGGTCCGAGCCGCCCGAGTCCGATCCGCCGCAGGCAGCGGCGAGCAGGGCCAGCGCGAGCACGATGAACGAGGAACGCAGACGCATCCCGGCGATTCTACGAGTCCCGCGACACGCTTCGGGTCGCTGAGGAGAGCTGCCGGCGGCTCCGGGTCAGCCAGGAGGCTGCACGCCCCACGGCGAGCCGGTCGTTGAGAATGTGTAAGGGTCGCAGGGTCCAACTTGCGCCCTGGGAACGATGGACGGTAAGAATGCATCCCTTCCTTAACGAAAGAGGCGACCGGGCGTGGCCCAAGAACGGATCAGTCCGCTGGAAGAGTCGATCAGGGACCCGTTGCCGAGACTCAAGGAGCAGCTGATCGAGGAGTTCGAGGGACAGCGCGAGGACTTGATCGACCAGGCTGCCAAGCACTCGCTCGAGAGATACAAGAGTGCGAAGGTGCGAGAGTTCGTCCCGATCTTCGCCTGGCGACACGCTCGAAGGCACCTCCGCGGCGCCTCCTGACCCTCATCGGGTGAGCTGCTTCGCCAACGCTCCCTACGCGGGCGAAACGGTTGTCGCGCTCCGAAGCCTCGACATCTTCGAGAGGGCGTCGGCAACGATCGGACCACTCCGCGGAACGCCGTGTGAGCTCGTGATGTCACGCAGTGGGACCCTGACGAGCACTCCGTCACGCGTGAGCACCATGTACGTCTGCGCCTCGTCGTCGAAGTAGGCGAGCTGGCCCACGACGGTCCGAGCGTATCCACCGGGCGACTCGACCTCGAACGAGCGCTCGAGGGATCGAGACTCGGCTACGGTGCGAACCGTATCCACGGTGGTCATGCTGCTTCGCTCCAGAGGGACTGCCCACGTCCCATCGCCAGCCGATCCCATTGGGTGCTGCGGGATCCGTCCTGGAACGATCGCTCAGACGATGGGATCTCGGAACCGTCGTCCCACGAGGGATCCAACGGGGACACCGGCCTAACTGGCGATCTCTCTGGGGCTTCGATGCGGACCGTGTCCATGAGGGTGGTCATCGTGCCTCCTCGGTTCGAGGGGCTGCCCACGGCCTCTTCGCAAACGGTCCCAATGGATGGGTACTTCCCACCATTCTCTCACTTCGGGTGATGGGCACGACGGCCTGTGAATGCACCGCGAGCCCGCGCCGCCACCGCGAGCCGGGTAGTGTGACGATCGCAGGACCGGAGCCGAGCCGAGCGAGCGTGCGGGATGCAGCCTGACCCACCACAAAGCGAACCTCGGAAGAAGCCTCTGAGCGGCATCGCCCGCGTCGCGATCGTCGTCGTCATCCTCGTCATCGCTGCCACCGTGATCGCACTCGTCATCTCAAGGGACGACTCGGCTCCCACGACGACGGGGCCAACATCAACGGGGACGTCATCGGGCCCAACCTCGACGGGCCCTATCCAGTCGGGACCAACCTCATCGGGGCCAACTTCGACTGGGCCAACCTCGATCGGGACCTAGTCGAGAACGAGTGAACGCCGAACGTCCGGCGCGCCCAGAGATAGCCTCGGGGCCCACCGATCGGCTGGAGCTGGAAGCGGGGTTGCCGGCGCTGCTGGTGCCTAGAGCCGAGTGAAGCCGCGGAACTCGGTGGGTCCGACTGGACAGCCGCACCTTCCCGTTGCGAGCTCGTGAAGAATCGGGCGCGAGGGTGGCGGCGATACGCGTTCGCGGCGTACAAAGTGTGTCTCGGGACTGCTCAGGCGCAGACCCAATTCGCCGTAAGGGAGAGGGAACGTGAAGAAGGCACTCGCGGTCGCTCTCATCGTCGGGTTCCTGCTGGTGGACTTCCTCTTCTTCCACGACATCTTCAAGGCTGGAGAGGCCGTGACGTTCGCGCAGTACCTCACCGGAGTGCTCAGCATCCCCGTGCTCGTCGTCTCCGCGCTCTTCCTCTTGCGAGGCACCCACGACGTACAGAAGTAGTTCCGGGTCCAACCGAGCAGGCCCTTCGTCGTTCCCGGGTGCTTCGACGACGACCCCAAGCACCACGGCCCCGAACGGTCTCCAAACCACGATCTGCCGGAGTCACTTGTTGGATGAGCCATCCGACCTGCGTTTCTCTGTGGACCCAAGGGGATTCGAACCCCTGACCTTCTGGCTGCCAGCCAGACAGGGCTAAACGGTGTGCTGACCAGCGGAAAACGCAGGTCAGGAGCGAGCGGAACGGCCGATGTTATTCGCTGAGGAACTCGAGTCGGTCCCGCGTCACGAGCGCCTGGAGGATCGCGGCGAACTCGGGATCGGCGTCCTGCTCGTCGACCGAGGGAGTGGGCGGAGAAGGTCCGAGCGTGGGCGAAGGCGTGGCGAGCGGCGCGTCCCTGGCGCTAATAGGGTAGGTGCAGGAAGCTGCTTCCAACCAGGAGGGCGAACCTGTGGAAGAGATCAGGCTGTGGCGAGCCAGCCGCCAGCAGCTTGTTGGCATGGTGTACCTGGATAAGGGCGTCCTCGACCTGGATATCCAGGACGATCATGAGCGAGCCCTGGTCGAGGAGGTCCTCGAGCAGACCGGGCAAGTGACCTGGTCATTCAGCCGGTTCGACGAAGGCGAGTGGCAGGAGAACATCGCTGAGCCTCGCACCGATCGATGGCTCTGGTTCGTGGTGGCGAACATCTTGTACCCGATGGGGTACCAGGCCGACTTGGGCATAAGCGAGGAAGGCGAGCCGACCGGCTCGGGAAGGTTCAGCAGAACTTGATCTACATCGTTCAGGTCTGCAAGGAACACGACCCCGACCCGCGGCGGTCGATGCCGCTACCGAAGCCACCCGGCTCCGTGCCGATCGGCCAACGTCCGCGGCGGTAGCTCTCACCCTGCGCCGGGTCGCGTACTGCCTCCGTACTGCCTCGGGCCGACCCACCGGACTACATCGAACGGGGGTCGGTCGATCCGCTGATTCCATCGGGAGACCAACCTCCTTACGATCGTGGCTGGACCCTCCCTTCCTTGTAAGCCGGGTCCGTGGGAGCCCCGCTGCGGCAGCTGCGGGGCTTCCCCAATTTGTCAACAGACCCTCCGGCTAGCATCTCGGCGATGGCTCGACGGGAACGCGACATCCTCGAATGCGCCGTTCCTACTCTCCCCTTCTGAGGGGACCCGTTTGATTGGGCCTCGGCGGGAAGTAGTCCGGCGACGAACCAACGCTACATCGGGCCGATCGACTTTCGGAGATCGGCCGCTCCTGGGGTGGCGGTATCGCCTTGCAGCGCGGGCGACAAGACACGACACTTGGGCCGTGGGAGCCTTCCGACGAGCTTCGACGAGTCGTCACCCGGTTCTTCGAGGCCGTTCGTGATGGCGACGAACAGGCCGTCAGCAACCGGATCTCACGACAGCCTGGGTTCGAGCGGTTTGGCACCGATCCGGCGGAATGGTGGCGGGACGGTGAGGAGGCTGCGCTCGTCTGGACACAGCAGATGCGGGAGATGGGTGGTGGATACCCGTGGCAATTGACCGATGGTGTCTTCGCGATGACGGAAGGCAGCACCGGATGGGCTCTTGGCAGAGCGGAGTTCCAGTCCCCGCTCGGCCCAACCCAGTTCCGATTCACGTGCGTACTGCATCTGGAGCACGGAGATTGGAAACTGGTGCAGTTTCACAGCTCGGTGCCAACGACCAATGAAGAGCACGGGTTCCTCCTGACGACCTCCGTCGATCAGATCGCCGAGTCGGTCAGTGCGGTACGGCCCGACCTGTCGGGGACGTCCGCGTCGGATGGCACGGTGACAATCGCGTTCACGGACATCGAAGACTCAACACGTCTCAACGAGTTCCTCGGTGATCAACGTTGGCTGGAGGTCCTGCGTGCGCACAACGACGTGGTAAAGGTCGTCACCGCCGACTTCGGCGGAACGGTCGTCAAGAATCAGGGTGACGGCTTCATGCTGGCCTTCTCGTCTGCGCGGCGTGCGTTGAACTGCGCTGAGGCGATCAAACGAACGATCACCGATCGGTCTCCGAGATCCGGGCTCGCCGATCCGAGTCCGCATCGGTATCCACGCTGGCGAGATGGTACGTGAAGGGGACGACTTCTTTGGTCACGCCGTTAGCTACACGGCTCGAATCGCATCTACGGCTGCCGGTGGCGAGATCGTCGTTTCGTCCCTTGTCCATCAGCTCGTCGCGCAGAGCGGCGAGTTTGCTTTCGGCGAAGCTCGCGTAGTGGAGTTGAAGGGGATCGAAGGGTCGCATCTCGTCTACCCAGTCGTCTTCTCGACCCCGGACCCTGAGCCCGCCGAGAGCGCGAGACCCTCGAGCACACCGTCCGCGCCGTAACCGAGTACGCGGTCGCCGCGAGCCTGCTGTTCATCCCGTGGACGTGCAGCATCTAGAGCGTCAACTCCCGTGAGCCCCCTCGACGCCCTCGGACCGGCTCCCTGCGCCGAACTGCTCCAGGTTTTGATGCTCCCCGACTTCGAACGAGCCGACCGGATCGGCGAGTTCTGGACCTACCCGGAGAGCCGCGCCTTCGCTTAGCTCCTGATCGACTGCGAGGAGGACCGGACGCTCCGGGCGGTGCTCGTCGGGATGCTCCGGGAAGCTGATCGCTAGGGCAGGACGCAGCAGGAGCCGCGCAGCAAGGCGAGCCTCGGACGGACGAGAGGCTCAAGCGCACTGAGAGCCGCTTCTACGTCACATGAGGGAGGTTAAAGCGCCCGCACCAGTGTTGGCTGAGTGGCCCGATTCGAAGGAGACGGGTCAATGAGGCGCTTGCTCGCGCTCATCGCAGCATCGCTGCTGTTCGTGTTCGTGCCGGGATCAGCCAGTGCTATCACGAACGGGCAGCCGGACACGGGAAACACGTATCGGTCTGTTGGGCTACTCGCCTTCTACGACTCCGACGGCGTGTACATGCATCGGTGCACCGGCACCTTGCTCTCGCCAACGGTGGTCTTGACCGCCGCACATTGCACGGACGGAACCGCCACGGCGTACGCTTACTTCTCGGTCAATGTGCCCGATGACTTCAGGGAGAACCCGACCGGCAACCTTGGGACGACCTTCACCCATCCTGATTTCGGGACCAACTTGCACAACGATGTCGGTGTCGTCGTCCTCGACGACCCGATGAACCTGAGCGAGTACCCGGTTCTCGCGCCGGAGGGGTTTCTGACCGAGCTCAAGGACGCGCACGAGATCCAAGACGATACCTTCGTGGCAGTTGGCTACGGACTCCTCAACGGATCGCCGCCACCGAATCTCCTGCCCAATGAGAGCCGCTGGTTCGGAGTGTCCCCGTATCGAGGCCTGAAGAAGAACAACCTGCATCTGTTCCAGAACCCGGTTCCGAACGGGGCAGGCGGGACGTGCTTCGGCGACTCCGGTGGCCCGCACTTCTGGAACGACACATTGATCCTCGCCTCCGTAACGAGCTGGGGAGACGCAGTCTGTCGCTCCAACGATCAGACACAACGCGTGGATATCCCCTCAGTGTTGGACTGGCTGGAGGAGGAGTTCGGCATCGCTCCTTGATCCTGAGGTTGGGCTCCCTCCGTTCTTTGGCGGGAGCCTTCCCTCTTTGGGTCACCCTTTTCCGCAATGCTGATCGGACTGCGAGGAGGATCAGGTGCTCCGGGCAGTGCTCGTCGGGATGTTGCGAGGCGCTTCCTGGGCCTGAAATGGCGGCACCAGTAGCTTGCTCGGACGGCTTCTCCGCCTGCCGCTCGACAGGCTCGAACCGAGACGTTCGGAAGAACCAACTCTCCAGCTGGTTCCTTAGTTGTTCGTGCGTACGGGTGAGGTCGCGGCCGAACAGATGTCGGCGCCAGCGTTCAGAGTGACTTTGGGCGCCTTGGCGCGATACTTGCCAGGCTTGTCTTTGATCTTCTTCTTGTAAGACCCGCTCGCATCGGTAGTCGTGCTTCCCACGTTCTTCCAGCCACCACTGGTCTTGCGCTGGATCTTGACGGGAACGCTCGCGGTGCATGCGGTGAACCCGTCGCTCGCGCTGACGACCCCCTTAGCGACCAGGTGCTTCTTCAGCTTCAGCGTGACGCTCCTCGAATGCGAGGTGCTCACCGTGAAGTTGGACGTGCTGGTCGCCGAGCCGAGCGGGGTCGTCACCTTGATCGGCCCGGTCGTCGCACCAGCAGGGACCGTCGCCGTGATCTTAGTCGACGGGGCGACTTTGAACGTGGTTGCGGAAACCCCGTTGAAGGTCACGGCGGTCGCTCCGGTGAAGTTCGTCCCGGTGATCGTGACGGTCGTCCCGACCGGCCCGAAGGTCGGCGTGAACGAGGTGATTGTGGGGACGCCGGTGCTCGTGACCGTGAACCTCTGGGAGCTGCAGGCAGTTCCGCCAAGCGTTGTCACGCAGATCTTCCCGGTGGTCGCGCCGCTCGGGACCGTCGCCGTGGTTTGGGTCGACGAGACGACGTTGAACGTCGTGGAGGAAACCCCGTTGAACTTCACGCTCGTTGTCCCGGTGAAGTTCGTTCCGATGATGGTGACCGACGTGCCCACGGGACTGCTGGTGGGCGTAAACGAGGTGATCGTCGGCTTGGCGGCGGTCGTGGTGACCGTGAAGCTTTGGGAACTGCAGTCGGTTCCTCCAGGCGTTGTCACGCAGATCTTCCCGGTGGTCGCGCCGCTTGGGACCGTCGCCGTGATTTGGGTCGACGAGCCGCCCGAGAAGGTCGTGGCCGACGTTCCCCCGAATGTCACGGCCGTTGCGCCGGTGAGGTTCGTCCCGGTGATCGTGACGATCGTCCCGATCGGCCCAGAGGTCGGGGTGAACGAGGTGATCGTTGGTTTGGTCGGCGGAGCGGCCGAGGACGGGGTTGCGATGGCCATCGCCGCGACCACGATCACGGAGAGAATTGCGGCTCGAGCGAGGGCCGCCGGAACCATGGCTGGCCGCCTCATAGGAATCCCCTCCCTTGTTCCACGCGATTCATACACCCGCGCTATCAACGCCTGCCAACCGCCAAATCGCGTAGGCCCGCATGGGGCGAGGAAGAGAGCAAGTTGTGCGGCCGAGAAACCACCTCGATCCCGCGTGACGTAGATGAGCCGTGGCCGCGAGCCGAGCGGTCCATCCCGCCGCCGCGCCCAGAGCCAGCGCCGCACGGCGATCCGGCGGTCAGGGGCGAGCCGCGCTCATTCCGAACGTCCGGGCTTCACTGGGCTCCTTCGCCACGGGACGACGCCCTCGAGCTCGATGTCCATCGAGAAGCTGAGGAACGTCCGCACGAGCACGATGACACCGAGCGTGATTGCGCTGTCGAGGGTCGAATCGACCGTGATCGTCTCGACTATGTCGGCGATGATCAGGATCTCAAGCCCGAGCAGGATCGCTCGGCCGACGTCTCGCCGGACGCCCTTGTATGCCTCGAGGGGCCGGCGGCGAACCAGCTCGACCACGAACCTTGCGAAAGCGAGGACCGAGCCGACGACGAGCACCACGACGCCGGCGACCTCGAACCCTCGGACGACGTTCTTCATCGCGTCTTCGAAAGTCGCCGAGCCGATCATCCTTCCCCTTTCCCGGTCCTCGTTCACGTACGACGGACGCTGGCCCTGAGCTACGGTCGTTCCGGCGGCTCGGCTCGCCCTGCGATGCTGCGGGTCGCGACGTCGGCCGCCTCGCGGACGGAGGCGAAGACGCGATCCGCCCCGACCTCATCGATCGCGCCGGCGCGTCTCCACTGATCCTCTATCGCCGACTCCACGCGGGCGATCGCGAACCAACGACCGCTCGCCTTCATCTCCCTCGCCATGCCGATCAGCACATCGGCTCCGTCCGTGTCGGTGAGCGACACCGCCTCCCCGTCGACGACCACAGCCGCGATCGGTACGTCGGACTCCGAGATCAGCGCCATCACGCTGTCGTTGAACCTGTTTGCGTTGGCGAAGAAGAGCGGACCGTCCAGGCGCACGACGAGGACGCTCGGTTCGACGATGAGCCCTTCGTTCCGCTCAACGTCGAGGTAGGTGTCCGAGGCCGGGTCCCTCCCCATGCGACGCAACTGTGGCCGGGACGAGTGTGCGATCAGCAGCAGGAGGGACAGCACGACGCCGAGCAGGATCCCTCCGATGATCGACAGGAAGATGATCCCGAGCCCCGCGGCCATGAAGAAGACCCAATCCGAGCGGCTCACACGGAAGTACCGCGCCATCGTGCGGAAGTCGATCAGGCCGACCATCGCGTCGATCACGACTGCTCCCAACACGGCGGACGGGAGGTTGTCGAACAGGGCCGCCAGGAAGAGCATGGTGAGCAGGACGAACGCCGCATCGATCAGCGAAGCCATCTGGCTCTTCTGTCCAGCTGCGTCTCCCACCGACGTCTTCGAGAGGCTCCCGTCGTTCACGAAACCGCCGACGAGTCCGGCACTCAGGCAGGCGACGCCCTCCGCCGCGAGCTCCTGATCCGTGTCGATCCCGTACCCATGCTTGGAGGCCATGGCGCGACCCGCTGCGAGCGTCTCCGAGTAGCCCACGAAGATGATGGCGAGCGCGCCAGCGATCAGGTCCGTGAGGTCCCCCCACACGCCCTGCGGGATCCCCACCGAGAACAGGCCTGTCGGCACCGTACCGGTGACGGCCACTCCGTGAGAGGTGAGGTCGAACGCGTTCACGGCGAGGATCGAGAGGACCACGGCGATGAGTGCACGGGGCCACTTGGGGAGGAGATACCGCATCAGCAGCAGGGCGACGAGCGCTGTGGCACCGACGGCGAGGGTAGGCAGGTTGGTATCGGGGATCTGCTTGATCGTGCCCACGAGTTCGTCCCAGTAGCTGCCGGACGTCTTGTCCACGCCGAACAGCTTGTAGGTCTGATCGATGATGATCCCGATCGAGAAACCGAGAACGAACCCGCTCATCACGGCTCGGGAGAGGAAGTTGGAGATCCACCCCATCCTCGCGATCCTGAGGAGCAGATAGATGACCCCGGTGACGATCGCCAGAGCGGCGGTCACCGGCACGGCCTTGCTCGTGTCGACGGCGGAGGCACCGACCAGTGGTGTGATGACGGCCAGCGAGACAGCGGCCACGCTTCCGCTGGGACCCTGCACGACATGTCTCGATGTGCCGAAGATCGCGTACGCGATCAGCGCGGCGAAGGCCGTGTAGAGGCCGTACTGGACGGGAACCCCGGCCAAGGTCGCGTTGTCGGGCATATTCCTGCAGGTAGTGGACCCAAGGGGATTCGAACCCCTGACCTTCTGGCTGCCAGCCAGACGCTCTACCAGCTGAGCTATGGGCCCGCGGGAGGCTCAGTCTAGCGAACCGGCTGCCGCCTGCTCCGAGCCGTTCCAGCCGAGTCGAGGCGCATCGCGCCACAGCCGCTCGAGGTCGTAGTACTCGCGCTCCTCCTGGGCGAACACGTGGACGACCACGTCGATGTAGTCGAGAAGCACCCAGCGCGAGTCGGCGTCGCCTTCGCGCCGGACCGGCTTCTCGCCCAGGTCCCGGACGGCCCGCTCCACCTCCTCGACGATCGTCTTGACCTGGCGATCGGTCTCGCCCGAGGCGATCACGAAGTAGTCGGTGATCACGATCAGGCCGTGCACGTCCAAGATCGTGACGTCCGCAGCCTGTTTGGCGGCCGCCGCGCGCGCCGCGGTCACGGCGATGTCGCGGCTCTCGGCGTGGGTGGCGTCGCTACCCGGCACGCCGTCCTTCGCTCATGCTCACCCGGTGAAGTCCTTCCCGATCACGACCGTCACAGGAGCGATACCCGAACCCACCGACACGGACACGCTCCCCACACCGAGCAAGTCTCGCACACGTTCGGCCAAGGCGACGTCGTCAGGCGAGCCCACCACGATCAGCGTCTCGGGGTGGTCGAAGTCCGAGGCGTTCTGCGAGACCGCTACGCGGAATCCGCCGGGCAGCAGCTTCTCGGCCACCGCCTCGCCGATCCCCGGCACACCGTTGCCGTTCAGGACGATGACCGGCACAGCCTCCTCGGCCGGCCCGCCGAACGCCGCGACCAGCGCGTCCGTGACCTGTTCGGGGGTCGCTCGGAACACGCCGCTCGCCACCTCCGCGGCCTCGAGCGTGGCCACCTGCGCACCAGATGCGGCCTTGAGCATCCGGACCACGCTCGCCGGATGCTCGGCGTCGGCGAGATCGGCGGGAGACCAGGCCACGTCCGCGGCCAGCAGCGCCTCCATCACGATCTGCAAACCCGCGACGTCGCCGGCACCCGACGCCTCGAACATGCCAGAGACGTCCCGCCCGTCGGCGAGCTCGCCACCGATCCGGACGCCGCCGACGTCGTCCGCGATCGCGGCGAGACGGTCGGCCTCGATCGTCGCGTGGTCCTCGATCCATACCCCGAGCAGGTTGCCGACGGCGGTGGCCGCCTGGCGCGGCGGGAGCCCCAGGGCGTCCCCGATCGTCGACTCGCCCTGGCCGGGGATCACGACCATCGCCTCCGGCGGCACGACGAGCGCGCCGCTCGTGCCGAACCCCGTGCTGCCGACGACGACCGGGAGCGGTCCCCCGTCGGTCGTCACCACCAGCAGCGCAAGCCCGGCGGCCGCGGGCGGCGTGACCTCGGGCTCGGTGCGAGCGCGTTCGCGCGCGATCAGGAGCGCGCCCGTGCCAGCGGTCGCCAGGACGGCCACGAGCACCAGCAGCGCCAGCCGTCGCGTCACCGGTACAGCGCCGCCTTCTCGACGTAGCTCTTCACGCCCTCGGGGACCAGGTACCGGATCGGGCGGCCGTCGTGGATCCGTTCGCGGATGTCGGTCGAGCTGATCGCAAGCGCCGGGATCGTCATCATGCTGACGCTCGCGTCGCGCGCCGGGCCGGCCGCCTCGAACCTCGCGAGGTCGTAGCCGGGTCGCGTAGCCGCGATGAAGTGCGCGATCGACAGGACCTCGTCGGGATCCTTCCAGTCCAAGATCTCGAGCATCGCGTCGGCGCCGGTGATGAAGTAGAGCTCGGCGTCCGGGTTGTGGGCGCTGAGCGTGCGCAGGGTGTCGACGGCGTAGGTGGGTCCGTCCCGGTCGATCTCGACGCGGGAGACCTGGAAGCGCGGATTGCTCGCGGTCGCGATCACGGTCATCAGGTAGCGATCCTCGGCGGGCGAAACCACGCGCCCCTGCTTCATCCACGGATGTCCCGTCGGCACGAACACGACCGCGTCCAGGGCGAACTGCACCAGGGCCTCCTCGGCGGTCACGAGGTGGCCGTAGTGGATCGGGTCGAACGTGCCGCCCATGACCCCGAGCCGTCGTCCCACGGCGGCCATCCTACGGCTGCGACCAGCGACGACGGTGGATTTCGCGCCCGGGCGGCGGGGCTAGGGCCGGCTCGTCCGGACCCATGCCTCGAGCTCGGGGGCGTGCCCGGCATAGTGCCGGGGCCCGCTCTCGTCGAACCACTCGTCGGCATCGGCCGTGAGCTCGGTCAGGGCCCCGAACCGCTCGAGCATCTCTGCTCGCGCCCGGTGCAGCTCGGCGCGGACCTCGTCCACCGGCATCGCTCGGGACCGTTCGAGCTCCCGATCGTTGATGCGGTTCACCTCGGTCTCCTCGTACGGCTCGCTGACGCGGTCGAACCTCCCCTCGGCGATCTCGCGGAGTGCGCGGGCGGCGTCGGCGCACCAGAACGCGACGTGCCACATCACGTCCCGCACGGCCCAGCCCTCGGCGTTGAGCCCGGGCGGTTCGAGGCGATCGGGCGGCACCGCGTCCAGCAGCGCGACGAACGCCTCCCAGCCCTCGGCCTCGGCACGCAGGAGCTCCTCACGCCGCGCCATCGCGCCCACCCTCGGGGAGGTACTCGAACGCCACGTCGCCGATCACGACCTCGTCGCCGCGCCGGGCGCCCGCGGAGGCGAGCTCGCGCTCGACCCCTTCCTTGACCAGCCGGCGCTGGAGCCGCGCGAGCTTCTCGGGATCCTCGAGATCGGTCTCGGACACCCAGGTCTCCACGCCGCGACCGATCACCCTGAACCGCTCCCCCTCCTTCTTCACGATGAACCTCGGGCGGGCCGGGCGGAGCACCACGTACGCGCTGCGTTCCTCCGCCACCGCAGCCGCCCCGCGCGCGAACGACGCGATCCGTTCTCGCAGGGTGTCCAGCCCTTCCCCCGTGACGGCCGAGAGGGCGACCGCCCCGCTGCCGAGCGTCGACTGCGCGTCGGTACCGGGCGCGAGATCGAGCTTCGTGCCGACGACCAGGTTCGGCCTGGTCGCGAGCGAGGGGTCGTACGCGCGGAGCTCCTCGCGGACGGTCGCCAGGTCGGCGGGGGGATCCGGCGTCGAGAGGTCCACGACCAGCACGAGCGCTCGGCACCGGCTGACGTGTCGAAGGAACCGATGCCCGAGGCCCTTGCCTGCGTGCGCGCCCTCGACGAGCCCCGGGACGTCGGCCACGACGAACCGTTCATCCTCCCCGGCCACGCCGAGGTTGGGCGACAGGGTGGTGAACGGGTAGTCGGCGATCTTCGGGTGGGCGGCCGTGAGTGCAGCGAGGAGCGTCGACTTACCCGCGTTGGGCAGGCCGATCAGGCCGACGTCGGCCACGGTGCGGAGCTCGACGGCGAGCCGCTTCTCCTCTCCCTGCTCGCCGCCTTCGGATCCCTTCGGCACGCGGTCGCGCGAGGTGGCGAGCGACGCGTTCCCGCGACCGCCCCGCCCGCCCCGGGCGAGGACCGCGCGCGCTCCGTCGCCGACCAGGTCGGCCAGCAGGCCGTGCTCGTCCTCGATCCGGGTCCCGTCGGGGACCCGGATCACGAGGTCCTTGCCCTCCGCCCCGGTCTTGCCGCGCTTGCCGCCCGCGCCCCCGCTCTCGGCCCGCAGGTGCGGGTGATCGGCGAGCCACGCCAGGTCGCGGATCCCAGTGGACACCTCGAACACGACGTCGCCCCCACGGCCGCCGTCGCCCCCGTCCGGGCCACCCCGCGGGTTGTACGGCTCGCGGAGGATCGAGGACGATCCGTGGCCGCCGTTGCCCCCACGGGCGAACACGGTGAGCTCGTCGACGTAGGTCATGGACAGATTGTGGCCGAACCCGCACGTCCACGGCATGATGGGGGGGTGCCGAGAGCCGTGACCGTGTGGGCCGTCGAGCTCGGGAAGGACGTCGAGCCCGACGAGATCAAGGGCACGCTCGAGCTCAGCGACCAGGCCCTGCTGTTCTCGCCGGACGAGGAGGCACGCCCGGCGATGCGGATCGCCCTGCACGACATCGCCAAGGTCCGTCGCCTCCGCGGCTCACCGGTCCTGATGGTGGAGCGGACCACGTCGGCAGGCGCCAGGAAGACCGCCTTCTACTTCGCGCAGCCCCCGCCGCTCGCGGTGCTCATGGGGGCTCCGGTGGAGCGGCCGGTCGGGTTCGACCGGTTCCGGAGCCCCAAGCGCAAGGCGCGGCGGGACAACGTCGGCTACCTCGGCCTCATGAACCGCGAGAAGAAGTCGGCGCTGACCGAATGGGTTCGGGCGGTCAAGGACGCGGTGTCGAAGGCCGCGTCGGGACCGGATCAGGCGGCGGCGCAGGGCTGAACGAGGGTCGGATGTTCGGCGAGCGGGTGCGGCCGGGCTAGGGAGCCTGGACGGAGGCGTACCGGCGGCCGCGCGACTGGTGATACGAGACGATCCCCGGCTGCATCGCGAAGAGGGTGTCGTCCCCTCCACGGCCCACGCCTTTGCCGGCGTGGATCCGGGTCCCGCGCTGGCGCACGATGATCGAGCCGGCGGTCACTTCCTGACCGCCGAACACCTTGACCCCGAGGCGCTTGGACTCGGAGTCTCGTCCGTTGCGGGACGAGCCGCCGCCCTTCTTGTGTGCCATCGCGTGTTCGAGCCTACCAGAGGGTTCCCGCGCTATTCCGCGGCTTCGGTGGCCTCGGCGGGTTCGGTGGCTGCCTC
Source organism: uncultured Actinomycetes bacterium (assembly GCA_963823255.1). Taxonomy (GTDB): domain Bacteria; phylum Actinomycetota; class UBA4738; order UBA4738; family HRBIN12; genus DASSJM01. Next base: position 73,809 of record CAWGKU010000002.1, read on the forward strand.
GTCCTTGGCGGGCTTCTTCTCCGCCTTGGGGGCCGCCGCGCGCTTGGGCGCGCTCCCCAGTTTCACGTCGGCGATCTCGATCAGCGTCATCAGCTGCCGGTGGCCCTGCCGGCGGGCGTAGCCCGACTTGTTCTTGTACTTGAACACGTGGACCTTGTCGCCCTTCTGCTCGCCGAGCAGCTTGGCCGTGACGACCGCCTGCGCGGCCTCCTTGCCGTAATGCGTCTTGCCGTCGTCGTCGACCACCAGCAGGGGCTGGAAGGTGACCGTGTCGCCATCGGCCTGCATCAGCTCGATCTCGAGCACGTCGCCCGTCTTCACCTTGTGCTGCTTGCCACCGGCCTTGATGACCGCGTACATCGTGTCTCCTATCGCTCAGTTGACGTCGTAGGTGAGGAGCAGCCCTCGACCCTCGCAGGTCGGGCACGTCTCCGAGAACGCCTCCAAGAGTCCACCAGACACGCGCTTGCGCGTCACCTCCAGGAGCCCGAGCGGGCTGATGTCGAAGACCTGGCTCCGCGACTTGTCCTGGGCGAGCGACTCCTTCACGGCATCGATCACCTTGCTCTTGTTCTGCTCGAGCAGCATGTCGATGAAGTCGATCACGATCATGCCGCCGATGTCCCGGAGCCGCAGCTGGCGAGCGACCTCGCTCGCGGCCTCGAGGTTGGTGTTCACCACGGTTTCCTCGAGGTTCGACTTGCCCACGGACTTGCCCGTGTTGACGTCGATGACGGTCATCGCCTCGGTGCGATCGATCACGAGGTAGCCGCCGGAGGGAAGCCACACCTTGCGGTCCAGGCCCTTGTGGATCTGCTCCACGATGTGGAACTCCTCGAACGCCGGCAGAGGGCCCTCGTGCAGCCGCACCTTCGAGAGCACGTCGGGCGCGACGTCGCGGAGGTAGTCGGTGATCAGGCCGAAGATCCGCGGCGAGTCGGTGACGAGCTCCCGGTACTCCTCGTCGGTGAACAGGTCTCGAACGACCCGAAGGGTGAGCTCGGGCTCCTCGTACAGGACGGCCGGCGCCTTGGCCTTCTTCGAGAGCTTCTCGATCTGGGCCCACTCCTCGAGCAGGCGCTGGAGGTCCAACGCGAGGGCCTCCTCGGAGGCGCCCTCCGCGGCGGTGCGCACGATCAGCCCGTGCTCCTTGGGCTTGAGGTTCTTCACGAACGTCTTCAGACGACGGCGCTCGGCGTCGGGGAGCCGCCGGCTGATGCCGGAGACCTCCGAGTTCGGCGCGAGGACGAGGAAGCGGCCGGGCAGCGAGATCTGCGCGGTCAGCCGGGCGCCCTTGCCGCCGATCGGGTCCTTGGTCACCTGGACCAGGACCGACTGGCCGTTCTTCAGCACGTGCTCGATCCGGGGCGGTGCTCCTTCGAGATCCTCGGGCGACCAGTTCACCTCGCCGGCGTACAGGACCGCGTTCCGACCGCGACCGACGTCGACGAACGCCGCCTCCATCCCCGGCAGGACGTTCTGGACGCGGCCGAGGTAGACGTTCCCGACCATCGACCGAGCGCCCGCTCGGGTGACGTAGTGCTGGACGAGCTCGCGCTCCTCGAGCACGGCGATCTGATCGCGCTCCCCGTGCTGGGTGATCACCATCAGCTTGTCGGTGACCCGCGGCACGATCGGCATCGACTCGCGCCGGCGACGTACCGTCGTCCGGCCCTGCCGCTGGCGGCGCAGACGCGTCGGCGCGGCGCGCTCGCTCTCGTCCGTCTTCGGTTCGGCCTTGGCCTTCTTCGGCTGCTCGGTCTTCTTCCGCGTGGTGGTCTTCGCGGCGGCGGACCTGCGCTTGGGGGCCGGCTCCTGTCCGTCCGCGTCCGCGGCCTCCGCGGTCTCGCCCGCCGGCTTGGCCTTGCTCCGGCCTCGTCCGCCGCGCGAACGGCGACGGCGGGTCCCGGTCTTGGTTCCGGTCGTTCCGTCCATCGTTCCCTCTGGCGTTCCCTCTGGCGTTCCCTCTGGCGTTCCGTCTGGGGTCTGGCCGTCCGGCGACTCGGGCGACGTCTCCGTGCCCGGCTTCGCCTCCGTGGTCGCGGTGTCGCTCGACGACGCGGTCCCGGAACCTGAACCCGAGCCGCCCCGGCCTCGGCCGCGACCGCCGCGCGAGCGCCGGCGCGCGCCGGCCGGGCGCGGGCCGGTGTCCACGCGCTCGACCTCGCCCGGCTGAGCGTCGAGATCGACCTCGGGCTGCTCGTCCGCTTTCGCGGTGGCGCGCTGCCTCGGGGCGCGTGAGCTTCGCGCCGGTGGGGTGTCGCCGTCGGACGAGGTCGGATCCTTCGTCGTGGCGCCGCCGTCCTCGGCAGCCGCGCCGTCTCCGGCCGCCTTGCCGGTGCCGGTGCCGGAGCCCCCGCGCCCGCCGCGACCGCGGCCGCCGCGCCGCCGGCGCCTGCGAGCACCCGAACCCGGCGCGGAGCTTCCGCCCCCGCCGGACCCGGAGCCCGCCGAGCCACCATGGGTGGAACCCGGCGCCTCGACCGGTTCGGCGATCTCCGTCCTGGAGGCTCCCGAACCCGTGTCGTCGTTCATCGTCGCTCCCTTCGTCTGGGGAGGGGCGGCGGCGGTGCTCGCCGAGGGGACGGGGTCGGTCGCGCGGGAACGCTCGGTTGGGCGTCGGGTCGTGACGGGCTGGCCGGACGGCCTGGCCTCATCTGATGGACGCACGGTCCCGGGGACGTCGTCCCCCTGACCTTGCGGCGCTTCGTTGCGCACGCGGAAAGCCCCGTTCTCGGCGGGCTCTTCCGGCCGCGGCCCTCCGGGTTCGGTCCCGGGGCCGGCGTGGCCGGCGCCTCGCCTCTCCTTACCTCGCCGGTTCCTCGCGGCCCCATGGCCGCAACCCGGCGGGCAAACCTGGTTCCAAGGATACCGGACGCCGATGGCCCCGAACGGCATCTGGGACAGCAACCCTGGTGCGTGCCTGGACCCACCCGCGCATGCTGACTAGGTAGATGAACCTACCCACGGTGTCGGTTCCAGCGTCCTACGAAACCCTCGCTCGTCGGATGGCGCCGCACCCCACCCCGCCCGAGACTTCGCACATGGAACCGGCGGTCCTTCCCCGCCCGGTCGACCACAGTAGGCCGATCCGGGTCCTCGTCGTGGACGACAACGCCGGCTTCCGCGAATCCCTCCTGTCGCTCCTGGAGGCCGGGAACCTCCAGGTCGTCGGCGAGGCGGGCTCGGGCGCCGAGGCCCTTGGACTCGTCCGGTCGCTCACCCCCGACGTGGTCCTGATGGACGTCCGGATGCCCACGATGGACGGCATCGAGGCCACCCGCCTGCTGAAGGCGGACTTCCCCGACCTCGGGGTCGTCGCGCTCTCGGGCCACGAGGACCAGGAGATCGTCCGGGGGATGCTCGTCGCGGGGGCGTCCGGCTACGTCCTGAAGGACTCCGACGGCGACGAGATCCTGACCGCCGTCAGCCGCGCCGCCGAGGGTGGCGCGCTCCTGTCCTCCGAGGTGACCCCGCACGTGATCGAGGAGCTGACCGAGGCGCTCGAACGCGAGCGGCGCCGCATCCGCGAGCTCGAGGCGGCGCAGGATGCGCTCGTCGAGCGTTCTGCGCGGCGCCAACAGCTGGTGGCCCGGCTCTCCCACGAGCTGCGCACCCCGGTGACTGTGATCCTCGGCGTTGCCCAGACGCTCGCCGAGGTGAAGGCCTCACCCGAACAGGAGGAGGAGCTCCTGGCTCGCCTCGTGACCCGGGCTCGCGACCTCGCGCAGCTGGTGGAACGGTTCGAGCTCGCGATCGACGCCGGGCTCACCGAACGCGTGGACGTCGGCGACGTCGCCCGCGACGTCTCCGCGCGCGACCAACGCGTCCGCGTCACCACCGGGGACGGTCTGCCGCCCGCGAACCTGAACCGGGGCGTCGCCAGCCGGATCCTCGAGGAGCTGGTGGACAACGCGCTGCGCTTCTCGACCGAGGCGACCGGGGTCGAGGTGCAGGTGACGGCCGCGGCCGCGACCGGTGCGATCGAGGTGCGGGTCGTCGACGGGGGGCCGGGGATCGATCCGCGCGAGCACGAGCGGGTCTTCCGTCCCCTCGAGCAGCTCGAGGAGCTGAACGTCCGGGTCCACCAGGGGGCCGGCATGGGCCTCGCGCTCGCGCGCACCGCCGCGCGAGCGATGGGCGGCGACGTCGTGATCGAGACCTCCAGCAGCGCCGGTTCGACGTTCCTGTGGACGATCGCGCTCTCGAGCTGACGCTCGCTCAGACGAACCGGCGCATGTGCACGTTCAGCAGCAGGCCGACCGAGGCGAGGTTCAGGAGCAGCGAGCTCCCCCCGTAGGAGACGAACGGCAGCGGGATGCCCGTGATCGGCATGATCCCGACGTTCATCCCGACGTTGACGAACATCTGCAGCGCGAACATCGAGGCGATCCCCGCCGCCAGGTACGTACCGAACGGATCCCGCGACAGCAGCGCGACGCGGAACGCCCGCCACAGCAAGATCCCGTACAGCCCGAGCAGGACGACGGACCCCATGAACCCGAACTCCTCGCCGATGACCGTGAAGACGAAGTCCGTGTGCTGCTCGGGGACGAAGTCCAGGTTCGTCTGCGATCCCTTCCCGAACCCGACGCCCGTCAGCCCGCCCGACCCGATCGCGATCTCGGCCTGCTCGCGGTTGTGGAGCGCGTCTGCGCTCACGCTCGTCGGGTCGAGGAACGCCTGGAGGCGCTCGATCTGATATTCGCGCACCAGGCCCACCTGGAAGCCCGCGACGATCAGCACCACCGCCGTGAGCGCCAGCACGACGAGGTACCGCGCCCGAGTCCCCGCGACCACGAGCATCCCGACCAGGATCGCCGCGAACACGATCGAGGACCCGAGGTCGGGCTGCAGGAACACGAGGAACGCGGGGATCGCCGCGAGGCCCGCGGTTCGGAACACGTCCTGGAGCGTGAGGTCGCCCCGCAGCTCCGACAGGAACGCCGCGAGCATCGCGACCAGCGCGAGCTTGGCGATCTCGGAGGGGGCGAGCTGGAAACCGAAGAGCTCGAACCAGCGCTGCGCGCCCTTCACGCTCGTGCCGAACGGCGTTCGGACCAGCACCAACAGCACGAGCGAGGACACGTAGATCATCCCGGCGTAGACCTTCAGCAGCCGGTAGTCGAAGCTCACCGCCAGCATCAGCACGACCGCGCCGACCGCCAGGAACGTGAGCTGGCGCTTCACGAACCGGCCGGGGTCCAGGTGCACGGCCGCGAGCGACTGGTGGGTGGCCGAGTAGATCGCGAACAAGCCGATCACCGCGAGCCCGATCGCCGCCGCCAGCAGGATCGGGTCGATATGGCGGAACGCGTGCCGCTCCCCCGCCACCACCCGGCCGGTCGCCAGCTCCATCAGTCGGTCCCCGCCACATCCGTGAACTGGGAGAAGTCCAGGCCGTAGAGGCCCTCGATGATGTGGCGTGCGATCGGCGCGGCGGTCGTCGCGCCGTGGCCGCCCTGCTCCACCAGGACCACCACGACGTGCTCCTGCCCGCCGGCCGCGGTCATCGCCGCGAACCACGAGTAGTCCTGCTTGGGCGGAACCTCCGCGGTCCCGGTCTTGCCCGCCACCCAGACGTCGTTGAAGGGGAAGCCGGCGAACGCGGCCGCGGCGGTCCCGCTGCCCGTCATCGTCCCGGTGAGCGCGTCGCGCACGTAGGCGAGGTACTTGTCGTCGATCCGCACGTGCTTGCGGCAGTTCTGTTGATAGTGGCGCACCACGGTCTCGTCCGGTGCGACCACCCGGTCCAAGACGTGGGGGACGCACTCCTTGCCGTCGTTCTCCAGCGCGCCGTACGCGGCGGCGAGTTGTAACGGGGTGACGAGCGTGTCGCCCTGCCCGATCGTCATCAGGATGAAGTCGCCGGGGAACCACTCCCCTTCCGGGAACGACTGGGGGTACTGGTCGTGGATCGACTGTTTCCACTCGGCGGTGGGGACCCGCCCGTCCTGCTCGAACGGGAGGTCGACCCGCGTCTGCGCGCCGAACCCGAAGCTCCCGAGGTCGTGTTGCAGTGGCTCGTGCGAGGTGACTCCGTTCGCGGCCTCGTCATCGTTCACGTAGAACATGTCCCAGTAGCGGTAGCCCATCGGGTAGAAGACCGTGTCGCACGACCGGGCGAGCGCCGTCGAGAGGTTCATGAACCCGAGGTTCGCCGTCGTCCAGTTGTTGAACACGTACTGCATCGCTGCCGGGTCGCTCTGGTCGAAGGGCGCGGTCCAGCTCGGAGGGCAGCCGTACGACTGGCCGGTCGTGACGATGTCGCGCTGCAACGCGGAGGCCGCGACGAACGGCTTGTACGTCGACCCGGGCGGGTACTGGCCCTGGATCGCACGGTTCAGCAGCGGGTAGCTGTGCCCCGCACCGAACCGACGCTCGAACTCCTCCTGCGAGAAGCCCCGCGTGAACAGGGCGGGGTCGAACGTCGGGAAGGAGGCCATGGCCTCGATCGCGCCGGTCTGGGGGTCGAGCACGATCGCGGCCCCGGCGTTCGCCTTCAGGTAGCCGCTGTCGGACTCCACGACCGTGCGGGCGTGCTGGATCCCGGCCTTGAGCGAGTCCTCGGCGAGCTGCTGCGTGCCGGCGTCCAGCGTGAGCCACACGTCGTCGCCGGCGACGGGCCGCTGCCGGCCGATCAGGCCCAGGTTCTCCCCGATCGAGTTGACCCGGTACTTGACCAGGCCGCGCGTGCCGGCGAGGTAGCGCTCGTAGATGCCCTCGATCCCCGAGACGCCGATCACGTCCCCCGGCGAGTAGTCCGCGAACCCAGGGTCCTTGAGCTTTGCCTTCGAGATCTGGCCGAGGTACCCCAGGACGTGGGCGCCCGCCGACCCCAGCGGGTATCGCCGGACCGGCACCGAGAGCACGTCCACCCCCGGGAAGTCCTCTTGATGCTCCTTGATGAAGTACGCGACGCGTTTGGGGACGTCGGTGGCGACCGGGATCGGGCTGAAGACGTAGTAGCGCGGATCGTCCAGCCGCGCGCCGAGCTCGTCGGCGGGGATGTCGAGCAGCTCGGACAGGTCGAGCAGGACGCTCTCGGTCTGATCACCGAGCTCCTGCCGGTTGATCGTGATGACCACGCTCCCGCGGTTCTGGACCAGGATCGTCCCGTTCGCGTCCTTGATCACCCCTCGAGGCGCCGGGACCTCGATCAGGCGCACCGCGTTGTCCGCGGCCTCCCGCTTGAGCTCCTCGGAGGCGAGCACCTGCAGGAACCACAGGCGCGTCGTGAGGGCCGCGAACATCGCGAGCACCAGCAGGGCGAGGACCTTCACGCGCAGACCCATCCTGGGCTCGGTCACGCCGGTTCCTTGGCGCTCACCATCGGGCGACCCGGCGCGATCGCGAACCCTCGGCGGCGCGGCGCAGCAGCGGGTACACCAGCGGGGTCAGGATCGCGTTGTAGAGCGCCGAGAGCAGAGCCACACGGAACAGGTAGAGCCAGCCGACGTCCAGCTGGCCGAGCAGGAACGACACGACCCCGTAGAAGACGACACCGGCGAACGTGCCCACCCCCACCAGCAGCACCGGCGTGACGGGCGAGGGACTCACGATGTACTGGCGAGCCATCCCGACCGCGTAGCCGAGGAGCGTGAGCGTGAGCGCCGTGATGCCCTTCGGGGCGTCCAGGAGGAAGTCCTGGGCCATGCCGCCCGCGAACCCCGTGATCGCCCCCGAGGCAGGCCCCTCCAAGATCGCGAAGCAGATCGTGAGCAGGTACATCAGCTCGGGCTTGGCGCCGAGCAGGTTGACCTCGGAGAAGACCGTGGTCTGGAGGATGAGCGCGGTCAGGATGACCGCCGAGAGCAGGAGCACGCGGCGCACGGACGACGACCCTACCCTCGCGTGTCACGGGAGAGCACCACGAGCACGAGGGACAGGGAGGAGAAGTCCACCGCGGGCCGGACCGTGAGGAGCTTCTCGGTGGCGGAGTCCTCGTCCAGGACCCGCGAGACCGTCCCGATCAGGATGTTGGGCGGGTACAGGCTCTCGGCCACGCCGGCGATGCGGTAGCCGGCGGTGACGACGTGCTCGTCCGGGGCGGCGTCGACCGACGGGTCGACGAGGCTCATCTCGAGGTCGGAGGGGCCCGCGCCCGAGAGCAACCCGGTCTGGCGCGAGACGTCGAGGCGACCGGCGACCGACGAGTCGGGATCGATGATCAGCTGCACGATGGACGAGTTCGACCCGACGCGCACCACGTGCCCGACGAGCCCGGCGCTGGAGACGACCGGCATGCCCACCGCGATGCCGCTGCTCGAACCCTCGTCGATCGTGATCGTCCATTCGAAGTTCGAGACGCCGTTGGCGATCACCTGGGCCGCCGTCGTCTCGATCCGATTCCCGAGGCTCTCCTGCAGGCCGAACAGCGCCTCCAGCTCGGCGAGACGGGCCTGGTCGGCCCTGCCCTCGGCGAGCTGGGTCTCGAGCGCGTCGACGCGTTCGCGCAGGACGTCACGTTCGTGACGGATCGACGGCAGCCGGACCAGCGTCGAGAAGAAGTTCCCGATCGGGTGGGTGACCTTGGAGACGACCTCCTGCAAGGGGCTGATCACGGCGAGCGCGCCGTCCCCGAGCGACGCCAGCGGCCCCTGGGTCCCCTCGCGGTAGTCGACGGTGATCGTCACGAGCGAGATGGAGACCAGGGCCACGACCAGCAGGCGGGTGCTGCGCGCTCGGGTGCGCAGGGCCACCGCGAACCTACCTCCGGGACGGGCTCACCAGGACCCGTTGGAGGATCTCGAACTCCTCGAGGCACTTGCCGGATCCGATCGCCACCGAGGAGAGCGGGTTGTCGGCGATGTGGATCGGCATGCCGGTCTCGTGGCGGAGGCGCTTGTCGAGCCCGCGCAGCAGGGCGCCACCGCCGGTGAGCGTGATGCCCCGATGCATGATGTCGCCGGCGAGCTCCGGGGGTGTCCGGTCGAGGGTCGCCTTGATCGAGTCGATGATCGCGCTGACCGGCTCCTCGATCGCGGCGCGGATCTCGCCGTCGGTGATCTGGAGGGTCTTGGGGAGCCCCGAGACGAGGTCGCGGCCGGGGATCTCGGCCACGAGCTCCTCCTGCATCGGGTAGACGGCCGCGATCGCGAGCTTGATCGCCTCCGCCGTCCGCTCGCCGAGCAGCAGCGAGTACTCCTTCTTCACATGGTTGATGATCGCCTCGTCCAGTTCGTCCCCGCCGATGCGGAGCGACGACGACGTGACGATCCCGCCGAGCGAGATCACGGCGACCTCGGTCGTGCCGCCGCCGATGTCCACGACCATGTTGCCCGCCGGCTCGTGGATCGGCAGCCCGGCGCCGATGGCCGCGGCCATCGGCTCCTCGATGATGTACGCGCGACGAGCGCCCGCGGCGATCGTCGCCTCCTCCACGGCGCGTTGCTCGACACCCGTGATGCCGGAGGGCACGCAGACGACGACGCGAGGCTTGGCCAGCAGCCGGCGCTTGTGCACCCGCTGGATGAAGTACCGGAGCATCTTCTCGGTGATGTCGAAGTCGGCGATCACGCCGTCCTTCAGCGGGCGCACGGCCTGGATGTGCGACGGCGTCCGGCCGATCATCCGCTTGGCCTCGTTGCCCACGGCCAGGACGGCCCCGGACATCGTGTTGATCGCGACCACGGAGGGCTCGTTCAGGACGATGCCCGCGTGCCGAACGTAGACGAGCGTGTTCGCGGTCCCAAGGTCGACTGCCATGTCCTGACCCAGGAACCCGAGTACCCCTTCACCGCCCGCGCTTCGACGGCCCTGGGATGCGGGAAGTTCGCGACGAACCTTCTCGGCCATAGGTTCGCGCTCTTTGTACAGGACCCCTATTTGGGTGGCAACTCTCGACCCGACGTGGAGGCAACCTTAGGGTTCACGCATGGTGTGACCTGCGCTTTCACTCGCCCTCGACCCACCGGGTAGGGTTCGTCGAGCGTTGGTCGAGGGCGAGTGAGATGCGTGCAGCGATCGTGTTCCCGGGTCAAGGTTCACAGTTCGTCGGTATGGCGGACGTGTGGAACACCCACGACGCCGCACGAGCGGTGCTCGACGACGCAACGGCGGCCATCGGACGCGATGTCGTCGCCGGCAGCCGCGACGCGGATGCGCTCGCGACCACCGAGTTCGTGCAGCCGGCGATCCTCGCGTGCGATGTCGCGGCGTTCCGCGTCCTGGATGCGCTCGGCGTCGCGTTCGTCGGCGCGGCGGGCCATTCGCTCGGCGAGTTCGCGGCCCTGGTGGCCGCGGGCGTCCTCGAGCTCGCGGACGCGCTGCGGATCGTGGCGGTGCGTGGCCGGGCGATGCAGGCGGCGGGCGAGGCCCGGCCCGGAACGATGACCGCGCTGCTCGGCGTCGGGGCCGAGGCCGCGGCGGCGCTGTGCGACGACGCTCGCGGCGACGACGTGCTGCTCGTCGCCAACGAGAACTCGCCGCAACAGGTGGTGATCAGCGGCAGCGTCGCCGCGGTCGAACGCGCCGAGACCCTCGCCGCCGAGCGCAAGATCCGGGCCGTGCGCCTGAACGTCGCGGGGGCGTTCCATTCCCCGCTGATGGAACCCGCGGTCGAACCGCTGTCGGCCGCGATCGCGGAGGCGGCGTTCTCGCCCCCGCGGTTCCCGATCGCCTCGAACGTCACGGGCACCCTCGTCACCGGCCCCGCCGAGCTCCGGGCCCTGGCCGAACGCCACGTCGTCTCACCGGTCCGCTGGGAGGCGAGCGTCGGCGCCCTCGCCGAGCTGGGGGTCGACACGTTCGTCGAGGCGGGACCCGGAGACGTGCTCACCAAGCTCGCGAAGCGAGCCGCGCCCGGGGCCCGGGCCGTCGCGGTGGGCTCGCCCGAGGCCGCGGCCGCGCTCGCCGAGGAAGGGACCTGAGCACGCACGGAGGCGGCGAGCCCCTGCGGCGCCGCGTCGAGCACCACCCGCGGGCGATATCCTCGGCCATCGACGCGGGCGGCGACCGTCGCCCCGAGGGGGGATCGTGAGCGCGCAGCGACACGCGGCCGTCGCCGGCCTGGGTTCGGTCCTGCCGGACCGCGTCGTGCCCAACGAGTGGTTCGAGGCGTTGATCCAGACCAGCGACGAGTGGATCCGGGAGCGCACCGGGATCCGGGAACGGCGGTTCGCCGCCGACGGACAGACCACGTCCGACCTCGCCGTCGTGGCCGCGACGCGCGCGCTCGAGGCCGCGTCGATCGCGCCGGAGCAGGTGGACCTCCTCGTCTGCGCGACGCTCACCGGTGACACGCCGATCCCCTCCACCGCGGTGTGGGTCCAGCGCAAGCTCGGGATCGGGGCGCCCGCGTTCGACGTGAACGCGGCGTGCGCCGGGTTCTCCTACGCGATGTCGACCGCCACCGCCTTCATCGAGTCCGGGCAGGCCGAGACCGTGGTGGTGATGGGTGCCGAGGTCCTGTCCAGGGTGATGAACTTCCACGACCGCACGACCTGCGTGCTGTTCGGCGACGGCGCGGGCGCGGTGGTGCTGCGGCGTTCGGAGGAGCCGGGCGTGCTCGGTTCGGTCCTGGGGGCCGATGGGCGTGCCGCCGAGATCCTGATCATCCCGGGCGGCGGTTCCGCCGAGCCGGCGAGCCACGCCTCGGTGGACGCGAACGACCACGCCATCCAGATGCCGAACGGCCGCGAGGTCTTCAAGCGGGCCGTCGTCGAGATGTCGAACGCGTGTCGGCAGCTGCTCGAGAAGTCCGGGTTCGGCCCCGACGACGTGGACCTGCTGATCCCCCACCAGGCGAACGCCCGGATCATGATCGCGGTCGCGGAACGCCTCAAGATCCCGATCGACCACGCGGTGGTCGACGTCGAATCCGTCGGCAACACGTCGGCGGCCTCGATCCCCGTCGCCCTCGATCGCGCGTGGCGCGCCGGCCGGGTCCGCGAGGGCGACCTGATCCTGCTGACGTCGTTCGGCGCCGGGCTCGCGTGGGGCGCGAACCTGATCCGCTGGACGGGACCGGCGGCCCCATGAGCGAGCAACCCCGCAAGGTCGCGGTCGTCACCGGGGGTTCGCGCGGGATCGGGCGTGCGTGCGCGGAGGCGCTCGCGCGGGACGGCTGGAGCGTGGCGATCGGGTACCGCTCGAGCGAGGCCGACGCGAAGGAGACGGTCGCGAGCCTCGAGGCGATCGGGACGCCCGGCCTCGCGGTCGCGATGGACGTCACGGAGGAGGGTTCGGTCACCGAGGCCTTCCGCCGGGTCGGCGACGAGCTCGGACCGGTCACCGGTCTGCTGAACAACGCCGGGATGTCGCGGGACGGGCTGGTCCTCAAGTACCCGATGGACGTCTACGAGCGGACGATGGCGACCAACCTGCGGGGCGCGTTCCTGTGCTCGCAGTCCGCGCTGCGGGGGATGCTCCGGGCCAAGTGGGGCCGGATCGTGAACATGTCCTCGGCCGTCGCGCTCCGCGGCAACGCGGGTCAGACCGTCTACGCGGCCACGAAGGCCGGTCTCGTCGGCCTCACCAGATCGCTCGCCCGCGAGGTCGGGGGCAAGGGCATCACGGTGAACGCGCTGTGCCCGGGCCTGCTCGACACGGACATGACCTCCCATCTGACCGAGCCGGCGCGCGCGTACTACCTGGACCAGACGCCGGTGGGGCGGGCGGCGCACCTGGAGGAGGTCGCGAGCGTGGTGCGCTTCCTGATGTCCGTGGAGGCCTCCTACGTGAACGGCGTGGTGCTGCCCGTGGACGGCGGGCTGACCGCCTAGTCGAAGGACGGCCGGCCCCCGTAGCATGGGCCGCCGAAGCGGCACTACGAGCAAGGCAGTCAAAGACCAAGACGACGACACAGCCAAGGAGACACAGGAGGAAGGATGGACAAGGCAGAGATCGAGTCTCGGGTCCGCAAGGTCCTCGCCGAGCAGCTGGCGGTCGACGAGGCTCAGGTCGTCCCCGACGCCCGCTTCGCCGAGGATCTGAACGCCGATTCACTCGACCTCGTCGAGGCGGTGCTCGCCCTCGAGGAGGAGTGGAACATCGACATCCCCGAGGAAGAGATGGAGGGCGTCAAGACCGTCGGACAGGCCGTCGCCCTGGTCGAGCAGAAGCTCGGATCGTCCTGAGCCCGATGGGCGAGCGGGTCGTCGTCACCGGGATCGGACCGGTCACGCCGGTGGGCACCGGCGTCGACGATTTCTGGACCGGCATCACGTCCGGCAGGAACGGGATCGGGCTGATCACGGCCTTCGAGACCGACGATCTCCCCGTGAAGGTCGCCGGCGAGGTCCCGGGGTTCGATCCGGCGCCGTGGCTGGACCCCAAAGAGATCCGCCGGACCGATCGTTTCGTCCACTACGGGGTCTCCTCGGCGGCGCTCGCCTGGGACGACGCGGGCCAGCCCGAGGTCCCCTCCGAGCGCGCGGGCGTGATCTTCGCGACCGGCATCGGCGGCATCCAGACGCTGATCGCGCAGCACCTGGTGCTCCTCGAGAAGGGTCCGGGGCGCGTTTCCCCGTTCATGGTGCCCGCCCTGATGGCCAACGCCGCGAGCGGCCACATCGCGATGCGGTTCGGCTTCACCGGCCCGAACCTGTGCACGGTCTCGGCCTGCTCCTCGTCGAACCACGCGATCGGCGAGGCGCTGCGATACATCCGCGACGGCTACATGGACCTGTGCGTCGCGGGCGGTTCGGAGGCGGCGACCCTGCCGCTGACGGTCGCCGCGTTCGCGCAGATGACGGCGCTCACGAAGAACCCCGACCCGGAGACCGCGTCGCGACCGTTCGACAAGGGACGGGACGGGTTCGTGCTCTCCGAGGGCGCCTGCACGCTGATCCTCGAGTCCGAGACGCACGCGAAGGCCCGGGGCGCCCGCGTCTACTGCGAGGTCGCGGGGTACGGCGCCTCCGACGACGCCTTCCACATCACGGCCCCCGATCCGAAGGGTTCGGGTGCGGCCCTCGCGATGGCCTGGGCCCTGCGCGACGCCGGCGAGGAGCCGGAGGCCGTCACGTACGTGAACGCGCACGGGACCTCGACCCCGTTGAACGACGCGGCGGAAACGGCCGCGATCAAGGCGACGCTCGGCGAGGACGTCGCCCACCGGATCGCGGTCTCCTCGACGAAATCGATGACCGGTCACATGCTCGGTGCGGCGGGTGCGGTGGAGGGCGCGGTGTGCGCGCTCGCGATCGCGAACGGCGTCGTGCCGCCGACGATCCACTACGAGACACCCGACGAGGACTGCGACCTCGACTACGTGCCGAACGAGGCACGCGAGCTCGACGTCCGACTCGCGCTGTCGAACTCGTTCGGGTTCGGCGGCCACAACGCCGCGGTGGCGTTCCGCAAGGCCTCGTAGCTCCCGAGGCCGGCTCCGCCGTCAGCCGAAGAACAGCTTGAGCTCGCGCTCGGCCGACTCGGGCGAGTCGCTGCCGTGCACGAGGTTCTCGGTGATCACGAGGCCGAAATCGCCGCGGATCGTGCCGGGCGGCGCCGTGGCGGGATCAGTGGGTCCCATCATCGTCCGCCAGACATCGATCGCACCTTCACCCTCCAGCCGCACGACCACGACGGGTCCCGAGGTGATGAAGTCGACGAGCTCCCCGAAGAAGGGCTTGTCGCGGTGCTCACCGTAGTGCTCCTCTGCGAGCGGACGATCGATCGTCAGCGAGCGGATCTCGGCCACGCGCAGGCCCTTGTCCTCGGCGCGCCGCAGCACCTCGCCGACCAGCCCGCGACGGACTCCGTCCGGCTTCACGATGAGCAGCGTCGATTCCTCAGCCATCTTCAGGAGTCTCCTAGCAGTGCTCGACGAGCGTCCGCGACAGTGTACAGAGAGCCCGTCACCAGGATGAGGTCGCCGGCATCGGAGGCGCTCGCGGCCGCGTCGAGCGCGTCGCGCACGGTGGCGAAAGCCTCGGTGGCGATGCCGTGGGCAGTCATCGCGTGGGCCACCTCCCCCGACGGTCGCGCCCGAACGCTGTCGACCGCGGCCGCGTACCCCGTGTCCGCGAGCGGGGCGAGCGGAGCCACGACGCTCTCGAGGTCCTTGTCGGCGAACACCCCGAGGATCAGGTGCAGACGGTCCCACGTGAAGAAGTCGGGCAACGACTCGGCCAGCGCCCGAGCCGCCGCCGGGTTGTGCGCGCCGTCCAGGATCACCAGCGGCCGATGCGCCGCGACCTCCAGGCGCCCGGGCGACGTCGCCGCGCCGAGCGCCAGCCGGACGGCGTCCGGGTCGAGGGCGCGTTCCAGCAGCGCCTCCACCGCGACGACCGCGGCCGCCGCGCTGTGCGCGGCATGCTCCCCGTAGATCGGCAGCAGGATGTCGTCGTACGTCGCGTGGAGCCCCCGGATCGCGAGGGCCTGGCCCCCGACGGCCGTCGTCAGATCGTCGATCCCCCAGTCGCGCCCCTCGAGCAGCGGCGTGGCGATCTCCTCCTCGCATCGCCGCTCGATGACCTCGAGCGCCTCGTCCGTCTGCTCGCGCACGACGGCGACCTTGCCCTGCTTGATGATGCCGGCCTTCTCGGCCGCCACCTCCGCGATCGTCGAGCCGAGCTCCGGATGATCGAGCCCGATCGGACAGATCACCGCCACGTCGCCGGAGACGAGGTTGGTCGCGTCCCACGTCCCGCCCATCCCGACCTCGACCACGGCGAGCGCCACAGGGGCGTCCGCGAAAGAGAGGAAGGCGAGCGCCGTGAGCGCCTCGAAGTACGTGACGGGCCCGACCTGCTCGTCGACGGTCCGCAGGTAGACGAGCAGGTGCTCGAACTCCTCACCGAACGCCTCCTCCGCCATCGGCTCCCCACAGATCTCGAACCGCTCGGTCACCGACTCCAGGTGGGGCGAGGTGAACAGGCCGGTCGTGAGGCCATGGGCGCACGCGACCCCGGCGGCGAGGCGCGCGCTGGTCGTCTTGCCGTTCGTCCCGGTCACGTGGATCGTCGGGTACGTCAGCTGGGGATCGGCCAGCAGGGTGGCGAGCGCGCGGATCCGGTCCAGGTCGGGCTCGGGCATGTGCTCGGGCTGGCGACGCTCGAGTTCGGCCATCGCGTCGGCGAACCGCACGGCTACTCCTCGGGCGCCAGCTCGACCTCGACCGAGGGTTCGGTCGCATCCACGTACTCGACCGAACGCACCTTGCCGGCCTCGGCGACGTCACGCTCGACGCCGCGCAGGATCTTCAGGCGTTCGGGCGTGTCCCGGACGACGAGGCGTTCGACGTCGGTGCGCAGCGACCGCTTGGCGAGCGCCTTGGCCTTGCGGACCTCGCCGAGCGCCCACGCGGCCACCTCGTAGACGACCGGCTCGCCGCCGACCGGGAACGCCTCGGTCGAGGGCCAGCTCGCGCGGTGGATCGAGCCCTGCTTCCACCACGACCACACCTCCTCGGTGGCGTACGGCAGGAACGGCGCGAACAGGCGGAGCAGGACGTCGAGCGCGAACCGCAGCGATGCGATCGCGGACCCGGCCGCCTCGGGTCCGTTGCCGCCGTACGCGCGACCCTTCACGAGCTCGAGGTAGTCGTCGGTGAACCCCCAGAAGAAGCGCTCGACGATCTCGAGGGCGCGGGCGTGCTCGTAGCCCTCGAGCGCGGCCGTCGCCCGGTCCACGACGTCGGCGAGCCCCACGAGCATCGAACGGTCGAGCGGGTCGTCGATCTGGGCCTCCTCGCCCTCGAGCAGCAGGGCGAACCGCGAGGCGTTGAGGATCTTGATCGCGAGGCGGCGCCCGATCTTGATCTGCTGCTCGTCGAACGCCGCGTCGATCCCCAGCCGCGCGCTCGCCGCCCAGTAACGCACCGCGTCCGCGCCGTGCTGCTCGAGGTGCGCGATCGGGGTCACGACGTTGCCCTTGGACTTCGACATCTTCTTGCGCTCGGGGTCCAGGACGAACCCGCTGATCGCCGCGTCGGTCCACGGGAGCTCCCCGAACTCCAGATGCGACTTCAGGACGGTGTAGAACAGCCAGGTCCGGATGATCTCGTGGGCCTGGGGCCGCAGGTCCATCGGGAACACGCGCGAGAACAGGTCCGGGTCCTCCTCCCACTTCCCGGCGATCTGCGGGGTGAGCGAGGACGTCGCCCACGTGTCCATGATGTCCGGGTCACCCACGAAGCCGCCGGGCCTCCCTCGCTGCTCCTGCGAGAACCCCTCGGGCGCGTCCGAGGACGGATCGACCGGCAGCCGATCCTCGCTCGCCACCAGGGGATGCTCGTGATCGGGCTTGCCCTCCTCGTCGAGCCGGTACCAAACCGGGAACGGGACGCCGAAGAACCGTTGACGGCTGACGCACCAGTCGCCGTTCAGACCCTCCACCCACGACGCGTAGCGAGCGCCCATGTACTCGGGGTGCCAGCGGAGCTGCCGCCCGCGTTCGAGCAGCTCCCCTCGGAACTCGATCGTCTTCACGAACCACTGCCGGCTGGACACGATCTCGAGCGGTCGTTCCCCGCGCTCGTAGAACTTGACGGCATGGCGGATGGGCGTGGGTTCGCCGACCAGATCGCCGGATGTGCGGAGGAGCTCGGTGATCGTGGCCCGTGCCTTCTTCGACGGCAGGCCCACGAGCGCGCCCTGCGCCGCCGCGGCGCCGGCCACGTCGCGCGACTCCCAGCCGGGTTCGCCCCACCGCGACGGCGAGACGGCCCCGTCGCGCCCGATCACCACGCGCGCGGGCAGGCGGAGCTCGCGCCACCAGGTGACGTCGGTGATGTCGCCGAACGTGCAGATCATCGCGACCCCGGTCCCCTTCTCGGGGTCGGCGAGCTGGTGCGCGACGATCGGGACCTCCGCGCCGAACAGCGGGGTCACCACCGTCGTCCCGACGTCCGACCGGTACCGGTCGTCGGTGGGGTTCACGACCAGGGCGACGCACGCCGGGATCAGCTCGGGGCGCGAGGTTTCGATCTCCACCCAGCCCTCGCCGTCGGCCCGCGCGAACCGGATGCGGTGGTACGCGCCGTCGATCTCGCGATCCTCGATCTCGGCCTGCGCCACCGCGGTCTGGTAGTCGATGTCCCACATCGTCGGCGCCTCGACGTGGTACGCGAGGTCCCGCGCCAGCAGCCGCACGAACGCGCGCTGCGAGGCCCGGCGCGAACGCTCGTCGATCGTGGTGTAGGTCTGCGTCCAGTCGACCGAGAGCCCCGTGCGGCGGAACACGTCCTCGAACGCGCGCTCGTCCTCGGCGGTGAGCCGTTCGCACAGCTCGATGAAGTTCGGGCGCGAGACCGCGACCAGCTCGCCCGGTTTGCGCTCGAGCGCGTCGACGTCGAAGCGCGGGTCGTACGGCAACGAGGGGTCGCAGCGGACGCCGAAGAAGTTCTCCACGCGGCGCTCGGTCGGCAACCCGTTGTCGTCCCACCCCATCGGGTAGAAGACCGTCTTGCCGCGCATGCGCTGGAAGCGTGCGATCAGGTCGGTGTGCGTGTACGAGAACACGTGCCCGATGTGCAGGTTCCCGCTCGCCGTGGGCGGCGGGGTGTCGATCGCGAACACCGCCTCCCGCGGCTGCGAGCGGTCGAACCGGTAGGTGCGGTCGGCCTCCCACCGTTGGTCCCACTTCGGCTCGAGCCCGTCGATCGTGGGCTTCTCAGGCACGTTCATGCGCGGGAGTCTAAGCGATGCCCGACGGCGCACCGGAGCGCGCGGTCCTGGGTTTCCTCAGGGGTGGGCTGCGGGTCAGCCCTGCATGAACTGCAGGACCGGCGTCCCGTCGGTGTCGTTCATCGACATCGAGCGGCCGCTCACCTCGAACGAACCGATCTCCGCGAGGAGCTGGAGGTAGCGGTCCTCGGTGCTCTGCTCATCCTCGGGACAGATCTTCTTCGTCGCGGCGATGGGACCGAAGGAGATCTCGCTCCCGGTGGCCTCGTACGAAGCGTGATACGCGTTGCAGCCGGAGTTGCCGCTGATCGTCGAGCCGTCGAACTCCGCGCTCACACCCGTCTGGACGATCTCGGTCTGGCCACCGGCGGTCAGCATCTGCGTCAGGATCCACGACTCGCCCTCGAGCGCGGCCGGGTCCTGGGTGCCGCCGTCCGAACCCGACCCGCCGTCATCGCCGCCGCACGCGGCGAACGCGAAGGCGAGCAGCACGAGCGGGAGGAGCGCGAACCGGCGCAGCTTCACGCGGTGCGTTCCTGGCGCTGGCGCTTGGGGGTCTCCTTCACCGGCACCAGCGTCGGGTTCACCTTGCTGCGGACGACGTCCTCGTCGATCACGCACTTGGTCACGTCCTGGCGGGAGGGCAGCTCGTACATCGTGTTGAGCAGGACCTCCTCCATGATCGCCCGCAGACCGCGGGCCCCGGTCGCGCGCAGGATCGCCTGGTCGGCGATCGCGTCGAGCGAGCCCTCGGTGAACTCGAGCTCGACGCCGTCGAACTCGAAGAACTTGTGGTACTGGCGGACCAGCGCGTTCTTCGGCTTGGTCAGGATGTCGACGAGCGCGACCTTGTCCAGGTTGTGCACGTTGGTGATCACCGGCAACCGGCCGACGAACTCGGGGATCAGCCCGTACTTGAGGAGGTCCTCCGGAAGCACCTGGCCGAGGATCGCGCCGATGTCCTTGTCCTCGACCCGCCGGACATCGGCGCCGAACCCGATCCCGCGCGAGCCGATCCGGCTCTCGACGATCTTCTCCAGCCCGGCGAACGCACCGCCGCAGATGAACAGCACGTTCGTCGTGTCGATCTGGATGAACTCCTGGTGCGGGTGCTTGCGGCCGCCCTGCGGCGGGACCGAGGCGGTCGTGCCCTCGAGGATCTTCAGGAGGGCCTGCTGGACGCCCTCACCGGAGACGTCGCGCGTGATCGAAGGGTTCTCGGACTTGCGCGCGATCTTGTCGACCTCGTCGATGTAGATGATCCCGGTCTCGGCCTTCTTCACGTCGTAGTCGGCGGCCTGGATCAGCTTGAGCAGGATGTTCTCGACGTCCTCGCCGACGTAGCCGGCCTCGGTCAGCGCTGTCGCGTCCGCGATCGCGAACGGCACGTTCAGCATCTTCGCGAGCGTCTGCGCGAGCAGCGTCTTGCCGCACCCGGTCGGGCCCAGGACCATGATGTTGGACTTCTGCAGCTCGACGTCCTGGTCCTTCGCGCCGACCTGGATCCGCTTGTAGTGGTTGTAGACCGCCACCGACAGGACCTTCTTCGCGGTCTCCTGTCCGATCACGTACTCGTCGAGGAACGCGTAGATCTCCTGCGGCTTGGGGAGCTCCTCGAGCTTGAGCTCGGAGGTCTCGGAGAGCTCCTCCTCGATGATCTCGTTGCACAGGTCGATGCACTCGTCGCAGATGTACACGCCGGGTCCGGCGATGAGCTTCTTGACCTGCTTCTGCGACTTGCCGCAGAACGAGCACTTCAGAAGATCCGAGTCGCCGATCCTCGCCATGCCCTCTGAGCCCCCTGAGCCGAGCGGCCGAGCGAGTCCCGGCCGTCGAGGTCGAAATCCTACGACGAGCCGGCGGCCGCCGCTGCGAGTTCGGGTTTGATCTTTCGGCTGGTGATGACCTCGTCCACGACTCCGTAGGCGACAGCCTCGTCGGCCGTGAGGATGAAGTCGCGATCGGTGTCCTTCGAGACCTTCTCGAGCGGCTGCCCGGTGTGCTCGGCGATGAGCTCCTCGAGCAGCTTGCGGTACCGGGTGATCTCCTTGGCCTGGATCTCGATGTCGACCGCCTGGCCCTGCGCGCCGCCGTGCGGCTGGTGCAGGAGGATCCGCGAGTGCGGGCAGCGCGTAGCGCTTGCCCTTGGTCCCCGCGAGCACGAGCACCGCGGCCGCCGAGGCCGCCTGCCCCATGCAGATCGTCGAGACGTCCGGCTTGATGTACTGCATCGTGTCGTAGATCGCGAACAGCGACGTGATGTCCCCGCCCGGCGAGTTGATGTACAGGTTGATGTCCTTGTCGGGATCCTCGGACTCCAGGTGCAGGAGCTGCGCCATGATGAGGTTGCCGACGGCGTCGTCGATCGGCGTCCCGAGGAACACGATCCGCTCCTTGAGCAGGCGCGAGTAGATGTCGAACGAGCGCTCGCCGCGGCTGGTCTGCTCGACGACGACGGGAACGAGGTAGTTCTTCATGACGTCTCCTCTGCTGATCCGTCCGCGGCCGCGGCCTCTTCGGAAGACCCTTCCGACTGCTGCGTGGGCTCCTCGGCGCCGGGGTCCGGACTGATGTCCGCGTGCTCGACGAGGAAGTCGAGCGCCTTCGAGCGGATGATATCACCGGCAAGTGCTACGACTTGACCGCTCCGGTCCAGACTCTTGGCGAGATCTTTCGGCTCGCGTCCGAGGGCCGGCGGCGAGGCCGCCGATCTCGCGACCGATCTCCTCGGCCGTGACCTCGATCCCCTCCTGGCGCGCGACCGCCTCGAGCACCAGGTCGGCCTTGATCGCCCGGATCGCGTGGTCGCGCGCGTCGGCGCGGAACCGCAGCTCGTCGAACCCCTGCGCCTCGAGCAACTGGTCCAGCGTCATCCCCGCCTGCTCGGCGCGCTCCTGCGCGTGCACGATCCGGTGCTGCACTCTCTTCGTCGACGAGCGAGTCGGGCAGGTCGACGTCCACCGTGTCGATCATCGCCTGAAGCACACGGTCGCGAACATCTGCGTCGACCGATCGCTCCCGGTTCTGGCGCAGTTGCTCGCGCAGCTCGGCCTTGAGCTCCTCCAGCGTGTCGAACTCCGAGGCCACCTTGGCGAACTCGTCGTCGGCTTCGGGCAGCTTCTTGCCCTTGACCTCCTTGACCAGCACACGGAACGACACCTCCTGGCCCGCGCGTTCGCCCGCGCCGGGGCCGAGGGTGTCGTTGAACTCGAGGATCTCGCCGGCGCGCTTGCCGGCGAGCTCGGCGTCCAGCTTGTCCCCGAACTCGCCCGAGCCGACCGCGTAGAGATGGTCGGGACGGGTGGCCTCGGGGATCTCCTCGCCGTGCACGGCCGCGTGCAGGTCGACGACCACGTAGTCGCCCTCCCGCGCGGTGCGCGAGACGGTCTCGAGCTCGGCGAACCGCTCGCGCAGCGAGTCCAGGTAGCGGTCGACGTCCTCGTCGGAGATCTCCACCGCCGGCCGCTCGACCTTCACGCCGCGGTAGTCCGACTCGTCGAGCTTGAGCCTCGGCCGCACCTCGACGACCGCCGTGAACACGAGCGCCTTGCCTTCCTCGACGTCGCCGAGCTCGATGTCGGGTTCGGTGATCGGCGCGAGGTCGTGTTCCCGCAGGGCTTCCCGGTAGTAGGTCGGGACGGACTCCTCGATGAACTCCGCCGAGCACCGCCTCGTGACCGAACTGCGCGTCGATGACCTGCTTGGGGACCTTGCCCTTGCGGAACCCGGGGATCTTGACCTGTTGCGCGATCTTCCGGTACGCGCGTTCGAGGTCCTTGTCCACCTCGTCCGGCGGGATCTCGACGGTGAGCTTGACGGTGTGCTTGTCGGTCTCTTCGAGGGTCGTCTGCATGGGCTCCCGAGCGTAACGGAAAGGAGCATCCGGTATCGTGCGCCGCGGGCTCGCTCCGAGCCCCGCGCCGGGAGGGCCAGTGGTCGAGCCAACGGGCGAAAAGGAGTTCGACGAGGAGCTCGCGTTCGCGCACGAGCTGGCCGACCTCGCCGGGGAGATCGGTCTGGGGTTCTTCCGGGGGAGGTTCGAGGTGACGATCAAGCCGGACCGGACACCGGTGACCGAGGCCGACCTGTCGATCGAGGCCGCGATCCGGGAGGCCGTCAAGGAGCGCTTCCCCGGCGACAGCGTCCTGGGCGAGGAGGGCGGCCTGCAGGGCGAGGGCCGACGACGGTGGATCGTCGATCCGATCGACGGGACGAAGAACTTCGCCGACGGCGTCCAGATCTGGTCGAACCTGATCGCGCTCGCCGTGGACGAGGAGCCGGTGGTGGGCGTCGTGAACTTCCCGGCGCTCGGCGAGCGCTACGACGCCTCCCGCGGCGGTGGCGCGCGCATGAACGGCATCCCGATCCACGTCTCCCGCGCCGACCGCGTGCCCCGGTCCTTCGTCGTGTTCGCGGGCATGGGCGACTGGGTCTCGGGCCCCTACGCCCGCGGGGTACAGCAGCTGGTCTCGGACGCGCGGCGCGACCGCGGGTTCGGCGACGCGTGGGGCCACTGCCTCGTGGCGCGGGGCTCGGCCGACGTCATGCTCGAGCTCGAGCTGTCGACGTGGGACTTCGCCGCCCTGCAGGTGATCGTGCAGGAGGCGGGCGGCAGGATCACCCAGTTCGACGGCGCTCCCCTGGTGCACGGGGGGACCGTGCTGACCACCAACGGCTCGCTGCATCAGGAGATCGTCGCGAGGCTGAAGCCGAAGGCGGACTAGTGCCCACGGAGCCGAGGACCCGCGGACCCCGAGCCGTCGCCAAGCGCGACCTGATCGCCGAGACCGCTTTGCATGCGTTCGCTGAACGCGGCTACCAGGGGACGAAGGTCGAGGACGTCGCCGCCGAGCTCGCGATCTCCAAGGGCTCGGTCTTCCAGCACTTCGGGAGCAAGGCGGGTCTGTTCCTCGCGGCGTTCCGCAAGGCGGTCGAGTCGCTGCCCGCGTGGCTGGACGCGCCCGACGAAGTGAAGGCCGAGGGCTTCTGGGCGGTCCTCGTGTACTGGCTCGAGCGGACCGAACACCTGGTTCAGGAGGACTGGGCCCCGTACCGGGTGACGCTGATCGGGACCTACGGCACCGACCTGACGCTCCGCACCGAGATCAACCGCTACATGGTCAGCGAGGACCCGTACGGGACGCTCGAGTTCGTGGAGTTCGGCGTCGAACGCGGCGACCTGCGCGCCGATCTGGACGTCGAGATGGCCGCCTCGATGCTCGACTGGATGGCCGGTGGGTTCCAGGACGCGCTCGTGAGCAAGGACCTGGACCCGGGCCTGCTGCATCGTCACCCCGACCCCGAGAAGCAGCGGGCGCTGCGCATCGAGCAGTTCGTCGACCTGCTGCGGCGGTCGCTCGGGTCGTCGCCCTGACGGACGCGAGGTCGTTCACGCTGTCGGCTGACGCCGCATCGCCGAGCGGGCGTCGGCGACGGTGACCTCCTTCTTACGGTAGTTGCGCAGCGCGAACCGGTCGCACGTGGTCTCGGCCGACATCCCGCGACCGTGGTGCCGGTGCAGGTACCAGTGCATCCACTCGTGCAGGTAGAGGAAGCGCAGCACCTCGCGCGGCGTTCGGAACGTCACGCCCTCGGTGAGCCAGATGAACCGGATCGAGCGTCCGGGCCGCCGCTTGGCGCCGAACGCGACCACCTCGCCGAACGGCAGGAAGGGTTCGGGGAGTTGCAGCGTGATCCGCCGGGTATCGAACTCGGTCTGCGCGGCCAGGTGCGGCTTCTCGCGGTACCGGAGCGGCTTGACCAGGACCTCGAACCCGTCGGTCTCGGGCAGGCCGGCCAGCATCCGGCCGATGCGGGCGTCGGAGAGTTCGGCGACCTTCGAGGTGAGGAGCACGGGTACAGGCTAGCCGTGGTCCCGGGTCCGGTCGGGCCTCGTTGGCCGTTTGACGCGATCAACGCGACAGCCACTCCCCCTGCGACGTCCCGGCGACGACGAGGCGGGCGTCGGACCCGTCCACGCCGATGCTCCACAGCGACTGCTCGCCCTTGGCTCCGTCCTCGTGCTTCGAGAAGAGGATGCGGTCGCCCCGCGGCGAGAACCCGATGACCCCGAGTGACGCTCCGCGCTCCCCTTCGATCAGCGATGTCACCGCTCCTGTCGCCACATCGACGACGCGTAACTCGGCGGACCAGAATGCGCGGCCGCGGCCCGTGGTGAACGCGATCCGATCGCCGGTCGGAGACCAGGTGGGGTTCAGGCTCCAGCCCCTGAACACCGTCCGGGGTTCGGAGCCGTCGGCCCGCGCGATCGTTACATACTGCATGCTCTGCACAGTCGATCCGAGCTTGGAGAGCACGACGTGCGATCCGTCGGGCGAGTATAGCATCCGGCTGGCAACGCGCGTGCGGGCGGCGGGCCGCCGTCGAGCGGCAATCACCACGCGCGTCAACCATCACCGCGGTGCCGTCCGGCGTCCACTCCGGATCGTGATCGCCGGACGGGCTCCATCCGGAGGCACGTGAGCTGCGCCTGCCGAGTGCCGTCGACCCCGTAGATCGCCGATCGTCTCACCGAAGCTGTCCCACACCGCGACGCGTGTGGAGTCCGGCGACCACCCGATGTCCCATCCCGTCCCGGTGGGGAATCGTCGCGAGCACGTTGCCCTCCGCGTCGCTGATCACGACGCTCAGCGGGTAGTCCGGGCTGGAGCAGTCCGAGGCGCGATAGGCGAGGTACCGCCCGTCCGGCGACCACATCGACCCCTCCGCCCAGTACGACTCGCCGGCATGGGCGCCGTCGCAGTGTCGCCGAGGCCGTCCGCGATCTTGACCGCGTTCGACCCGTCCTGATCGGCGACGTAGACGTCGCCGTCCAGGATGTACGCGAGGGAGCCCGCCGCCGCCGGCGCCGGCCGGGGCTCGGGCGGGCTCGCCGGGATGGGATCCGATGTCAGCGAGCGGACGAGGAAGATCCCCGCCGCGAGCGCCACGATGACGCCGACGGCGCCCGCGCGGATCCGCTGGTTGCGTTGCTTGCGCTCGCGTCGGCCGAGCAGCCGCTCGAAGTCGCCCTGCTCGAGGTCGACG
Organism: uncultured Actinomycetes bacterium; assembly: GCA_963823255.1. Lineage (GTDB taxonomy): Bacteria > Actinomycetota > UBA4738 > UBA4738 > HRBIN12 > DASSJM01. The sequence goes on from CAWGKU010000002.1 coordinate 99,428, forward strand.
CTCCGGCTCTCGCGCTCGAGGGCATCCGCGATCCTAGGCATCGTCGACCTCCATCACCTTGCGGAACGCGTCGCGCCCGTGGCGCGTCAACGAGCGGATCGTCGCGTCGGTGACGCCGAGCGCATCTCCCGCTTCTTTGGACGTGAACCCGAGCATCTCGGTCAGCACGAGCGCCGCTCGTTGCCGCGGCGGGAGCGACGCGAGGACGTGCCGGACGACCTGCCGGTCGTCGGCGTCGGAGAAGTCGTCGTTCGAGGGCGCGAGCCCAACGGTTCGGCGGACGGAGAGCGTGGCCCGTCGGTACCGCTTGCGGAACAGGTTCATCGCGGTTCGGTAGAGGTACCCGAGGGGGTCGTCCATCCCACCGACGCGATCCCATCGCTCCCACACGCGGAGGAACGCGTCCTGCATCAGCTCCTCCGCCTCGGCGCGGTTCCCGGTCACGAGCCACAGCCGCCGGAACAGTGTCCGAGCCTCGGCCTGGTAGAAGGTCTCGAAGGTGCGGGAGGCCTCGAGCTCGTCGAGGGTCGCGTCCGAAGCGAGGATCCGTTCGCTCACGTCGGTGAATGAACCCTCGAAACGCCCCGAGCGTGCAAGTGGGCGTGGGGCGGGACGAACCCGCCACCCCATATCAGTCGACGGCCCGGTACACGCGCCACCGGTCCGGGACGCCCTTCAGCTCGTGCTCGCCGGCGTCCTCGAAAGCGATCCCCGAGCCTGCCGTGAGATCTCGCACCGTCTGCGAACTGAGCACCTCCGACGCCTCGGCGAGCCCGCCGATCCTCGCCCCGATCACGACCGCCAGCCCGCCAGCTTTGCCATCGATCGTCTCGACCTCGCCGGTGTGCACACCGGCGCGGACCTCGATCCCGAGCGTGCCCACCGACCGGACGATCGCCTGCGCGCAGCGGACCGCGCGGCCGGGCCCGTCGAACGTCGCGAAGAAGCCATCGCCGGCCGTGTCGACCTCGTGGCCGCGGTAGCGTGCGAGCAGCGCCCTGACCCTCGCGTGATGCTGCTCGACGAGCTGCTTCCACGCTTGGTCGCCGAGCGCCGCCGCGCGCTCAGACGAGCCGACGATGTCGGTGAACAGGACGGTGGCGAGCACCCGATCGAACGCCGCGTGCTCTTCCTCGATCGATTGGGCGAATCCCCGGATCGCCTCCGCGACCTCCCCGACGTCGCCGAGGTACACGTCGTCTCCGTCGCCCTGCACGGGGACGAGTTGCGCGCCGGGGATCTGGTCCGCGGTCCACCTCGCCTCCTGCACGTAGGCGTCGATCCATCCCGTCCGCATCACCACGGCGGCCGGCACCTGGATCAGTGGGAGCACGCTCCGCGCGTCGGTCGTGAACCACACTCGGCTGAACCGCGCCTGGTCGCCGGGTGAAGCAGCGTAGCGCTGGAGCCGGGTCAGCCATCGCACGAAGGCCGGATCCGTGGCCAGGCGCTCGCCGATGCCCGGGAACGTCATCCGGGCCGCCTCCTCGCCCACCGACTCGTCGCCCCAGATCACCATCCGTCGACGAAGCCGCTCCTCGAATCGGTCCTCGGACATACCCCACGGGTAATCCGGAGCGCTGGCCGTTCGGACACCGCCGCGCCAGAGCACCAGGCCGAGGGTCCGCCCCGGGTACGTGGCGGCGAACAAGGCTGCCAGGGCTCCCCCGTCGTTGTTCCCGACCACGAGGGTCCGTTCGGATCCGACCGCGTCGAGGACCGCCCGGAGGTCGTCGAGCCGCGCCTCGATCGTCGGGATCACCGACAGCCGGTCCGACAGGCCGACGCCCCGCTTGTCGAACAGGATCACCCGCGCCCATGAGCTCAAGCCTTCGACGAAGCGCTCGAACGCCGGCAACTCCCAGAACACCTCGAGGTGCGAAACGAACGCGTGCACGAACACGAGATCGATCGGGCCATCGCCGACGACCTGGTAGGCGATCGAGACGCCGTCGTCGGTGGTCGCGTACCTGGTCATGGGCCGGTCCATGTGCGCATCCTCGCCGCGGCCGACGCGCTCGACAAGCTGTGTCGTTAGCCCGGGAGCTGCCGCGGACGTCGCGCAGGCATGCCTGCCCGCGTCGTAACCGTCGGGGCGGGCGGACTCGAACCGCCGGCCTCCTGCTCCCAAAGCAGGCGCGCTACCAGGCTGCGCTACGCCCCGTGGGATGGATGCTAGCGCGCTAGCCCGACGGAAGCGCTTCAGGCGGACGTGCTCGTACAGGTAGACGACACACTGCCGCCGCGACCGAGCAGCCGTTCGATCCGGAGTCCCCGATACTGGGTGCCGATCCTCGGGTCCGAGCTCACGAGCCGAGCTTCGTCCCGCAGTTCGTACAGAACTGGCTGTCGGCCGAGTTCGAGCTCCCGCAGTTCGAGCACGTGAGCTCGTCGTCGGCCTTCGGCGGCGGGACCGGCGGCAAGATCACGCGCCCCGGCGGGGGTGGAGGAGCCGGAGGAATCGGCGCGGTCGGGGCCGGACTCGGAGCCCCGGGGTCACCGGCGCCGGGCCTACCGGGCGCGGGACTGGGACCGTCGCCTGCGCCCGGGCCGCTTGGAGCCGGGCTCGGACCACTGGGACCGCCTCCGGCGCCCGCCGAGGGGCCGCCCCCTGCGTGACCGGCGGCGGCGTGATCGCCGGCGTGCGAAGCGTGCTCGATGACCTCGGTCGGTTCGCCTCCGGGACCGCCGGGCGCTCCGCTCCCCCCGTGACCCGCTCCGATCCGGGCGACCCGCCGAGCCCCGCGCGTCCCGGCCCGGCGCGCCAAGGACGCGCCGACAGCGCCGGCCGTCCCGACGACCACCGGGATCCCCGCGGCGCTCGCCGGCGAGAGTGGGAGCGTGCAGAACTGCTGCAAAAGGACCGCGGCGCCCAGGCCTGCCGTCGCGCCCCCGGCGAACCCCTGCAGCGAAGACCTCGCCGCGCCGAGCCCACGAGCCCGCGTGAACGACAGCACGAGCAGGATCCCCCCACCGACCCCGATCGCCGTCGCGCCGGCCCCGGCGGCCGTCGTGAAGGGGCTCCGTCCCTCGATGCACACGTAAGCGACCCCGCTGCAGTCCTGACCGGTCGTCTGCACCTCGGCCGTCACCTCGAACAGCCCGACCGTCGCGTTGGAGATCGACTCGAGGTCGACGGTCCCCGACCAGCTCAGGCCGTCCTGTGCGATCGTGACCGTGCCGACCTGCACACCACCGCCCGCGATGTGCACCGTGTAGTTAAGGTCGGTGACCCGCGACTGCGCCGTCCCGTCGACCGAGACCTGCGAGCCCGACTGCAAGGGAACGGCGCTCCCCGGTACGCCGTGCCCGTTCGTGACGTCCGCGCCGTCGATCGACACCGTGCACGGGCCGGTGACCGTGGCGAGGGCTTGCGAGGGAAGCATCGAGATCCACGCGACGGCGAGGGTCGCGGACAGGCCGAAGAGCGCGAACGCGCGCCTCATGACCGGGCAACGCTAGGTCGCGCCCCGGGCAATCGCAAGCGCCTCGCGTGTTCGGACACCGGCTGCGCGTAGGTACGCGGCGATCGGACCCAGCCACGCCGTCCCCTCGCCCCGGTGATACAAAGGGGACCCGATGCGCACCCTCCCTCGCTCACCCATCGGCCTGAAGGACGCCGCGGTCGACCTGCGCGGCGTGACGAGACTGTTCGGCGCGGCGCCGGCGCTCGTGCGCGTGGATCTCGCGATCGAGCGGGGCGAGGCCGTGGTCCTGCGTGGACCCAACGGCGCCGGCAAGAGCACCCTGCTCCGGATCGTGGCCACGGCGCTGTCGCCGACCTACGGCGGGGGCTCGGTGCTCGGGTTCGACCTCGCCGAGGATCGCGAGCAGATCCGCCGACGCTCCGAGCTGCTCACCCACCGCACCCGTCTGTACGAGGAGCTCACCGCCCGGGAGAACCTCGAGCTGATCGCCGACCTGCTCGGCATCGCCCACGACCGCGTGCAGGAGGCGCTCGAACGGGTCGCGATCGCCGACGTCGCCGACGAACGCGTCCGAACGTTCTCCGCCGGGATGCGGCAGAAGGTCGCGGTCGCGCGCGCGATCGTCCGCGACCCCGAGCTCCTGCTGCTCGACGAACCCACCACGGGTCTGGACGCCGCGGCCCGGGGCGCGGTCGACGAGATGATGCTGCACGCGTCCCGCGAGGGACGGACGCTCGTGATCGCGACGCATCACGACGTGACGCCCGGACTCGCCGCTCGCGTCGTCACGCTGCGCGACGGCTCGGTCGAGGCGGGCTCATGACGTTCGCGCGTCAGGCGACGGTGATCGCCCGCAAGGACCTCCTGATCGAGGTGCGCGGGCGACACGCGCTCGGGACGCTGGTGCCGTTCGCCGCCACGGTCCTCGTGGCGTTCGGGTTCGCGTTCGGCCCCGGCCGTGAGGTGCTCGAACGCGTCGCGCCGGGCCTGCTGTGGATGGCGGTGCTCTTCTCGGCGGTGATGGCGTCGCGACGCGCGTACCAGACCGAGTCCGAGGACGGGGCGCTCGAGGGGTTGCTGCTCGCGCCGATCGACAAGGCTGCGGTGTTCCTGGGGAAAGCGGTCGCCGTGACGGTCGAGCTGCTCGCGCTCGTGATCGTCGTGCTCCTGCTCGTGATGGTCCTGTTCGACCTGTCCGTCGCGGACCCGTTCCTGGTCCTGGCCGCGTTCGTGTTAGGCGCGATCGGGCTGGCGGCGGTGGGGAGCCTGTTCGGCGTCGTGGCCGAGTCCGCGCGGACGCGCGAGGCGATCTTCCCGATGCTCGTGCTCCCGCTCGTCGCGCCGGTGCTGATCGCGGGGGTGCGCGCGACCGATCTCGCGGCGGCGGGTCGGTCGGGCGAGGTGTGGTCGTGGCTCGGACTGCTGGCCGCGTTCGACGTCGTCTTCCTGTCGGTCGGCGTCCTGGTGTTCGGCTACCTGTTGGAGGACTGATGGCGGCGACGGCGGAACGCGCGCTCGGCAAGGCGACGTCGCGCAGCGGCGAACATCTGCTCGGCATCGCGGCGCTCGTCGCGCTGGGGGTCTCGGCCGTGCTGTCCCTCGTCGTCGCGCCGCCGGACGCCGTGCAGGGCGAGGTCCAACGGATCATGTACGTCCACGTCCCGTCTGCCTGGCTCGCGTACCTCTGCTTCTTCGTCGTGTTCATCGCGAGCATCGCGTACCTGAAGACGAAGAAGACACGGTGGGACCGGGTCGCGGCGGCCTCGGCCGAGATCGGCGTCCTGTTCACCTCGCTCGCGATCGTGCTGGGGATGCTGTGGGGCAAGCCCGTCTGGGGCACCTGGTGGACGTGGGACCCTCGGCTCACCACCACCGCCGTGCTGCTCATGATCTACGTCGCGTACCTCGCGATCCGCCGGACCACGGACAACCCGTCGCGGCGGGCACGCTGGGCGGCGGTGATCGGGATCGTCGGGTTCATCGACGTGCCGATCGTGCACCTGTCGGTCGTCTGGTGGCGTTCGCTGCACCAGGGGCCGACGGTGTTCCGTCTCGGCGCCGCCCGAGATCGAGGGGACGATGCTCCTCGCACTGCTCCCGGGGTCGTGGCGTTCACGATCACCTACGCCTACCTGATGACGCTCCGCCTCCGGGTGGGACGCCTGGAGGAGCGAGCCGCGCGCGAGGCGCTCTCGCCGCTCGTCGGGGCCGAACGCTGATGGCGCCGAATGCGGGCTACGTGATCGCGGGGTACCTGATCACCGCGCTCGCGCTCGGCGGGTACACGCTTCGGCTATTCGCGCGAGCCAGGGAAGCGAAGCGCCGGGCCCAGACGATCGCCGATCGCCGGCGCGACGGCTGAACCGGCCTAGACCTGCGGCACCCGCTTCGAGGTGACGCTCGGTAGTAGGCGGCGTTCGGGTCGTCGGACAGGATCGTGATCCGGCCGTCCGGATCGCGTTTGCGGATGTACTGGGCCGTGGTCGTTCCGGCGGCGCCGTCACCGATGACGACGTACTCGGTCACTGCCGGCTGCTCCGCTCGGCCGCGGACGACCGAGTTTCGCCCTCGCCCCCCGTCCGAGCAAGTCGGGCGCTCCGGCGACACGGCCGAGGCGCCCTTCGGTCGGTTCCGGGATCAGGTCCCCGCGATCGAGGCCCGGGCCTCCGCGATGAGGTCTTTCGCCGTCTCGCGTTCGGTGCCGAAGGGCGCGGCCTCCAGATAGGTCTCGAACGCCGAGATCGCGTCCTCCGGCCGATCGAGCCCGCGCAACAGGATCACGCCCCGGAAGAACAGCGCCTCCGGGTAGCGCGGATCGGTCGAGAGCGCTCGGTCGACCGAGCGGAGCGCCTCCTCCGCGCGCCCGTTCTGATACAGGATGATCCCGACGTGCGCGAGCGCCTCGGCGTCGTCCGGGTCGAGCTCGAGCGCCACCGCATACTCCGACAGCGACCGCTCGACCATCCCGGCGTCCAGGTAGCGATGCGCCAGATCCAACCGAGCCGCCAGGTCGTCCGGGTGATCCTTCACGCGCCGTTCGAAGAACGCCAGCGGGTCGTCGGACGCCTGCGGCGTCGACGCCTGGAGCTGGGGTTCGGCATCGCGCGCGAGCGACGCGATCACCACCGCGAGGACGGTCCCGCCGATCAGCACCGCGACGGCCCACGGCGGGACGCGGCGGGGTTCGGTCGTGTTCGTTCGGACGGTCGGGGTCGGGGCGTCGTCGAGCGCGACCGCCGTGGCCACACTCCCCGCCGGCGCGGCGTCGCGACGGTCCAGCGCGCGGAGCACGCGCGCCATGCGGCCCTCGGTCTGTTCGCGGAGCCGGACGTAGTCGGGTTCGTCGAGCGCACCCGACGCGTGCGCCTCCTCGAGGTCGGCGAGCGATCGCAGAAGCGCCTCGCGACGGTCGTCGAGCGGGTCGGCGAGCGGCTCGACCGGCGCGGGCGCTTCGCGGAGGTAGCCGGCGATCACGCCGACGCCCGCGACGAGCGCGAGCCCCGCGACCGCGAACGAGATCGCGATCGGGTTCACCCGGGTTCCTCGAGATCCGCGAGCTCGTGCTCGATCCGCCGGTGCTCGGTCTCGGTCACCTCGCCGGCGGTCCCGGGCGCGCGACGCCGGACGAACACCACCCACAGCGTGACACCCGCCAGTAGGCCGACGATCGGCACCGCCCACGGTAGGAGGTTCCACCCGTGCCGCCGTGGCGACAGCAGGATCCACTCACCGTAGCGATCGATGAAGAACGCGCGGATCTGGTCGGGGGTCCGGCCGGCGCGGAGCTGGGTCTCGATCTCGGAGCGCATCTCGCCCGCGAGCTTCGACGGGGAGTCGGCGACCGAGAGGTTCAGGCACACCGGACACCGCAACCCCGCGCCGATCTCGTGCACGCGTTCGTTGAGCGTCCGGGTCGGGTCCGAACCGCCCGACGCGAACAGAGTGGCGAGCCCGACGACCGCGATCGCCGCGGCGAGCACCACGAACGAGCGCGTCCGCCCGCTCACTCGACGTTCCCGGCCCGGAGCGCTCCCTCGATCTCGTCGGTGAGCCACTCGTAGGTGACGGCCCCGGTCGTCTTGGCCGCGATCGTCCCGTCCGGCGCGATCACGAAGGTCTCGGGGACCCCGAACACCCCGTACGCGATCGCCGTGCGCGAGCCGGGGTCGTCGGCGAGCGGCCAGTCACCCTTCAGCTCCTCGCGGAACGCCAACGCCGCCTCCTTCGTGTCCTCGAATGAGACGCCGAGGACGACCACGCCCCGCTCCCGGTACCGGCCCCACGCGGCCGCGAGCGCGTCGTGCTCCTCGCGGCACGGCACGCACCACGACGCCCAGAAGTTCACGACGACCACCTGACCGTGGAGGTCACCGAGATCGATCGTGTCACCAGCGTCGATCCTCGGCAGCGAGAACGTCGGCGCGGGCTGACCGATCAGCTCGCTCGGGAGCGCCCGCGGGTCGCGCCCGAGTCCGGATGCGAGTAGGAGCGCGAACAGCACCAGCGGCGCGAGGACGATCGCGACGGTCCGCCACCGCGGCCGCGAACGCACGCCGCCTTCCGGCTCGGCAGGCCCGTCCTTCTCGTCCTCGTCGACACCGACGCTCACACCGTCACCTCCTCGCGACGCTCGGCGAGGGGTTCGGGCCCGCGGGGGCTCGCGGCACGCGGCCGGGACGGCCAGGCCGCCAGGATGCCGCCGAGCGCCATCACCGCGCCGCCGAACCACAGCAGCCCGATCCCCGGGTTCGCGAAGAACCGGAACGAGGCCCTCGTGCCGTTCTCCACCGTGACGAGGGACGCGTACAGGTCGAGCATGCCGTTGAAGGGCGTGCCGAACCGGATCGACGGCGTGCCGATCGGCTCGGAGGCCGCCGGGTACAGGTTCAGGGACGGCTGGAGCCGGACGATCTCCCGCCCGGTCTCGGGGTCGAGGACGGTGAGCTCGGCGACCAGGACCCGCCGCTGGGGCTCCTCGCGGCTCGTGAGCCGGTCGAAGCGCAGGTCGTACCCCTGCACGTGCACGGTCTCGCCTTGGGCGATCGTCACCTCAGAGGAACGGTCCGAGAGCGCGGCCCAGGACACACCGACGACCGCGACGATCAGGCCGAGGTGCACGACGAGCCCGCCATAGAGCCGGCGGTTCCTCGACACCGCCGCCCGGATCGCGGCGCCCACCGAGATCGCGTGCGCGCGACGTTGCGCCTGGACGCCGCGGACCATCTCGGCGACCGTCGCCGTGGCGACGAACGCCGCCAGCGCCGAACACGATCACCGCCACCACCCCGGCCCCGGTCAGCGCCAGGATGGCCGCGGTCGCCGCGGCGGCCCACATCGGGACCTGCAGCCGGCGGAGGACGGCGGACGCTGAGGCCGCCCGCCAGGGCAGGAGCGGCCCGATCCCCATCAGGAACAGGAGCAGCAGTGCGACCGGCGCCGTGTTGCGGTTGAAGAACGGCGAGCCGACCGAGACCTTGCCGCCGGTGACGGCTTCGGCGAGCAGCGGGTAGATCGTGCCGATCAGCACCGTGAACGTGAGCACCAGCAACAGGACGTTGTTGCCGAGGAACACGCTCTCGCGCGACAACGGCGTGTCGAACGTCGCCTCGGCGCGGAGCGATTCGCGGCGCCACGGCGATCAACCCGAACCCCCCGAGCAGCACGAGGGTGAGGAACGCGAGGTACAGCGGCCCCACGATCGATTCGGCGAACGTGTGGACCGACGCCAGGATGCTTCCCCGCGTCAGGAACGTCCCGAGGACGGTCAGCGCGAACGTCCCGACGATCAGGGACAGGTTCCAGACCTTCAGCATCCCGCGGCGCTCCTGCACCAATACCGAGTGCAGGAAGGCGGTCCCCAGCAGCCACGGCAGCAGCGCGACGTTCTCGACCGGGTCCCACGCCCAGTACCCGCCCCAGCCGAGGACGCTGTAGGACCACAGCGCGCCTAGCGTCAGGCCGATCGTGAGGAAGATCCAGGCCGAGATCGTCCACCGACGCGTGATCCGCATCCACGCGTCGCTCACCCGCCCCGTGATCAACGCGGCGATCGCGAACGCGAACGGCACCGTGAACCCGATGAACCCGAGGTACAGGAACGGCGGGTGCGCCGCCATCAACGGATGGTTCTGCAGCAGCGGGAGCGGACCGCGCCCGTCGGGCGGAGCGGTGGCGAGCGTCGCGAACGGCGTCGTGGGCCCCAGGACCAGGACCAGGTAGAACGCCGAGATGCCGAACATCACCGCGAGCGCCCACGGGAAGGTCTCGGGGCGGCGGCGGCGGAACCGGAAGGCGACGGCTGCCAGGTAGCCGCCGAGGACCAGGTTCCACAGCAGCAACGAGCCCTCGTCGGCGGACCAGAGCGCCAGCATCTTGAAGAACGTGGGGGTCGCGCGGCTGGAGTTCGATGCGACGTAGCGCAGGGAGAAGTCGTTCGCGAGCAGCGCTGCGAGCATCGCGAGGTTCGCGACGACGACGAGCGCGAACAGCGAGTACGCCGCCGTGCGCGCGCTCTCGACCACGCGCGGGCGGCCGGTCCGCGCGCCGACGATCGCGGCCGTCGCCCCGTACACCGCGAGGGCGAGCGCCAGCGCGAGCGACAGCGTGCCGACCATCGCCGGCATCAGGTGACCTCGTCGGGTGGCGGCGTCTCGCCGGGCGGCGGCGGGCGGTACTCCTCACCGTGCTTGACGAGCATGTTGTCCGAGTGGAACGCGCCGTCCGTCCCATAGGTGCCCTCGAGCACGACGCCGGTGCCGCTCTTGAACAGCGCGGGCGTCGAGCCCGTGTGGACCACGGTCATCCTGGTCGTGCCGTCGGTCACGACGAAGTCGACGCCGCCCGACACGTCGTGCAACGACCCCGGCACGACCTGGCCGCCGAGGCGGAGGCGCTCGTTCGGGGCGGGGTGCTGGTGCAGGAGCTCGGTCGGCGTGACGTAGTACACGAGGTTGCCGGACAGGGCCTGCGTCCCGACCCAGGCCAGGCTGCCGGTGATCAGCACGATCAGGACGACGACGCGGACGCGCACGGACGCAAGCCTACGAGGGTGCCTCCGTTTCCGTCGAGGCACGGGAGCGGGGTCCGTGCGGCCCGGTGGCTCGAGCGTCAGCGTCAGGGTTCTGTCAACGAACGCCCTGGTCAGAGACGGACAGAACCCTGACGGGGCGCCTCCGAGCGACGCCGCCACCGCTCGAGGGCTCAGAGCTCGAACGTCCCCCGCCCGACCACGTGGACGCCTCCCCCGACCCGGACGCGCCACGCACCGTCCTCCCGGTCGGTCTCGACGAACAGCTCGCTCGGCCGGCCCACCTGCGCGCCCTGGCGGATCAGCACCGAGCCCGGCATGCCGGCCACGTCGTGTTCGGCCAGGTAGGCGCCGAGCGCACCGGCCGCCGACCCCGTGGCCGGGTCCTCCCCGACGCCGAGTTCCGCATCGAACATCCGCGCGGTGACGCCCTCCTCGGTGACCGCGAACAGGTACAGATCCTCCCCGCCCGAGGCCGCGACCGCTTCGGCCACGCCCGCGGCGTTGCGGACGGCGCGCCGGAGGGTCTCGGCGTCGCGGAGCGGCACGATCGTCGGCGGGAGACCGGTCGACACCGTCCGCACGGGCAGACCGGGGTCGAGATCCTCCACCCCCAGACCGATCGCGCGAGCGATCAGCTCACGATCCTCGAACACCGGCCCGAACTCGGGTGGGAGCTGCGTCATCCACGCGGTGCCGGCCTCGAGATCCACCTCGACCGGGATCTCGCCGGCGGCCACGACCTGTGTCGCGGGCGAGCTCACGCGCCCCTCGCTCACCAACACGAATGCGGTCCCGAGCGTCGGGTGCCCCGCGAACGGGAGCTCCGCCGCCGGCGTGAAGATCCGCATCGCGTACCGGTCACCGTCACTCTCGGTCACGAACGTCGTCTCCGAGAACCCGATCTCCTTCGCGAGCGCCTGCATCGTCCCGTCGTCCAGGTCGACGGGCTCCGGGACGACGCAGAGCTGGTTCCCGGCCAGCGGTCGCGGCGCGAACACGTCGACGAGCCGGAAGGGGACCTTCACGCCGCGCACTGTAGCGGCTGCACGCGAGGTCACGAGCCCTCGACGGGAGGTTGCTACCGTTGGTCATGACCGAACGGACCTTCCGCGACGGGGCTCGAGCCGTGGGGCCGCTCGCGGTGGCCGTGGCGGGGTTCGGCGTCTCGTTCGGCGTGATCGCGCGGGCGGTCGGGTTCGGGTGGCTCGCGCCGATCGTGATGTCGGCGACGACGTTCGCGGGCTCGGCGCAGTTCGCGTCGGTCTCGGTGCTCCGCGACGGGGGGACGATCGCCGCGGCGGTGACGGCGGCGCTGCTCCTGAACGCGCGGTACGCGCCGATCGGGATCTCGGTGGCGCCCTACCTGACCGGGTCCCTGTGGTCGAGGCTCGTGCACGCGCAGCTCGTCGTCGACGAGTCATGGGCGATCGCCGCCGAGGGCGAGGGCCGGTTCTCCCGGAGCATGCTGCTCGGCGCCGGGGTCGTCCTGTACGTGTCGTGGGTCGTCGGCACGGCGATCGGCGCGCTCGTCGGCTCGGGGATCGGCGACCCGGCCACGTTCGGGCTCGACGCGGCGTTCGCGGCGCTGTTCCTCGGGCTGCTGGTCCCGCTCGCGCGCGACCGCCGTCACGTCGCCGCGGCGCTGCTCGGCGCGGCGATCGCGCTGGCGCTCACGCCGTTCGCGCCGGCCGGTGTGCCGATCATCGCGGCCGGCGCCGCCTGCCTCATCGGGCTGAAGCGATGAGCCAGACCTGGCTCGTCGTCACGCTGGTCGGTGCCGGCACGATCGCGATCAAGGCGATCGGTCCCGTGCTGCTCGGGGGCCGCCCGCTGCCCGAAGGTCTCTCGCGCGTGATCGAGCTCCTCGCGCCCGCGCTGCTCGGCGCGCTGGTCGCGGTGCAGACGTTCGGGAGCGGCCAGGCGCTCGCCGTCGACGAACGCGTGCTCGGCGTCGCGGTCGCCGCGATCGCGATCTGGCGGAAGGCGCCGCTGCTCCTCGTCGTGATCCTGGCGACGGTGACGACGGCGCTCGCCCGGGCGCTCCTGTGAGCTTGCTAGGCTTGGCCGAACCGCGGGCGTAGCTCAATGGTAGAGCTCCAGCCTTCCAAGCTGGTGGTGCGGGTTCGATTCCCGTCGCCCGCTCGCCTTCAGCCCCTCGGAGCCTTCGGTTCGCGCTCGAGCCGGAGCGCCAAGGCCGGGCAGGCGTTCAACGTCCGTCGGGCCATTGGGAGCAGCTCGGCGGGCACGGTCGCGTCGTCCAGGATCGGGTAGCCCCAGTCGTCGAGCCTGATCATCTCGGGGAGCAGTTCCGCGCAGATCCCGTGGCCGGTGCACGCGATCGGGTCGAGGCGCAGACGCATCTATGCCGCCTTCCCGGGTTCGGGCACAGGGAGGATGCGTGGCTCGCGTGACCCCGCGCATCGGCGCCCATGCAGATGGGCGCGGACGTCGGCGCCGAACACCTCGAGGGCGCTCTGCAGGAACCGGACCGCCCCGTCCGGCAGACCGCACGCGCCTCGACCGCGGACGTCGGCGGCCCAACGGTTCAACCGGCCGAACGTCGCGTCGCCACCGCGTCCTGTCACGACCTGTTCGGCAGCTCCGGCGATCGCCGCGAGGCCGTGCACGCAGGGGCCGCACTGGCCCGCCGTCTGTCCGGCGAGCCAACGCAGAACGTTGGCCGTCTCGGTCCAACCGCACGCGTCTTCGGGAACGACCGCGATCACCCCCGCTCCGACGATGCCTCCGACCGCCGCGAGACCGCTCGGTTGCAGCGGAACGGTAGCGGCGGTCTCGGCCGCGAGCCAGGTCCCCGAGTAGCCGCCGACCAGGACGCCTCCCACTCCTCGTGGCGCGCCCCCGGCTCCGCGCATCACGTCGCCGATCTTCGCGCCGACCTCGATCTCGTACACGCCTGGATGCGCGACGCCACCCGACACCGTGACGAGCATCGAGCCAGGCATCTCATCGGGCCCGATCGATCGGAACCACGTCGGTCCGAAGGCATTGATCAGGGCGAGATGTCCGAGCGTCTCGACGTTCTGGATCAAGGTGGGTCGACCCCGGACCCCGCGAACGAACGGCCGCGGGCCGGACGTCGGGATCGCCGGACCACCGTTCAGCAGGTGGACGAGGGAACGCTCCTCCCCCGCCACGTAGCCGGTCGGGATCGGCACGACGCGGACGCGCACGCCTCGCCGAGCGACCGCCGAACGCTCCCGCACGGCCGCCTCGATCGAGCGCCGGGCACGCGGCGCGACGGCGTCCACACCGACGATCACCTCATCGGCTCCGACGGCAGCGGCGGCGAGCTCCGCGCCGTCGAGCACGAGGTGCGGGCCCAACGTCATCAGGACCCTGTCCTTCTCGCTCGCCGGCTCCCCTTCGCTCCCGTTCACGACGACGAACGGGACGCCGCTTCCCACCGCCGACCGCGCGCATCTTGACGGCGGTCGGGAACGCCGCGCCGCCACGGCCCCGTAGACCAGCTGCGTCGATCGCGTCGATCAGTTCGGCGCGGGAGCGCTCGATGCGGCGTCGGAGGAGGCGGGAACGCGGCCCGGTGTTCGCGCAGGCTCATCGGGACGGCCCGGTCGAGATGCGGACTCAACCGTGCGACGTTGGCGCTCGGATCCCGTGTCGCGGAGCCGCTCACTGCGCGACCTCGCTGCTCGAGACGGCGCCGATGAGGAGCCGGCCCTGCACCTGCCCGGAGGCCGAGATCGACATCTGGACCGCGATGTCGATCACGTCGCCGTAGCCGTCCGAGAGTCGCGCCCGGAGCGTGCCTTCGTCCAGCCCCGTGACCTCGCCCCGGTAGGTGGCGGCTCCCTGCGGCGGGATCAGCCGGATGGTGCCCGAGCGTACCGAGAAGCCCTCGGTCTCCTGTTCCCCGTCGAGCAGGATGCTGAGCGAGAGCGGGATCTGGTCCGGTGGTCTGCACCGACGTGGACAGCGTCGCGGCTTCGCCCGTCGAGGCGCGGTCGAGGTTCGCCGAGCCGGAGAAGTCTGCTTGCTGAGGAAGGACGATCGCGGCGACGGATGGTGCGGACGCGGTCGCGGCGGCGGCGGCCAGCAGATCGGTCGGCGTGCCGGCACGCACCGCCCACCCTCCTCGCAGCGGACCGGTCACCATCCACACGGCGAGCGCCGGCGGCATCAGGACGGCGCCCACGACGAGCAGGACGCGTGCGGGCTCCCACCCATCCCACCCGCGAGCGATCCGCCACACGGCCGCGGCCAGCACGGCGCCGACCGAGACGCCGACCAACCCCAACATCCAGGGTGTACTCGTGTCGCTACCGACACCGGCACCGTGGAGGACCGCGACCACCCAGGTTCCATAGGTCGTCCAGTGGATCGCCCGCCAGATCGGGTAGCCGAGCCGAGCTCGGAGCAGGCTCGTGATGGCGATCGCCAGGAGGAGATCGAACGCCAACGCTCCGAACCCCAGCCAGATCGGACGGTACGCCGAGCCGAAGGGCACGACGGCGTCGACCCATCGGATCGGCGCGAACCCGTCGATCACGACCGTCGCGATATGGATCGCGATGAACACCAGGACGAGGAGCGAGAGATCGCGATGGACGCGCTGGACCACGAACCGAGGGGTGCGCTCGGGAGACCAACGGGCGACGTTCGCGACACCCAGCACGACGATCGCCGTCAACAGCAGGAGCGAAACCGCTCCGCTTCCCCGCGTCAGGTACCAGAGCGCTCGTGACTCGATCGAGGCGGCCAACAGGCTCACGCCGCCACCGCGTCTGGCCAGCCGCACAGGCGAACGATCCGGCCGTCGGCGCGCACGAGCCGGGCCGGGAGCCCCAGCGCTCGGATCCATCCGACGGCGCGCTCCCCGAGCACGATCGCCGCGGTCGTCGCCGTGTTCGCATCGACGCACCGAGCCGCCGTCACGGAGACGGTCCGCCAGACCTCCGCCGCGGGCCGGCCGGTCATCGGGTCGACGACGTGGTGCACCGGCATGCCGCCCCGCGTCCAGCGCCGAACCGTGGTGCTCGACGTGGCGAGCCCGCCGCTCGAGATGCCCACGACCTCGCCGTTGCCGATCGCATCGCCGTGATCGTCCGCGATCGACACCGTCCACCCTCCCGCCGGGGCGTCTCCGAACGCCGCCAGATCGCCCCCGAGAGAGACGAGGACGCCGCCGCCGGTCACCGCGACCGCCCTCGCAGCTGCGTGGTCGGCCGCCAACGCCTTCGCCGTCGCACCGAGATCGAGCAGGACGCCTGCCGGTAGCCGGATCGCGCACCGCTCCGGATCCGTCTCGACGACCCGCCACCCCGGGGCTGGGCGAGAGCTGATCCGCGGGCCGGTCGGTGCGATCCGCGCGAAGTCCCGGTCGTAGCCCATCCGTCGCACGGCGTCGCCCACCGTCGGGTCGACGGCACCGTCCGTCGCTCGCGCGGCACCGAGGGCCACCTCGACGGCTTCGAAGAGTGCCGGGCTCACCGTCGTCCACCGGTCCGGCGAGCCGTGGAGCCGAGCGAGGTCGGAGTCAGTGCGGAAGCGACTGCACGCCCGGTCGATCTGGTCGATCTCGTCGCGAACGACAGTCACCGCTTCGACCAGTCGCCCGACATCCGAGGCGATCACGGTCGCGGTCGTCCCGAGCGCAGGGAACGTCGTAACGCCCGGCGATGCCATCAGGATCCCCCTGATCCCACCTGTCCCGAGCCGACACCCGGAACGGGGACCTGAGGCGGCGGGGCCGGCAGGCCGCCCGTACCGTCGTTGGGAGGCGGCAGCGCGACGAGCGGAGCCGGAGATGACGGCGAACCATGGCTCGCGTGATCCGCGCTCTTGTTGCGCTGTGCCCCCGGGAGCGCGGCGGCCGCGATCGCCGAGAAGGCTCCGGTCAGTGCGACCGAGGCTGCGACGGCTACCCGCGTGACGAAGGAAGCGGACCTCAGCCCGCGGCTGCGGGCGAGACGATCGCGCGACCGCTCACGCTCGCCACGAGCGCGGGCGCGGCCGGGAAGCGATGGCTGTGGCAATGAGCCCCTCAGCTTCGGCTCGAGCGGATGAAGCTTCCGGTACGGTTCGCATTCGGTGCCGAACCCGAGAAGGTTCTCCGCACCGGCCGAGACAGGGTCTGGCTCTCGCTCGGATCCCGGCTCGTAGCCGGGTGAAGCCTACCCGGACTTCTGGCCCGTGCGGAGGTCCATCCAGCTCGTCTCGATCGCGGCGTAGCGGGCCCACGCCGCGGCCCATCCGTCGTCGTTGCGAGGGAAGGTCTCGACCGGCTGCTGCGGCGTGTTCCGGTCCCAGATCCCGAAATGATCCGGCGCGTACCCGAGCAGATAGCGCGAACCCGTGTGCGTGAACTCGATCTTCGCCTCCGGAGCGGGTGCTGCGGCCGCCGGTGCCGCCTCGGCGGCCGGTTGCGCGGTCGCGGGCTCGGGAGCTGCCGCGGCCGGTGCCTGCGCCGGGGCGGGTTCGACCTCCGGCTGGACGGCCGGGACCGGCGCCATCATCGTGGCCTGCGGCGGCGCCACAGCCTTCTTCTCCTCGACCTTGGGCTCGACCTTCGGCTCCTCGGCCTTGGACGCCTCGGCCATCGTGGGCGGCGTCACCGCCGCGGCGGGGACCTCGTCGACGAGCCACGATCCGCACCAGCGGCACTTGATCGCCGCGTCCTTGATCTCCTCGGCGCAGTACGGACAGGTCTTCATCGGCGTGCTCCTTCCGTGTTCCGCGTAGCCGGCGACAGGCTCGAAAGCGTACTCCGGGACCCCGACCGGTGGAAACCGGGCTCAGCCGGCCGAGAGGATCCCTCCACCCTTCATCACGACGTCGACGTCGGTCAGCAGCCCGACGTCGCTCAGCACGTCGCCGCGAACGGCGACGAGGTCCGCGAACAGCCCGGGCTCGATCGCACCCACCCGGTCTCGCCACCCGAGGAGCTCGGCGGCCACTACGGTGGCCGAGCGGATCGCCTCGATCGGCGTCATCCCGAGCTTGACCATCGTCGCGAACTGGTGCGCGTTCATCCCGTGCGGGTAGGTCCCGCTGTCGGTCCCGAACGCGATCCGGACGCCCGCCTCCACGGCCTTGGCGAACCCCTCGCGCTGCACGTCGGTGGTCTCGCGCAGCTTGCGCATCACGTTCGGCGACCAGCCCTCGCGTTCGCCCTGCTCGATCGTCCAGTCCCCCATCCACACGTCCGCGACCAGGTAGGTGCCGTGCTCGGCCATCAACGCGATCGACTCGTCGTCCATCAAGGAACCGTGCTCGATCGAGCGAACGCCGGCCCGGATCGCCCGCTTGATGCCCTCGGCGCCGTGTGCGTGGGCGGCGACGTGGGTCTCGTACAGCGCGGCCTCCTCGACCGCCGCTCGGATCTCGGCCTCGCTGAACTCGGGCGCGGACGGGACGGTGCCCTCGGTCAGGACCGCGCCGGTCGCGATGACCTTGATGAAGTCGGCGCCGCCGTGGAGGATCTCGCGCACCACCCGGCGCACCTCGTCGACCGAGTTCGCGACGCCGAACCGAAGCTCGCGCGGGATCACGGCGTCGACGTCGGGCGCGAGACCCGTCACGTCCCCGCCGCCGCCGGAGCTCGTCACGTACGCGCCCGCGCACAACATCCGCGGACCGAGCACGTCGCCCGCCTCGATCGCGTCACGCAGCGCCACGTCGACGAACGCGCGGAAGGTCCCGACGTCGCGGACGCTCGTGAACCCGGCCAGCACCGTGTCGCGCGCGTTCCGAACGCCCGTGAGCGCCTCCTGCGCGCCGGTGCGCTGCACGAGCGCCGCGTACCCGTGCCCGCCCTCGATCTCGCCGATCAGGTGGGCATGGCAATCGATCAACCCTGGGAGCACCGTGTGGAGGGACAGGTCGAGCTCGACCGGCGCGCCGTCGTCGTCGCCGACCGACTCGATGCGGTCGCCGCGGATGGTGACGACGCGATCTCGGAGCACCTCGCCGGCGACCACGTCGACCAGCCACCCGGCGCGGATGCGCGTCAGGTCGTCGCTCACGGCTCGGTCAGCCGGAACGACGGGTCGGCGGAGACGTCCGCGACGTCCATCTGCGCCTTCTGCAGCTTGCCCGAGTAGTCCCAGTTCATCGCCTGCCAGCGCGTGAACTGATCGAGCACCCACACGCCGGACTGCCGGGCCCCGTTGCCGCTGCGCCCGTTGCCGCCGAACGGCAGATGGGCCTCGGCGCCGGTCGTCGAGTTGTTCACGCTCACCATGCCCGCGGAGATGCGCTCGCGGAACCGGAACACGTTGAGCGGATCGGTCGTGTAGATCGAGGCCGACAGTCCGTAGCCGTGGCCGTTCGCGAGCGCCATCGCCTCGTCGAAGTCGCCGAACGACGCCACGCCCACGATCGGCCCGAACGTCTCCTGCTTGTAGAGGTCGTCGTCCATCGTGACGCCGTCGACGATCGTGGGGTGCACGAACAGCCCGGCGTCGGCGTCGCCGACGAAGCCCTCGCGCGGGTTCTCGCGCGTGATCCGGCCGGTACCGGTCGAACCGCGGAGCGTGTGATGCGGCTGCACCCAGTCGAGCCACCCGAGGAACCGTTCGCAGAACCGCGACGAGATCATCGGGCCATACAGCACGTCCTCGAACGGATCGCCGATCGGCGCGGTCTCGACGGCCTCCGCGTAGCGCTCGAGGAACTCGTCGTGCACGCTTCCGTGCACGATCACGGTCCCCAGCGACGTGCACCGCTGCCCCGCCGTGCCGAACCCGCTGAACAGCGCGCCCTCGACCGCGAGCTCGAGATCGGCGTCGGGCATCACGACGAGCGGGTTCTTGCCGCCGAGCTCCAGACACGGCGTCTGCAGGTGGCGGCCGCAGAGCTCGCCGAGCCGCCGCCCCACCTCGCTCGACCCCGTGAACCCGACCTTGTCGACCAGCCCGGCCTCGAGCGCCTGCGAGAGCCCCTCGAAGGTCGAGGCCCCATCGGCGAGCACCATGTTGAACACCCCGTCGGGGAAGCCGGCGTGCAGGAACAGCTGGGCGAGCGCCTCCGAGGTGGCGGGCGCGTACTCGGCCGGCTTCCACACGGCCGCGTTGCCGCACAGGAGCGCCGGGACGAGGTACCAGGACGGGACCGCGACCGGGAAGTTCCCCGCCGTGACGATCGCCGCGACGCCGACCGGGTTGCGGAACGTGAACAGCTGCTTGTCCGGGAGCTCGGACGGGACGGTCATCCCGTAGAGCCGCCGTCCCTCCGACACGAAGAAGTTGCACGTGTCGACGACCTCCTGGACCGAACCGCGCGCCTCCGCGATCGGCTTGCCGATCTCGCGGGTCATGATCCGCGCGAGCGTCTCTGCGTTGTCCTCGACCAGGCGCCCGAGCTGCTGGATCGCGCGCCCCCGCACGGGCGCCGGGACGCGGGCCCAGTCGCGCTGCGCGTTCCGAGCCGCGGCGCAGGCCTCCACGAAGGTCGTGGCGTCCGCCAGGCCCACCGTCGCGACGATCTCGTCGAGCCGGGCCGGGTTCGGGACGTCCTGCGTGCCGCCGGGCGCGTCCTCGCGCGTTCGGCCGGCGATCGACGAGGAGACGGTCCGCGCCATCGAGCCATCCTAGCGTCGCCGTTCGGACCCCCGACGGCCGCCGTTTGCAGCCCGGGCCGACGGCTGCGACCATGCCCCCATGGCAAGCGCGCGTCGCCCCATGGTCAACCTCCTCGGACGGGTCCCGCTGTTCGAGGGTTGCACGAAGCTCGACCTGTCCCGGGTCGCCTCGCTGTCGGAGGAACGCATCTACCACGAGGGCCAGGTGATCGTGAAGGCGGGCGACCCGGGCAAGGCGTTCTACGTCATCACGAACGGCAAGGCGAAGGTGGTCGCCGGCACGACGCCGGGCGGGAAGAAGGAGGCCGAGCTCGGGCGCGGCGAGTTCTTCGGCGAGCTCTCGCTGCTGGACGGCGACTCTCGGAGCCGGACCGTCGTCGCCGAGACGCCGCTCGAGACCGTGAGGATCGAGCGCTCGGAGTTCCGCAAGCTCCTGCGCAAGGAGCCGGACCTCGCGATCCGACTGCTCGAGGGCATGGCCAAGCGGACCCGGAAGATCCTCGACACGCCGGCCCTGTAGGTCTCGGACACCCGCGCGGCGATGGTTCGGCGCGCGGCCGGAGGGACCCCAACCCAGCAAGATCGTCGGTGGGTCTGGTGGCTCCTCGCGCTCGTGATCGCCGCGGCGTGCGGCTCCACCCCGGACAAGCCGCCGCCCTCGGGTTCGACGGCCGTCTCGAACGGCGGGGCGTTCCAGCTGCGCCCGGTCGTCGAGGTCGTGCCGAGATCTGCGGCCGCCTGGGACCAGACGGAGCTCACGTGCGCGGATCGGGGCGAAGGGCTCCGAGATTGTGTCGGAGCCGCCCTGGAGGCGCCACGCATCGTCCTGCTCGGACCTGCCGGGGACAAGTACGTGCTCGGCCCTCGCATCGTGGACGCGGGCGACGTCGAGAACGCGGCGGCCCATCCGGACGCGCCGCCGAGCTCCGGTTGGTCGGTCTCGGTGAACCTGACGGCCGACGGGACCGCCGCACTCGAGACCGCGACGGAGACCACCATCGGCTCGCGGATCGCGATCGTCGTCGACGGCCGGATCGTGTCGGCACCCACCGTGGAGGCGCCGATCACGAGCGGGGACGTCGTCGTGGCGAGCGGGCTCACCGAGCGCGAAGCGACGTCGCTGGCCTCGCGGCTCGACGCCGGGTAAGCGGCCCTACGAGAGGTAGTCGAACGCCCGCTCCGCGAGGTCCGACCAGCGCCTCGCCTGCGCGAGCGGGACCAGCACCCACTCCTTCATCGGACGGCCCTTCATCGGCTCGAACGCCTCGACGCCCGCCAGCGATCGGGCCTTCTCGAGATCGTCGGGCCCGAGCTTGAACGTCATCGCGTCGCCGTACGTCCCCGCGAATACCTTGTCCCCCGCCTTGAGCACCGGCATCCCGAACATCTGCGAGCGCGTCGCGCCGCGCGCGACGAAGGTCTCGGCGAGCTCGTCGAAGCGCTCGACGGTCTTCGGCCCCGCGGTCGGCATCTTCGGGCTCTTGGGCTTCGTCGTCTTGGGTTTCGACGCGGGCTTGCTTTTCGCCGGCATGGTTCGGATGCTACGCCCGAGCGCCATCACGGCGCCCGGACGCGTCCCCGGGCTATCGTCACGCCGTGGACGAGCGGTTCGAGACCGACCTCCGCGCCGGCTACCCGGACGACGCATCGGGTGTGGTCCTCGGATCGCCGATGCTCGACGGCGAGGTGCTCGCCGACGTTCGGGTGCTGTTGCCTTTGTCCACCGTGAACCGGCACGGGCTCGTCGCCGGCGCCACCGGCACGGGGAAGACCAAGACGCTGCAGGTGATCGCCGGGCAGCTCTCTGACGCGGGGGTGCCGGTGTTCGTCGCGGACGTCAAGGGCGACCTCTCGGGCCTCGCGCAGCCGATCGACGCCGCCGATCCGAAGGTCGCCGAACGCGCGGCGACCCTGGGCTGGACGGTCGAGCCCCGCTCGCATCCGGTCGAACCGCTTTCGCTGACGGGCGAAGCCGGCGCCCGGTCCGGGCCACGGTCGAGTCGTTCGGGCCCGTGCTGCTCGCCAAGGTGCTCGACCTGAACGAGACCCAGACCGCGGTGCTGTCGCTCGTGTTCCGCTTCTGCGACGACCGCGACCTGCCGCTGCTCGACCTGGCGGACGTCCGCACGACCCTGCGGTTCCTCACGTCGGACGAGGGCAAGCCGGTGCTCGAGGAGTACGGCGGCATCTCGAAGGCATCCGTGGGGGTCGTGCTGCGGTCGATCCTCACGCTCGAGGAGGCGGGAGCCGGCGCGTTCTTCGGCGAGCCGGCGTTCGACGTCGCCGACCTGCTGCGCCGCGACGGCGACCGGGGCGTGATCAGCCTGCTCGAGCTCGCCGACGTGATGGATCGCCCCCGCTCTGTTCTCGACGTTCATGCTCTGGCTGCTCGCGCGCCTGTACGCGACGCTGCCCGAGATCGGCGACACGGCCGAACCCGTGCTGGCGTTCTTCTTCGACGAGGTGCACCTGCTGTTCGACGACGCCTCCGACGCGCTGCTCGAACAGATCGAGCTCACCGCTCGGTTGATCCGTTCGAAGGGCGTCGGGGTGTTCTTCGTGACCCACGCCCCCACCGACGTCCCGCCACCCGTGCTGAGCCAGCTCGGCCACCGCGTGCAGCACGCGCTCCGAGCGTTCACGCCGAAGGACGCGGACAACCTGCGCAAGACCGCGCGGACGTTCCCGATCACGGAGCACCACGACGTGGAGGAGGCGCTCACGTCGCTCGGGATCGGCGAGGCGCTCGTCACCGTGCTCTCGCCCGACGGCGTGCCGAGCCCGCTCGCCTGGACCCGGATCGTGCCGCCGGACTCCCGGATGGCGCCGGCTGACGAGCCGGTCCTGAGGGAGCTCGTCGCCGGGAGCCCCTGCGCGTGAAGTACCTCGTCGCCCCCGATCGCCCGAGCGCGCACGAGATCCTGGGCGAGCGTCTCACCTCGGCCGACGCGGTCGCGGCCACACCCCCTCCACCGAAACGGCGCGAGCGCTCGGTCTTCGGCACGCTCCACGTCCCGCGGCGCTGAGGCTTCGGCGTCCCCCCACCGGGTGCGTCCGTTCGGACCCCGATCGTGCCCGAGCCCTAGCCCTTCGGCCGATGCGCCGTCGCGATGCGGGCGCACAGAATCGCCCAACGTTCCTATGCCCTAAGGGGTCGGGCGACACACCGCCAGGAACACGATCAGCGGCACGTCGATGGCGACGCCACACGTGGAGGGCGTGGTCGCCACCTACCTCCAGACGAACCCGACTGCGACACCTGCCCTGGTCGCCTCGACGATCACCTCGAGCGCGACGCAGGGGGTCGTCAAGAGCCCCGGGTCCGGCTCGCCGAACCGCCTGCTGTTCTCGGGCTTCACGGCGTCCCCGTCGCCGCCTCCGCCCCCTCCTCCGCCCCGCCCCCGCCCCCGCCTCCTCCGCCCGAACCGGGGACGTTCACGCTGACGGCGAGTGGACAGACCTTCTTCGCGACGGTGAAGCTCGTGATACTGACGTGGACGGGCGCGACGTCGCAGTACATGTCGCTGTTCCGCGACGGCGGCAACATCGGAGCGGCGGCCAACACCGGCTCGTTCACGGACGTCGTCATGACCAGCGATGGGACGATCGTCTACAAGGTATGCGAGTACAACACGACCGTTTGTTCGAACACGGCCTCGGTCACGTTCTGAGCCGAACGCAGCCGTCCGACGGCGCTGGCCCCTACAATCGGGGTCAGCGCCGGTAGCTCAGTCTGGACAGAGCGGCTGCCTTCTAAGCAGCGGGTCGCAGGTTCGAGTCCTGCCCGGCGCACTTCCGCAGGTCAGAGGCCATATCTGGCCTCGTCGGTTGAGGACTCACCTTCGCACAGCGCATAGTGAGCCGCTAACTGGACAGGGGGACATGGGCACGGACACCGACCAAACGTCACACCGGCGTGACACATCGGACCTCGGCGAGATCCGCAGGCTCGCCGACTCGTTCGAGATCGGCCTCGCCGGTCGAGGCCGTGCTCTAACAAGAGCTAGGGCCCGAGGGAAACGGCTCCGCAGGCTCCCCGTGCGGCGCGGGCTCCCGATGCGCCCAGTGTGTCCCGGTGCGGAGGCGGGATGGACTGCTCGGGCGCGTTCTTCTCTCCTTCCAGTTCCCGACGCTCGACGAGATGAACTTGCGAAGGGCTATGACTCCCCATACCGCCTCGATGATGCCGAACGGCCACGATCCCGAAAGGAAACCGTAGGCGCTCGCCAAGAAACAACCGACGGCGAAGGACGAATCCACGTCCCCGATGCTCGAGCGCGTACATCAGCATCATGAACGAGAGAGCGGCGACCCCGAACGCCGTGAGCATCGAGCCGGAAGGCTACCGGTCACGCCGCATCAGACCACGGGCTCGCCGTGCGGCGCGGCCTCCCCCTGTGCGCGCAATGCTTCGCTGGGAAGCCGCCGACCCGCTATCCGTCGACGCTTTCTTCGGAACCGTCGTCCTCGAGGAGAAGGACCACTTCGTTGAGTCCCTCCTCGTCGAGGTCCGAATCGAGATCGCTCAACGCCTCATCGACCGCGTTCCGCGTGCGCGTCAGTTTGCCATGGAGCGAATGTCGCCGGTGCTTGAGATCGGAGAGGTCCGACCGGCCTGCTGCCGCGCTTCGTTCAGGAACTCATCGGCGGTTGCGAGGGTCCGTTCGGCCGTTTCCTTGGCGTCGTTCTGGATCGCATCGGCGGCCTGACGCGCCTCTCGCAGAGCGTCGTTCGCCGAGTTCCGGGCCTCGATCGCCCTGATCTTGGCGTCGTGTTGGATCCGATCGGCGTCAGACCGGGCTTCCGAGAGCATCCGCTCGACCTCCTCGTTTGCCTGCGCACGGAGCCGCTCGACCTCGTCGTCAAGGGCCTGCATGACTTGGGCGACGTGGTCCGATACGGGGGCGTAGCGGGCCTGGCTCGCCGGATCTTCGGGGGCCGTTTTCGCCCGCTGCCGGGCGCCCACGTCGACTCCCAACGAGTCGAGGTACCTATCGACCTGGACCCGGTCGTAGCCCCGTCTCACCACTCGGAAGGCCGGGCGATCGGTCTGATCGAAGCTCATGTCATTTGTCGCCCTGGGCGCTCGAGGAAGGAACTTGTCACTCTCTAGGCACCGTAGCCGATGTAGCCTTCTCGGCCTACCCTGACAAAGGACCTAGGCCGAATCGCACTCACGACCCCGGCAGTTGACCGCACAAGCCAGAGCCCAATGGAGGCCCAGGGACGGATGAGCACCCATCATCGATATCCGGACCCGGTCCATGCGGGCCCAGAGCCGCGGCGGATGCAGGCACCGCCTCAGATGGCCGGCTCGCCGTGCGGCCTGGCTACTTCCGCTCCATCTCCCTGAGCAACCCGAACACGGCCACCCGCAGCGTCTTGTCCTCCTCGCAGTCGATCAGCAGCTCGGCGAAGGTGCGGCTCTGCGGGTAGCTCCAGAACTCGCCGATCCGATCGGCCCGCTCGAAGTCGGGGAGCATCAGGACGTGGAGAAGTTCGGCGCGGGGAGCGGGGCCGAGGGCGTCGAGACGCTCCCGTAGTCGGCGTTCGATCTCGGGCAGCGACGCCATTGGACAACGCCACCGTGATCAGCCGACGGCATGTGCGGTGATGCTTCGCGCTCCGCTATGCGTAGAGGACCCAGGAACGAAGGCCGCAGGGTTGGGGAACCGATCTCGAACCGGTGCCCCAACCCATCGGGGAGCAGGCGCGGATGCCCAGGGGGAGGGACCTGGCCGAGGGGTCCCGTGCTTCCGCGCCCACGACGAAACGGTTGCAATCGCACACGGAGTAGCGGCACTCCCGATTGCCATCGTGGACGAACTCCGAGTGTCCACATGCCGCGCAGAACACCCTGGTTGAGCCGTCCTGTTGCGAGGGTCGAAGGGGCTCGACGTTCGCTCTCATTGGACTGTCATCCGATGCTTTGACCTTCCGGCTCGTCCACCGGGGTGAAGAATGGACACGTGCACCGGGAGAACAGGCACGGTCCGGAGTGGGCATGGAGAAACTCGATGTGTTGGCACCAGGAGCAGGTGCTGGCCGGACTTGCGTCGGGGTCGATCCAGCGGACCGCAGAGAGATTGGGGTTCGTCATCGGCACTCCAGTAGGTCGTGTGTGCCACATAGACATCGGCTCTTTGGGGTCGCCACTGTCTCGGTCGAAAGACCTATCTTGCCTTGGTCATTAGGGCCGATACCCGCGCAGTCGATCAGGGACTAGGTGGGTGTAAGCGTGGCGAGGTAGAGCATCGCGTCGGGGAGCTCACAGGGCTCGCTGTACCCCTCGTCGGTGAAGGGCTCGACGTCGACAACCGAGAGTCCCGTTCCTTCGAGCAACAGGTGGAGGTCGGCGGGGGAATAGCACCGAGCGACTGGGTGACGGCCGCGTCCTCGTGTCCAACGCGCCACATCCGCTCGGTCATGCGGCATTCCCCTGGGTCGAACCCGTCGAGATAGCGAACCCCGCTCCCTGGCGGAAACTCTTCCTCGTTCCCGGCACGACGGGACCAGTACCACGGGACCAGCACGTCCACGAGGGCGCACCCACCCGGTACCAGCCACCCGACGATCCGACGCAGCAACCGCCGCTGGTCCTCGTCGGTTCCGATCCTGAACCCATCGAAGTAAGCGACAACTTCGAACTTCCCCGGGGGTCCGGTATCGTAGAAGTCGCCCGCGATCGCACGGAGGGATCCTCCCGTCACCACGCCTGCGAGTACGTTGGTGTGTATGCGGCGAGCTCGCCCTGCATCTCGATGGCCACAACATCGTGCACCCTGCGACCGCAAGAGCGGCGGCGGTCGTGCCCGTGCCAGACCCGAGCTCAAGGATCCGGAGGGGCTCCGACCCAGCATGCCGGATGACCGCATCGACGCGGGGGTCCCTTTCATTCGGGTCGAAGTCGCTCCATCGACGTCGCCAGTCTGCCCACTCGTACTGCTTGGCATAGAAGTTCCGCACCCAGTCCACGCGGGCCATCCTCTCTGACCACGCGCTTGTCGGCTAGCCGGGCTTCATCTCCCGCAGCATCCCGACGAGCACCGCCCGCAGCGTCCGGTCCTCCTCGCAGTCGATCAGGAGTTCGGCGAGGGTGCGACGTAATCTGAAGCTCATGGCCGATTTGCCGTCAGAGTTGCTCAACCTCGTGCGTCGAACTGGAAGGCTGTGCCTGAACACGGCGAACCCCGGTTGGGACAACGCTCGCGGCTATCTGTTCGATGAAACCACCGCCACGCTGTACTTTCCGGTGTCCAGGCGCTATCTGCCTGAGCGACTGGAGGACTTCCGCGTCCTCATCTGGAGCCAGCCCCGTGTGCTGGTGACAGGCGAGTTGATGGCGGCGACGTCTGAGGATGACTTCACGATTCAGCTGTCGCTCGCCGAGAGGTCTGGCATGGGGCTGGAGAAGGCCCGCTACATGCTGCTGGACCAGCGAACCAAGCGACCGAGGCGCTCTCGCCACAAGCTGTTCATCCGCGAACTTACGGCGACCGGCGGGTGATGCTTCGAGAGCGTCACGCCCATCGAGGTCCACGCCCGGCGATGCAGATCGCGGTCCACTCTGCCTGGAGTTCGGCGTCCACAACACCTGACCAGCACCGCCCGCAGCGTCCGGTCCTCCTCGCAGTCGATCAGAGCCCGCTCGCTGGGACGGGGTCGTGGACCTCCGTGCATCCGGTCGGAGGCCCACCCTCCCCATCTACAGATTCACTACGACAGAGTGAATGTGAACGTGCACCTGGTCTCAGAGAAGCAGTTGAGGTCGAGCGAGCCGCTTGCCCCCACGTAGGCGCCGGTGCCGCCCGTGATCGCCCCGACACCAAGACCGGTGTCGTAGTAGGGCGACTCGACGGTGATGGTGTCGGTGCCATCGTTCAGGAAGGTCGTCCACTCACATTCCCAGGAGCCCGTCTGGTCCTCCTTGAACTTGGTGATCCGGATGCAGGAGCCCTGGTCAGTCCCAACCTGCGTGGTGTCTGTCGAGTTGTAGATTGGGTTGTGGAACGTGAGCAGATCACCCGGGCCGATCCCGGACTTCCCGACATCCGTTAAGTGGTCGGTCACCGCATGCTCGGTCACCGTAATCGTCGTTGCGGCGGTTGCCGACGACGATGCGACGATCGAGGCGGCTCCGGCGCCGCCGGCTACCAGCAGACTGGCAACCAAGACCGCGAGCTTGCGTCGCATGGCCCCTCCCTCCATGTCGAGGAACGCCCATCCTCATGCCGGAGGGTCGCGGCCGCAAGTGAATAGCGGTGCCGCTCCGAGCAACGGCTTCTCAACTCCGAGGGACTTGCCGATTACGCTCCCTGCAGCATCCCGACCAGCACCCCCTCAGCGTCCGATCCTCCTCGCAGTCGATCAGCCGTTCGGCGAAGGTGCGGCTCTGCGGATAGCCCAGAACTCGCGGATCCGCTCGGCACGCTGGAGGTCGGGCCTCCGATCATCTGCGGCCGGAGGCCTCGACCACCATGCCTAGACGAATGGCTCGCCGTGCTGGGCGGCGAGCGGTGCCGTCCAGGACGAACTCGCCCCGCGTCGACGCTATGGGGCTCCTCGAGAACTAGTTCTTCTTGCTGAGATCCAGTCCTTTCGTAGAACCGGCAATCTCGGTCGTCGCCAAGTCGTAGTGCAACATCGAGGGATTGGGCGCCCCATGGCCAGCAAGACTCGACCCGCTGTACTTGATACCAATGTACCCGGGTCCTGTGACGATGATGCTGACCGCTCCCGCAGCGCCCTGCGCCGGCTTTGCTGATTGCTTTACGCAACCGGAATCGTAGCCAAAGCTGCCGTTTGCCATGGCGAAGGTCTTCGTCACGGTGTTGGCGGCTGGTGTCTGCGTGATCGTGTACGTGCCGCCGTCCGCAACACGGACCCAGTAGAAGAACACGCCGGGATCAACCTGCTGAATCTTCTGACCTTTCAACGAGTAGCGAAGAGTCTGCAGCGTTGCTGCCGTCCCGTTCGCGAACCGACCGCAGGTTGTAGCGGTCGGCGTGATCCGGCTCAGGGGAGGCATGCTTCCTGGATCTGTCGGATCGGTGTGGTTCGGGACTTCGTCACAGTCAGAGACACCGTCTCCATCCGTATCGTACCCGGTGCAGATCGACCGGGTGAGCCTGAACGACACAAGCTGGCCGTCGGCGGGGGTCGTCTCTGAATAGACAACGGCCTCCTGGAGCGGGTCCACCAGCACCGCGATACCACCATCTGCAAGCGATGAGACCTGTCCGGGCGGCCGTACCTCGGTCTTCTGCTCGCAACCCGATGCGACCGGACCGCCGTACTCATCCGTGATCGTGATCGGCACATCCCAAGGTACGAGGCTTACCCCAACGGTCAGACCGGCGGGCTGCCAGGCGATCACAAACGTGCCGGTTCCGGTGTTCCCTGTCCCATAAGAATGGATGAAGCAGTCGCCGTTCGGCGTAACCAAGTCGTACTTTGCGTCCACCTCTATGGGCTGAGCCGACGACCGGTCGTTGTCGAGAGTCTCCACGGTGAAGTCGTACCGGTACTTGTAACCGTCGTGGTCGCCTTCGATGGTGGCCGTCCCTTCCCAATCACCGAAGTCAGCATGTGCCGGTCTCACACCCACGACGGTCACAAGCGTCGCAACCAGCAGCAATGCACCGGTGACTTGAACGACTGTCCTCCACGTAACACCCACAGCAATCAATCCGGGACGCATTGACCCTCCCCCTTGTCACCTTTGCGCTATGCAAAGAGCGGGCGAGCG
Organism: uncultured Actinomycetes bacterium; assembly: GCA_963823255.1. Lineage (GTDB taxonomy): Bacteria > Actinomycetota > UBA4738 > UBA4738 > HRBIN12 > DASSJM01. Next base: position 129,193 of record CAWGKU010000002.1, read on the forward strand.
TACGTTGCGCCTTCCCGGTAGCGCAATGGACCAGAATGGACTGGCGGTCAGCCTGTCGCAGCATGCATACCAGCACCGCTCGGAGCGTCCGATCCTCCTCGCAGTCGATCAGCAGCTCGGCGAAGGCGCGGCTCTCCGGGTAGCCCCAGAACTCTCCGATCCGGTCGGCCCGCTCGAAGTCGGAGAGCATCAGGACGTGGAGCAGCTCGGCGCGGGGAGCCGGCCCGAGGGCGTCCAGGCGTTTACGGAGTCGGCGTTCGAGCTCATCGGGGCGCAGATGAGGATCCATGACCTGAGGCTATGCCGTCGAAACCGCTGCCCGCGTGCGCGCCCCTCGGAAACACTGGCGCTCCAGGTTGCCCAGGGAAGGACTTGACGGAGCAGTTGCGAGTCAAGTACTTGCAGCGTGTGAAGTCGTTCCCTGACCACGTCATGTTTCGGCAAGCGCTTGTTGTCCTGCTGATCGTTTGGCTGTCTGCCTGCAGCAACGACCCCGAGCCGACGACGAAGGTGTTTCGTGGCAGCTTCTCGGGCACGGACACGATCTGGTCGCCGCAGGGAGCTCTATCGTTGGACCGCTGCAACGCGAATGCGAGCGACGGAGGATACCAGGGCCTCTCTTATTCGCTCCTCAGCCACGGGATGGGCGACTTCAACGTCCTCGGCCCGGTCACCTTCGTCGGGAGCCACTGCGCCGACCCTTCCTTCGAAAGAGGGAGGATCGCGGAAGGGAGGTGGAGGCTGAGGACCGCGAGCGGAGACGTGCTCATGGTCAAGTACCACGGGAGCGTTACGGTCAGTCGTAGCCCCGAAATCTTCGTGGGACGCACCGAGAATCAGGTCGTAGGAGGAACCGGTCAGTTCGCGCAAGCCGACGGGACCTTTGTATGTGAACTCCGCGGTGGCCGCAGAAGTCGTGAATACACTGGACACTGTGAAGGCGACATCCGTTTCTAGTTTCGCCTGCTGGCGTTCTATGAGGACGTGGAGGAGCTCGGCGCGGGGAGCGGGACCGAGGGCGTCGAGGCGCTCCTGTAGCTGGCGCTCGAGCTGATCGGGTCGCACGGGATCGGACGCTAGCACCGGGGGACGATGCGCGAACCGACCCGCTAACTGGTAGGCAGCCGCTCCCCTGTCACTCTGCTCGTAGGCAGTGACGCACGTCGCTCGGCTCCCGTATACCTTCTAAGCAGCGGGTCGCAGGTTCGAGTCCTGCCCGGCGCACGAGCGATACTCAAATCGTAAGACGTCGGCCCTACCTCGGTACCCGTCATCGCCACGACGGCGGCGTCTCATCCCGCCTTTGTCATGACGGCGAAACGTTCGGTCCTTGACCATTCCCCCGGAGACCGGCGATGTCAAACTGATCATCTACCGGATGTGCCCCCATGATTCGAGTCTTGTCTTCCTACTCTGTCCGAGCGGATAGGTTCACTAGACGGAGGGCCCGGAAGACCCGGAAGGCCCGGTGGGCCCGGTGGGCGGGGGGTCGGGCGAGGGATCCGGGGACGGTGAGGGATCGGGGGAGGGGTCTGGCGACGGGTCCGGAGACGGCGACGGGGAGGGGTCCGGAGAGGGGTCTGGGGACGGCGACGGTTGGGGTGAGGGGCTCGTAGTCGGCCCCGGGTCGGGCGAGGGCGAGGGCGAGGGACCCGGCGACGGGGATGGGTCCGGCGACGGTTTCGGACCGGGATGGATCCCAGGGCCGGGATCGTGCCCTGGGGCCGGGTCGGTCCCGTGACCCGTATCGGTTCCGGAGCCGCTAACGGGAGTTTGTCCGCCGAACGTAAGGAGGTTGCCGGTGAAGGGGATCAAGAGGACTGGCGAGGAACCACCACCCTGGTCACCTCCACTTGCCTGCTGAGGTTCGTTCTCTCCCAACGCGGTGGGATCGATCGCGATATAGGGCACACCAGAGTCACTGACTTCCGCCGTGAGCGCTCCCCCCAGGCCGGAAGTCGCCCGGTATTGCACATCGGTAGCTGACAGGAGTCCGATCACGGTGATGGCGCCGACGCTCGCTCCGACCAGACCGACTACCTGTTCCCGAGTGACGCGCAGTCGCCGTTGCCGGATGCGCGGGCCAATGGTCCAGGTGCGCCGGATCCTCAGCCGAACCTGGAGGATGCGAAATCGCAGCCACTCTGGCGCCTGGGCCACCCGCTGCATCCAACTCCGGTACCCACGTTCCAGGGCCCGAGAGGTGACCTCCCTGAATCGCATCGCATCCATCCGCATCTACCTCTGGCCCCGAACCGACTGTGGCGCAACCATCTTGTCCAACTGGCTCCTCGTCCACCTCGGGACCGGCGGCCCTCGAGTCCTCGGTCACAGGGACCCTCTGGCCTGTCCAGGGTCGGCTCAGCTTACCCGCAGCCGGGACATGATGGTGTCGCTTGTTGTCCTCGAGCCCTCCGAGGCCTGATCAAGCTCACCGGCCCAGACATCTCCTACGACGCGCGCTATGTGAGATACCTCGCGAGGCAAAACTGAATCCGACATGCCGAACTGACCGGCCGCACGCCGACACGCATGCGTCCGCCACGTCGACGCCTCGGGCGCCGGTCGCTCTTGCCGCTTGCGCCATCCGAGGTAGGTTGGCGGCTGAGACGATCGAAGGGAGCTGCCATGGTCACCGTCGGAGTCCTCGCTCGACTCGAGGCCAAGCCCGGCAAGGAGGAGGAAGTCGCGAACTTCCTCGCGGGAGCTCTGCCGCTCGCGCAACAGGAGGAGGCGACCACCGCGTGGTTCGCGATCCGGCTGGGTCCGTCCACGTTCGGCATCTTCGACGTCTTCCCCGATGACGCCGGTCGAGACGCACACCTGTCCGGTCCCATCGCCAGCGCGCTGATGGAGAAGGCGGACGAGCTCCTGTCCGAGCCTCCGACGATCGAGAAGGTCGACGTCCTCGCGAGCAAGCTCGCCGAGTAGGGCTCAGGCTCCGAGATGCCGCTGAAGATCCGCAAGGACGACGAGATCTCCGACGTGGAGGGCGGGTGGTTCCGCGCCCGCTGGCACTACTCGTTCGACACCTACCGGGATCCCGAATACACGCGGTTCGGCACGATGCGCGTGTTCAACGACGACCGGCTGGTGCCCGGCGCCGTGTGGCCGATGCACCCGCACCGCGACATCGAGGGGCTGACCTACGTGGTGGAGGGCATGTTCCGCCACGAGGACGACGTGGGCGGGGCGCCGGGACCGCTGCCCGCCGGTTCGGTGCAGCGGATGACGCTCGGGAGCGGCGCGAACCATTCCGAACAGAACGCGTCCGAGACCGAACCGATGCGCTTCATCCAGATCTGGATCATGCCCGCCGAACGCGGTCTGCCGCCCGGCGTCGAGCAGAAGGTGTTCACGACGCAGGACCGCACCGACACGCTCCTGAAGGCGATCAGCGGTGACGGCGGCGACGCCGTGCTCGTGCACCAGGACGCGCACGTGTTCGTCACGCGCCTGAACGCCGGTCGTTCGGTCGAGCATCCGCTCGCGCCGGGACGCGGCGCCTACCTCTACGTGATCGAGGGCGACGTCGACGTGAACGGCGAGCGGATGCAGACCGGGTCCGCCGCGCAGATCACGGACGAGGAACGCGTCGAGATCTCGGCGAACGCGACCGGCGAGCTGATCCTGGTCGAGGTGGCGCTCGGGTAGCCCGAGACCTACCCGGTCGCCTTCTTCCGGGTCCGGTCGCGCTTGGCCGCGGCGACGCTCTCCTTGAGGACGGCCATCAGCTCCTCGACCGGTGACCCGCCCGCGGCCGCCGGCTCCTCGGCGGCGCGCTTCGTCGGCGATCGTTCCGCGAGCATGCGGAGCAGCTCGTCCCGGTACGTGTCGGCGTAGCGGCTAGGATCCCACTCCGTCTTCAGGGTCTCGATCAGCGTGACCGCGAGGTCCAGCTCGCGCTCGTCGACCTCGACGCCGTCCAGGCCGGGAGCGAGCTCGGCCGGATCACGAACCTCGTCGCCGAAGAACATCGTCTCGACGGCCAGGACCGTCTCCATCGGTCGGATCGCGACCAGATGCGGCTTGGTCCGCAGCACGAACCGCCCGATCCCGATCCGCCCGGCCTCGCGCATCGCGTGATGGAACAGGACGTAGGGCCTGGTCGCCTCGGGCGTCATCGGGATCGCGTAGTAGCTCTTGTCGAAGGTCACGGGGTCGATCTGCTCGAGCTCGACGAAATCCTCGATGTCGATCGACCGGCTGCGTCCGGGGCGGATCCGCTCGAGCTCCTCCCTCGGCACCGTGACGAGCTCGCCCTCGTCGGTCTCGACGCCGCGAACGACGTCCTCCCACGCGACCGGCGTCTCGACGGATCCCGAGCTCAACGCTCGCTCCTCACGCGCCGCTGCGTCGTCGTCCCGGGCGGCCGCCGGCGCCGGCGGCTCGTCGGGCTCGGACGCGGGACCCGGCTCGGCCTCGACGACCCGCTGGTAGCGGATCCGGCGGCCCTCGCGGTCGTACAGGTGGAAGCGCACGTCCTTGGGCTGGGTCGCCGGATACAGCCGCACCGGCAGCGTGATCAGGCCGAACGACAGGGTGCCGGTCCACACGGCGGTCGCCATCGGTCAAGGCTACCGAGGTCGCGCGGCGGGATGGAAGGGGCTTCGGGAGCGTAACGTGAGCCCGGCGGCCCATCCGCGGGCCACCGATCCGAACGAGAAGGGCACCCCGATCGACGATCCGCCCGCCGAGACGACCTCCGCGATCTCCGAGATCAAACGCGATCTCGTCGTCTCGGCTCGAGCCCTGGTCGCCTCGTTCCGCAACCCCGACCTCGCTCGCGCGCAGCTCGCGCTCGTCGCGTTCAGCATCTGCGAGTGGGCGAGCTTCATCGCGCTCATGGTGTTCGCGTTCGGCCAGGGCGGGGCCGCGGCAGTCGGGATCATCTCGTTGGTCCAGCTGATCCCGGCGGCGATCATCGCGCCGCTCGGCTCGGTCCTGGGCGACCGGTTCCCGCGCGAGAAGGTCTTCATGCTCGCCGAGGCGTCGATGAGCGTGGCCTGCGTGCTCGCCGCCGTGGCGGCGCTGCTCGACGCGCCCGCGATCGTGATCTACGCCGCGGCCTGCTCGGTGGGCTGGCTCCTCACGCTCGTGCGACCGACGCACGGGGCCCTGCTCCCCTGGCTCGCGCGCGACCCGACCGAGCTCACCACGGCGTACACGGCGGCCGGCCTGATCGAGAGCAGCTGCGTCCTGCTCGGTCCGCTGCTCGCGACGGCCTTCTTCGCGCTTGGCACCGCGTTCGGCGTCCCGGGCGTCGGGCTCGTGTACGCGGCGCTCGCCGTGCTGCTCGGCGTCGGCGCCGTGTTGCTGTCCAGCGTCCACAGCCAGGCGCCGCCACCGGACCCGCAGCAACGGTCCACCGCGTGGCTGAGCGAGCTCGGCGCGGGGTTCCGGTACGTGTGGTCCGACCCCCGGCCTCGGGTCCTGATCGGGACCCTCGGGCTGTGGACGTTCGTCCTCGGGTTCATCGACACCCTGATCGTCGTGCTCGCGCTCGAGGTGCTCGGGATCGGTCAGACCGGCGTCGGCGCGCTGAACGCCGCCGTGGGTGTGGGCGGGGTGATCGGCGCGGCGTTCGCGGTCGTCGCCGGGAACCGCGAACGCCTGTTCCCCGCGTTCCGAACGGGCTCGCTCGTGTACGGCGTCCCCGTGGGGGCGATCGGGGCGATCCCCGTGCTCGCGCCGCTCTTGCTCGGCGTCGCGGGCTCGGGCGCCGTCCTGTACGACGTCTCGGGGCGGACGATGCTCCAGCGCCTGATCCCCGATCAGAAGCTCACCCGGTGCCTCGGGGTGCTCGAGTCCGTCTACATGGGGAGCGAGGGGCTCGGCGCGTTCGCGGCCGCGATCCTCGTCACGCTGGTCGGTCCCCGGTGGACCTTCGCGCTCGCCGGCGCGATCATCCCGGTGACGTTCTTCGTGCTCCGGCGCCAGCTGCGGGCCGTGGACGTCGGGGCGAGGGTCCCGGCGGACGACCTCGCGCTGCTGCGACGGACGTCTCTGTTCGAGCCGCTGCCGATCGCGGCGGTGGAACGGCTCGCCCGCAACAGCGTGCCGCTCGTCGTCGAGGCCGGGACGACGATCATCCGCGAGGGCGACGCGGGCGACCGGCTGTACGTGATCGCGTCGGGTGAGGCCGACGTGTCCTCGAACGGGAGCCACGTGGCCAGGCTCGGGCCCGGCGCGCACGTGGGCGAGATCGCCCTCCTCCGGGACGTGCCCCGCACGGCCACCGTGGTCGCGGTCACCCACGTTCGGCTCCTGTCGCTCGAACGCGACGTCTTCCTGCGCACGATGACCGGGCACGAACCCGCCCGCGCTGCGGCCCACACGGCCGCCGAGGGCAGGCTGCGCGAGCTCGCCACCCCGGAGGCGCCGGGCACGGAAGCGCCCCCGGACGCCTGAGCCTCAAGGGCCGATCCGGGCGCGTCGAAACTCAGCAGGTGAAGACCTGTCCGCACTGCGGTGGCGAGATCCGGGACTCGGTGGTCCGGTGCACGCACTGTCGCCGGAACCTGCGCGACGGCGAGATCGAATTCGAGTCCGCGCCCGCCGCGAGCGCTCCCGGCCGGCAGAGCTCACCGTCTGGCCCTCAACCCGTGGCAACGTCGCTGGCGAGCGCACCGCCTGCGACCGTCGCGGCGCCGCCCAAGCCGACCGCCGCGCCGTTCGGCTCGGCCCCGCCTCGCGACGCATGGTCGAGCGCGCCTCCGACCTCATCGCTCTCGGACCCGTCGACGCACCGGGCGATCCCGAACTCGCGGCGCGCGTTCGGCCCGGACATGTGGATGCTGTGGGCGGGCATGGCGGCGACCGTCGCCGGGGTCCTGGCGTTCCTCGCGGTGAAGGAGCCCTGGGCGCACCTCACGATCACCCAGCCGGCGACCGACACCATCGACGCCGTCGTGGTCGAGGTCACCGTGCGCGGCCACGCCGCCTTCGTCGGGACCGTCGGCACGGTGCTGGCGGTCATGCTGGCCGCGTCGGGCCTGATGTGGTTCTTCTACGGCTTCCAACGGGGATGGTCGATGCCCGGGATCCTCAACCCGGCGCTCTCGATCCTCGTCACGGTCGCGGGTCTGGGCGTGGCGCTGCTGTCTTCGATGGTGTGGTTCGTCTGGCAGGACGCGATGATCGCCCGGGCCGAGAACGTCGGGTTCACGACACGCGAGATGACGCAGCTCCTGGACCAGCAGCCGATCCCGATCGTCGTGATCGAACGCCTGCCGGGCCTGATCAGCTTCGGGGGGATGATGGCGCTCGGGCTGTTCGCGTCGTGCCTGGGCTGGTGGGCCTACCGACGCCGGAGCTGATCAAGGCTCACAGCGGGGGCCAGGACTTCCCCGTCCCCTCGACCCGCATCGCCGTCGACGCTCGGTCGTAACCCCACCGGAACGGCAGGTCCTGCTTCGTGTCGCACTTGCCGCACGTGAACATCCGCCACTGCTTGCTCACCGTCTGCACGAGGGAACAGTTCGGGCACTTGAAGAACCGCACCTCGGCGTTGCAGGTGTAGCACCGATACTCGGGCGCCTCGTCCGCGATCAACTGTGGCGTGAGGCACCACGGGCAGGTCAAGTAGGCCACCGATCAGGCCTCGGATGGGTCGAGGTTGGCGAGGATCTCGGCCGCCTTGGCCTCGCGTTGCTTCCGCACGGCCTCGTCGAAGCCCGGGATGCGACAGGCCGAGCACCTGGGTCGCGAGGATCGCCGCGTTCACCGCTCCGGCCTTCCCGACGGCGAGCACGCCGACCGGGATCCCGCCCGGCATCTGCACCATCGAGAGCAGCGAGTCGAGCCCGCCCGAGAGCTTGGACTCCATCGGGACCCCAAGCACGGGTCTCGTGGTGTGGGCGGCGACGACGCCAGGCAACGCGGCCGCCATGCCGGCGGCGGCGATGAAGACCTCGACGCCGCGGGTCTCGGCGTCCTCGATCCAGGCCGCGAGCTCCTTCGGCGTCCGATGGGCCGAGAGCACCCGCGTCTCGAACGGCACGCCGAACGCCCCAAGCTGCTGGGCGCAATGCTGCATCGTCTCCCAATCGGACGCCGATCCCATCACGACGCCGACCAACGGCTCGGTCATCTCCGGTGAGCTCCCCTCGTTGTGTTCGAGCGTGAGCAGTCTAGACGGGCGGGAGGTCCCTCAGACCGTGGCGAGGCCTTCGCCGATCTCGGCCGCGATCTCGACCACGTCGAGCACGTCTTCCTCGGTCGTGCGGAAGTTCACGAAACACGGGCGGAGCCAGACCTCGTCGTCGATCAGCGCGCTCGACATCCAGACGCGCCCGTCGGACTGGATCGCCTCGGCTAGCCGCTCGTTGTGGGCGCCGACATCCTCGACCCCCGCCGGGGTGTGACGGAACGCCACGATCGACAGCTTCGGCGGTCCGAGCGCCTCGAAATCGTCCCGCGCCGACACCGTGTCGTACAGCAGCTGCGCCTGCGCCAGGTTGCGTTCGATCGCCTCGGCGAACGCGCGCGGCCCCGTGGACCCGCATCGCGAGCCAGAACTTCAGCGCGCGGAAGGGCCGCGAGTACTCGAACGTCGTGTCCATCGCGTGCAGCTCATGCCGCTGGTGCGGCAGGTACCCCTGCTCGTGCCCGAACGACGCCACCAGGTCCTCCTGGTTCCGCACCAGGAGGATCCCGCACGCCTTCGGCAGGTAGAGCCACTTGTGGGCATCGACGGCGACCGAGTGCGCGCGTTCGAACCCCGCGAACAGCTCCGGGCGCGCGGCGACCGCGGGGAGACCATACGCGCCGTCGACGTGGAACCAGACGCCGCGCTCCTCGCAGATGTCCGCGATCGCCTCGAGCGGGTCGATCGCGCCGGTCAGCGTGGTCCCGGCGGTCGCCACGACCGCGATCGGCGTCACGCCGTCCGCGAGATCTCGGTCGATCGCCTCGGCGAGGGCGCCCGGCTGCGAGCCCGCGTTCGGCGCCGAGCGGGATCGCGCGCAGGTTCGCCGAGCCGACGCCGAGCGTCTCGACCGCCCGGGTGACCGAGTAATGCACCTCCTGCGAGCAGTAGATCGCCACGCGCTTGCCGCCGAGCCCCTCGTAGCGCGAGCCGGGCAGGGCGTGTTCGCGCGCGGCGGCGAGCGCGGTCGTGTTCGAGACCGTGCCACCGCTCGTGAACGCCCCGGCCGCATCGGGCGCGTAGCCGATGAACTCGGCCGCCCAGCGGACCGCCTGCTTCTCGATCAGCGTCGCGGCTCGCGCGTCGACCGCGAGGTTGATGTCGTAGGTATGCGCGAGCAGGTCGCCGATCGTCCCGATCTCGAGCCCGCTCGAACCCACCCCGACGAAGTACCGGGGCCGGGGCTGCGCGATCGACTCGTCGAGGATCCGCGCCGCATCGTCGACCGCCTCGTGCGCCGAACCCGGCGTCGTCGGGAGCTCGGTCAGCAGGAGCCGGCGGACGCGTTCGTCGAGCGGGGGCTCCTCGGGCCGGTAGCGGTCGAAGCTCTGCCAGGCCTCCGCGACGAGCTTGGCAGCGTGCTCGAGCACCTCTTCGCGCGGGGCGTCGAGCCGCAACGGGACGTCGGCCTCGGTCACGGCTCGGATGCTACCCGGCCCGGTTCGAGGTCCGGAGCAACCGCGGGTCGGCGGAGCGCGCCGACGTAGACCCCGATCAGCACGAGGATCGAGGTCCGCTCCCCTACGTCCGTCATGACGTCACAGGCGGGGGAACGTGAGGATCGTCACGAGCCCGAAGATCATCAGTCCGCCCGCCACGCCGAGGACTCCGTAGCGAACGCGCCGCACGCGGAACCGCTGGGAGAGCGCGATCAGGAACAGCACCGTCGCGAGCATCACGGTCGTCCGGATGTAATCGTCGGCATGACCCCTCGCGGCCGTTCCCTCCACGAACCTGCGGTTGGCCAGTTCGTTCATCTCCGCCCCCCGCTCGAGCTGGGGGTTGACGTATTCGGGCATGAAGCTGGGCCCGGGCGGCGCCTCCGGGTTCGAGAACGGGTCGGTCGCGAGCCAGGCGTCGAACGCGACCTTGTACTCGGGGCTGAAGCGACGTTCGTACAGCGCCATCAGCTCGGTTCGCCCCTCGAACCGTGCCTCGATCCACGTGTTGAACGTGGTGACGTCGAGCAGGCGCTGCTGTCCTCCCAGCGTCAGGGTCTGGTCCGCGCCAACACGGATCGTCGAGGCCTGCGCGTAGAGCTCCGTTTCATGGCCGTCCCACCTCGCCGCCTGGATACCCGCTCCAGGCGGTCGCGATCGCGACGAAGGCGAGGAGGAACGCCTCCAGGATCTCGACGACCTCCTCCCAACCCGTCTTCGGAGGTCGCGGCGTGCGCATCCTTGCCTTTCCCTTCGGAAAGGGTGCCGGCTATCTCGATGTTGAGGTCGTCCTGCATCCGCACCACCGGCAAGGTTGAGGAGGGCCAAGTGTAGGGTCCTCCCGACGCCTCGGTCGGGCTTACTCCTCCTCGGGGCCCGCCAGCTCCTGTAACGCGGTGTTCGATGGCGCGAAGTAATAGCCGGCGCTCACCGGCTTCGAGAAGTCCGTGAGCCGGTCGCGTGGGCCATCGAGCCCGAACATCCGAGCGAGCATCCGATCGAACCTCGACGGATCAGCGCTGAACGCGACGAAGTAGAGGCCGTGTTCCTCAACCGTTCCGTAGGGAACGCTACGGCGGAAGATCTCGAGGTCATCGCCACCGAGTTCGACGCGCGCGATGTGCGCATCCGGCGGCTTCTCGGCTCCGAGCAGCTCGGTGCTGTCGAGCTTCGTTCGCCCGATCACGCGCTCCTGTTCGCGGACGGAGAGCTGATGGAAGGCGTCGAGGTCGTGGACCCATCGCATCGCCAAGACATGGCTCCCTGCCTCACCGGGCGCGCCGGGCGGAACGAGAGCTGCGTCGGCTGCCAGGCGGACCGGTGGGTTCGCGGTGCCGTCGACGAAACCGGTCTCGTCGCGACCTTCCTGGTACGTGAAGGCCGGCTGCTCGGCGGCCAGCACCGCGACGTCGGAGATGGCAGCGACGGCGGCCCGCGCGTGATCGAACGTCACGTCGGGTGCGCTGCCGCTGATCCACAACCAGGCATCGTGCTGGGTCGCGGGAGCGCGATGACCGTCCGACCCGATGACCTCGGAGAACGGACCCAGCGAGGACGGTGCCATCGAGGGTGCAACCTCACGCCAGGCGTCGGCCCCGAACGCGACGACGAGGTTCACACCGCCGGCCGATACATCGGGCGTCCGCAGCCGCCGGAACGAGCGCACCGCCTCCGTGGCGCTCACGCCATCCCGCAGATCGAATTCCAGGAAGTGGTGGGCGTGGGTCCCCTGCGCGAAGATCCCGAACTGAGGGAGGGTGAAGCCCATCAGGGCGCGGAGCCTAGCCGTTGCGGCTCGGTGCCCGCAACGAGCGCTGACCTGCGGAGCTACGGCCAGAGGCGCTCGGCGACGCGGGCGACGAGTTCCAGCTTCTGCCACTGGGTGTCCTCGTCGATCTCGTTCCCCACCATCACGCTCGCGAACCCACACTGCGGGCTGATCGCGAGGCGATCCATGCCGCCGGCGAGATCCGCTGCCTGCTCCATCCTCAGGACGAGCTCGTCGTCGTCCTCGAGCGCCGGAGTCTTCGTCGACACGATCCCCATGACCATCGTGGAGCCCTTCCGGAGGAACCGCACGGGCTCGAACCCGCCGTCGCGGCCGAGGTCGTCCCACTCGACCAGGAACGCGTCGAACGGAAGTTCGCCGAACACGCGCTCGGCGACCGGCTCGAGCGAGCCCTCGCACATCCACGACGAGCGATAGTTCCCCCGGCAGATGTGCAGCGCCACGGTCACGTCGTCGGGGATGCCCTCGAGGACCGCGGTGTCGGCGGCGATCGCGGCGTCGACGAGCTTGCCCACCGGATGGCCGCGCGCCTCGAACCGTTCGATCCACGCCGGGTCGACGAGATAGGGGTAGAGCGGGAAGTCGAACTGGACGTACCGCGCCCCCGCCCTGATCGCGTCGACGACGAGCCCACGCTCGATCTGGATCGCGTGGGTTACGAACTCCTCGAGCGTCCCGTACCCCGAGGTCACGCCGGGCTTGTACGAGAAGGGGTGGCCGAACAGCGATGGCGCGGGGAAGGTGACCTTGAACGGGTAGCTATCGGCGATCGTGTTCATGAATGCCGCCTCCCGGGAGGCGGGCGAGTCCACGGGGCGCAGACGCTCGACGATCTCGTGGACGCGGAGCGGGACGTCCTCACCGCGAACGTTCCGGAAGTTCACGATGTTGTCGGTGCGGAACCCCTCGACCGCGTCGTAGAACGAGTTCAGGAACATCCACCGCCGGAACTCGCCATCGCTGACCACATCGAGCCCGAGATCGACCTGCCGCCGGACCGCGTCGCGGATCGCCTCGTCCTCCAGCGCGCGGAGCTGCGTCCGATCCTTCCCGCGCTCGTCGGGGAGCACGGCCGAATGGCCTTCGGCGTAGAACGCCTCGACCGCGCTGCGCAGCGACGGGGGCCGGAGCAGCGAGCCGACGATCTCGGCGCGGGCGGGAGCGCGCGGCGTCACACGACATCCCAGCGAACCCACGTCGAGTCTGGCGCTCGGAACTCCCATCCCGACAGCGTCGCCGGCCGGTCGGGGTCGAGCCGCAGACCCGGAAGGCGGTCGAGCAGCATCTCGAGCGAGACCCGCGCGAGGTGCCGCCCGAACCACGCTCCGAGGCAGAAGTGGTTCCCCACCGCGAACGCGAGGTGCGCACCCTCCTTGCGATGCACGTCGAACCGATCGGGGTCGGCGAAGCGGCGCGGGTCGCGATTCGCGCTCGAGAGCACCGCGCCGATCAGTGCGCCCTCCTCGAGCTTCACGCCGGCGAGCTCGGTCGTCTCGGTCGTCTGCCGCGTCGACGTCCCGACCGGGCCAGCCCATCGCAGCGTCTCCTCGACCGCCGACTTGACCAACCGAGGGTCCGCGCGGACCTCCTCGAGCTGCTCTGGGTTCGAGCCGAGCGCGTGGAGCACGAGCGCGATCACGTCGCGCGGCTCCTGCAGCCCGCCCGAGAGCATCAGCTTGGTGTTCGCGACGATCTCCTCGCGCGTCATGCGGTCGCCGTCCTGATCGTGGTGGAGCATCGCCGAGAGCACGGAGCCGTCGGGCTCGTCCTCGAGCCGGTCCAGGACCCGCTCGATCACCTCGGAGAGCGACGCGCTCGCCTCGTCCGCGGGCACCTGCTTCGCGGGGTCGCCCTCGAAGTTCGCGAGCCCGAGCATCAGGCCCTGGTTCCAGCGCAGGAGGTCCTCCCACGCCACCTCGTCGAGCCCGAGCATGAACCGGAGCGACCGAACGCTCATCGGGTCGGCGAACTCGGTGAACAAGTCGGCCTCCCCTCGCGCCTCGAACCCGTCGATCAGCTCGTTCGCGAGCGCCGGGATCATCCCCTTGGTGCGCTCCTCGACGTCGCGCGGGCGGAACGGCGGCTCGACGACGCGCCGGATCCGCTGCTGGTCCGGGCCCTCGGAGCCGAGCATGTTGACGCCCATCGTGCGGTTCAGCGTCGAGGGGTCGGTCGCCGCCGTGAACACCTCGGGCGACAGGTCGACGGTCCGAACGTCCTCGTACCGCGTGACGAGCCACAGCTGCACCGCCGGCACCCAAGCGACCGGCTCCTCGTCGCGCAGGCGCGCGTAGACCGGGTATGGGTCCCGCTCGAGCCCCTCGAGGGTGATCTGCTCGCCGAACGTCATCCGTGCTTCCCCGGCTCCCACCCGTGCGGCCCGATCGTCCGGCCGGCGAACGCGGCCGGCACCTCCTCGAGGTCGGTCGCCATCGAGTCGTTCCAGCGGTTCAGGAAGCCGAACAGGCCGACGACCGCGAGGATCTCGACGATCTCGCCGTCGTCCCAGTGTCTTCGAAGATCCTCGAAGTGCTCGGGCGTGACGGCGTTGGGGACGACGCTCGAGTCGCGCGCGAACCGCAACGCCACGCGCTCCGCCTCCGAGTAGCTCGGGGAGCGCTCGAAGTCCCAGATCTCGGCGATCTTGGCCTCGTCGACCCCGCGCATCTTCGCGTCGACGGTCTCGTGTGCTTGGCAGTACCGGCAACCGGCGGCGGTGCTCGCGACGATCGCGACGAGCGGCTTCAACCCGACCGGGACCGTGCCCGTCCGCCAGATCTGGGTGATGAGCTCGCTGAATGCGCGGAGGATCTCGGGGCGGCGGGCCATCGTGAACAGGCTGTTCGGCACGAACGACAGCGTCTCGTCGTACAGCCGGAACAGCTCCTCCAGCTCCGGATGCTCCTCGCGCCGCAGCGGCAGCATGTTCGCCACGCACCGACCTCCCCGCGCTCATCGACCGCCGGTAGGGCAGACTATCCCCATCGCAGGAGGCGGAGATGCGGCTCGAAGGCAAGGTGGCGATCGTCAGCGGCGGTGGGACCGGGATCGGCGCCGCCACCGCGCGCATGTTCGCGCGGGAGGGCGCGAAGGTCGTCGTCACGGGCCGCCGCCCCGAGCCGCTCGAGGAGGTCGCCGCCGAGACCGGCGGACTCGCCGTCGCCGGCGACACGGCGGACGACCGGCACGTCCGTGCGACGGTCGCGACGGCGGTCGAGGCGTTCGGCGGGCTCGACGTCGTGGTCGCGAACGCCGGCCTGGGGTTCGGCGGGGCGGCCGCGGAGGTCGACGACGAACGCTGGCAGCGCACGCTCGACGTGAACTTGACCGGCGCGTTCCGGCTCGCGAGGGCCTCGATCCCGGCGCTGATCGAACGCGGTGGCGGCTCGATCGTCCTGATCTCGAGCGTGAACGCGCTCGTGAGCGGTAGCGAGAGCGCCGCCTACGGTACGTCGAAGGCCGCCATGAACGGGCTCGCGCGCTCCCTCGCGGTCGACTACGGCCCGAAGGGCATCCGCGCGAACGCGATCTGCCCCGGCTGGGTGATCACCGAGATGGGCGACCGGGCGATGGAAGACCTGACGACCGAACGCGGGATCTCGAGCGACGAGGCCTACGCGCTCGTGACCCGGTTCACCCCCCTTCGGCGGCCGGCTACCGCCGACGAGATCGCCGCGTGCTGCCTGTTCCTCGCGAGCGACGAGTCCTCGATCGTCACCGGAACCGCACTCGTGGCCGACGGCGGCGGGCTCGCGATGGACCTCACCGAGGTCGCGTGGCAGGAGCGGCCGTGAGCTTCGACCATTCGGGGAGGATCGCGATGATCACCGGCGCTGGTTCGGGCATCGGCCGCGCCACCGCGCTCAGGCTCGCGTCGCAGGGCGCCGCGGTCGCCGTCGTCGACATCCAGCTCGAGGCCGCCGAGGAGACGGTCGCCTCGATCGCCGACGGCGGCGGGACCGGGGTGGCGTTCGACGCCGACGTTCGGGACCGCTCCGAGATCGAGAGCGCGCGCGACGGCGCGGTGAACGCGTTCGGGCACATCGACTACCTGGTGAACAACGCCGGCCTCGTCCGGATGTCGCCGCTCGACGAGCTCAGCGAGGACGAATGGGACCTCGTCCTCGACACGAACCTGAAGGGGATGTACCTCGTGACGCAGGCGATCGCGCCGGTGATCGCGGGCGCGGGCGGCGGGGCGATCGTGAACCTCGCGACGATCGAGTCAGAGGTGGTCGTCGCCTCCACCGGGCACCCGCAGGTGCACTACAACGCGTCGAAGGGCGGCGTGAAGATGCTGACGAAGGCGCTCGCGGTCGAGCTCGCCGGCCGGGGCATCCGCGTGAACGCTGTCGCGCCCGGACCGATCGCCACCTCGTTCATCCCCGGCGCCGACCTGCGCTCGCCCGAGGCGTGGGCCTCGATGAAGGACCGGCTCCTCGTCCCCCGCGTCGGCGAACCCGAGGACGTCGCGGCAGCGATCTCGTTCCTGCTCTCGGACGACGCGTCGTTCATCACCGGCGCGATCCTGCCGGTCGACGGGGGGTGGCTCACGCGATGACGCTCGAGCTCGCGGACCTGGACGGGTTCGGGACGGTGATCGTCACCTCGGCCGACGTGACCGGCCGGCCGGTCGGCAAGCGCGTGTCGGTCGACGTGTTCCGCGAGGTGGTGAACGAGGGGATCCCGCTGAGCTCGTGCGTCCTCGGGTGGGACGTCGACCAGTGGCCGGGACCCGTGCAGGAGTACACCGGACACCACACCGGGTGGCACGACGTCCGGCTCGTCCCGGACCTGGGGACGCTCCGACCGGCCGCCTGGCTCGAACGCACGGCGATCTGCGTGGCCGACTTCGCCGAGATGGGTTCGGACGATCTCGCGCCGGTGGCGCCGCGCACGATCTTGCGGCGGCAGGTCGAGCGCCTCTCGGACGCGGGCTTGACCGCGCAGGTCGCGAGCGAGCTCGAGTTCGCGCTGTACCACGGCAGCTACGACGAGGGCCGCGCGAACGGCTACGAGACCCTCGTGCCCACCACGCTCGCCAGGGCCGACTACACGATCCAGGCGGGCGACCGGTACGAGGGCTTCTTCTCGGGCGTGCGGGACGCGCTCGCCGCCTCCGAGCTCGGCCCGTGGACCAGCCAGGTCGAGTGGGGCCTCGGCCAGTGGGAGATCAACCTCGAGTACCAGCGCGCGCTCGAGATGGCCGACCGGCACCTGCTGTTCAAGCTCGCGATGCGCACGCTCGCGTCGAACGCCGGCATGGCGGTCACGTTCATGGCGCGGCCGTTCTCCGACACGACGGGCTCGTCGTGCCACCTGCACCTCTCGCTCGTCGACGGCGACGGCCGCAACGTGTTCCACGACGCTGAGGGCGGCGACGGGGTCTCGGCGACGCTCCGGCACGCGATCGGCGGCGTGCTGCAGCGCGCGCCCGAGCTCATGCCGTTCTACGCGCCCACCGTGAACTCGTATCGGCGGACGACGAGCGGCGAGTTCTCGGGCAACGGGCTGTCGTGGGGTTTCGACAGCCGGATGGTCTCGTGCCGCGTGCTCACCGAGTCCCCCGAGTCCACTCGGCTCGAATGGCGCGTGCCCGGCGCCGACGTGGATCCGTACCTCGCGATCGCGGCCCTGCTCGCGTCGGCGCGCGACGGGATCGAGAACGACACCGAACCCGGCGAGCCGCCGATGGGCAGTCGACTACGAGCGCCCGGTCGCCCCGCTGCCGGCCACGCTCGGCGAGGCGGTCGAACGCTTCCGCGACGGCGCGTTCGCGCCCGAGGCGTTCGGCAAGGACGTGGTGGCGCACTACGCCGAGGCCGGCCGATGGGAGTGGGAGCAGTTCCTGTCGCCCGGCGCCGTCGGCGAGTGGGAACGACGTCGCTACTTCGACGTCATCTAGAGGAGGCGATCGCGTGAGCCAGCTACAGGATGCCGTGCGGATCGGACCGGACGAGCTCGTCGAGATCGAGGGCCCGCCCGAGATCCACCGGCGAGGAGGCGTTCGCCAAGCCGGGCCTGTGGGCGGGGCTCACGACGACCGAGCCTGGGCTCGTGAGCGGCTGGCACCATCACGGGGGCCACGACACGATCGTCTACGTGATCTCCGGGATCCGTGGCGATCGAGTTCGGCGAGGGTGGTCGGAGCGCGGTCCAAGCCGGCGCCGGCGACTTCCTCGTGATCCCCAGCGGTCTCGTCCACCGCGAGAGCACGCCAGGCGACGAGCCTTCGAGGAGCGTCGTGATCCGAGCCGGCGGCGACGGCCCGCCCACGTTCGAGGTCGACGGCCCGTCGTCCTAGCTCACGAGCGCGTCGACGCGTTCGACGACCTCTCGGCAGAACGGGCCGATCTGCTGAGGGTCGTCGATGAACTGCGACGGCTTGATGCAGATCGTGGTGAAGCCGCGTTCGAGCTGTGCGGGGATCGACGCGAGCGCCTCGCCCAGATCGGCCACGCCGTTCAGGCCCTCGAACCGGCCCCGCGTGCCGCCCACCATCTCGAGCTCGGCGGGGTCTCGGCCGGCGGCCGCCATCCCCGAACGTAACCGCTCCAGATCCTCATCGCTCGGCGTTCCGAGGGGGTTGAACCCGCTGCCGAACTCGACCAGCCGCCGTAGGAGCCGCTCGTGCATCGTCTCGCCGCCGAACCACAGGGCCGGGCCCCCTGGCCGGAACGGCTTGGGTTCCAGCCAGACGTCCGAGAAGCGGTAGTGGCGCCCCTCGAACGACGCCGGCGAGCCGCGCCAGAGCATGCTCCACGCCGCCAGGTGCTCGTCGAGCAGCTCGCCGCGGCGCTCGAACGGCACCCCGAGCGCCTCGTACTCGGGTCGGTGCCAGCTCACCGTCGGCTGAACGACCAGACGACCCCCGGACAGCAGATCGAGCGTCGCGAACTGCTTGGCGAGCAGCAGCGGGTGCCGCAGCGGCGCGATGATCGAGCTCGCGACCAGCCGGACCCGTGATGTCGCCGACGCGACCGCACTCAGCAACGTGAGCGCGTCCGGCCAGGGCGTGGACGGATCCTGGTTCCCCGGCAGCGCGTAGTCGCGCGGGTTCTCGGGCATCCCGCCGGCGTCCGCCCCCGGACCGAGCACCACGTGCTCGCTCACCATCACGGCGTCGAACCCGGCGGCTTCGGCCTCGACGGCCATCCGAACCAGCGCGCTCAGATCGCGGGCCGGGACGAGCGTGTGGTTCTCGCTGAGGATGAGGACGAGGCGGGGCCGGACGGCCCCGCCTCCCCCTCCGGACATCACGCGCTCGTGCGCAGGTCCGCCAGCGCGTCGCTCGCCGGCTCGCGCCCCTTGACCGCGAACATCACGACCAACCCGATGACGCCCCACGCCAACGCGTACCACGGCGCGAGGATCGTCGGGCTCGGCACCTTGTAGAACGAACCGAAGATCGCCGCGGCGGTGATCGCGATCCCGACGAGGGACGCGACGATCACACCGGCTCGGCCCTGGGCATCCCTGAGCCCGAACAGCCCACCGATCGAGAGCAGGAAGTACACGACGATGAGCGCGAACGCACCGAACGTCGAACACCACACGAAGAGCGAGAAGTAGTGCGGGAGACCCTCCAACGCGAACAGGTCGTCCCAAGCCTCGCTCGCGACGATCAGGAGTGCCTGGATCGCCATCAACAGGAGTATCGCCCCCAGCGGTGTCCCGTAGCGCTTCGACACGGTGGCGGCCATCCGCGGGAGCCTGCGATCGCGCGCCATCGCGAAGATCCCACGCGTCGAAGCGACGGCCGCTCCTACGTAGACGGCCAGCATGTCCAGGAAGACGACCAGCAGCAAGATCTTGAGCCAGAACTCCGACCCGGATGGGCTCCCCGGTGCGCCCAGCGCGAACAACGGCGCTCCGGCGACCTCGGGGCTCGTAATCACGCTGAGGTCGAACCCGAACCCGGCTACCTCCACGTACGCGGCGATCACGTAAAAGATCGACACGATCACGACCGCGCCGAGGACGGCCCTTGGTATGGAGCGCTTGGGCTCGGCGGTCTCCTCCGCGAGGTTGGCCGCCGTCTCGAACCCGACGAAGATCAGCACCCCGTACAGGACGCCGAACAAGATGCCGGCGAACCCATCGGGTTGTGGCGTGGGGTCGAACGCCTTCGCGACGTCGTTCGCGCTCCCAAGGTCAGCGATCACGGTGACGAAGAAGATCAGCACCACGGCGATCGAGACCAGCGCGAGTGTGAGCTGTACGCGCGTCGAGATCTTGACGCCGAAGTACAGCACCACGAACAGCAGGACGGCGAAGAACGTGTCCCAGACCCAGATCGGCACATCCAGGTTGATCTCCCACGCCGGCAGCAGATTGTCGTGCACGTAGCCGCCGATCAAGACGCCGAGCCCGGTCGTGAGGATGATCGTCCCACCGTAGTACAGCCAGCCGGCGGCGCCGCCGACGGTCTTGCCGAGGCCGTTCGACACGTAGTCGTACAAGGAGCCGGCGGCATGGATCCGTTTCGCGTACTGGGCCACGATCCAGCCGAGCGCGAAGATGCCGACCCCGGCGATGACGACCGCGAGCGCCGCCGACGTTCCGGCTCCCCGGGCGGCCGCGTTCACGCCGATGATCAGCGGGATGATGAACGCCGCGCTGAACACCGGTCCGATGAAGCCGACCGACTGCGCGAGCACGTCGATCAGCGAGAGCTTCTTGCCGCCGAGGCGTTCGTACTCCTCGGTCACCACCAACGGTCGTTCGCCTTCCACGGACCCCTCCCCTCCCGATGAACGGATCTGCTGGTGCTTCCTACCCCGGCGGGCCTACGCCGTCCAGCCCCCCTCGGGCTGCTCGAACCACACGTGCACCTGGCCCGTGCCCACCGAGGCCTCGTACTCGCTGAACAGCTCTCCGGTTGCGGTGCAATCCCTCCCGCCGAGGGCCGCGGCCATCATGAGGTAGTGCCCGAAATGCCCCTCGGGGTACGCCTTGCGGTACTCGGGCATGCCGTCGATCACGCCGGCGTGGTCGCCCTTGCCGAACTTCTCGAGCACCCCCATGTCGGCGTCGTAGTACTTCCGGTCGAAGATGTTGTCGGGCGCCTTCTGGCTCTCGCGCTGGCGCAGGTCCTTGAAGTTGAAGAAGCGGTGGGTCATCCCGCCCGAGGCCAGCAGCACCACCCGCCGGTCGCTCTGGCGGATCGCGTCGCCGATCAGCCGGCCGAACAGCAGGAAGTCGTCGGTGTCGCAGCACTGGTTCAGCGCCACGCTCAGCCAAGCGGTCTTCGGATCGCCGAGGAACGTCCAGATGTTGACCGTGCCGTAGAAGAGCGGGAGGTACGGGTCGTCGTTCGCGAGGATCCAGCAGTCGTCGCGCCCCTCGGCCTGCGCGGCGATCAGGTTCGCGAGCTCGGGGTCGCCCGGCATGTCGTAGGGGATCTGCTTCATCCCGCGCGGGAGCTCGTGGCTCGTGAACTTGCCCTGCCGGCGCTCGTGGCTCGTCACGATGTGCTCGAACGTGGACTCCCAGTGCGTGTCGAACACGATCACGGCGTCGGGCTGCAAGCCGGTCCAGGTTCTCGGACTTGATGCGGTGCAGCCCGGGGACGAGCGTGATCTCCTTGCCCTCGTTGATCTCGAGCCGGACCTCTTCCGGCAGCATGATCGTGGGGACGTGTGCCACGAGCGCCGCACCGACGATCTCTCCCATCCTCAGTCCTCCCAGGGGGCCGAGCAGACGTTCTTCACGTCCGCGTAGAAGTCGAAGCTGTAGACGCCGCCCTCGCGCCCGACGCCCGAGGACTTCGCCCCGCCGAACGGCGCGCGCAGGTCGCGCACGAAGAAGCAGTTCACCCAGACCGTGCCGGCGACCAGGCGCTCGGAGACGCGTTCGGCGCGCTCGCGGTCGCCGGTGTAGAGGATCGCGGCCAGGCCGTAGTCGGTCTCGTTGGCGAGCGCGATCGCCTCGTCCTCGGTCTCGAACGTCTGGAGCGTGAGGACCGGCCCGAACACCTCCTTGCGGAGCACCTCGGCGCCCTCGGGGACGTCGCCGAACAGCGTCGGCCGGTAGAAGAGGCCGCCGAGGTCCTCGTTGGGCCCGCCTCCGAGCAGGACCGTCGCGCCGTCGGCCTTCGCGCGCTGGACGAACCCGTCGACGCGTTCGAAGTGCTCGCGCGTGATCTGCGGCCCGATGTCCGTGGTCGCCTCCCGCGGGTCGCCCTGGCGGATCGCCCCGGCGGCCTCCAGGAAGCGTTCGAGGAAGGCGTCGTGCAGCGAGCGTTCGACGATCAGCCGCGTCCCGGCCAGGCAGACCTGCCCCGCGTTGTCGAACTGGTTCACGGCCTGCTTCACGACCGCGTCGAGGTCGGCGTCGGCGAACGCGACGAACGGCGACTTCCCGCCGAGCTCGAGCGACGTCGGCGTGAGGTTCGCGGCCGCGGCCTGCGCGACGAGCTTCCCGGTCTCGATCGAGCCGGTGAACGCGATCCGGTCGACGCCGGGGTGGCCCGTGAGCGCGGCGCCGGCCTCCTCGCCGATCCCCTGCACGACGTTGAACGCGCCGTCGGGCAGCCCCGCATCGCGCGTGATGTCGGCGAGGAGCGACGCGGTGAGAGGCGCCCACTCCGGCGGCTTGGCGACCACGCTGTTGCCGGCGGCGAGCGCCGGCGCGATGCGCCACGTCGCGAGCATCAGCGGCGCGTTCCACGGCGTGATCACGACCGTGACGCCCGACGGATCCCACTCGGTCCGGCTCACGAACTCGTTCATCTCGAACGCCTCGTCGCCGAGCTCGATGAGCTGGTCGGCGAAGAAGCGGAAGTTCCTCGCGACGCGCGGCATGACCGAGTTCAGGTGCGAGCGCAGCAGCGAGCCGTTGTCGCGCGTCTCGACCGGCGCGAGCTCGGGGACGCGCTCCTCGACGAGCTCGGCGATCCGGTGCAGGACCTTGGCACGGTCGGCCGCCGAGGTCCGCCCCCACGTGTCGAACGCACCCCGGGCCGCCGCCACGGCTCGGTCGACCTCGGCCGGGCCACCTCGGGCGACCTCGGCGATGACCTGCTCGTCGATCGGCGAGACGTCCTCGAAGGTCTCCGACGAGCCCACCCGCTCGCCGCCGATCCAGTGCTCGGTCGAGACCTCGACGCCCTCGATCTCGGCGGTTCCGCCCGTAGGGGCTCCTCTCCTCGGGAAAGGTCGTTCGGTTCCGAACGATAGGAACGAGCCGGCGCGGATGTCAAACGATGGGGTAGGCGGGGATCGCCCGGGGTGGATCCGGGGCGGCTTGACGCCCCGGAACCGCTAGTCGTCCAGGCTCCCCATGGTCAGGTTGACGGTCGTTCCCGTCATCCCGCTCGCCTGATCGGAAGCCATGAAGACGGCCACGTTCGCCATCTCCTCGAGGGTCATGAGCCGTCGGGGATGGGTCCTGCTCGCGAGCGACCCTTGCCACTGTTCCCACGTCATGCCCGATGCCTTGGCGCGTGGCTCGAAGGCATCCTTGATCGTGCGTGTCTCCGGCATGCCCTGTGGCCGGAGACCGACCACACGGATGCCGTGGGGGGCGAGCTCGGCGGAGAGGTCTCGCGTCAGCGCCTCCTTGGCCGCCTGCGCCGGACCGTAGCCTCCCACCAAAGGGATGCCGGTCCGCGAATGCAGCGCCGTGACGGTCATGATCACCCCCGACCCGTTGGGAACCATGCGCCGCGCAGCCAGGCGTGCGGTCAGGAAGTAGGACGTCACGTAGGTCGAGATCGCCAGGGAGAACTGCTCGGCATCAAGCTCGATCAGAGGGACACCGACGATGTTCGCGTTCGGGATCCCGATCGCGTTGAACGAGATGTCGACGCGGCCCGTGGCGTCCATCACGTGCTCGAGATGCGTGTCGACGGCCCGCTCATCGAGCGCGTCGATCTCCGCCGCCTCGGCGGATCCGCCCCCGGCCCCGATCTCCTTGGCGACGATCTCGACCGACGCCAGATCACGTCCGGTGAGGAAGAGCCTGGCCCCCTCGCGTGCGAAGGCGTGCGCGACCGCACCGCCGATCCCGCCCCCGGCTCCGTAGACCACCGCAACCTTGTCCCTCAGCATCACGGCCCGTTCCTCCGATCCTCAGTCGCGCCCGTACTCGTCGTGCCGGCGGATCCAGAGCTGCCAATCCTCCTCACCCTCGTCGCGTCCCTTCGGGGCGTGGTCGAGGATCGGGTAGTACGTCATGACGAACTCCAGACCGCGCCACGTCGTCGAGTACGCCTGGTAGATCTCGTCGCCCTCCCGAACGAACGTGCTGAACCCCGGGCTCTCGGTGAGGTAGCCGGCGACGTCGGTGCCCACCGCGCGGGCGTTGCTCTCGACGATCGGCGGGAAGTCGCCGTCCAACTCCTGGGACGGCAGGACGACCTGCGCCACGGCTTCGCGAGACCGCTCCAGCGTCTGCGAGAAGCCGAGGTCGAAGTTGAAGTCGCCGGGCGAGGCCGAGGCCCACGGGATGCTCCAGCCCATGCGGCGCTTGTACGCCTGGATCTTCTCGATCGGTGCCTGGGAGACCAGGATCATCGTCGCGTCCCGAGCGTTCAGATGCGGGACGACGCCGTCGATCGAGTCGGCGATCGACGAGTTGATCGGGCACCCGGCCTCGTAGCTCGGCCCGAACATGAAGTGGTAGACGAGGAGCTGGGATCGCCCATCGAACAGCTCGGCGAGTGACTTCTCCCCCTCGTCCGTCCCGAAGCGGTAGTCCTTCTCCACCCGCACCCAGGGCAGGTCCCGTCGCGCCCGCGCGAGCTCGTCGCCCTGTCTCGTGTGCTCCTTCTCTCGCTCGAGCAGCTCCTCGCGCTTCGCGAGCCACTCCTCGCGCGTTCCGATCGTGGGACCGGCCATGGCTCTCCTCCTTGACGTGAGGTCCTGCTCCTACCGACACCGATCCGGCGGCAGACTGGGCGGTCTCGCTCGCCCATTCCGCGTTGCCGGCGGTGTCGGTACCCATGACGATGAGCGCGAGGAGCGTGACGCTAGGGTGGAGAGGTGACGACCGATCTGATCACCAGGGCGCGAGCCGGAGACGGCGAGGCGTTCCGAGAGCTAACCGAGCCGTACCGTCGAGAGCTCCAGGTGTACTGCTACCGGATGCTCGGATCCCTCCAGGACGCCGAGGATGCGCTCCAGGACACGCTCCTCGGCGCCTGGCAAGGCCTCGATGGGTTCGAGGGACGGGCTTCGATCCGCACGTGGCTCTACCGGATCGCCACCAACCGGTGTCTCAACGCACGTCGTTCCGCCAGCCGACGCCCGGCCAAGGAGTGGGACATCGCGGAGTATGAACCGCCCGAGCCAACCCGGCTGAGCGAGATCGTGTGGCTCGAGCCGTTCCCCGACGCCCTCCTCGAGGGTGTGATGGAAGCGCCCCTCGGGCCGGAGGCTCGGTACGAACAGGCCGAGTCGATCTCCCTGGCGTTCGTGGCCGCGCTGCAGGTCCTGCCGCCTCGCCAGCTCGCCGTGCTCGTCCTGCGCGACGTCCTCGGCTTCCACGCGAACGAGGTGGCCGACATGCTCGACTCGACGATCGATTCCGTGAACAGCCTCCTCAAGCGAGCCCGCACCGGCCTGCAGCGCCGGCTGCCGACGAGCGCCGATCGCGAAGCGGCCCCCGCTCCCGACTCACCCGCCGAGCGAGCGACGGTGGCGGAGTTCGTCCGCGCGTACGAGTCCGGCGATCTCGCCGCGTTGGTCGCCCTGCTCACCGACGATGTCTTCCTCTCGATGCCACCGCTCCCCCTCGAATACGAGGGCCGTGACGTCGTGACTCGCTTCTACGCGAGCATGATGGGTTCGGGCCGGAGGTTCGACCTCGTGCCGACGCGAGCCAACGGTCAGCCGGCGTTCGGGGCCTACCTCCGCGCCCCGAGCGGCATCCGTCACGGGACCGGCCTCCTCGTCCTGACCCTCAACGGCGACCGGATCAGCTCCGTCACCCGCTTCGACACGAGCGTGCTCCCGTGGTTCGGGCTGCCGCGATCGCTCCCCAGCCGATAGCAGCTCCCATTTGACGGTCCCACCCGGTCCGTCGAGTATCCATCGACCCAGAGCACGAGGAGGCATCGATTGAGCGTGGTGGAACAGCAACGAGACGAGCTGGTGGAGCGGCTGTTCGGAGCCGGTCTCGGGATGGCCGAGGTGCTGACGGTGTACCTCGGCGACACGCTCGGGCTCTACCGAGCATTGCGAGACCACGGCGCGATGACCGCCCCCGAGCTGGCGAAGGAGGCGGGGATCCTCCCCCGGTACGCCCGGGAATGGCTCGAGCAGCAGGCAGCGGCAGGGATCGCTGACCATCGACGACGCGTCGGCCGCGCCGGATGAGCGCCGGTACCAGCTGCCCGAAGGACACGTCGAGCCGCTCCTGGACCCGGAGAGTCCATACTCGATCGCGGCGTTCTGCAAGTCGTTCGTCGCGGTGGCCGGCGTGATGCCCGAGCTCGTCGCGGCGTTCCGGTCCGGCGGGCCGGTCCCGTGGGAGTCCTACAGCCGCGACATGGTCGAGGCGCAGGGCGACTTCAACCGTCCTTGGCTCGTGGCGTCGTTCGGCACCGAATACCTGCCCTCGATCCCCGACCTGCACGAACGGCTGTCGAACGGCGCGAAGGTCGCGGACGTTGCCTGCGGTGTGGGCTGGGCCGCGATCTCGCTCGCCCGCGCGTACCCGAACGTCACCGTGGACGGGTTCGACCTCGACGAATACTCGATCGAGATCGCCCGACGCAACGCGGCCGAGGCCGGGGTGGCCGATCGGGTGACGTTCGAGGCCAGAGATGCGGCCGACCCCGCGCTCAAGGGCGCGTACGACTTCGCGACGGTGATCGAGGCGATCCACGACCTGTCGCAGCCGGTCGCGGTGCTCGGCGCGATCCACGAGATGCTCAAGCCCGGCGGCACCCTGATGGTGGCCGACGAGCGGACCGAGGACGCGTTCACGGCGCCCGCGAGCGAGACCGAGCGGCTGTTCTACGCGTACAGCGTCCTGTGCTGCCTGCCCTCGGCGATGGACGACCCCTCGTCCGCGGCGACCGGCACCGTCATGCGCCAGGATACGTTCGAGCGCTACGCGAAGGAGGCGGGGTTCGACACGGTCTCGGTCTTGCCGATCGAGCACGACTTCCTCCGCTTCTACCGAATCGACCGCTAGCCTGCTTCGGTGAACTTCGGACGTGCCGACGTCGAGGCCGCGCGCGAGCGGATCGACGGCTACGTGCGTCGCACGCCGGTGCTCGAGCTCGGGCCGGGCGCGTTCGGGCTCGAGGGTCGGATCACCCTGAAGCTCGAGCTCACGCAGCACACGGGCTCGTTCAAGCCGCGGGGCGCGTTCAACAAGCTGCTGTCCTCCGAGGTTCCCGACGTCGGCGTCATCGCGGCATCGGGCGGGAACTTCGGGCTCGCGGTCGCATACGCGGCGCGAACGCTCGGCCACCGCGCCGAGATCTTCGTGCCCTCCAACTCGCCGAAGGTCAAGGCCGACGGGATCCGAGCGCTCGACGCCGAGGTGACGGTCGTCGAGGGGTACTACGACGAGGCGCTCGACGCGAGCCGCGCGCGAGTCGAGGAGAGCGGCGCGCTCGTGTTGCACGCGTACGATCAGCCCGAGATCGTCGCCGGCCAGGGCACGGTCGGCGCCGAGCTCGCCGAACAGGTCCCGGACGCCGACACCGTGCTCGTGGCGATCGGCGGCGGCGGGCTGATCGGCGGCATCGGCGCGTGGTACGAGGGCCGGACGCGCGTGATCGGCGTCGAGCCTGAGACGAGCACCTCGATGACCGCCGCGCTCGCGGCTGGGGGGCCGGTCGACGTCACCTACGGCGGCTACGCAGCGGACTCCCTCGGCACCAAGCGGGCGGGCGAGATCGCGTTCGAGATCGTCTCGAAGCACGTCGAACGCGTCGTCCTGGTTTCGGGCGATCAGATCCTCGAGGCGCAGCGCCGGCTCTGGCGTGAGGTCCGGATCTTCGCGGAGCCTGGCGGCGCGGCCGCGCTCGCCGCGCTGCTCTCGGGCTGGTACGTCCCCGAACCGGACGAGCACGTCGTCGTGGTCGTCTGCGGAGCGAACGGCGACCTCGAAGCGATCGCCGACTAGGCCGGGACTATCCGAGCTCGGGGCCTGCGGAGAACGCGCCCATGAGCTCGGGGGTCGCACGCTCGCGGAACGCCCGGTTCACGCGCTGGCGCTCGAGGATCTGCTGCAGCTGGAGCGCCGACTGCGGGATCGGGTGCGCCGCGAAGAACGCCGCAGCGTCCTCGACCTGCTCGGGCTGGGTGAGGTACCGCACCCCATCCGCCGCGTACACGAGCGTCGTCGGCGCGAGCTTCGACACGATCTCGTCCCAGTGCTCTTTGACGAACGCCCACGCTCGATCCCCGTGCTCCCGGTTCGCCACCGCCCGAGCGAGCACGCCCGGCGCGTTCTGCGTGCGGATCTCGCCGGAGAGCGTCATCTCCACGGTCCGCCGGACGAGCCCGGCGTCCCGGAAGTCCGGGAGCGCGTACAGGTACCGGAGCTCCTCCTGCGGCGTCCGCGCCGAACCGATCGCCTCGAGGTACCGCTCGAAGTCCTCCGGGGTCCCGCCCGCGGCCACGATCGCGACCGAGGCCGCCACCAGCGAGGGGTCGACCTGGTCATCGCCGCGCGCCTCGCGTTCGATCTCCATCGCGATGCCGAACGCCTGAGGATCGGCGCCGAGGACCCCGAGCGCCGCCATCAGCGCGCCGCGGAGCGGCTTGTCCAGGTCGCGTTCGCCCTCGCGCGGCTCCCAGCCGATCCGCTCGATCGCCGGCCACAGCAGCCCGCGGATCCACGACCGGAAGTGTTCGCGCGGCCCGTCCGTGAGGAACCGCTCGCACCACGCGACGCCCTGGAGCAACGACTGCCACACGGGGAGCTCGGTCTCCTCGGCGAACGACTCCGCGAACCGGCAGAAGTCAACCGCCGAACGCCGCCCAGCTACCACCGCCGCCCACGTGTCGTCCACGAGCTGCGTGCGCTCGTCGGTCGAGAGCGCGCGCAGGTCCGCCGTGAGCCGCCCGAGCAGCTCATCGTCGTACTCGACGCGGACGAACGCGTGCACGCCCGCATTGACGACCACCGGGCCGTCGCCGGAAACCTCGATCGAGACGCCGCCGGGCTCGATGAGCACGGGTTCGGTGCCCGCGGACGTGCGGACCAGCAGCGGCACGTCCCACACCGTGTCGTCGTCCTCGCCCGAGATCAGGTAACGACGCTGCCCGAGCTCGACCTTCCCATCGCGCAGCCTCGCGGAGACCAGCGGGTACCCGCCCTGCCAGATCCAGCCGTCCATGATCCGTCGAACGGGCTCGCCCGTGGCCTTCTCGATCGCGTCCCACAGGTCGTGCGTCTCGGTGTTGCCGAACCGGTGCTCGTCCAGGTACCGGCGGATCCCGTCGCGGAAGCGTTCGGCGCCCAGGTACTGCTCGAGCATCCGAAGCACCGCCGCGCCCTTCGTGTACGTGAGGATGTCGAACATCCCGGCCGCGTCGTCGGGCGAGCGCACGGGGTACTCGATCGAACGCGTGCTCTCGAGCGCGTCCACCTCGAACGCGATCGAGCGTGAGCGCAGGAACTGGCTCCACCGCTCCCAGTCCGGCCGGTACGCGTCCACCGCCAGCAGCTCCATCAGCGTCGCGAACGCCTCGTTCAGCCAGATCCCGTTCCACCAGCGCATCGTGACCAGGTCGCCGAACCACATGTGCGCCAGCTCGTGCGCGATCACGTCGGCGACCGTGGCGACCTCGGGCTGGGTCGCGTTGTCGGGATTCACGAGCAGGAGGCTCTCGCGGTAGGTCACGCAGCCGAGGTTCTCCATCGCGCCCTGCGCGAAGTCCGGGAGCCCGACCATGTCCATCTTCTTGTCCGGGTACGGGATCCCGTAGTAGTCGGCGAAGAACCGCAGGCTGAACGCCCCGACCTCGCTCGCGAACGCCGTCAGGTCGTCCTTGCCGGGCCGGTACACGATCCGGAGCGGCACCCCGTCGACGTCGACGGGTTCGGTGGCCTCGAGCGGGCCCACCACGAACGCGACGAGGTACGTCGACATCGCCATCGTGTCGTCGAACCGCACGCGGACGCGACCGTCCTCGGCCGGCCCTCGGGAGATCTCGGGGCCGTTCGAGATCGCGAGGAGCCCGTCCTGCGTCACCAGCGTGACGCCGAACACCGCCTTCAGATCGGGCTCGTCCCAGCACGGGAACGCCCGGCGCGCGTCGGTGGACTCGAACTGCGTGGTCGCGATCGTGTGGGCGACGCCGGCGTCGTCCGTGTAGGTCGAGCGGTAGAACCCCTGCAGCTGCTCCGAGAGCTTCCCGCGGAACTCCAGGTGGAGCGTCCACTCCCCCGGCTCGGCCGTCCCCGACAGGAGCAGGTGCGCCCGCTCGGTCTCCGGGTCCAGGCGGATCGTCGAGACCTCGAGCGTGCCGCCGGGACCCTCGAGCCGCCCGGGGCCCACGTCGAGGTCGGCCGCGTTGAGCACGATCTCGTCGACCGGCTCCGTCACGTCGACCGTCACGCTCTCGGAGCCGGCGAAGGTCACAGCCTCCAGATCGGGTTCGAGGACCAGGTCGTAGCGACGGGGGACGACGGTGCGGGGCAGGCGGTAGCGAGCCTCGTCGTCGTCCACGCGCTCTCCGATCGCGGGCTGGTCGGTCACGCGCTCAGTCGTTCACGTAGGTGAGCCAGGAGGCGTATCTGTCGGTCTCGCCCTTGGTCGCGGCGAAGAACGCGCCCTGCAGCTCCTTGGTGATCGGACCGCGGTGCCCCTCGCCCACGGCTCGGTCGTCGACCTCGCGGATCGGCGTGATCTCGGCGGCGGTGCCGGTGAAGAAGCACTCGTCCGCGTTGTACAGGTCGGTGCGGACCAGGTTCTCCTCGGTCACCTCGTAGCCGAGGTCGCGCGCGATCGTCTGGATCGCTGACCGCGCGTGATGCCGTCCAGGCAGCCGGCCGAGATCGGCGGCGTGGTCAGCACTGCCGTCGCGCACGATGAACACGTTCTCCCCAGAACCGTCGGTGATGAATCCCTGCTCGTTCAGCATGATGGCTTCGTCATACCCAGCTTTGAGGCTTTCGATCTTGGCGAGCACGCCGTTGATGTACTGGCCCGAGGCCTTCGCCGAGGACGGCAGCGCGTTCTGGGAGTTCCGCCGCCACGACGAGATCTTGATGCGCACGCCCTGTTCGAGCGCGTCCTCGCCCAGGTAGGCGCCCCAGGGCCAGACCGCGATGAACACGTTCACCGGGGCGTTCAGCGGGTTCACGCCCATCTCGCCGTACCCGCGCAGAACCAGTGGGCGGACGTAGCACGCGTCCAACCCGTTGGCGCGGATCACGTCCTTCGTCGCGTCGGTGATCGCCTCGATCGAGTACGGGATCTCCATGTGGTACAGCTTCGCCGAGCGGAACAGGCGCTTCAGGTGCTCGTCGAGATGCCAGACCGCCGGGCCCCGAGCGGTCTCATAGGCCCGGATCCCCTCGAACACCCCGCTGCCGTAGTGCACCGCGTGGGAGAGCACGTGGACGTTGGCGTCGGCCCAGTCGACGAGCTCTCCGTCCTTCCAGATCTTCTCGACCTCGGTGATCGGCATCTCGGAGCCTCCTCGGAGCGGGTCGTGGTTCTGGTTCGTCGTCCTGATCTGTTCCCTGGGGCCCTGGCCCGGTTGCGACAGGATAGCGGCTGGTCGAGGTCCGGGTTCAGCCTTCGCTGGGCAGGTCGTAGGCACGCCAGACGGTCTCGAGCTCGGTCCGATCCACGCGGTCGAGCGGCCCGAAGCGCTCCTCGACCCAGGGACGCATCTCGCGGACGGCATCGCGGCGAGCCTCGTCGGACGCGTTCCACGTCCAGGACCACCGGCCCTCCTCGATCGCGTCGAGGAACTCGCCCAGGGTCTCCTCCTCCTCCTCGGCGATCGAGGGGAGGAGGCGGAGGCGGGCGCCCAGGGATCCCATGTGGACGTCGAGCACCTCGTGCTCACCCCAGGTCAGCCCGATGGGATCGGTCCCGACGCCCGTGAGCTCGGTGAACTTACGGCGGATCTCGGTGCTCGGCTCGTCGTACGCACCGAGGCAAACCAGGAGCACGCCGCCGGGCTCGATCACGCGCACGGCCTCGACCAGCGCGTCCCGCCAGTTCGGGATCAGATGCAGGACCCACCGCAGGTACGCGCCGGCGAACGCGTCGTCGGCGAACGGCATCCGCGTGGCGTCGGCCTGGATCAGGGGGAACGGAGACGTTCCCCCCGCCTTCTCGATGAGTCTGGCCATCATCGCCGGCGTGAGGTCCAGCCCCGCGAGCGACACACCCGCCTCATGCAGCGGCAGCGCGAGCAGGCCGGTGCCGACCCCGACCTCGAGCGCGCGTCCACGCCCGAGGAGCTCGGACGCGAGCAGCTCGATCGTGCGCGCCATCGCCTGGTCGGAGATCGCGCGCGTCGTGTCGTAGTGGGCGGCCGCGCGGTCGAAGCGAACCGACTCGGTCATGGGTACCGAGGCTACGACTTCGGGATGTCCTTCGACGGGTCGACGAACGGCAGGCTCGCGACCGTGACCGCGACGCGGCCACGCGGCGTCTCGGCTTCGAACTCGGAACCCGGCGCCTCCCACCGGATCGGCACCCACGCGTAGCCGATGTTGCGTTCGAGCCGGGGCGACCACGCGCCCGCGGTCACCCTGCCGAGCCGGGCGTCGCCCTTGACCAACGGCCAGAAGTCGTTGAGCGCGCCCTCGTCGGTCATCGGCTCGCCGCCGATGTCGATCCCGACGAGCTTGCGGTCGAGCAGATCGCCGTCGCGGATCTCCTCCAGCTGCGCGCGGCCGAGGAAGTCCGCCTCCTGCTCCCACTCGACGAACTTCTCGAGCCCGCTCACGTGCAGGGGGGTGTCCTCGACCCGGATGTCCGAACCGTAGTTGAAGATCCCGGCCTCGATCCGCCGTGCTTCGCTCGGCG
Organism: uncultured Actinomycetes bacterium; assembly: GCA_963823255.1. Classification (GTDB taxonomy): domain Bacteria; phylum Actinomycetota; class UBA4738; order UBA4738; family HRBIN12; genus DASSJM01. The sequence goes on from CAWGKU010000002.1 coordinate 161,532, forward strand.
CGATGACCCGGATCCCGTGCGGCTCCCCCGCCTGGAACACGCGCTCGAACAGGTCGTCCCCGCGGCTCGTGTCCTGCAGGTAGAGCTCGTAGCCGACCTCGCCGGTCCATCCGGTCCGGCTGATCACGACCGGGATGCCGTCGACCTCGGCCTCTGCGCAGAAGTAGTACCGGAGGTCGGCGACCGCGTCGCCGAACAGGTCACGTATCACGTCCTTCGAGCGCGGGACCCTGGATCTGCATCGGCGCGACGTCGGCCTCGAAGATCGCGACGTCCATCCCCCGCGCGCCCGCGACGCCGGCCAGGTACAGCAGCGCGTCCGAATCGGCGAGCGCCAGCCAGAACCGGTTCCGATCCAGACGCAGCAGCACCGGGTCGTTCACGATGCCGCCCCAAGGCGCCGTGAGCAGCACGTAGCGCGCCTGCATCGGTTGGACCTTCGTGAGATCGCGGCAGGTGACCAGGTTCACGAGGTCGAACGCGTCCGGACCCTTGACCTCGATGCACCGTTCAACCGCGACGTCCCAGAGCGTCACGTCGTGGAGCAGCGCCTCGTACTCGGTGACCGGGTCGTCGTACAGGGTCGGCAGCAGCATGTGGTTGTACAGGCCCCAGCTCTTGCAGCCGTGACGCTTGGTCGCCTCGAAGTAGGGCGACTTGCGGTACCAGGGCTGGACGTAGAACGTGAACGTCTCGGACGCCATCGGTGCTCCCCTGCTCGGTGGACGGTGCGCGAGCCTAGCCGCTAGTTGAGGTCGGGGTCGAACGGCATCGTCGACATCAGGCGGTACTCGGGCCCCTTGCGGCGGAGCACGTCGGCCCAGAGCGCCTCGGGGTCGTCGGTGAACACGTCGGTCGCGAGCGCGCGCTCCGTGATCCACGAGCCCTCGTCGAGCTCGGCCTCGAGCTGCCCGGCGCCCCACCCGGCGTAGCCGGCGAACACCCGAGCCCGCCGGAGGGCACCGATCGACTCGGCGTCGGCCTCCTCGGGCAGGAACCCCACCGAGTCGAACGCGACGACCTCGGCCGCCTCGGGGTTCTCGAAATCGGCCACGACCACCGCCGACTGCGACGAGACCGGCCCGCCGATGAACAGCCGGTCGCCCGGCTCGACCAGGTTCGCGAGCGGCGGGACCGCCACGGCGACCTCGACCTCGCTCGCACGGTTCAGCACGACCCCGACCGCACCCTCGTCGTCGTGGTGACCGATCAGCACGACCGCGCGACGGAAGTTCGGGTCGAGCAGGGAGGTCCCGGCGATCAGCAGGTGTCCACGCAAGCCGTCCATCCCACCATGATGCCTCCGCTCACGCCTTGGGGACGTCCTTGTTCGGATCCAGGAAGGGCAGCGCGGCCGTCACTGCCGGCACGGGGCCGTCCGGGGACAAGACCTCGAGATCGTTGCCCTGCTCCGCGAGTGAGATCGGGACCCACGCGTAGCCGATGTTCTTGTTCAGGCGGAACGAGCGCGAGGCGCTGACCAGCCGGCCCACGTCAACGCCGTCCTTGCGGACCCGCCAGAAGTCCTCCAGCCACATGCGGAACGGCTCGCCTCCGAGCTCCACCCCGACGAGCTTTCGGTCCACGCCCTCGGAGGCGAGCCGCTGGAGGGCGGCCTTGCCGATGAACTCGGCGTCGAGATCCACGAGGTGCTCCATGCCGCTGACGTGCAGAGGCGTGTCCTCGACCGTCATGTCGTTGCCGTAGTTGAAGATCCCGGCCTCCAGCCGTCGCTGGTCGCTGGGCGCGATCGCCCGGATCTGGTGCGGGCGGCCGGCGTCCATAACCCGGTCCCACAGCTCCGTGCCACGAGATCCGTCGCGCAGATAGATCTCGAAGCCGAGCTCGCCCGTCCATCCCGTGCGCGAAACCACGACCGGGATGTCCCCGAGCTCGCCCTCCCAACACCGGTAGTACCGGAGGCCACCGACCTCGTCGCCGAAGAGTGTTCGGATCACGTCCTTGCTCTTGGGGCCCTGCACCTGCAGCGGCGACACGTCGGGTTCGTCGATGGTCACGTCCATGCCGGCGAACGCCTGCACCCCAAGCGCGTAGAGCATCGCGTCCGAGTCGGCCAGCGAGAGCCAGAAGTGGTTCTGTCCCAGCCGAAGCAGGATCGGGTCGTTCACGATCCCGCCCGAGGGCGCGATGATCGGCGCGTACTTGCACTGCATCACCTCGCAGCGCGACAGGTCTCGGCATGTCAGCAGCTGCGTGAAGCGCGCGGCGTCCGGACCGGTGATCTCGACCTGGCGTTCGACGGCCACGTCCCACAGCCCGACGTGCTCGACCAGGTGCCAGTACTCGCGTTCGTCGTCGTCGTATAGCGTCGGGATCAGCATGTGGTTGTACAGGTCCCAGGATGTGCAGCCGGCCTCGATCGTCCGCTGCCAGTACGGGGAGCGGCGATACCACGACGCCGTGTAGAACGTGAACGAGTACGGGTCCTTCACCCTTTCCTCCTCCTGCCGCGACGATCCCTTCGGATCTCGCGCACGCAGTTGTAGGCGGGGATGCCGGAAACGCCACCGCCGCCATGGGTTGCGCTCGAACATTGGTACAGCCCGCGGATCGGCGTCCGATAGTCAGCGTAGCCCGGTGCCGGCCGCATGTGGAACAGCTGATCCGCCGAGAGCTCCCCGTGGAAGATGTTGCCGCCGATCAGGTTCCACTCGGTCTCCATGTCGTAGGGCCCGATCACCTGACGCGCGACGACCGACGCTCCGAACCCAGGGGCCGCGTCGTCGTAGGCCTGGATCACGCGATCGGCGTACGCCTCGAGCTCGGCGCGATGGGGCTCCTGAGACCACGTATGCGGCACCCACTGCGTGAACAGCGAGACCACGTGCGCGCCTTCGGGTGCGAGCGACGGGTCCAACGTGGTGGGGATCACGCCGTCGGAGAAGGGAAGGGTGGCCGGGCGCCCGGCCCGCGCCTCCTGGAACGCCGACTCGAGGTATTCGGTCGATGGCGCGATCTCGAATCCGCCGGAGAAGTCCTTCCACTCGGGTTCGCCGGCAAGCGTGGGCAGCCGGCTGATCGCGCAGTTGATCTTGACGACGCCGGAGCGCGTGGACCAGTGCTCGATGTCGTCGACGAAGTCCCCGGGAAGCTCGGAGCGATCGAGCTGACGCAGGAACGTGATCTTCGGATGGCAAGCCGTCACAACGGTCGGGGCGAGCAGCTCCTCGCCCCCGCGCAAGACCACGCCCCGGGCGCGGCCATCCGCGGACAGGATCTTGTCCACCGCGGCATCGGTCCGGATCTCGGCGCCGAACGACCGGGCACTGCGCTCGATCGCGGTCGCGACGGCGCCCATCCCGCCCTCGGGAACGCCCCACGACCCGAGCGTGCCGTCTCCGACGTCGCCGATCTCGTGGTGCGCCATCACGTAGGCCGTCCCAGGCTCGTGCGGACCCGCCCACGTCCCGATCAGCCCATCGACCGCCATCACGGCCCGGACCTGCTCGGACTCGAAGAACCGCTCGAGGAGATCGGCCACGCTCATCGTGAGCAGTCGTGTGACCTCCCCAACCGTCCGCACGTTCAGGCCCCGGAACCGCCACGCGAGTCGCAGTTGCTCGAGCAGGTCACCGGGGCGCTTCGACCCGATCTGGGGCGGCGTCGTCATCAGCACCGGCCCCAGCACCGCCGCTAGGCCGCCGATCCACGCCTCCCACCTCTCGAGCGCATCGGCGTCCTTCTTGGAGAACTTGGCGAACTCGTCGTGGTTCTTCGACGGGTCGTCGTACTCGATCATCACCCGTCCGTCTGGGAACGGGACGACGTAGGGGCCCACGGGGTGCACTCGGTAGCCGTGCCGCGCGAGCTGCAGGTCCCGGACGATCGTGTCCGGCATGAGGCTCATCACGTACGACAGCGTCGTGACCTGGAACTCGGGGTGGTCGGGCCAAGGCCGGTCTGTCGCGGCGGCGCCGCCGGTCTTGGACCGAGCCTCGCAGACCACGACGCGGGCGCCGGCCTTCGCCAGGTACGCCGCCGCCACGAGACCGTTGTGGCCCCCGCCGATCACGATCGTGTCGTAGGTGTTCGCGACCACGTGGCCTACGAGTGTATTGAACCGCCGTTCAGTTGGGGAAACAGGGTTACCGGGCTCCGGACCCCCGACCCAGACCTCGGATGCCCGGCCTGGATGGGCCGGGATCGGCCGGTGCCCACGGAGCGAGTCCGGGCCTCCGTCATGCGACCGGGTCGCCGGGAACCACCGGCGCGTGCAGGACCGGCGTCTCCCCCTCCAGCCCGGGCGAGGTCTCGGGCCGATCCAGGCGCAGGATCGGCAGGATCACGATCGCCGAGAGGAACGCCGTCACCGCGAGGATCGCGTACATCCCCTTCGGACCGACCACGGGCAGCAGGAACGCCGCCGCGATGTAGGAGACTGAAACCGAGCCGTGCCAGATCCCCTCCTGCGCCCCGAACACGCGGCTGCGCACCGAGTCCGGCGAGCGTCGCTGCATGATGTTCTGGTCGGCGACGTTGGTGACGGCCTCCGCCGCGCCCCAGGCAAGGTTCAGCGCGAGGACGAGGAAGAACCACGGCGAGAGCGCCACCGCCAGCGCGAACACGGACACCAGCCCGGTGCCGAGCACCAGCCAGCGGGCCTCGTTCGACGGCTTGAGGCGTCGGCCCGCCAGGGATCCGATGACCGACCCAGCTCCCCACAAACCGATCATCACGCCGAACGCCGCCCCACCCCGGCCGAACAGCTCGACCAACGGGACGTCGCCGACCATCGCCATCCCGACCCCGAGCACGAACACGACCCACCCGATCGCGAGCAGCCGCAGCACCGGCTCCCGCCATAGGAAGCGGAAGCCGGCCGCCAGTCCACGGTGCTCCCCCTCGTCGGAGCGGTCGCCCGAGAAGCGCGCCCCCCGCACGGACACGACCAGCAGCGCGGAGATCACGAACGACACCGCGTTGATCAGGAAGACCGCGGGTGCTCCTGCGGCGGCCAGCAGGAGGCCGCCGATCGCCGGGCCGAGCATGATGCCGAGGTTCCGGCCGACGGCGATCAGGCTGTTCGCCCAGCTCACCTGGTCCTGGGGGACCAGGTTCGGGATCGCCGCGCCCGACGCCGGCCAGAATGGCGCCTCGGCGAACGCCGACAGCAACGCGACGAACACGAGCGGGCCCGGCACCGAGGCGAACGCCATCCCGGCGAAGCACACGGCCGCGGCCAGGTCCGACAGGATCATCACCTTCCGACGGTCGAACCGGTCGCCCAGGATGCTCGTGAGCGGCGCGACCACGCCCGTCAGGCCCTCGGTCACCAGCAACGACGCCGCCAGCCACCCGGCCGAGCCCGTCTTGTCGTAGATCTCGAACATCAGCGCCGTGTACGCGGCCGCGCTCCCGGTGACCGAGATCGCTCGAGCGAGCGCGAACCGGCGCACGGCGGTCCGGGGCGGCGTCATCCCGCCGCCTCCTCGAGGCGCGCGGCCTCGTCGAGCTCGAGGTACCGCCGCATCCGCATCAGCACGAGCACCGCCAGCCCCGCCGTGGTGCCGCCGATCAGGTAGGTGGGCTTCGGCCCGAGCCACGGGACCACGAACGCCGCCACGACGTAGGAGAACGCCAGCATCACGTGCATCACGCCCATGAAGGCGGCCGAGACCCGGCTGCGGACGGCGTCGGGCGCCCGTCGCTGCCGAAGGTTGGTCTCGGCGACGATCGTCGTCCCGTCCGCCAGGCCCATCACGAACATCAGCCCCAGGGCCAGCCCGAACCACGGCGAGATCCCGATGCCGATGCCGGTCGCCGCGATCACGATCCCCGCGCGCACGAGCCAGGTGCCCTCGCTCCCCTCCCGCATGCGCTTGGCGATCAGGGACCCGATCGCCGAGCCGCCTCCCCACGCGGTGATCAGCAGTCCGAACCCGAACGACCCGGCGTCGAACACCGCGGCCAACGGGGCGTCCGCGACCATCGACATCCCCATGCCGGAGATGAACACGACCCACGCGAACAGCAGCGTTCGCAGGACGCGGTCGTGGCGAAGGAACCGGAAGCCGGCCCGCAGCCCGCCGAACTCCTCCTCTCCCCGCTCCCCCGAGAATCGGGCGCGGACGCTCCAGATGACCAACGCGGACAGGACGAACGACACCGCATTCACGCCGAACACGAGGTCAGGGTTGTTCGACACCGCGAGCAGCGCCCCGCCGAGCGCCGGACCGACCGCGATCCCGGAGAGCCGGCTCGCGCTGACGAGGCTGTTCGCCCACGTCGTGAGCTCGGGGCCGGCGACGTTGGGGATGGCCGCCTCGGAGGCCGAGAAGAACGGCGCCTCCGCGACCGCGGACAGGAACGCCCACGTCAGGAGCCATGCCGGCTCGGACGACAGCGCCATCATCCCGAAGCACACCGCTCCGGCCAGCTCCGAGGCGATCATGACCTTCCGCCGGTCGAAGCGGTCGCCGAGGATGCCCGCGGGCGGCCCGATGAACCCCAGGACGCCGAACGTGAGCAGCAGCGACAGCGCGACCCACGACGCCGAGCCGGTCTTCTCGAAGATCGTGAAGTTCAGCGCCGCGTAGGCCGCGGCCCCGCCGGTGATCGAGATCAGCCGGGCGGTCGCCAGCCTTCGAACGGCGGATCGGGGGGCGGTCACCGGCTGAGTGTCCACCGCCCCCCGACCTCCGTCTAGCCTGCGACCCGAGCCACGACGCGCTCGTCCGCCTCGATGGCTTCCCGCACGTCCTCGACCTCGGCCTCGGCGGCCGCCGCGGCCGCGCTCGCGCGCTTCGAGGCGCGCAGCACGGGCACCAGCACCACGGCGCCGAGCAGCCCGCACGCGCCGCCGATCGCGTACACCGCTCTCGGGCCGAGCGCCGCGACCGCGGGCCCGCCAAGGACGAACCCGATCGACAACGCGATGTCGATCATCGCCTCCGACGCCCCGACCACGCGGCTCCGGACCGCATCGGGCGTCCGGCGCTGCTGGATGCTCCGGTCCGCGATCATGATCACCGCATCGGCGGCGCCGCACAGCACCAGCAGCGCGAGGATCGGCGGGAACCACGGCGAGAGCGCGATGCCCGCCGTGGTGGCGCCCATCACGATCGTGCCGATGATCAGCGCGCGCGCCTCGTTGCGCTCGTGCATCTTGCGGCCCGCGATCGACCCGATCACGGACCCGGCGCCGAACGCGCCGATCATCAGCCCGTAGCCGGTCGAACCCGAGCCGAACAGCTCCGCGAGCGGGACGTCCGCCACCATCGCGAGCCCGATCCCGAACACGAGCGCGACCCACGCGAGGACGATCGTGCGCAGCACGCGGTCACGCGCGATGAACACGAAGCCCGCGCGGAACCCGCGGTGCTCGTCGTCGTGCTCGCTCCGGTCCTCGGCGAACCGTCCGCGGACGGTCGCGATGATCGCTGCCGACACGACGAACGAGAACGCGTTCAGGCCGAACACCATCCCGGGCCCGATCGCCGCGAGCAGCACGCCGCCGAGCGCGGGTCCGAGCATGATCCCGGCGTTCCCGCCGATCTGGAGCAGGCCGTTCGCCCACGCGAGGTCGTCCTTGCCGACCAGGTTCGGGATCAGCCGCGGCCGAGGCGGACCAGAAGGGCGCCTCGACCACCGCGGCGACGAACCCCAGGGCGAGCAGCAGTGCGGGCTCGTGGACGAACGCCAGCGCGAGGAAGCAGCCCGCGCCCGCGAGATCGGACACGATCATCACGCGCTTGCGGTCGAACCGGTCGCCGAGCATCCCGCCCAGCGGCGCGAACACGCCGGACACGCCGAACGTGAGCAGCAGGGACGCGGAGAGCCACGCCGCCGAGCCGGTCCGCTCGTAGACGGTGAAGTTCAGCGCCGCGAACGCGGCCGCGCCGCCCGTGATCGAGATCAGGCGTGCGAGCGCGAGCCTTCGGACGGCGCTGCGAGGTTGTGAGTAGGAACGCATCGGACGACTCCTGTTGCTCGGTTGGATCGAGGGACGGTGGTTCGGGGTCCCGCCGGAGAGGCGGGGCTCGCGACCGCTAGACGGCCGCGAGGAAGGACGGGATGAGCGCCGTCTTCCTGTTCCCGAATGACACCTGGAGTCGCTTCATGACGAGCGGATTGTAGCAGCGAGTTCCTTGCGAAGGAAGCAGGTGTGACGAACGTCACAAGCGAAGGACGCCGATCGCAGACGTTCTGCGGTCAGTCGGGGAGGACGATGAACCGCGCGGCTCGGCCGCCGATCGACGAGGTGATCTCGTCGATGACGACCTGGCCCGCGGGGCTGTCGAGCGTCAGACCCATCAACGCGGTACCGCCGCGTGAGGCTCGGCCCACATCCATCGTCGCGATGTTGACCTGGTGCTCGCCGAGGATCGTGCCGACCGTGCCGATCACTCCGGGGCGGTCCTCGTACTCGAAGAACAGCATGTTGGTGGCCGGCGCCATCTCGATGTCGTAGCCGTTCACGTGCATCACGCGCTGGTCGTTCCGCTTGCCGACGAGCGTCCCCGCGACCGAGACCTCGCCCTGGTCGGTCTCGGCGGTCACCGAGATCAGGTTCACGTAGTCGCTCGAGACCGAGGAGCGCATCTCGCTGATCGCGATCCCGCGTTCGCGCGCGATGATCGGCGCGTTCACGAACGACACGGGCTCGTGCACGACGCCCCGGAGCACGCCCTTGACGACCGCGAGCGTGAGCACCCGCGTGTCCGCCTCGCCGATCCGGCCGAGGTACTGGGCCTGGACCGTCCGGACCGCGCCCTCGGCGAGGCCCGTCAGCAGCGCCCCGAGGCGTTCGGCGAGCGGGAGGAACGGGCGGACGAGCTCGGGGACCTCCGCGGCGGCCGAGACGTTCACCGCGTACGGGACGAACTCACCGTTCAGCGCCAGGCGCACCATCTCGGCCACCGAGGTGCCGGCCTTGTCCTGCGCCTCCGCCGTCGAGGCCCCCAGGTGCGGGGTCGTCACCACCTGCTCGAACGCGAACAGCGGCGAATCCTCCGGCGGCTCGTGCTCGAACACATCGAGCGCCGCCCCGGCGACCCGTCCGTCCTCGAGCGCCTTCGCGAGCGCCTGCTCGTCGACGATCCCGCCGCGCGAGGTGTTCACCAGGCGCGCGCCCTCCTTGACCAGCGCGAGCTCGCGCTCCCCGATCAGACCCTCGGTCTCGGGCGAGCGGGGCAGGTGGATCGTGACGAAATCCGACTGCACGAGGAGCGCCTCGAGGCTCGGCATCAGCTCGATGCCCATCTCCTTCGCCCGCTCGCGAGGCACGTACGGGTCGTACGCGATCACGCGCATCCCGAACGCCACGCTCCGCTGCGCGACGAGCGCGCCGACGCGTCCGAGCCCCACGATCCCGAGCGTCTTGCCCTGGAGCTCGACCCCCTGCCACTTCGAGCGGTCCCAGTGGCCCTGCCGCAGGTCCTCGTGCGCCTGCGGGATGTTCCGGGCCTGCGCGAGCAGCAGCGCGATCGTGTGCTCGGCGGCCGAGACGATGTTCGACGAGGGCGCGTTCACCACCATCACGCCGCGCCGCGTGGCGGCGTCGACGTCGACGTTGTCGAGCCCGATCCCCGCGCGCGCGACGACCTTGAGGTTGTCGCCCGCCTCGATCACGCCCGAGGTGACCTGCGTCTGCGATCGGACGACGAGCGCGTCGTACGGCGCGATCGCCTCGGGGAGACCCTCGGCCGCGAGCTCGGGACGCACGTCGACCTCGAAGTCCTTGCGGAGCAGATCGAGGCCCGCGTCCGACAGCTTCTCGGTGACCAGGACCCTCACCGCAGCGCCCGCTTCCTTCGTCAGGCGCCGAACGCGTCCTGGAAGACGCCCTCGGCCGCTCCGACGGCCGCGCCGCGCTTGACCGGGTGCCCGAGCCGCTCGAGCGTCATCTCGAGCGCCGCCAGACCCCGGACGATGTCGAGCTCGCTGAAGTAGCCGAAGTGCCCGATCCTGAACACGGTGCCCTTGAGCGGTCCCTGCCCCGGCGCGATCACGCAACCGAAGTCCGACCGCATCCGGTCGCTGATCGTGTCGGCGTCCGCGGCCTCGGGTGCGCGGATCGCGGTCACGGTCCAGTTGTCGTCCAGACCCTCGCCGAACAGGTCGAGCCCGAGCGCCTGCGCGCCGTCCTTCACCGCGCGCGAGAGCGTGCGGTGGCGTTGCATCGCGACGTCGACGCCGTCCTGGAAGTACAGCTCGAGCGCGGCGTGCAGCCCCTGCATCACGCTGATCGCGGGCGTCCACGGGTTCTCGGGATCCTTGCGCTCGGCGAACTCCTTGTAGATCGACCAGTCGAAGTAGAAGCGGGGCATCGTCGCCGTGCGTTGCATCGCCCACGCGCGCTGCGAGATCGCGACGAACGCGATCCCCGGCGATGCCGAGAGCGCCTTCTGCGAGCCGCCGACCGCGACGTCGATCCCCCACTCGTCGAACGCGAACGGCACCGCCCCCAGGCTCGAGACCACGTCCACGACCACGAGCGCGCCGGCCTCGTTCGCCACGCGGGCGAGCTCGCGGATCGGCTGGATCACGCCGGTCGAGGTCTCGGAGTGCGTGAGCAGGACCGCCTTGACCGGATGCTCGGCGAGCGCGGCCGCGACCTCCTCGGGCACGATCTTGCGACCCCATTCGTACTCGAGCTTGCGAACGACCAGGCCGTGCGCCTCCGCGAGCTTGCTCCAGCGCTCCGAGAAGAACCCGGCGAGCGGCACTAGCACCTCGTCGCCCGGCGAGAAGACGTTCTGGACCGCGGACTCGAGGCCGCCGGTCCCCGACGAGGTCATCAGGAAGACATCGGCGCTCTCGGTGCGGTAGAGCTCCTTCAACCGGGCGGTCACGTCGCGCATCAGGCCGCCGAACCCCGGACCCCGGTGGTACACCAGCGGGCTCCCCTGCGCGAGCAGCACCTCGGGCGGGATCGGGGTCGGGCCGGGGGCAAGGATGATCTCGGGACGGTCCATCTCGGCGTGCTCCTGTCGCGCTCTTTGGGGGCGTTCGATGTGGTTCCGCGGCCCATCTCGGGCCCGCCGGGTCAGCGTATCATCGTGTGACTCGCCGCCTCTTTCGGCGGCGTTCATGCTGTTTATGGCGACCCTGCGCTTCCTGCTGAAGCGGTTCTTCGCCCAGCGTCTGCTGGGTCTGGCGATCGTGGTCACCCTCGGCTTCACGATCGGCGTGCTGGTCGCGGGGCCGATCTACGCGGACGCCGCCCGCGAGGCGATCCTGTCCTCCGCGGTCTCGACGGCGCCGGTCACGGTGAAGAACGTCCGGTTCCTCACCTACGGGAACCCGTCGTACGACTACGAGACCGCGAACGCGACCCTGGAGGACGAGGTCTCCCGGCTCCCGGTGGGCCGGATCGTGCCGCAGGGGCGGGGGACCGTTCGGCTGGTCGGGGCCGATCCGAACGCCCCGCTCTCGCTCACGGTGCTGTTCCGCGACGGCGCCACCGACCACCTGCCCTACCGGGGCGAACCTCCGCAGGGCCCCGGCGAGATCGCTCTCCCGGGCGGGATCGCTCGCCTGCTCGGCGTCGACGTCGGCGAGACCGTGACCGCGATCGGCCCGACGGGCGAACAGGCCGAGCTCACGCTCGTCGGGCGCTTCGACCCGCCGAGCCGCGACGACCCGTTCTGGTTCGGCGATCAGACGCCGTTCCCGCCCCCGGACTCGACCGAGCTCTCGCCTGCGCTGATGGATCAGGCCGGGTACCTGGAGGTGATGCCCGCGCTCGGGGTCACGAGCGAGTACGTGTGGGACGTCTTCCTCGACCTGGTCGGGGTCCCGTTCGTCCAGGCGGAGCGGATCCCGCACGAGATCGAACGGATCTCGGACGAGCTCCGCGCGACGCCCGAGTTCACCCAGCTCCAGGTGAGCACCGGGCTCGACACGCTGATCACGCTCGTGCAGCAGCGCGTGGAGGATCTCCGCGTCCCGATCTTCCTGGTCGTGTTCCAGATCGGCGCCGTCACGCTCGCCATCTTGGCCGGCGTCGGCTCGCTGGTCCTGTCGAGACAGTCCTTCGAGCTCGCCGTCCTGCGCAGCCGGGGATTCTCCTCGGGCAAGCTGCTGGCCGCACAGGGCGTGCAGGCGCTGTTCACGGCGATCGTCGCGTACCCGCTCGGCCTGTTGCTCGGCATGGCCCTGGCCACGCTCGCCTCGAACGCGAACGGCCCGTCGCTCCCCGGCGTGCTCTTCCCCGTCGGGCTGTCGACGTTCGCGCTCGTGCTGGGCGCGATCGGGGCGTTCGTCGGCGCGATCACGCTGCTGCTGCTCTCGCTGCCGCACGTCCGGCGGACGATCCTGGAGGAGCGTCGCCTGCTCTCGCGCGAGGACCGCCCGCTGATCTCGCGCGTGCCGGTCGAGCTGTTCGTGCTGCCGGTCGCGCTGTTCACGTTCATCGAGCTGCGGGGGACGGCGGTGCAGTCGACGAGCGCCCGGGACCAGCTCGACCCGCTGGTGCTGCTGACGCCAACGCTGCTGATCTTCGCGCTCTCGTTCCTCGCGCTCCGGCTCCTGCTCTGGGTCCTGCGCCGGCTTGACCGGCCGGTGGCGCGGACCAGGAGCCTGCCGACCTACCTCGCTACCCGCCGGCTCAGCAGGTCCCCCGGCACGAGCTTCGCGACCTCGCTCCTGCTGGTGCTCGCGGTGGGCCTGCTGATCGTCTCGACCTCCTACCGCGCGATCGTGCTCCGCAACCACGAGGACACGGCGCACCAGCAGGTCGGCGCCGACTGGAACGTGCAGATCGCGGTCCCCGACGACCCGCTGGTGACCGCGAGCTCGGTGCCCCCGAACTCCGTCGCGGTGATCCGCAGCCAGCCCGTGTTCGAGCTCCCGGGCTCGTTCACGCTCTCGCCGTCGGTGATCGCGGTCGACCCCAAGCGCTTCGCCACCGGGGGGTGGTGGCGTTCGGACTACTCGCAGACTCCGCTCGAGACCTGGCTGCAGGACATCGAGGTGCCGGACCCGGCGGTCCCGGTCTCAGGCGAGTCGTTCTCGGCGACGGTCACGGCCGGCGCGCCCGCCGAGGGTCTCCAGCTCCAGGTCACCTACGAGACCGCCGACGATCACGTGCGGACGGCCACGGCCGGCACGATCGAACAGGGGACGCAGACGTTCCAGGCGAACCTCGACGGCGCCGACGCGATCCTGTCGATCACGTTCCTCGAGGAGGGCACCGCCGAGGTCCCCGACTCGTTCGCTCTCGAGCTACGGGACGTCACCGCGGGCGACCCGATCGAGCTCGGGACCTGGGCGCCGCTGCAGTGGCGCGGGAGCGACGGCAAGGTGACTCCGGCAGGGTCGGGGATCTCGCTCGAGATCGACACGGGTGCGGGACATGTCGTCGGCGGCATCGCGCCGCCGCTGGGGCCGCTGCCGGCGCTCATCTCGCCGGAGGTCTCGCGTTCGCAGGGCTCGTCGTTCGTCGCCACGATCGGTGGTCAGCGGCTCGAGTTCCAGCAGGCGGCGCTCGCGCAGGCGTTCCCCTCGGTGCTCGGCGACTTCGTGGTGGTCTCGACGCCTGCGCTGCTGGATGCGGCCGTGCGGATCCCCGAGCCGGGGCTCGCGTTGAACGAGGTGTGGGCGATGGGCGACGAGGACCCCCGCCCGGCGCTCAAGGAGGCCGGGATGATCCCGGGCGCGACGCAGGCGGCCGGGCCGATCATCGGCGCGCTCGCGCAACTGCCGCAGTCGCTCGCGGTCGGGATGAACTTCGCGACCGCCGTCGGCGGGCTCGGGCTCGTCGTGCTCGGCGTGGCGGTCGGCCTGTACTTCGCGCAGCGGCGCCGGGAGTTCGAGTTCGCCTCGCTCCGCGCGATGGGGACCGAACCCAAGCAGGTGACCCGCGTCCTGCTGCTCGAGCAGGGGCTGATGATCACGTTCGCGATCCTCGCCGGCGCGGGGATCGGGTTCGGCGTCCTCCGGTTGCTGATGCCCTACGTCGGCCGGAGCATCGGGTCGGCGTTCCCGCCGCCGATCCTCGTGTTCGACTGGCCGGCGCTCGCGATCTCGCTGAGCGCGATCATCGCCGCGTCGGCGATCGGCCTGCTCGCGGCGCTCCGAGCGCTCCTGCGGTCCTCGGTGACCTCCGTGCTGCGGGGTGAGGCCGAATGAGCCAGGCGGCGGGCGCCCCCACGGGCCGGCGGTTCGAGACCGAGGTGCGGCGGAGCAGCGCCGAGCCGCCGAGTTCGTTCCGCGAGGCGCTCGTGCGGTTCCGCCACGTGTTCAAGATCTACCGGATCGCGGACACCGGCGTCGTGGCGCTCGGCGGCGTGGACTTCGACGTCGGCGAGGGCGAGTTCCTGGCCGTGGTGGGCCCGAGCGGCTCGGGCAAGTCGACGATCCTGAACATGATCGGAGGCCTGGACCGTGCAACCGCCGGCACCGTCGAGGTCGAGGGCCGCGACCTCGGGCGCCTGGACGAGGACGACCTCACCGAGTACCGGCGCGACCGGATCGGGTTCGTCTGGCAGGGCACCGCGCGGAACCTGGTCCCGTACCTCAACGTCGTCGAGAACGTCCGGCTCCCCTCGACGGCGAGCGGCGTCAAGATCCCCGCGGCGCGCCGGACGCCGCGCGAGCTGCTCGAGGTCGTGGGGCTCCCCCACCGCGCGAATCACCGACCCGGCCAGCTCTCGGGCGGCGAACAGCAGCGGGTCGCGGTCGCCGTCGCGCTGTCGAACCTGCCGAAGATCCTGCTCGCCGACGAGCCGACCGCGGAGCTCGACAGCGAGTCCGCGGCCCTCGTGCTCGATGCGTTCGAGAGCGTGAACCGGGAGTTCGGCGTCACGATCGTGATGGTCACCCACGACCTGCTGGCCGCGAGGCGGGCGCACCGGCAGCTCCGGCTCCGCGACGGCCAGCTGCTGGTCGAGGGCAAGCCGATGGAGCCGCTCGGGACCGACGGTCGCGCCCGGCTGCCGGACGAGGCGATCGACGCGCTGAGCGGCGTCGATCTGGAGGTCGAGGTCCGCGACGGCGAGGTCCGGATCCGGCGCAAGGGCGAGGGGGGGCTCCTCGGTGAGTGATCGCTGGCGGCCGCCGGGCTCCGAGGGCGGACCGGCGCCCGCGCCGCGGCGCCCGCCGGACGGGCGCGAGCCGTTGCTCTCGGCCACCGACATCGTCCGGACCTATCGGGGCGCGAACGGCGTCCAGGCGGTCCGCGGCGCCTCGATCTCGCTCGCCGCGAAGGACTTCGTGGCGCTGATGGGACCGTCGGGTTCGGGCAAGACGACGTTCCTCGGGGTGCTGTCGGGGCTGGACGCGCCCGACGCCGGGGAGGTCCGGTGGAAGGACCGCCCGATCCGCGAGCTCTCGTTCGAGGAGCAGATCGAGCTCCGCCGGACCGGGATGGGCTTCGTGTTCCAGAGCTTCGGGCTGCTGCCCACGCTCTCGGCCATCGAGAACGTCGAGCTGCCGCTGCGCGTCTCCGGCGTCCCGTTGAAGGACTCGAAGGCCCGCGCGGAGATGTGGCTCGCGCGGCTGGGGCTCGGCGACCGGATGCACAACCGGACGTTCGAGCTGTCCGCCGGGCAGCAGCAGCGTGTCGCGGTCGCCCGAGCCTTGATCAGCGAGCCCGAGGTGGTGCTCGCCGACGAGCCGATCGCGGAGGTCGACACCGAGAACGCCGACCTGATCCTCGAGGCGCTGTGGGAGGTGATCCGCCGCGGGGGCGCCGTGCTCGCGGCGACGCACAACCCCGAGGCGCTGCGCTACTCGAGCCGCGTGATCTTGTTCCGCGACGGCAAGATCGAGGCCGAGGGAAGGCCCGAGGAGATCTCGGCGCGGCTCACCGTCGACTGACCCCTCTTCCCGGTGGCCAGGGGCCGTTCAGACCTGGAAGCCGTGGAACGCGTCTTCGGTCTCGCACGGCCGGAGGTCCTCGGCCGACAGCTCGAGCCCGGGCGTTCCGCGCCGCAGGAGCCGGTCGAGCCACGAGCGCTTGCCCATCCGCCAGGCGACGGCGCGAGCCAGCGAGTCCTTGCGCGCGTCGTGCCGCTTCTGCTGCTGGTTCAGGTCGCACGGCATGTGCGTGATGTTCGGCTGCATCATGTGGCCTGCTCCTTCGGCGGGTGGAGCTCGCGCAGGTCGAACTCGGGATCGGCGAGTTGCTCCCGCTCCGGATGCGCTTTGGCCAGGATCAGCGGCATCGAACGCCGGACGTCGAACTTCCGGTTCATGCTGAACGTCGACAGCAGCCGCCCGTCCTTCAGCAGGAACGCCGCGAAGCTCCGGTCCTCGAGACTGCCACGCACGACCATATCGTCCCACTCGGTGGCGAAACCGGCCATCTGGATCGCCGCGTCGTACTGATCGGACCAGAACCAGTGCGCGTCGTCGAACACCGCCGGCGTGCCCAGCAGGTTCTTGGCGACGTGCTCCCCCATCTTCAGCGCGTTGTCGAAGTGCTCGACCCGGATCGACCCGAACACGGGATGGTCGTGGCGGGCGACGTCGCCGATCGCCCAGACCCCTTCGACACTGGTCTTCAGGGTCGCGTCGACCGGGATGCCGTTGTCGACCGGGACGCCTCCATCGGCGACCTCGGTCACCGGTTCGACCCCGACGCCGACGATGGCGAAGTCGCCCTCGATCCTGCGCCCCTCCTTGGTGATCATCGCCTCGAACCGCCCGTCGCCCTCGAAGCGTTCGGCGCCGTCGCGGAAGATCATCTCGACGCCGTGGTCGCGGTGAAGCGACTCGATCGCGCCCCCGAGCGTCGGCCCGAGGACCCGCTCCAGCGGCGAGCCGAAGAACTCGACCACGGTGACGTCCAGGCCGAGCTGCCGGAGCGAGGCCGCCACCTCCGCGCCGATGAAGCCCATCCCGACCATGACGGCCTTGCTGCCCTGCTTCGCCGCCTGCTTGATCGCGTCGGCGTCGGGCGCGTAGCGCAGGTCGTAGACGCCCGGCAGGCCGAGCCCCTCGATCTTCGGCTTGCGGTTGCGGGCGCCGGTGGCGATCACGACCTGGTCGAACGGCACCCGCTCGCCGCGCTCGAGCTCGACGACGCGGTCGGCGACGTTGACGCGTTCGGCCTTCGCGCCGAAGCGCGCGTCGATCTGGTGCTCCTGGTACCACTCGGGGGGCCGGACGAAGTGGTGGTCGGACTCGCCGCGCAGGTACTCCTTGGACAGCGGCGGTCGTTCGTAGGGCGCCATCTGTTCCGCGCCGATCAGGACGAGATCCCCGTCGAACCCTTCCTCACGGAGCGTGGCGGCGGCCGTTCCGCCGCCGAGCCCGGCCCCGACGACGACGAAGGTCGTCACTCGCCGGCGACGTCGTTCACGAGGACCTTCAGCTCGCCGTCCTCGACCTTGGTCTCGAACACGTCCACGGGATCGACCGCGGGTCCGCCGATGGCCTCACCGCTGGTGACGTCGAACTGGCTGCCGTGACAGGGGCACTCGATCGTCGTCCCGTCGAGCTCGCCCTCCGCGAGCGAGCACTGCTGATGGGTGCACACGTCGTCGAACGCGTGCAGGTCGCCCTCGACGTTCGCGACGGCCACCTGGCGCTCCCCCACGCCGAACGCGGTCACCTCGCCCTCGGGCACCGAGCCCGCCGAACCGACCTTCACCCACTCCCCCATGAACGCGCTCCTCCTTGGTCGCCCGCCCGGGCCGGACAGCGCCCGGAACCGCTCTGCCGCAGCCTACCGTACCCCCCGCGAACCTCATCCACGCCGGCGCGCGAGGATGTCCGGGGTCAGGTACCCGATGATCGCGACGAGGTAGAGCGCCGCCAGGATCAGGAACCCCTCGCGGAAGTCGATGGGCGCGAGCGCCGGGATCAACGCGCCCCCGACCCACGCGAGCTGGAACAAGATCTCGTAGCGGACGAACACCCGCCCGTGCGAGCCGCCGGGCGCGAGCCGCTGCATCAACGTCTGGAACGCGAGCCGCCCGAGCTCGGACGACGCACCGACGACCGTCGCGAACAGCACGAGCACCACGAGCTCGAACGCGAAGAAGGAGAGCATCGCTCCGATCCCCGCCGCGATCAGGCAGCCGATCACGACGGCCTCCTCGCGCAGGTTCGCGGGCAGCCGCGGAACGATCAGGTCGCCGAGGTAGGCGCCCGCCGTGGCCGAGCCCGCGAGCACCACGAACCACCACGTCGGCTCGCCGCTACGCCGGAGCGCGAACGCGAGCGCGAACAGCAGGAAGCCGCTCGCCGCGCGCAGCCCCGCCGCGCCGATCGCCGGCGCGGTGAGCTGCGGGATCGCGCCCGCGCTTGGAGACCTCGGCGTGCCCGCCCGTCACCTTCGGGTGCGGCAGGCGGAGGTTGAGGAGCGCGGCGATCGCGTACACGACCGCCGCGCCGTACAGCACGGCCTCGGCGCCCCCGAGCTTGAGGAGCCCGAACGCGGGCCCGGCCGCCAGCACCGCGCCGCCGGTAGCGATGCGACCGAGGCGGGCGTTCGCGCGGACGAGGCCCTCGTTCGGGCCCGCGTACGCGACGGCGAGGCCGTTCTTCGTGATCGCGTGCACCTTCGAGAGCACCAGGAGCAGGAACGCGCAGGGGAACAGGACCAGCGTGCCGAACCGCGGCGCTGCGTACACGCAGACGAGGGCCCGCCCGATCGCCGCCCCGAACGAGATCGCGCGCCGCGGCCCCGCGCGGTCGAGCAGCGGCACCAGGAACGGCCCAGCGACCGCGAGCGGCGCGATCGTGAGCGCGAGGAACGCCGCCACCTTGACCTCGGCGTCGGGGGGCGGGATCTGGAAGAAGATCGAGCCGGCGAGCGCGATCGCCACCATCGCGTCGCCAGCCACGCTGCCGAAGTGCGCCAGCCCGTAGGTGTCGAGCGGGTCCTCCGAGCGCCACATCCGCCCGAGCGGCCGGAACAGCGCCTCCACCATCGCCACGAGCCCGAGCAGGATGAGCTGCCACCAGGGGTAGCGTTTCGGCGCCCTCCGGTCGACCCTCACCGGCGGCCGGTTCAGGACCCGGACAGGCGCTGGAGGAGCAGCTCGCGGACGGCCTTCGGGTTGGCCGAGCCACCGGACTTCTTCATCACCTGACCGAGGACGGCGTTGAGCGCACCCTCCTTGCCGCCGCGGAACTGCTCGACGGGTCCGGGATTCTCGGCGATCGCCTCGTCCACCCACACCTCGAGCGCCGCCGAGTCCACCACCTGCCGCAGTCCTCGGCGTTCGACGATCGCCTCGGCCGCGTCGCCGGTCTCGAACGCCTCCTCGAGCGCCTGCTTGGCACCGGTCGCCGAGATCGTGCCGTCGGCCACCAGCGCGACGAGATCCGCGATGTGCTGCGGCGTGATCTTCGCGGCGGCCAGTTCGATCCTCGCCGTGTTCACGAGCCCGGCGAGATCCTGCGTGATCCAGTTCGCGGCGGATGCCGGCATCGGCGCCGAGCGCGCACGGTCGCCTCGAAGAACGCGGCCGTCGGGGGCGCGCCCGCGAGGATCCTGGCCTGCTCGGGCCTGAGTCCCAGCTCGGTGACGTATCGGTCGCGGCGTGCGGCCGGGAGCTCGGGCAGTTCGGCCTCCAACCCCTTCACCCACGCGCCGGTCGGGTTCGAGCGGCGGAAGGTCGGGCTCGGGGAAGTACCGGTAGTCGAACGCCTCCTCCTTCGAACGCAGCGTGTGCGTCGCGCCCGTCTCCTCGTCGAAGTGCCGCGTCTCCTGGACGAGCGGCTCACCGTGTTCGAGCGCGTTGCGTCTGCCGCTCCTCCTCGAAACGCAGCGCGCGTTCGAGCGAGCGCACCGAGTTGAGGTTCTTGATCTCGACCTTGATGCCGAGCGCGGTCTCGCCCGCGCGCCGCGTCGAGATGTTCGCGTCGCAGCGGAGCGACCCCTCTTCCATCCGCACGTCCGAGACGTCGAGCGCCTCGAGCGTCGCTCGCAGCTCCGTGAAGTAGGCGCGCGCCTCCTCGGCCGAGCGCATGTCGGGTTCGGACACGCACTCGACGAGCGGCACGCCGGCGCGGTTGTAGTCGACGAGGGCGTAGTCGGCCTGCCCGATCCGTCCCCCGGCACCCACGTGCGAGGTCTTGCCCGTGTCCTCCTCCATGTGGACGCGCGTGATGCCGATCGTCCTTCGCTCGCCGTCGACCTCGATCTCGAGCCGGCCGCCGACGCACACGGGAAGGTCGTACTGGCTGATCTGGTAGTCCTTCGGCATGTCGGGATAGAAGTAGTTCTTCCGGTGGAACAGCGAGCCGGGCGCGATCTCCGAGCCGAGCGCGAGCCCGATCCGCACGATCGACTCGATCGCGCGTTCGTTCGGCACCGGGAGCGAGCCCGGCAGGCCCAGGCAGACCGGGCACACGTTCGAATTCGGCGGCGACCCGAACGCGTTGCGGCACCCGCAGAACATCTTCGTGTCGGTCGAGAGCTCGACGTGGCACTCGAGCCCGATCACGGTCTCGTACGCGTTCGCCATGACGCGCCAAGCCTATCGGAGCCGTGCGTCGCGGCTGGCCGCGGTTCGCGCGAGCGGCCGTGGAGCGCGAACGCGATCCTGCCCGTAACCGCCAAACGTCCGAACGATAGTGACGCCGCCGCGGGCCGGCCGTATCGTGAACGGCATGTCCGCTCCGATCGAGCAACCGACCGCTCGAGGGAGCGGCTCCCCCACGACGATCTGGATCGCGCTCTCCCTGGTCTACGTGGCGTGGAGCACGACGTTCGTCGGCATCAGCGTCGTGAACGAGACGATGCCGCCGCTGCTCGGGGGCGGCCTCCGCTTCCTGATCGCGGGCGGCCTCCTGCTGCCCGTCGCGCTCCGGTTCGGCGACCGCCGCGGCGACCGGCCCCGAGCCGTGCAGTGGCGCGGCGCGGCCGTGGTGGCGGCGCTGATGATGTTCGGCGGCAACGGCGGGATCGTGTGGGCCGAACGCACGATCCCGTCCGGGATGGCCGGGCTGGCGATCGCCACGGTCCCGCTGTGGATGGCCGCGATCGACCGGGTCGTTCTCGGACACCGGCAGCCGCGCCTGGTGGTCATCGGGCTCGCGGTGGGGTTCGTCGGCGCGGCGCTGCTCGTCGGCGGCAACGCGCTCGAGGGCGAGATCGACATGGGCGGGCTGGTGCTCGCGCTCGCCGCCGCCGCGTGCTGGGCCGCGGGCTCGATCTACCAGCGCCACGCGCTGCTCCCGAGCCGCCCGCTCGTGGCCGCGGGGATGGAGATGCTGGTCGCGGCCGGGATCTTCGTCGCCGTGGGCGGTCTCGCGGGCGAGTTCGGGGATATCCACACCGGGTCGATCTCTCGGGCGTCGTGGATCGCGCTCGGGTACCTCGTCGTCGTTGGGTCGTGGATCGGCTTCACCTGCTACCTGTGGCTGCTCCGCAACGCGCGGACGTCGCTCGTGGCGACCTACGCCTACGTGACGCCGATCGGCGCCGTGATCGTCGGCTCGGTGCTCCTGGACGAGACGTTCACGGCGAGCACGCTACTCGCCGGCGTCATCATCGTCGTGGCGGTCGCGTTGATCGTGTCGGCCGGTGGCGCAACGCGCGAACCCTCAGGCGGCGATCAGCGCGGGACGAGCGTCGAACCCCAGCGCAGCCTCGAGGGCGTTCGCGACCCGTAGCAGGGTGGGTTCGGCTAGGACCGGCGCGGTGAGCTGGAGGCCGACAGGCAGGCCCGCGCCGTCCACGCCGCTCGGGATCGAGATCGCCGGCGTCCCCGAGAGGTTCGCCGGGATCGTGAAGACGTCGTTCAGGTACATCGCGAGCGGGTCGTCGACCTTCGCGCCGATCGGGAAGGCCGTCGTCGGCGAGGTCGGCGAGACGAGCACGTCGAACGACCCGAACGCCGCCTCGTAGTCGCGGATGATCAGCGTGCGGACCTTCTGCGCCTGGCCGTAGTACGCGTCGTAATAGCCGGCCGAGAGCGCGTAGGTGCCGAGCATGATCCGGCGCTTGACCTCGGCGCCGAACCCCGCGCCCCGCGTCTTGGTCATCATCTCGACCGAGTCCGAGCCGTCAACGCGCAGGCCGTAGCGGACGCCGTCGTAGCGCGCGAGGTTCGACGAGGCCTCCGAGGGTGCGATCAGGTAGTAGGCGGAGAGCGCGTAGTCCGCGTGCGGCAGCGACGCCTCCCCCACCTGCGCTCCGAGGTTCGCGAGCTCGTCGACCGCATGCCGGACGCTGTCGCGCACGCCCGGCTCCACGCCCTCGCCGAACGCCTCCTTCACGATCCCCACCCGCAGACCCGAGATCTCGCCCTCGAGCCCCTCGGTGTAGTCGCGCCGCGGTTCGTCCAGACACGTCGCGTCCATCGGATCCTTGCCCGCGATCGCCGACAGCAGGACCGCCGCGTCGCGGACGCTCCGGGTGAGCGTCCCCACCGTGTCGAGCGACGACGCGAACGCGATCAGTCCGTATCGGCTGATCAGGCCGTAGGTCGGCTTGAGCCCCACCACCCCCGAGAGCGACGCGGGCTGCCGCACCGAGCCGCCGGTATCGGTCCCGAGCGCCCACACGGCCTCTCCGGCCGCGACGGCGGCGGCGCTCCCGCCGCTCGAGCCGCCGGGGACCATCCGGAGGTCCCACGGGTTGTGCACGGGCCCGAACGCCGAGTTCTCGTTCGACGAGCCCATCGCGAACTCGTCGCAGTTGGTCTTGCCGACCAGCACACCGCCGTCCAGTCCGAGGCGCTCCCACGGCGTGCAGTCATAGGGCGGGACGTAGGTCTCGAGGATCTTCGAGCCGCAGGTGGTCGTCACGCCGCGCGTGGACAGCACGTCCTTCAGCGCGAGAGGGATCCCGGCCGCTTCCGGCGCGTCGCCGGCGGCGATCCGCGCGTCGGCGGCCTTGGCCTGCTCGCGCGCGAGCTCGTCGGTCCGCACGAGGAACGCGCCGACGCGTTCGTCGACGGCGTCGATGCGCGAGCGGCACGAGTCGAGGATCTCGACGGCCGAGCACTCGCCGGCCCGCATCGCGGCCGCGAGCTCGCTCCCCGAACGGTCGCACAGCTCGGTCATTCGACCTCCACGACCTTCGGGACCTTGAAGCGGTCGTCCTCGACCTCGGGCGCGTTCGACAGGACCTCCTCGACAGTGAGCGAGGGCGTGACCTCGTCCGGCCGGAGCACGTTCGAACGCGGGATCGCGTAGGCCGTCGGAGGCACGTCGTCGGTCGCGACCTCGCTCACCTTCGCGGCGTTCTCCAGGATCACGCCGAGCTGGTCGCGAAGTCGCGCCTTCTCCTCGTCCGTGAGCTCGAGGCGCGCGAGCCTCGCGACGTGCTCGATGTCGATCTCGACCGGCATGCGCGCAGTCTAGCGGCGGCTCGGGGTCGGGTGAGTCTCGAGATCGGGGTTCGGACGGGCAGGCTCTCCGCGAGCGCGGCGTGAGGGTTCTGTCTGTCAGGGTTCTGTCTGAGCGCGTTGCTCGAGACACCACACCCCGGGCTGAGGCGACCGGCCGGGCCTGCGGCCGCGAGGACCGCCTAGCGGAACAGGCCGAACCGCGGCTCCACCTGGTGGGCGATCGCCGCGGCCATCAGCGCGTTGCCCACGAGCCACACGTCGGTGATCGGCCCCACGCCGCCCGGGACCGGCGTGATCGCCTCGGCGCGAGCGGCGACCGACTCGAAATCCAGGTCGCCCACCATGCGCGTCTTGCCGGTCTCCCCGTCCTTGACCGCGTGGATCCCGACGTCCACCGCGACCACACCCTCCTTCACCATCGAGCCATCGACGATCCCGCGGACGCCGGCCGCCACGATCAGGATGTCCGCCTGGCTCGTGTACGCCTCGAGCGGCTTGGTCCGGCTGTGGCAGGCGATCACGGTCGCGTTGCGCTGAAGTCCGAGCATCTGCGCCGGCTTGCCCACGCTGTTCGAACGCCCGATCACCACCATCGTCCGGCCCGAGTAGAAGCTCTCGTGCCCGCCGCCGTGCGCGTCCGCGTAGTGGTCGAGCAGGTAGAAGCACGACGCGGGCGTCGACGGCAGGAATCGGGCCCGGCCCTGCGCCAGCAGCCCGGCGTTCATCGGATGCACCGCCTCGATGTCCTTGCGTGGGTCCACGGCGCTGTTCATCTCGGCCTCGGGGATGTGCGGTGGCAGGGGATGCAGCACGAGGATGCCGGTGATCCGCGGGTCGGCGTTCAGCTTGCCGAGGGTGGCGATGACGTCGGCGAGCTCGATGTCCTCGGGCAGGCGCTCGCACACGTACCGGTAGTCGAGGCTCTCCGCCAGACGCTTGACGTGCTTCTCGTACGCCTGGGCGTCGAACGATTCACCGATCAGCACCGTGGCCAGGCCCGGCCGAACCTCGGACAGGCGCAGCACCTGGAGCTCGTCGGCGATGCTCTGCCGGAGCTGCTCGGCGATCGCGTTCCCGTCGATCACGACGGCCGCCACGGCGCCTCCTTCGCTCGGGACGCGAGCATCGTGCCATACGCCGCCGGGCGCTACCTGCGGCCGAGACGCTTGCGGAACTCCTTCTCGTCGATGATCGCGACGCCGAGCTGCTCGGCCTTCGCGGCCTTGGAGCCGGGGTCGGTCCCGACCACGACGAAATCCGTCTTCTTCGAGACGCTCGAGGCGACCCGGGCGCCGGCGGCCTGCGCCGTCTCGATCGCCTCCTCGCGCGACATGCTCTCCAGTCCACCGGTCAGGACGATGCTCGTGCCGGCGAGCGGCTGCTTGCCCTTGGGCTTGCGGACCTCGTCCTGCATCCGAACACCGGCGGCGCGGAGCTTCTCGATCAGCCGGCGGTTGCCGCGGTCGGCGAACCAGTCGTGCACGCTCCTCGCGATCTCGGGCCCGATCTCCTCGACGTCGTCGATGTCCTGCGCCGACGCCGCCAAGAGTGCGTCGACCGAGACGAACGCGTTCGCGAGTACCTGCGCGACGTGCGTGCCGACGTGGCGGATGTTGAGCGCCGTGAGCAGCCGCCACAGCGGCCGGTCCTTCGCGCGCTCGATCGACGCCAGCAGGTTGGTGATCGACTTGTCGGCGAACCCCTCGAGCTGGCCGATGTCCTCCGCCGTGAGCGTGAAGATGTCCGCGGGGTCCTTCACGATCCCGCGGTCGAGCAGCGCCATCCCCGTCATGTAGCCGAGCCCCTCGATGTCCAGCCCGCCACGCGAGCCGAACGAGTACAGCCACTCGACGTTGCGGCTCGGGCAGTTGGGGTTCGGGCACCGGTGGTCGGCCTCGCCGGGTGGCCGGACGAGCTCGGTCCCGCAGGAGGGGCACTTGGTGGGGAACTTCCACTTCCGGGCGCCCTTCTTGCGCTTGGCGAGCACGGGCCCGACGATCTCGGGGATCACGTCGCCCGCCCGCCGAACGATCACCGAGTCGCCCTCGCGCACGTCCTTGCGCGCGACCTCGCTCTCGTTGTGCAGCGTGGCGTACGTGATCGTCACGCCACCCACGACGACGGGCTCGAGCACCGCGAACGGCGTCACCTTCCCCGTACGTCCGGTGTGCACGTCGATCTTCCGCAGCAAGGCGGTGCGTTCCTCGGGCGGGAACTTGTACGCGATCGCCCATCGGGGCGCGTGGCTCGTCGCGCCGAGCTCCTGCTGCTGCGCGACCTGGTCGACCTTGATCACCGCGCCGTCGACCTCCCAGTCGACGCTGTGACGGTGGGCCTCCCAGTGCTCGAGGTAGGTCATCACCCCGTCGACGTCCTGCTTGACCTCGGAGGTGGGGGCGACGGGCAGCCGGGCGTCGCGGCACCAGTCGAGGAAGCCCGAGTGCGAGTCGAACCGGATCCCCTCCGCGTACCCGAACGAGTGCACGAACAGCGCCAGCGGTCGCGAGGCCGAGATCTTCGGGTCCTTCTGTCGGAGCGAGCCCGCCGCGGCGTTGCGCGGGTTCGCGAACGCCCGCTTCTCGGCGGCGAGCAGCTCCTCGTTCAGGCGCTCGAACGCCTTCACCGGCAGGTAGATCTCGCCGCGGACCTCGAGGTAGGCCGGCGGGTCCTTCAGCTGCAAACGCTGGGGGACGCTGCGCACGGTCCGGACGTTGGCGGTGATGTCCTCGCCGATCCGGCCGTCGCCACGCGTCGCCCCCTTGGTGAGGACGCCGTCCTGATAGGTGAGCGCGACGGCGATCCCGTCGATCTTGAGCTCGCACGAGCAGCTCGCGCCCGACCCGACGCCCCGCTCGACCCGGGCCGCCCACGCCTCGATCTCCTCGCGGCTGAACGCGTTGTCGAGCGAGAGCATCGGCGTTCGGTGCTCAACGGGCGCGAACAGGTCCGCCGGCGTCCCGCCGACCCGCTGCGTGGGCGAGTCCGGCGTGACGAGCTCGGGGAACCGCTCCTCGAGCGCCCGGAGCTCCTTCATCAGGTCGTCGTACTCGGCGTCGGAGACCTCGGGGTCATCGAGCACGTGGTACCGGTACGAGTGGAAGTTGGCCTGCTCGCGCAGCTCCTCGACGCGGAGCTTCGCCTTCGCGAGCTCGCGTTCCTCGGCGGAACCGGTCATGCCGCGAGCTCCAGACCTCCGGCCATGCCGATCCGCTCGCCGAGGAACACCACGCCGCCGATCACGCCGGGGACCTGCTTGAGGTAGGCCATCGCCCCCTGCAGCCCGTTCTCCTTGGGCAGGATCGCCTGCACCCCCGCGGCCGCGGCGCCGGCGAGCATGCAGGACTCGGCCAGCACGGCCAGCCCGTCCACCTCCGAACGCTTCGCGGCGCTCCCCAGCGTCATCGAGATCCCGACGCCCTCCCGATGGGCGGGGACCACCACGGCCACCGACGAGCCCGGCCGGCGGACGACCGTCAGCTTCTGCCGGCGCCGCGAGCGGATCGAGTAGTCGCCGCCGCAGTTGACGGTGACCTCGCTCACCTCGCGGGCCAGGAACCGGCCGACGTGGTCGGTGACCGCGCCCTGGAGCGAGAACATCGGGCCCACACCCGCTCGGGCGGCCGTCGACGCGATCTCGCGCACGATCTCGGGGGCGTCGCCCGGCACCTTGACGGGGCGCTTGGACGAGCGGAACTCCGGGTTGCGGATCGAGTACGTGTGCAGGATCTCCCAGAACGACAGGGCCGCGGCGCGCGACTCCTCGTCCACGTCGGTCGCGGCCTGGATGTGCAGGGTCATCTCCTGCACCTGGATCTCGAAGGTGCGCGCCTTGCGCTTGAGCAGCCTCACGGCCGGGGGCCCTCCACCGGGCGATGATATCCGGGCCGACCGACCGTCCCGGGCTCATCCGGCGCGCGGCCGCGTTCGGCTCCGCTCAGCGGAGCACGTCGACGATGCGACCGCCGCCGAGCAGCTCGTCGCCTCGGTAGACGACCGCGCTCTGCCCGGGCGCGACGCCGCGCTGCGGCGTCCGGAACTCGATCCGGACAACGTCGCCGTGGGGCTCGACCACGGCCGCGACGTCGTCGCCCCGGTACCGGATCCGGACCTCGGCCTCGAAGGGCCCCGCGGACGGCGGCTCGCCGGCCACCCAGGAGACGCGATCGGCGATCGCGCCCGAACGCGCCAGCAGCTCCCCCGGCCCGACGATCACCCGGTTTGCCGCCGGATCGATCTCGAGCACGTAGGAGGGCTCGTGGCCCGAGACGCCGAGACCGCGTCGCTGCCCGACCGTGAACGCCGCCGAACCCCCGTGCCGCGCCAGCACGCGTCCGTCCGTATCGACGACCTCGCCCTCGCGCATCAGGTGCGGCGCGATCGACGCCAGGTAGGCGCCCGCCGCGCCGCTCGGCGCGAAACACAGCTCCTGCGAATCTGGCTTGCTCGCGACCGGCAGCCCGAAGCGCTCGGCGGCCGCCCGCGTGTCGGCCTTGGGCATCCCGCCGACCGGGAAGCGCGACCTCGACAGCTCGCCCTGGCCGAGCATGTGCAGCATGTACGACTGGTCCTTGTCGGGGTCGGCGCCGCGCAACAGGCGGAGGCGGCCGCCGCGTCGATCCGAACGCACGTAGTGCCCGGTCGCTACGGCGTCGATCCCGAGCTCGTCCGCCCGCCGCAGGAAGGCGCCGAACTTGATCTCGCCGTTGCAACGCGCGCACGGGTTCGGGGTACGACCGGCCTCGTGCTCGGCCACGAAGTCGCCGATCACGGTCCGCTCGAACTCGTCGGACAGGTCGCAGATCTCGAAAGGGAACCCCGCGATCCGGGCGACCTCCGCGGCATCGTTCCGCGCGGCCGGACCGCAGCAGCCGTGTTCCACCCCGTCGAGGTGGACCAGCCGCATGTGCGAGCCCACGACGTCGTAGCCCTGCTCGAGCAGCAGGCAGGCGGCGACCGACGAGTCGACGCCACCGGACATCGCGACGAGCACGGATCCCTTCGACGGCATGGGTCAGATGCTACGAGGTGCATGCGCCGCCGTCGCCGCGGGTATCCTCGGGCCGACCGATGGAGGGATCCCCGTGAACGTCGCCGTGCTCGTCAAGTACGTCCCCGAACCGCAGGGGACACCCACGCTCGGGGAGGACCACCTCCTCGTTCGCGAGGGCGTCGACGGGGCGCTCGATCCAGGGGACGAGTTCGCGGTCGAGGCCGCACTCCAGCTCGTCGAGGCGCACGGCGGCGAGGTGACGCTGGTCTCGATGGGCCCCGAGGTCGCGACCTCCGCGCTCCGCAAAGGGTTCTCGATGGGCGCGAGCGGCGGGGTGCTCGTGACCGATCCCGCGCTCCGCGGCGCCGACGCGCTCGCGACCGCGAGGGTCCTCGCCGCAGCCGTGGGACGGACGCCGTTCGACCTCGTCCTCGCCGGCGTCGAATCGACCGACGGCTACACCGGCACGCTCCCGATGACCATCGCCGAGCTCCTCGGCGTGCCCAGCGCGACCTTCGCGCGCAAGGTCGAGGTCGCCGACGGCGCGCTCCGCGTGGAACGGCAGACCGAGGCCGGCTACGACGTCGTGACGAGCCCGATGCCCGCGCTCGTGACCGTGACCGGGAGCGGGGCCGAACCGCGCTACCCCACCCTCAAGGGCATCATGGCCGCGAAGTCCAAGCCGCTCGAACAGCTGTCGCTCGCCGACCTCGGCCTGACCGAGGCCGACGTGGGGCCCGCGCAACGGGTCACCTCGGTCTCGGAGGCGCCCGAGAAGACCGCCGGCGTCGTCATCCAGGCCGGCGACGACGCCGCGGCCAGGATCGCCGAGCTCCTAGCCGAGGCCAAGGCGATCTGACGTGACGAAGGTCTGGGTCTACGCGGAGGTCACGCCCGACGGCCCGAGCACGTCCACGCTCGAGCTACTGACCAAGGCCCGATCGATCGGCGACGAGGTGGCCGCGGTCGCGCTCGGTCCGGGGGCGACGTCCGCCGCGCCCACGCTCGGCGAGCACGGCGCCGCCCGGGTGTTCGCGAGCGACGACCTGGTGTACGCGGACACGCTCGGCCGGCCCGCGGCGCACACGCTCCACGCGCTGATCGAGGAGCACACGCCCGATCTCGTGCTGTTCTCGACGAGCTACGACGCGCGCGACGTGGCCGGGCGGCTGCAGGCCAAGCTCGGGACCACGTTGATGAGCAACGCGACCGACGTCACGAACGCCGACGCGGCGCAGACGCAGATCTTCGGCGGGAGCCGGGTCGTGGACGTCGCGCTCGAAGGCGCCGCGCCGCGTCTCGTGCTCGTGCGCCCGAAGTCGTTCGTGCCCGAGCCGAACGGGGGCACCGCCGAAGTCGTGCCGGTCGACACCCCGATCCCCGACGAGCTCGCGACGGTCCGCCGCGTCGAACGCCACGAGGAGACCGCCGCCGGTCCCCGGCTGGAGGACGCGAAGGTCGTCATCGCCGGCGGACGCGGGCTCCAGGACCCGTCGAACTTCAAGCTGCTCGACGACCTCGCCGCCGCGATCGGCGACGCCGCCGTCGGTGCCAGCCGGGCCGTCGTCGACGCGGGGTGGGTGCCCTACTCGTACCAGGTGGGCCAGACCGGCAAGACCGTCAAGCCCGAGGTCTACATCGCGGTCGGCATCAGCGGCGCGACGCAGCACGTCGTCGGGATGAAGGGCGCCAAGCGGATCATCGCGATCAACAAGGACGGCGACGCGCCGATCTTCCGTCTCGCCGACCTCGGGATCGTCGGCGACGCGCTCGCGGTCGTCCCGAAGGTGATCGAGGAGATCAGAGCTCGTCGAGGCTGAGGGACCCCTGACGTGATCGAGGCGCGCTTCGACGATCTGGTGGCCGGGGCCGAGCGGGCGTTCCGGCTCGTCGAGCCCGTCGGGGTCATCGAGGCCCGGCGCCCCAGCGAGGTCGCCGGCGCGATCGACGCGGCGGAGTCATCCGCTTCCAGGGGGCTGTGGGCGGCGGGGTTCGTGGCGTACGAGGCGGCGCCTGGCTTCGACCCCGAGCTCTCGGTGCACGTGCGAGCGCCGGACGATCCCTTCGCGGGGCTGCCGCTCGCGTGGTTCGCGCTGTTCGAACGCAAGGACGACCTCCCGCCGCTCGAACCCGGCCGGCTCGACCCCTCCGGATCGACGGGTTCGCCCTGGCGCCCGAGCGTCGATCGAGCGACCTACGACGCGACCGTCGAACGGATCCGCGAGCTGATCGCCGCCGGGCACACCTATCAGGTGAACCACACGATCCGGCTCCGGGCGATGATCCAGGGCGACGAGCGCGGGTTCTACCGAGACCTGTGCCTCGCGCAGCGCGGCGGGTACGCGGCGTTCCTGGACCTGGGGCGTTACCGCGTGCTCTCGGCGTCCCCAGAGCTGTTCTTCCGGGTCGACGGCAGCCGCATCACGACGCGCCCGATGAAGGGCACCGCTCCGCGCGGCCGCTGGCTGGCCGAGGACGAGGAGATCGCAGCCCGCCTCGTGGCATCGTCGAAGGACCGCGCCGAGAACGCGATGATCGTGGACCTGCTCCGCAACGACCTGGGCCGGATCTGCCGGACGGGTTCGGTCGAGGTGGAACGGATGCTCGAACCCGAGCGCTACGAGACCGTGTGGCAGCTCACCTCGACGATCGAGGGCGACCTGCGTCCCGAGATCACGCTGATCGACACGTTCCGCGCCCTGTTCCCGAGCGGATCGGTCACGGGCGCGCCCAAGGTGCGCACCACGAGGATCATCGCGGACCTCGAGGACTCGGCCCGCGGCCCGTACTGCGGCGCGATCGGCTACCTCGCGCCGCCGGGGTCCGGCGAGCCGCGCGCGAACTTCAACGTCGCGATCCGAACGGTGGCCCTGGACGGCCAGACCCGCACGGCCGAGTACGGCGTCGGCGGTGGCATCACCCACGACTCGTCGGCGGCCGGGGAGTACGAGGAGATCCTGGCGAAGGCGCGCGTCCTGACCGACGTGCGACCGGCGTTCGAGCTGTTCGAGAGCCTGGCGCACGTGCCGGCCGAGGGGTTCCGGCACCTGGACGAGCACCTCGAGCGGCTCGCCGCATCCGCTCGGTACTTCGGCTTCCGGTTCGAGCCCGAGGCCGCCGCCGCGGCGCTCAAGCGCTCGGTCGACGAGGTCGCGGCCCCGAGCGTCGTTCGGCTGACGCTCGGGCGCGACGGCGGGCTTTCCACCGACGTTCGGGACCTGCCGCCGGCGGGCGGACCAGTCCGCGTCGCGCTCGACGACGAGCCCGTGGACCCGTCGGACGTGTGGCTCTTCCACAAGACGACCCGCCGAGCGCTTTACGAGCGGCGCCGCGGGCGGCGGCCCGACGTCGACGACGTCCTGTTGATCAACGGCCGGGGCGAGGTGACCGAATCGACGATCGCGAACCTCGCCGTCCGCCTCGAAGACGAGTGGCTCACGCCACCGATCGACGCCGGCCTGCTCGCCGGCACCTACCGGACCGTGCTGCTCCGCGAGGGCCGCCTCGCCGAACGACCCGTCACGCTGGACGAGCTCCGCGGCGCCGAGGAGCTCGCGCTCGTCAGCTCGGTCCGCGGGTGGCGAACCGCGGTGCTGGTGCCGTGAGCGACGACGTCCACACCGTCCACCTCGGCGCCTTCACCCACGACCACGCCGAAGCGATCGCGGGGGAGCTCGAGAAGGCCGGGATCGTGTGGTGGTACAAGAACCCGGGCTTCTTCAGCCAGATCTGGGAGTTGAGCGTCCGCCTGTTCGTCGATCGTGATCGTCTCGACGAGGCGCAGGCGATCGCGGACCGTGTGCTGGCCTCGGGTCAACCCGAGGGCGAAGGCTCCTCGTCGGGCCAGACGTAGGGGCGCATCCGGTCGTCCTCCAAGGGGCAGGCGCACAGGGGGCATCGCGGCGGGGTCTCGTAGACGAGCACCTCGCGCTCGCAGTAGGGGCAACGCGCTTCATGCATCTCGGGGGTGCCCACGTCGGATGGCATGCGGTCCGCTGCTTCCTGTGAGGGAGCGGTTCTGAAGGGATTGTCGGGACCGTCTCCGAGGCGCTTGATGAGACGTTGTCCCTAGGCCGGAAGCCCCCCCGCATCTGCGGGAGGGCTTCCGTGGGGAAGGCGCGTACGGGGGCTTACGCGGCCTCCATCTCCTTGCGGCTCCTGCGCTTGCCGCGAGAGATGTACGCATGGACGGGCTCGTGCTGCCAGCACAGATCCCATCGGTTGTAGATGGACAACTTCGTGCTGCACCCCTCGGCTGCGCAGACCCGACCTCCGGGGTACGTGCGGTTTGCCCGAGGGAGCTCGCGGATGCGGGCTCCGCGGTATGCCGAGTCGGACATCGATCCTCTCCTCGCCTCGGTTCGAACTCGCCTCGGGTCTCCCGAGGCTTCGACCGTTCATTCGAACCAATCGGCGGCCCGGTTCGTTCCCGAGCACCCCCGATCGCGACGAGTTCCGTGCCTGTCAGCGCCCCTCGAGACGCTCCAGCAGGCCTTTCGTGGGACTCGTGAGCTGGACGACCCGGGCGGTGAACCCCAGGTCCTCCCAGAACTCCATGGCGCCCCGGTTGGGGGCGAACGTCTTGAGCTCGACCCAGCGGACCCCCCGGTCGGCCGCGAACCGGGCGGCCTCGTGGACGAGCTCCCGGCCGACCCCCCGCCCCCGGTAGCCGGCGCGCACGACCACCCCCGAGAGCTCGAGGGCTCGCTCGTCCGAGAACCGGGAAGGGGTCCGGGCCTCGCCGTACGCCATCCCGACCACCTCGCCGTCCTCGTCCTCGGCGACCAGGACGACCGTGTCGGGGTCGGCGAGCGCCTCGTTGTACTTGGTACCGACCTCGTCGTAGAAGCCCGGCCGAGGGGTGAACACCCGCCAGTCCGCCTGCATCCGGTCGAGCTCCTGGAACAGGGCGACAAGGACCGGGACGTCCTCCACCGTGGCCTGCCGAACGCGCACGCTACCTCCCCTCGAACCTGGGCTCGCGCTTGTCGAGGAAGGCGCGCATGCCCTCCTCCTGATCCCGGGTCGCGAACAGCGCCACGAACGCCTCGCGCTCGACGCGCAACCCCACCTCGAGCGGGCGGTCGGCGGCCGCGAGCGCGCGCTTGGCCGCCGCGAACGCGAGCGAAGGCCCCGCCGCGTAGCTCTCGGCCCAACGGCTCGCATGCGCGTACGCCTCGCTCGGAGGGCTGACGGCGTCGACCAGACCCGACTCCAGCGCACGATCGGCGGACACAGGGTCGCCCGAGAACACCATCTGCCGCGCACGCGCGAGACCGATCAGACGCGGGAGCCGCTGGGTTCCGCCCGAGCCGGGGATGATGCCCAGGCGTATCTCGGGCAACCCGAGCTTCGTGTTCCGTGCGGCGACCCGGAGATCGCAGGCGAGCGCCACCTCGAGGCCGCCGCCGAGCGCGAACCCCTCGATCGCGGCGATCGTGACCTTCGGGATCGCCTCGAGATCGCGGCAGGCCTGCTCGAGCGCGCCGACGTCCTCCGCGACCTCGTTCGGCCCGTAGTCGACCATCGCCTTGATGTCGGCGCCGGCCGCGAAGATCCGCTCACCGCCCCAGACCACGACGGCCCGGACGGCCTCGTCCCCCGTCAGGGTCGCGGCGGCCTCGGAGAGCTCGATCGAGACGTCGCGGGCGAGCGCGTTCGCGGGCGGTCGGTCGATGCGGATCGTCGCGACCCCGCCGTCGATGTCGATGCGGACGAACTCCCCCATGGACGGCCTATCCTCGCAGACCGCCGCGCGCGAGACCTCTCCGAGGGCGTCCGTTGCACCTGCAACTCACTGCTACAATCGCCCACGTGAGCGAGACAGCCTCCCGGCCCTCGAACGTCGACGTGATCTCGGCCCTACGCGAGCGCGGGCTGCGGATGACCCCGCAGCGGCGCGCGATCGTCGCCGAGATCATGCGCACGCAGGGTCACATCTCCCCGACGGCCCTCGCCCGCAAGGTCCAGGGGGACATGCCCGGCGTGAACGCGTCGACGATCTACCGGACGCTGGCGCTGCTCGAGGAGATGGGCGTGCTCGCTCACGCGCACCTGGAGGGCGGCGCCGAGTACCACCGGACCGAAGAGGCCGGCCACGTGCACCTGACCTGCTCGAACTGCGGCGACGAGGACGACCTGTCGATCGGCGAGGCCGACGCGTTGATCCGGCTGATCGAACAGCACCACGGCTTCGAGCCCGATCTGACGCACTTCGCGATCGGCGGCCTGTGCGCCGACTGCAAGAAGGCACGCGGCGCCGCCGGCTGAGCCCTACCCGCCGAACAACGCGGGCAGCACGGCGCCCTTCCCGAGCAGGAATAGCGTCCCGATGATCAGGCTCGCTGATGCCGTCAGGACCGCCACCGTGACGTACAAGGTCCAGTTCTTCGACGCCGTCACGAAGCCGAACGCGGAGCCGAACGTGATCAGGGTGTTCGACGCCAGCAGGCCGACGAGGAACACGACCAGGATCGCGATCCCGGCGAGCGCTCCGCCCGCTCCCGCCGCGGTGAGGAAGATGACGACCTGGGTCGGGGTCTCGGCGCCGACGCCGTGCAGCATCCCGACGCCGAACGCCGTCCCGCGTCCGTAGTTCATGAAGGCGTCGTCGCCCGGCTCCGGGTGCTTGTGGTGATGGTGGCCCGGACGCCCGTGGTGGCCGTGGTGCCATTCGGACACCGGGATGTCCTCGGCAACCGTGACCGACATCGACGGTTCCTGCTCGGCGTGCCGGTGGACGGGCTCGAGGTCGTGGGCCTCGCGTCCACGCCCTCCGCGGACCTTACGGAACGCGCCCTGGACGCCGCTGAAGATCAGCATCCAGCGGCTCCGCATCCGGAACTCGCGCCCGTGTCGCACGAGCGCGGTGAACACGTAGACGCCGAGCAAGATGAGCGTGGCGCCGACGACCCGCTCCATGATCGCGTCGACGCCGTCGGGGAGCTTGGCCCCCAGGACGATCGCCGCGACCCCGATGACGAACACGACGAGCGCGTGACCGAGCGCATAGATCGTGCCGTACTCGAGAGCCCGGCCCCGCTCCTCCTGCGAGCTGGTGATGTCCGTGATCGCCGCGATGTGGTCCCAATCGATGCCGTGGCGGAACCCGAACAGGAAGGCCGACACGATGACGCCGACGCCGAGGGCCTGTGAGGCAGCGAGCATGATCCTCCTGGTGTTTCCCCGAAAACCGAAGACCTCATGAAAGCACGCTGGCGCAGCCTCTGGCAACTGCGTGCTCTTGCAACTAGATGTGGGCCGAGCGGGCGGCTCAGAAGCGGGGCGTCTCCGTGTACGAGCCGAAGACCGCTCGGAGCGCCTCGACGATCTCGCCCTCGGTGCACATGGCCCGGGCGCAGTCGACGAGGGGCTCGACGAGGTTCGCATCGGTGGCGGCGAGCTCCCCCAGGCGGTCGAGCGCGGCCCGAGCCTCCGCGGCGTCCCGGCGCTCGCGGACCTCGCGGACCCGCTCGACCTGGTCGGTCTCCACGCCGCCGGAGATCTCGAGGATCTCGATCGGCTGCTCCCCCGCATCGACGAAGTCGGTAACGCCGACCTTGACCAGGTCGCCCCGCTCGAACCGCTCCTGCTCGCGGAACGCGGACTCGGCGATCGCCTGCTGGAAGACGCCGCGCTCGATGCCCGTGAGGACCCCTTCCAGCATCGAGCCCTCGCCCATCGCGAGGATGCGCGCGAACTCGGCCTCGGCGAGCTCCTCCATCCGGTCGGTGAGCGTCTCGATGAAGTAGGAGCCGCCCAGGGGGTCGATCACGTCGGGGACGCCCGTCTCGTGCGCGATGATCTGCTGGGTCCGGAGCGCCAGCTTGGCGGCCTCCTCGGTCGGCAGCGCCAGGACCTCGTCGAGCGCGTTCGTGTGCAGCGACTGGGTACCGCCCAGGACGGCGGCCAGCGCCTCGATCGTCGTCCGCACGACGTTGTTCATCGGTTGCTGCGCCGTGAGCGAGACCCCCGCCGTCTGGGTGTGGAACCGCAGCCGCATCGAGGACTCGTCCTTCGCGCCGTATCGCTCCTTGAGCCACCTGGCCCAGATCCGGCGCGCGGCGCGGTACTTCGCGATCTCCTCGAAGAAGTCGACGTGCGCGTTGAAGAAGAAGGACAGGCCCGGCGCGAACCGATCGACGTCGAGCCCGCGGTCCAGACCGAGCTCGACGTACGCGAACCCGTCGGCCAGCGTGTAGGCGAGCTCCTGCCACGCGTTCGCCCCCGCCTCACGGATGTGGTACCCGGAGACGCTGATCGGGTGCCAGCGCGGGACTCGTTCGAGGCAGAACGCCATCAGGTCGCCGATCAGCCGCAGGTGCGGCCTCGGCGGGAAGTTCCACTCCTTCTGGGCGATGTACTCCTTGAGGATGTCGGTCTGCAGCGTCCCGTCCAGGCCTTCCCACGGAACGCCCTGACGCTCGGCCGCGGCCAGGAAGTAGGCGAACACGACCACCGCCGGGCCGCTGATCGTCATCGACGTCGAGATGTCGCCGAGCGGGATCCCGTCGAACAGCGCGTCGAAGTCCTCGAGCGTGTCGGTCGCCACGCCGCACCGACCCACCTCGCCCTCGGCGAGCGGGTCGTCCGAGTCGCGGCCCATCAGCGTGGGCATGTCGAACGCGACCGAGAGGCCGCCCTGGCCGCGTTCGAGCAGGAAGCGGTAGCGCTCGTTGGTCTCGGCCGCCGAGCCGAACCCCGCGAACTGCCGCATCGTCCACAGCCGGCCGCGGTACATCGTGGGGTAGACGCCCCGAGTGAACGGGTACGCGCCCGGCCGTCCGAGCTTGTTCTCGGGGTCGAACCCCGCCAGGTCCTCGGGGCCGTACAGGGGCTCGAGCGGCTCGCCCGAGAGCGTCAGCGCCTCGGACGGCTGGGCGTCCGCGGCGGGTCGGCGTTCGCGCTGCTCGACCATCGGCCTCCTCGGGGTTCCGGGCGCCGGTGGGTGCCGGCCGCCCGGGCCGGAGGTCACGGACCTCCGGTGATCCGGTCCTCCAGGATAGCGGCGGTCCGGTAGGGATCGGTCCGCCGCTCCGTCAGGTCGGCCGCGAGCGAGCCGTCGTCGGCGAGGAGCTCGCGCGCACGGCCGCGGAGCTTCTCGAGCGACAGGCTCTCGACCTCCCGAAGGAGCCGGCCCCGGCGCCCGCGTTCGAGATCGCCGGAGGCTTCCAGGTGCGCCCGGTGGGACTCGAGCGCGTCCCACAGCGCCTCGATGCCGGCGCCCTCGGTCGCGGTGGTCGGCACCACGGGCGGCGTCCATGGGAGCTCGGGACCCATCCGCAGCATCTGTTCGAGATCGCGCGCCGCCACCTCGGAGCCCTCGCGATCGGCCTTGTTCACCACGAAGACGTCGGCGATCTCGAGGATGCCGGCCTTCGCCACCTGGACCGCGTCGCCCCAGCCCGGCGAGACGACGACGACGGTGGTGTCGGTCGCCGCTGCGACGTCGACCTCGGCCTGCCCGACCCCCACCGTCTCGACGATCACGAGGTCGTGGCCCGCCGCGTCCAACACCCGGATCGCCTCGGGCGCGGCGAGCGCCATCCCGCCGAGGTGCCCGCGCGTCGCCATCGACCGGATGAACACGCCCGGATCCGTCGCGTGGGTCTGCATCCGCAGGCGGTCGCCCAGCAGCGCGCCGCCCGACAACGGCGAGGTCGGGTCGATCGCCAGCACCGCGACCGAACGCCCCTGCGCCCTCGCGACGCGGACCAGCTCGCCCACGATCGTGGACTTCCCGACGCCCGGCGACCCCGTGAGCCCGAGCGTGGTCGCGCGTCCAGTCTTCGGGAACAGCTCCGCCGAGAGCGCCTCGAGACCCTCCGCCCCGTCCTCGACCATCGAGATCGCTCGGGCGACCGCTCGGGGGTCGCCCGCGAGGACGTCGTCCGTCAGGCTCACGCCCGAAGCCTACCCGCGGCTCTCGGCCACAAGGGTTGCCTCGAGATCGCAAGTGGCGCAAACGCGGCGCGGTCAGCCCTCGCGACGTGTCGCCGCGAGCGCCGCGCCGGGCATCGAGAGCAGGGCGTCGCGGAGCGAGCCGCAGAGCGCGCGCTGGCGCACCAGCGCGGGGTCGTCGTCGGACGCGACCCGCGTCCGGATCATCGCGAGGTTGACCTGCTCCTTCTGCAGGCGCTTCAGCAGGCGTTCGGCAGCCTCGCCGGCGCGGGCCCGCATCTCGCGCCGCGACCGGCGCCGAACGCTCGGGTCGAGCAGCACCCGGAGTTCGATCTCGGAGAGCCAGGGCGTGTCGACCTCCGAGCGCAGGGCGGTTTCGAGCCACATGCGCTCGCGCCGGCGGGCGAGGCGGACCATCACGACCACGAACAGCAGCAGCGGCGCGCCCTTGACGGCCGCCGCGAACGGGATCCGGACCCAGTCCCCGAAGGTGTTCACGCTGGAGGGGAAGAAGTTCAGGAACGGGGAGTTCCACAGGAAGTGCGCCGCGACCGCCGCGCCGAACAGCCCGAGCGCGACCGCGAGCCGCCGCCCGAACGCCACCTCGCCGCGCCGGGACACGAAGTACGCGACCCCCATCCCCGCCACCCCCGTGTACAGCACGTGCCCGTAGAAGCCGCTCGAGACCACGCGCACGTAGAAGCCGGCGAGCACGCCGCCGGGCGATCCGCCGAAGATCGCGATGAAGTAGAAGACGTCCTCGACCAGCGTGAACCCGAGCCCGACCATCGCGCCGTAGACGAAGCCGTCCATCATGTCGTCCATCTCGTCGCGGGCGATCAGGTAGATCAGGATCACGCCGGCGACCTTCACCGTCTCCTCGACGAACGGCGCGGTCAGGGCCGCCGTCCACTCGGCCGCGAACACCGGTCCGCCCAGGCGCGCGACGACCAGGCCCCAGCCCTCGTTCGCGATGCCCGCGAGCACCGTGGCCGCCACACCGCCCCACACGAGCGCGCCGAGCACGAGCGACATCGGCTCGCGCTCGTAGAGGTCGAGCAGGTAGATCGCCAGGAACAACGGGAGCCCGTACAGGATGAGGAGCCCCCAGGACAGCGCCCACCCCGACGGCGACAGCTTCTGGAAAAGCTGCTGCTGCGAGATCGTGTAGACCGCGGTGACGACCACGATCACCGCGTAGAGCCAGAACGCGGGCTGCCGCCACTGGAACAGCGACGTCTTGCGACCCCAGTTGCGCGGCATCCGGACGAACTGCGGTTCGGTCGCGAGCCGGCCCCCGCGTCGCTCGCTCATCAGGCGATCTCCGCGCGGTCGATCATCGCGTCGATCTCATCGATCTCGAACTGGAGCTGCCCGGCGGGCGCCCACCCGTCGAAGATCACGCCTTGGCCCGAGGGCGACACCACCGCGGTCACCTCGCCCTCGATCGGCGCCTGCACGTCGCCGAACAGCCCGACGTAGGCGATCCGCGATCCGGTGAGCCCGGAGGCGAGGCGGACGGGTTCGACCTCCTCGGAGACGCGGAACTGCTCGGCGTCGGGTTCAAGGATGTTGTCGACGTACTGCCGGAGCAGGTCGACGTCGGTCCCGTCGAACGGCAGGGCGGCGACGTCGAGGCTCGTGCTGCCGCTCGTCAGACGGATCCGGTCGGGATCGCTCGAACGGCCGGCGAGCTCCCAGCCGGGGAACGGGGTGACCCGGACCGACGCGTTCACGGCGACGGCCCCGCCCTGGACCTCGCCGAGCGCGTCGGCGGTGAGGTAGCCCCCCGACGTCACCGCGGCCAGGACCACGGCGAGCGCCGCGACCGGGATCCATCGGCGGTGCCGCAGCGGTGGCGCCGGGAGAGGGACGGGTTCGGCCTCGACGCTCACGGGACCACCGACAGCAGCCGCGTGAACCTCGAGAGCCGGATCGGGTGACGGAGCATGCCCGATACTCGCACGTCGCGGTTCGCGATCCGCCGCAGGATCGAGCGTCCCCGGGCATCGAGCGCGTCTGGGAAACCGAACCGCAGTGGGGTCGTGGAGAGCTCCAGAAGGTCGTCGGCGCCGGCCACCACCCTCAGGTGCGGCGTCCGGCTCCCCGGCGCGTTCGAGATCTCGACCCCGTTCGCGGACAGGACGATCGTCGCGGCGGTGTCCGCGTCGGAGGCGACGAGCTCGACGACCGAGGGGCGGAGCAGGGCTCGGCGATCCGGCCGG
The DNA here is from genome assembly GCA_963823255.1 of uncultured Actinomycetes bacterium. GTDB lineage: Bacteria > Actinomycetota > UBA4738 > UBA4738 > HRBIN12 > DASSJM01. The sequence continues at coordinate 201,866 of CAWGKU010000002.1, forward strand.
CGCTCGAGGTTGGCCTCGATCAGCCGGCCGACGAGGTCCGCGAGGCCGTTCGGCTCGGCGTCGGCGAAGCTGACCGTCACGGTCCGACCGAGACGGGCACGGTCACGGCTCCAGGAGGACCTTCGTCGCCTGCTTGGTGTCGAACAGCTCGTAGCCCTTCCGGGCCTCCTCGAGCGGGAGCCGGTGCGAGACGATCGGGCGGGGGTCGAGCCGGCCCGCCTCCACCTCGGCCATCGCGCGCTCCCACCACGTGTGGACCGGCGTGGTGCCGGCGAACCGGAGCTGCAGCGCCCGGATCCACCACACGCCGATCTGTGCCTGGACGATCTCGCTGGTGTACACGCCCATCACCACGACGGTGCCGCCACGCCGCACGATGTCGAGCGAGCGCTCGAACGCCGCGGGGGTCCCGACGGCCTCGATCACGATGTCCGCGCCGCGCCCGTCCGTGTGCTCGAACACCGCGGTCTGCGCGTTGCGCGCCGTCACGTCGATCGGGGTCGTCCCGGTTCGTTCGGCGACCGCGAGCCTCGCCCGGTCCAGATCGAGCGCGAGCACCGAGGCCGCGCTCAGGAGCGCCGCCTGCGCGCAGAAGAAGCCGACCGGACCCGCCCCGACGACGGCGACCGTGTCGCCGTCGGTGACCCCGGCCAGCCCGGCTGCGTAGACGCCGGTCGTCAGCGCGTCGCCGACGAAGAGCGCGCGGTCGTCCTCGAGCCCCTCGGGCACGGCCAGGAGGTTGACGTCGGCCACCGGGACGCGGAGAAGCTCTGCCTGCGCGCCGCCGAGGCTCCCGCCGAACATCCCGTAGCCGAGGAAGCCGAAGTCCTCGCAGAGCTGCGTCTGCCCCTTGCGGCAGAACCAGCACGCGCCGCACGCGATGTCGAACGAGACGACCACCCGCTGACCGGGCGCGAACCGCGTCACCGCGGGGCCGACCTGTTCGATCACCCCGATCGCCTCGTGGCCGATCGTGTCGCCGGGCTCGAGCGGCGCCTTGCCGTGGTACAGGTGCAGGTCGGAGCCGCAGATCGCCGTCAGCCCCACGCGCACGATCGCGTCGCCCGGCTCCTCGATGACCGGTTCGGGGACGTCGGCGACCTCGACGCGTTCGACGCCGCGATAGACGACGGCCCGCATCGATCAGGCGTTGCCGAGGAACTCGGTGGGCACGAGCGTCGTGAGGTGCACGAGCTCCTTGGCCGCGCGAACATGCCGGACGATGTTGGCGAGGTCCCCGCGCAGCTTCAGCTTGCCCTGCACCATCGCCTTCACGGGTTCGAGATCGCCGAGGAGCACCTCGCGCCAGCGTGAGTAGGGCGCTCGGATCCCGTACGCCGACGTTTCGCCTTCCGTCGCCGTGATCATCTTCGCGCCCCGGCACTGGCCGTGCCACAGGTCGAGCCAGGCCACGAGGTCGTCGGGCACGCCGCGATCGGGTTCGGCCTCCAGGAAGAATGCGACGTCGCCCTCCCAGTCCTCCGCGGCCTCGCCGTACTCCTGGGAACCGTTGATGAGGTCCCGGTACTGCGCCAGCCACTCGTCGCTCGGGAACAGCGCCATCGGTCCTCCCTACCGCAACCCGAAGATCAGCACGATGCCGATCACGTTGAACGTCATGTGGGCGGCGATCGGGACGACGATCGTCCCGCGCCGTTCGTAGATGAAGGCCAGCGCCAGCCCGGTGAAGAACATCACGATCATCAGCAGGGCCGCGTCGACCGCCGAACCCGGGATGTAGTGGATCAAGCCGAACCCGATCGCCGAGCCCACCGCTCCGACCCAGAACCCGTGGCGATCGCGGAGCGAGCGGAACAGCACGCCCCGGAAGAAGAGTTCCTCCCCGATCGGCGCGATCACGATCGCGTAGACGATCGTCAGCGCGGACCCGATCGCCGGGAGGTGTTCGCCGACCTGCTCCGGAGCCTGCACGTGCTCGCCGCTGATCGTCTGCAAGAGGACGGTCAGGAGACCCCCGACGACGATCACCATCACCGGGTACAGCCCGAGACCGAACAGGACGCCCGAACCGATCTGCTTGCGCCAGGTTCCGGGTTCGGGCAGGCCCATCACCCGGAGCCATCCGGCGTGCTTGAGCTGGAGCCACAGGAGCAGGACGGCGAGGATCACGACGGCCGCGACGACGGATAGGACGATGTTCGTGAGATCGGTGTCCGGCGCCATCACCCGGATCAGCGGGAGCGTCGCGAGCCCCGCGACCAGGAACGCGAGGAAGTAGACGACGAGCGCCTCGTACCAGCTCCAGGTCGCCTTGGGCCGCCCGTCGTCGGTCACGTCGAGGGCCTCGGGGCGGGGAGGCATCGCCGGCACCGGGTGGAGACCGTCGGGGCGCGGGGGGATCTGCTGCTGGCTGCTCACGACTCCCCCATCTTCCCGGCTTCGGACAGGAGCGACACGCCCAGGAGGCCACCCAGGCCCAGCCCGAACGCGAACCCGGCCGCCGCCGGCCCCGAGTCGTTCACGACGTAGGCGACGACGCCGGCCAGCAGCGTGACCAGGATCGCGTCCCTCCACGCGGGGCTGCGCTCCAGGCTCGGGCGCAGCGCTGCCGGCGGCCTGAGCACCGCCGCGATCGCGATCGGCAGGCCCAGTACCGGGATCAGCGCGAACGGGTTCCGCGCGATCAGGTCGAACCCGACGTTGAGCCGGTCCCAGACCTTCTCGAACACGCCCCCGAGCCCGCCCGCCTGCTCCTCGAACCTCGTCACGTGCGTCTGGAACGGCGAGACCGCGTGGGCCGCGAGGATCAGGGCCGCCCCGAGGAGGGTCACGCCGACGAACACCCCGAGGCCCTTCCAGACGCCGAGCCGCTCACGTTCGCGGATCGCGAGCCACAGACCGGCCGCCGCGAACAGCGAGGCACCGCCGCCGAGGTTCGCCCCAAGGTAGGGGAACCCCGCGACAACGGCGACCACGACCAGGAGCGCGAAGCCAGCGCCGGTCTTGAGCCGCTGCGCGACCCAGAGGCACGCGCCGATCAGCAGGCCGATGAAGACGTTCGGCAAGCCGTAGAAGCGTCCGCCGTCGAGCTCGGAGCCGCCGACGAACGGGGTGAGCGCGGCCGTCCAGTTCAACAACGCCTCGATCGCGAAATACACGAGGACGGCGATGCCGATCCCCGCCGGGATCAGCAACACGTCACGATGCTCGAGCGGCGCGAACGCCAGCGTCCCGAACACCGTCACCAATGCGACGAACGGGACGACGGTGGCGTACGTGAGATCGGGCAGATGCCCGGCCGCGAGGAACGCGGTCGCGAGAGCGGCGACCGAGAGGCAACCCCATCCGAAGACCCGGCGAACCGCACGCGGGACGCGGCTCCCGAGCGCGAGCGCCGCGATCCCGCCGAGACCCGCGATCGCCAGGTAGATCCCTCCCGCCGTGCCGATCGGCACGTACGTGCGACGTTGCGCGAGGTACCGCTCGTGGAGTTCGAACGGAGGCGGGCCCGGGATGATCTCGATCGTCGACCCTTCGACCAACTGCACGGGTCCGTTCAGGTATCTGACGTCTGTTGCGCGGACATCCGCCCCCGTCACGACACCGTCCCGTCGTGTGCTGTCTGAGGTGAGCGAACCCTGCTCCCCGACCAAGGGGAACAGCTCGCTCGGTGCGCCCACGGCCATGACGATCGGCGGAAGTTCGTCGCCTTCAGCGATCATCTCGCGGGAAGGATCCCGTGAAAGGAGAAACACCATGAGCTCATCCGCGGGGAACGTCGAGACGGCGTCTCGGATGTCCTGTCCGATCGTCGGTCGATCCGGATCCAAGTTCACAACGTGTTCGCGCCCAGGTGGGGTTCCCTCGGGCACGCCGGGGACACGCGGGATCTGAACGTCGTCCGCGTTCGCCAAGAGGCCCGCGCCACCAGCACGCGCCAGAGCCGCCGCCTCGGGGATGCCCATCAACTCCTCGAACGAGACCCCAGGCAGCTCGATGATCAACGTTGCACGGTCGTAAGGGGGCTCCTGAGCACGAGCTACGCCGAGCGACAAGGAAACGGGGAACGCTACGAACACGGCGAGCGCGCCGAGACGCGCGTGGGTCACTGGAAGGCGGGTGAGCGTTCGCGCTCGCGACGGACGACGGCGCCGAGCGCCGTCAGCTTGGCCTCGAGATCCTGGTAGCCGCGATCGACGTGGTACATGTCGTCGATCTCGGTGACGCCGTCGGCCATCAGGGCCGCGATCACCATCGCGGCGCCGGCGCGGATGTCGAGCGCGCGGACGGGCGCCGACGACAGGCGTTCGACGCCGCGGATCACGGCGTGGTGGCCCTCGGTGCGGATGTCCGCACCCATCCGGTTCAGCTCGTCCACGAACATGAACCTGCCCTCGAACACGTTCTCGGTCACGATGCTCGTCCCCTCCGCCGACGCGAGGAGCGCCATCATCTGCGGCTGGAGATCGGTGGGGAACCCCGGGTACGGGAGCGTCACCAGATCGACACACCGGGCGCGCGAACCCATCGTGATCGCCACACCGCCGTCGGTCGCCAGCACGTCGGCGCCGGCGTCGGCGAGCTTGGACAGGACCAGGTCCATGTGGTCACCCCGGGCGCCCGAGAGCACCAGCCGCCCGCCCGTCGAGCAGACCGCGATCGCGTAGGTCCCCGCCTCCACCCGGTCCGGGATCACCGTGTGGTCGACCGGCGCGAACCCCTCGACGCCCTGGATCTCGATCGTGGGCGTACCGACGCCCTCGATCCTCGCGCCCATCCCGCTCAGGAAGTTCGCGAGGTCGACGAGCTCGGGCTCGCGCGCGGCGTTCTCGATCACGGTGGTCCCCCGCGCAGCCACGGCGGCCATCAGGACGTTCTCGGTGGCGCCGACGCTCGGGAAGTCGAGGTTGACCACGGCGCCGCGGAGGCCGGAGGTCTCGCCCACGAGGAACCCGTGCTCGGACGAGAATCGGGCGCCCATCTTCTCGAGCCCGCGGATGTGGAGGTCGATCGCGCGCGACCCGATGTTGCACCCGCCGGGCATCGCGACCCTCGCGTTCCCGAACCGCGCCAGCAGCGGCCCGAGCACCAGGATCGAGGCCCGCATGCGGCTGACGAGCTCGTACGGCGTCTCGACCGAGCGCACCTCCCTCGTATCCAGGATCAGCGCGTCGCCCTTCCAGGCGCAGCCGACGCCGAGGTGCTCGAGCACCTCGACCATCGTGATGCAGTCCTGGATCCGGGGGACGTTCCGCACGGTGGAGCGGCCGTCGGACAGCACGACCGCGGCCATCAACTTCAGCGCTGAGTTCTTCGCGCCGGCGATCTCGACGGTCCCGTCGAGCGGCGTGCCTCCGGTGACGAGCAGGCGATCCATCACGCGAGGCTACTCGTCGAGGCTTGTGCGAGCCAGCGCCTTCGCGAGTTCGCCGCGCGCGCTCGCGTCGTCGCCCTGGGCGAGCCGTGCCTGCGCCTGCTCGGCGCGTGCCCGGGCGGCCGCCCGGTCGATCTCGTCGGCCATCTCGGCGTAGGAGGCCAGCACGTCGACCCGGGTCGAGTCCTCGGCGCTCGTAACGTGGAGGAACCCACCGTCGACCACCGCGACCACCCACCGGCCGTCCTCGAGCTGGATCCGGATCGGAGCGATCGAGAGCCGGATCAGCAGCGGGGCGTGACCGGCGAGGATCCCGACCATCCCGTCGGTGCCGTGCGCGATGACCATCTCGGCCTGACCGGCCCAGACCTCGCGTTCGGGCGTGACGAGATGGACGTCGAGCGCCATCTACGCTGCCTGCTCCATCTTCTTGGCCGCCTCGACGGCCTCCTCGATCCCGCCGACGAGCAGGAACGCCTGCTCGGGCAGGTGGTCGTACTCGCCCTCGCACAGGCCCTTGAACGACGTGATCGTCTCGTCGACCGGCGTGTACTTGCCCGGGATCCCGGTGAACTGCTCGGCGACGAAGAACGGCTGCGAAAGGAACAGCTGGATGCGCCGCGCCCGCGCCACGATGACCTTGTCCTCCTCGGACAGCTCGTCCACGCCGAGGATCGCGATGATGTCCTGCAGGTCCTTGTAGCGCTGCAGGATCTCCTGGACACGCCGCGCGGTGTCGTAGTGCTCCTGCCCGACGTACCGAGCGTCGAGGATGCGGCTGGTCGAGTCGAGCGGGTCGACCGCCGGGTAGATCCCGAGCGAGGCGATGTCGCGCGAGAGCACCGTGGTCGCGTCCAGGTGCGCGAACGCGGTATGCGGCGCCGGGTCGGTGATGTCGTCGGCCGGCACGTAGATCGCCTGGAGCGACGTGATCGAACGGCCCTTCGTCGACGTGATCCGCTCCTGCAGGTCGCCCATCTCGTCGGCGAGCGTCGGCTGGTAGCCGACCGCGCTCGGCATCCGTCCGAGCAGCGTCGAGACCTCCGACCCCGCCTGCGTGAACCGGAAGATGTTGTCCACGAACAGCAGCACGTCTTTGCGCTCGACGTCGCGGAAGTACTCGGCCATCGTGAGCGCCGACAGCGCCACCCGGAGCCGGACGCCCGGCGGCTCGTCCATCTGGCCGAACACCAGCGCCGTGTTCTTGATGACGCCGGACTCGGTCATCTCCAGGAACAGGTCGTTGCCCTCGCGGGTGCGCTCGCCCACGCCGGCGAACACCGACACGCCGCCGTGCTGCTGCGCCTGGCGGCGGATCATCTCCTGGATGATCACGGTCTTTCCCACGCCGGCCCCGCCGAACATCCCGATCTTGCCGCCCTGCACGTAGGGCTCGAGCAGGTCGATGACCTTGATCCCGGTCTCGAGCATCACCTGCCTCGGCTCGAGCTCCTCGAACGGCGGCGGCTGACGGTGGATCGGCCAGCGGTCGGCCGCGTGGATCTGGTCCGGTGTGGTGTCGAGGGGATCGCCCAGCACGTTGTAGACGTGCCCGAGCACGCCTTCGCCCACCGGCACGCTGATCGGAGATCCGGTGTTCTCGACGGGCGAGCCGCGGACCATGCCGTCGGTCGGCTTGAGGGCGATCGCCCGGATCATCCCGTCGCCGATGTGCTGCGCCACCTCGCAGGTGACCGTCTGCGTCTCGCCCTCCAGGGCCACGTCGATCCGCAGCGCCGTGTGGATCTCGGGCAGCCCGTCGGGTGGGAACTCGACGTCGACCACGGGCCCGATCACCCGGGCCACGCGTCCGTGCGCAAGCGTGTCGTCAGCCATGTCTCACTCCTTGGAGGCCAGGGCCTCCGCCCCGCCCACGATCTCCATGATCTCGGTCGTGATCTCGTCCTGACGGGCGCGGTTGGCCTGTCGGGTGAGTACCTTGATGAGTTCGTCCGCGTTGTCGGTCGCGGCCGCCATCGCCCGCTGTCGAGCGGCGTTCTCCGAGGCGGCGGATTCCAACAGCGCGAAGTAGATCTTCGTGATGACGTACTGCGGCAACAGGTCGTCCAGGATCTCGGCGGGCTCGGGCTCGAAGATGTACTCCGGGCTCGGCACGCCCGAAGCGTCGGCCACGACCTCCTCCGGCGCGATCGGAAGGAACCGCTTGTCCGTGGCTCGGAACGTGAACGACGAGCGGAAGTCGGTGTAGACCGTGTGCAGCTCGTCGATGCGACCCGAGCCGAAGTCCTCGATCATCCGGGCGCCGATCTCCTCGGCCGCGTCGTAGCGCGGCACCTCGGAGAACCCGAACCACGACGCTTCGGGCGTCACGCCCCGGAACCGGAAGTAGCCGATCGCCTTCTTGCCGGTGAGGTACAGGACGGGTTCGAGCCCGCGGGCGCGGACGCGGCGGAGCAGGTCCTCCGAACGCTTGAGCAGGTTCGCGTTGAACGAGCCGGCGAGGCCGCGGTCGCTGGTGAGGACGAGCACGCCGGCGCGCGACGGGGTCTCGCGCTCCTCCAGCAGCGGGTGGACGATCGAACCCGTCTGCCGGGCCACGTCCTCCATCGCGGCGGTGAGCAGGTCGGCGTACGGCCGCGCCTCCATCACGCGCTGCTGCGCCTTGACGATGCGAGACGCCGCGATGAGCTCCATCGCGCGCGTGATCTTCATCGTCGACTGGACCGAACGGATCCGCCGGCGGACGACGCGGAGCTGCGCGCCCACGGTCGGCTAGCCCCCCGAACCCGAAGGTTCGTCCTCGTCGTCGTGCGAGGACAGGCGTTCCCAGCCGACGTCTTCCAGGACCGGATCTCTCGGCGCGCCCTGGCCGACGCCGGACTCGCTCCCCTCGCCCGCGTCCGACCGCACGAAACCCGCCGTGAAGTCCTCCAGCGCCTGCTTGAGCGTGGCCTCGCCCTCGTCCGAGAGCACGCCCGTGTCCCGGATCGAGTCCAGGACGTCGGTCCGGGCCGCGATGTGCTCGATGAACTCGTCCACGAACCGCTTGGCATCCTCGACGGGCAGGGCGTCCAGGAAGCCGCCCGTGCCCACCCAGATCGCGACGACCTGCCGCTCGACCGGGACCGGCTGGTACTGCGGCTGCTTGAGGATCTCGACCACCCGGGCGCCGCGCGCGAGCTGCTTCTGCGACTCCTTGTCCAGCTCGGAGCCGAACTGCGCGAACGCCTCGAGCGCCCGGTACTGCGCCATCGCGATGCGGAGCGTGCCGGCGATCGTCTTCATCGCCTTGATCTGCGCGTTGCCGCCCACGCGTGACACCGACGTCCCGACGTTGATCGCAGGGCGAACCCCAGCGAAGAACAGGTCGGGCTCGAGGTAGATCTGGCCGTCGGTGATCGAGATCACGTTGGTCGGGATGTAGGCCGAGATGTCGTTGCCCTTGGTCTCGACGATCGGCAGCGCCGTGAGCGACCCGGCGCCCAGCCGGTCGGAGAGCTTGGCGGCGCGCTCGAGCAGCCGGGAGTGGAGGTAGAACACGTCGCCGGGGTACGCCTCGCGTCCCGGCGGCCTCCGGAGCAGCAGGGAGAGCGTCCGGTAGGCGGTTGCCTGCTTCGATAGGTCGTCGTAGACGGCGAGGGCGTGCTTGCCCTCGTACATCCAATAGGCGCCCAGGGCCGCACCCGAGTACGGGGCGATGTACTGGAAGGGTGTGGGGTCCGACGCCGACGCGTTCACGACCACCGTGTACTCGAGGGCGCCGTTGTCGCTCAGGGTCTCGACCACCTCGGCCACCGTCGAGGCTTTCTGCCCCACCGCGACGTAGACGCACCGGACCTGTCGCTTGGGGTCGCCGCTGGTCCAGTTGTCGCGCTGGGCGATGATCGCGTCGATCGCCACCGCGGTCTTGCCGGTCTGGCGGTCGCCGATGATCAGCTCACGCTGACCGCGCCCGATCGGGGTCATCGCGTCGATCGCGGTGATACCGGTCTGCAGCGGCTCTTTCACCGGCTGGCGGTCGACGACGTTGGGAGCCTGAAGCTCGAGCACCCGCGTGTCCTCGGCCTGGATCGGGCCCTTGCCGTCCAGCGGTACGCCGAGGGGGTCGATCACGCGGCCCAGGAACCCGTCGCCAACCGGGATCGACAGGATCTTGCCGGTCTGCTTGACGAGATGGCCCTCCTCGATCTGGGAGGACTCCCCCAGGATGATGCAGCCGATCTCGTCCTCGTCCAGGTTGAACGCGAGGCCGAGCACCCCTCCCGGGAACTCGAGCAGCTCGTTGGCCATCGCGCCGGGGAGGCCCTTCACGCGCGCGATGCCGTCCCCGGCCTCGACCACGCGACCGACCTCTTCGCGTTCGACCGAAGGCGAGTAGCTCTCGACGTTCTTGCGAAGGGCCGCCGCGATGTCCTTCGGATCGAAGTTCAGTTCGTCTACTGCCATCGAGTCACCCGCTCCTTGTCGTCGTGCCGGTCAGCTGCTCCCGCGCCTCTTGCAGGCGTGTGCGTACCGACCCGTCGAAGATCTCGTCGCCGACCCTGGCCAGCACGCCGCCGAGCACGTCCGGGTCGACGATGACTCTGATCTCGATCGGGCGACCCGCGGCCTTGGAGAGCGCGTCGGCCAGCTTCTTGGCCCGGCCCTCGTCGAGCGCGATCGCCGTGCGGACCTCGGCGACCGCCCGTTCGCGCGTGGCCGCCACGACCTCCGCGAGCGCCTCGACGATCCGGCCGACCTCTCGGGCACGTCCCAGCTCGATGACGAACCCGAGCAGGTTGAGCGCGAGCGGGTTGGCACGCTCGCCGAGCGCGTCCGCGATCAGCTGCTTCTTGTTCTCCGGCGGCAGCGACGGGTCGACCAGCGCGTCGCGCACGCGCGTCTCGCGCTCGAGCAGCGCGGCGAACGCGAACAGCTGTCGCTCCACCGCGTCGAGCTCTCCCTCGGCCTCGGCCAGGCGGAACAGCGCCTCGGCGTAGCTTCGCACGAGCGCGTCCTTGTCGACCACGTCAGTGCTTCCCGTTCCCCGAGACGCCGGAGGCCACCTGGTCGATGTACTCGTCGATCAGGCGCTGGTGCGACTTCGCGTCGAGCGACGCGCCGACCACTCGCTCGGCGAGCTCCACGGCGATCTCGCCGATCTCGCCGCGGAGCTCCTGGAAGACCCGGTCGCGCTCGGCCCGGATCTCCTCCTGCGCCTTCGCGACCGTCGCGGCGGCCTCGCGCTCGGCCCGCGCCTGGATGTCGGCGCGCAGCTGCTCGGCGGTCTTCCGCGCCTCCTCGATGATGGCGTTGGACTCCTGCCGGGCGTTCGCGAGCTGCTGCCGGTAGTCCGCGAGCTCCTGCTCCGCCTGCGTGCGGGTCTGTTCGGCGCGCTCCAGGTCGCCCTGGATCTTGTCGCGCCGCTCGTCGAGGAGCGCACCCACGCGCGGCAGGACCCACTTCCACACGAAGAAGAACAGGACCGCGAACGCGAGCGCCCCGACGAGGAGCTCCTGCCAGTGCGGGTAGAGGTCCTTCGCGTCGTTGACGGGCTCGGCCTCGCCATCGGCCTGCGCCAGGAACCAGACGATCGATGCGATCACGTGGCTCCCTCCCTAGATGATGAACGAGAACGCGATGCCGAACAGCGCGAGCGCCTCGATCAGCCCGATGCCGATGAACATCGTCGCCCGCACCTGTCCGGCGTACTCGGGCTGACGCGCCATCGCCTCGACGGACTTCCCGATCAGCACCCCCAGACCGATGCCGGGACCGATCGCGGCGAGCCCGATCACGAGCCCCCGGCCGATCGTCTCCAGGCCCGTCCCGACGTCACCCGTCGTCTGCGCCAACAGTCCCAACACAGCAGCCTCCTTGTCTAATGCTCTTCGGCCATCGCGCCGCCGATGTACGAGGCGGTGAGGATGGTGAAGATGAACGCCTGCAGGAGCGAAACGAAGATCTCGAACCCCACCAGCGCCACGCCGATGGCGAACGACACCGGCGCGATCGCGTACAGGATGCCCCCCGACTCGAGCATCGCGATCGTGCCGAGGAAGAACACGGCGAGCAGGAAGTGCCCCGCCAGGAAGTTGGCCCAGAGTCGGACGGACAGCGTGATCGGCCGGACGATGATCTGGGTGATGAACTCGATCGGCACCAGGAGCGGGTACAGCCACACCGGGGCTCCCGGCGGGAACAGGACGTGCTTCATGTAGCCGCCGAACCCGTGCTTGACGATGCCGACCGTGTTGTAGGTGATCCACGCGATGATCGCCATCACCAAGGGGAACGCGATCCGGCTGTTGGACGAGAAGTTGATCCCGGGGACGACCTCCCAGATGTTCCAGAAGAAGATCGCGAAGAACAGCGTCGCGAGCAAGCGGCATGAACCGGTCCCCCTCGGGCCCGATCATCTGCAGCGCGATGTTCTCGCGCACGAACTGGATCCCGAGCTCGGCGGCGCTCTGCAGCCTGCCGGGGACCACACGCGGCTTGCGCAGCGCGAAGAAGAAGAAGCCGAGCATCGCCAGGAACCCGAGCAGGACCAGGAACGTGATGAAGTTCAGGCAGAGCTCGATACCGCCGGCCCGCAGGGCAGGTCCCCAGCACCCCCAGACGAAGTCCTTGGTCGACGGGGGTTCGAACGCCGCGAGGATCGCCCCGATCACGGCGCCACCTCGCGTCGGGCGTTCGGGTCCGCCCACAGGTCCGCCTGCATCCGGCCCGAGAGCAGCTTCATCTCGACCACGAGCAACGCGACCGTGGCCGGGATCAGTGCCGCGATGAACGCGACGATCGAGAACCACTCGGTCTGCTGGAGCAGCGCGATCACCAGGACGATGATGCCCAGTCGCACGAGGAAGCCGCCGACCCCGACCGCGAAGAGTACGGTCGGCGAGATCGTGGCGGCGAGTGCGAGCGAGGAGCCGTGCGCGACGAAGTTCACGTAGACCACGACGATCGCGATGGCGGCGGACCAACCGGCATCGGTGCCGTCCACGAGCGTCCCGAGCGCGAACGCGGCGATCGCGACGGGGAGCGCGAACGGGGAGATGCGCCGGATCATCTCTCGCTCAGGCGCCACCGCGGTTTCCCTCCCCTTTGCCGAATCGCAGGTACACGAGGTAGATCGCCAGACCGGCTCCGAGCACGATCCCCACCGCGGTGAGGATGCGCGGTTCGATCCCGAGCAGCCGGTCGGCCAGGTAGCCGAGGCCCCCCCACACGAGGATCCCCCCCACCAGCGTCGCCGTGACCGCCCAACCGATCCCCATGCCGGCCCAAGCGCCGTCGCCTCCCGAACCCGCCATGGGCGCGGCAGTATATCCGCGCCCCGTCGGGGGCGTCAAACCTTCGGCATCCCGTTTCCGCAGGTAGATGGCCTGATTTCGTTCCGAGGCCCGGAGCTTGTGAAAGATTTCACGAACTCGGTCCCGGGCCTCGACCCGGTCGCGGCTCAGGTCTTGCGACGCTGTCCGAGGGCCAGGACCATCGCCACCGTCGCGCCGGTCAGGAAGATGATCGTGGCGAAGGCGAACACGTGCGGCGGGATCCCCACCCGGGTCGCCCCGAACACCCAGGTGGGGAACATCGTGAACGGCCCCTGCGTGAACTGACTGATCACGAAGTCGTCCATCGACAGGGCGAACGCGAGCAGGAACCCGGCCAGGATCCCGGGGAACAGGAGCGGCAACGTCACCTTGAAGAACGCGGTGATCGGACCGGCCCCGAGGTCCATCGCGGCCGCCTCCAATGCTGGGTCCAGACCTGCGGCCCTGGCGCGCACCGTCACGGTGACGAACGCGATGCTGAACATCGTGTGCGCCAGGAACAGCGTGAACAGCCCGCGCGAGAACCCGAGCGCGACGAAGAACGATGCCAGCGCGGCACCGAGGACGATCTCCGGGGACGAGATGGACAGGAAGATCACGAAGTCGGCGCCGGCCCGTCCTCGGAACCGGTGGCGAGCCAGCGCGAGGCCGAGCAGCGTGCCGAGCGCCGTCGCGGCGAGCGCGCTGAGCACTCCGATCGTGAGCGAGTGCCGCAGGGCCGCGGTGAGGTCCGGCAGCTCGAACAACCGCTTGTACCAGTCCGTCGTGAAGCCGATCCAGGTGGTCTTGACCCGTGGCGACGTGCCGAACCCGCCCCGGGTCTGGTTGAAGCTGAACAGGATGATGACGAAGATCGGGAACGACAGGTACAGGATGAACGCGCCGACGTACGTCGGGAGGATCGCGCGGGTCCACCGGCGCTTGCGGCGGCGCGCGGGGGGTTCGGGCTCGGGGGCGAGCGCTTGGCGGGGTTCGGTCGCGACGACGCTCATCCCTCGGTGATCCTCGCGGTCCCGAGCACCCGCGCGTAGATGATCGCCCCCACCAGCATGATCCCCATGAGCACGATCGCCAGGGCGGTCGCCTCCGGGTAGTTCCGGTCCCTCAGGAACTCGGACTGGATGACGTTGCCGATCATCGTGGTGCCGGGGCCACCCAGCACGGACGCGTTCACGTAGTCACCGATCGCCGGGATCGACGTGAGCAGCACGGCCGCGAACACACCCGGCATAGAGAGCGGGAGCACGACTTTGGTGAAGGCCTCGAACCTGGTGGCGTACAGGTCCTTCGACGCCTCGATGAGCCGTGGGTCGATCTGCTCGAGGGAGACGTACAGCGGCAGGATCGTGAACGGGAGCAAGTTGTACGTGATGCCGGCGAGCACCGCGAAAGTCGTCCCGAGCACCCGGAAGCTGTCGGGGAGCAGGCCGAGCGTCTTTAGGGTCCCGAAGATGATCCCGCCATCGGACAGGATGAAGCTCCACGCCACCGTTCGGATCACGAAGGAGATGAAGAACGGCAGCAGCAACAGGAACAGGAAGACGTTCTTGAACTTCCCGCCGTAGAACGCGATCCAGTACGCCACCGGGTAGGCGAGCAGCAACGCGACGCTCGTCACGATCGCCGCGTTGCGGATCGAACGGACGATGATGTCCCCGTTCTGGGACAGCGCGTCGGAGTAGTTCGCGAACCGGAACGTCTGGCGGAACCCCTCGAGACTGTTCCCCGTCTGCAGGGACAGGCTGACCATGGCGATCATCGGGATCACGAACAGCACGAACAGCCAGACCAAGGCGGGCGCAGAAAGTCCATACGGCGCCTTGGCCCGCTTCTTCCGCCGCTCGGGAGCCTCTACGTCAGGAAGATCGGGTTGAAGATGTCGTTCCACGTCTGGACCTCATCCCCCTCCAGCACGCGGTAGTTGTGCAGCCTCGCGGCGAAGTCGGCGGTTGGGAACACGTAGGGGCTGCTCGCGATCGTCTGCAGCACCTCCTTGTCCGCCCCCTTGGCCGCCGCGGCGTCCGCCTGCACGATCTTCCCGCCGTCGGGCACTGGCGTGAAATACGCGTTCCACTCGGTGAGCATCGCCGCGTACGTCGGATCGTAGTACCAGTCCATCAGCATCTCGGCCCCGACCGGGTTCGCGGCCTTGTTCGGGATGCAGCAGTTGTCGATGAAGATGACCGCGCCCGCGTCCGGGATCGTGAACTCGAACGTCGCGTACTCGGGGAAGTAGAGCTTGTCGTTCAGGATGTCCCCGGACCAGGCCATCGTGATCCACAGGTCCTCGTTCTCGATCGCGGTCAGGTAGGACTGGTCCATCCAGCCCCGGAGGCCGCCCGAGTCGTTGAACCTCTGGAGGTACTCGGCCGCCTTCTGCCAATCCTCCGGCGTCGAGGTCTCGGGTGCGATCCCCAGTTGGATCATCGCGCTGCAGCCCGCGTCGGGCGAGTTGTTGAACATCGCCATGTGGCCGGCGTACTTCGGGTCGAGGAGGTCGTCGAGGCTGGTGATGGGGCCATCGACGTACTTCGTGTTGTAGCCGATGCCGGTGATCCCCGACTGCCAGGCCATCGTGTACTTGTTTCCCGGGTCGTATACGGGGTCGACGAAGTTCTTGCCGGCGTACTTGTCGAAGTTCGGGTGCAGCTCCGGGTCGAGCTCGATCAGGTACCCGAGCGCGATCATCTCGCTCAGCTCCTGGAAGTTCGACATCACGATGATGTCGTGGCCGGTGTCCTGCCCGCTCTCCAGCGCCGGACGGATCGCCGCGTAGAACTCCTCGTTCGAGTTGATGTCCGCCCGGTACGTCACGTCGATGCCGGTGGCCTTGGTGAACTCGTACAGGGAGGGCCGGCTGCCCGGGCCGTCGATCGAGAAGTCACGGTCGATGTACGCGGGCCAGTTCGTGAAGTTGAGGTGGTCGCCCGGACCCTTGGCCTTCATGTCCGCCCACCACTCGGCCGAGCCCTCCGCCCCCGCCGTCGGGCCGGTCGTCTGCGCCTCCCCGCTCACCCCGCAGGCCGCAAGGATCGAGGACAGGCCGAGCGCGCCCGCGCCCGCCCCCGCGTACCGGAACAGGTCACGCCGGGACATCCGTCGCTGGGTCATCCCTCGGATCCACGAGGGATCCATCCGGGGTGTCGGCTCCTCGCTCATTCGCCCTCCTCAGGCTCGGTTTCCGATCGTTCGACCACGAAGGTGTGCTCGGGCAGCCACTCGAGCCGGACCTGGTCGCCGGCGTTGGGGTGTGATCCGGCCGCGCCGAGGTTCTGCACGTACACGCGGAGCATCGTGCCGCCCGGACCTTCCACGTCGTACTGGTAGTTGACGCCGATGTACGTCGACATGCGGATCACGCCCGACACGTGGTTCCGGTCGGGCGGCGGACTCCCGTCCTGGTGGACGAGCGTGATCTTCTCGGGCCGCACCCCCACCTGGACGGTGCCCGAGAGTCCCGGCGGGATCGAGCCGGTATCGGCGCGGACGATGTTGCCTCCCTCGGTCACGATCGAGGTGGTGCCGTTCGACTCGGCCTTCATCTCACCCAGGAGCAGGTTGCTCGCGCCGAGGAAGCTCGCCACGAACGGCGTCGCGGGATGCTCGTACACCTCCTCGGGACCACCCGTCTGCTCGATACGACCGTGCCGCATCACCGCGAGGCGGTCCGACATCGTCATCGCCTCTTCCTGGTCGTGCGTGACGTAGATGAAGGTGATCCCGACCTCCTGCTGGATCCCCTTCAGCTCCAGCTGCATCTGCTTGCGCAGCTTGAGGTCCAGGGCGCCGAGGGGCTCGTCGAGCAGGAGCACCTTGGGTCGGTTCACCAGGGCTCGGGCGAGCGCCACCCGCTGCTGCTGGCCCCCGGACATCTGCCCCGGCTTGCGGGTCTCGAACCCCGACATCTCGACAAGACGCAGCGCGTCGTCCACCCGCGACCTGACCTCGTCCTTGGGGACCTTCTTCCTGCGCAACCCGAACGCCACGTTCTCGAACACGTCGAGATGCGGGAACAACGCGTAGGACTGGAACACCGTGTTGACGTCCCGCTTGTACGAGGGGAGATCGGTCACGTCTCGGCCGCCCAGGTACACGGTCCCGCGCGAGGGGTCCTCGAACCCGCCGATCATCCGCAGCGTCGTGGTCTTCCCGCACCCCGAGGGGCCCAGCATGCTGAAGAACTCGCCCTCGGAGATGTCGAGCGAGAGGTCGTCGACCGCCACGGCGTCACCGAAGGCCTTCGTGACCCGTTCGAGGCGAACGTCGATGTCCGGCACGCAACCTCCTATCCATCGAGGTGTACGAGGCGATGGTCTTGGGATGCCTTCGAAGCAGGGATTATGCCCCAGGCGACGCGAACCGGGCACCTCGGGGA
The DNA here is from genome assembly GCA_963823255.1 of uncultured Actinomycetes bacterium. Classification (GTDB taxonomy): domain Bacteria; phylum Actinomycetota; class UBA4738; order UBA4738; family HRBIN12; genus DASSJM01. Next base: position 218,853 of record CAWGKU010000002.1, read on the forward strand.
GATGGGCGACGTCAGGCCGTGTCGCGCGTCCTCGACGTGGCCGTCGTGTCGGACAACGCCGGGGTCGACTCCGAACGCAACGGCACGCCGTCGACCGGCTCGGGCGCCCCGGGCTCGTTCGCGGCGCCCACGGTGGTCTCGGCGGGTCCCCCGCCGTTCGATCCCGCACCCCGCCGATGCCTTCCGGCGCGACGCTCGGCGTGGAGCGCGGCCGGTCGCCGGTCGCTCCCGCGCGGGGTCCGGTCCCGGATCAAGCGAGGCAGGACGGTCGCGACGAGCACTGCCGAGACCAAGATCGCGCCGACCAGGAACCTGCCGTCCACGTACGCGACCACCAGCGCGGCGCCGGCGATCAGCGCGCTCCACAGGTACATCAGCAGGACGGCCTGGCGGTGGGAATGGCCGATGTCCATCAGCCGATGGTGGATGTGCTCCTTGTCGGCGTGCGCGATCCCGATCCCCTTCCGCATCCGGCGCACGATCGCCAGCACGACGTCGAGCAGCGGGACGGCCAGGACGAGCAGCGGGATCGCGATCGGGATCGCGATCGCGGCGAGGTCGCCGCCGCTCGGACCCTCGAGGTTCTGGCCCACCCCCGAGATCGTGGCGACCGCCATCAGCATCCCGAGCAGGAGCGCCCCCGAATCGCCCATGAAGATCTTCGCCGGGTAGAAGTTCCACGGGAGGAAGCCGAGGGCCACCCCCGCCACGATCGTCGACATCAGGGCGGCGACGCTGGCCGCATCGCCGCCGTCCGGCGTCCGGAAGTACGCGAAGAACGCGATCGCCGCGATCGCGACCATCCCGGCGGCGAGGCCGTCGAGCCCGTCGACGAGGTTCACCGCGTTCATCAGCGCGACGATCCACAAGACGGTGAGCGGCACGGCGAGGTCCGGCGAGAGCGAGAGCACGCCCTGACCCGGGAAGTAGAAGTACAGGAGTTGGACGCCGAGGAGCACGACGATCCCGGCGGCGAGCACCTGTCCCGCGAGCTTGCCGATCGCCGAGACGCCGCGCGTGTCGTCCACCAACCCGAGCACGACGACGATCGTGGCGGCGACGAACGCCGCGTCGAGCTCGGAGGACGTCTCGTGCAGGCCCGACAGGAACGGGATCACGCGCGCCGCGAGGAGCCCGGCCGCGACGCCGAGGTACATCGCCAGGCCGCCAGCGGTGGGCGTCGGCTTCGGATGGACCTTCCGGTCGGAGGGGTAGTCGATCCAGCCGAACCGCAATGAGAGCCGACGAACGACGGGCGTGACCGCGAAGGTCACACCGGCACTCGCCGCGAATACCAGGAGATACGGACGCACGCTGTGAGGCGATGCTACCCCGTGGCGGCGGGCCCTCGACGGCGCGACGGTCGAGGCGTCAGCGCGGGTACGCGGGGAAGCGAGCCACCAGCTCCGCGACGCGTGCGCGGCTCGCGGTCGCCACCTGCTCGTCGCCGGGATGGCGGAGCGCCTCGCCGATGATGCTCGAGACCTCCTTCATCTCGGGCTCATCCATCCCGAGCGTGGCCGGGCCCGGGCGTGCCCACCCGGATCCCCGAGGGGTCGAGCGGCGGCTGCGGGTCGAACGGGATCCCGTTCTTGTTGATCGCGATCCCGATCTCGTCGCAGACGGCCTCGGCCTGCTTGCCGCCGATCCCGAGCGGTCGCAGGTCGCACAGGGCGAGGTGCGAGTCCGTCCCGCCCGAGACGATCCGAACGCCCTCGTCCGCCAGACCCTGCGCGAGCGCGCGGGACGTTCGGACGACCCGAGCGGCGTAGTCGGCGAACGAAGGGTCCATCGCCTCCTTCAGACAGACGGCCTTGGCGGCGATCACGTGTTCGAGCGGTCCGCCCTGCATCATCGGGAAGACCGCCTTGTCGATCGCCTTCGCGTGCTGCTCACGGCTGAGGATGATCGCGCCACGCGGGCCGCGAAGGGTCTTGTGGGTGGTGAAGGTCACGACGTCGGCGAACGGGACCGGGCTCGGGTACGCGCCGCCGGCACACAGCCCGATGAAGTGGGACGCGTCGACCCACAAGATCGCGCCGACCTCGTCGGCGATGCTCCGGAACGCGGCCCAGTCGATCACGCGCGGGTATGCGGTGAAGCCGGCGAGCACGACCTTGGGTCGATGCTCCCTGGCCAGCTCGCGGATCCGGTCGTAGTCGAGCTGCTCGGTCTCCGCGGTCGACCTCGTAGCCGACGAACGTGAACCATTTGCCCGACACGTTGACGGGTGACCCATGCGTGAGGTGGCCGCCATGGGCGAGCACCAGCCCGAGCACCTTGTCCTCGGACCGCGGCTCGAGGAACGCGCCGAACACCGCCACGTTGGCCTGCGCTCCGGCGTGCGGCTGGACGTTGGCATGGTCGGCGCCGAACAGCTCTTTCGCGCGATCGATCGCGAGCTGCTCGGTGACGTCGACGAACCGGCAGCCGCCGTAGTAGCGGTGACCCGGGTACCCCTCGGCGTACTTGTTGTTCATCGTCGAGGCCTGCGCGGCCAGCACCGCGGGGCTCGCGTAGTTCTCCGATGCGATCAGCCGTAGCGTGCTCCGTTCGCGTTGGAGCTCGCCCGCGATCGCATCGGCGACCTCCGGGTCGTTGGCGCGCAGCGCGTTCCAGTCCGCGACGAAGCCGTCGCTCGTGTCAGTGTGGTCGGACATCTCAGCGTTCTCCTCGTTCGATCTCGGCGACCTGTTGCAACCGTCGCTCGTGCCGCCCGCCCTCGAACGGCGTGTCGAGCCACAGCTGGAGGATCTCCTGGGCGAGCTGGACGGCGACGATCCGGCCTCCCATCGCGAGCACGTTCGCGTCGTTGTGCCGGCGGGAGAGCTCCGCGAGGTGCAGGTCGTTGCAGAGCGCCGCGCGAGCGCCGGTCACCTTGTTGGCCGCGAGCTGCTCGCCCTGCCCCGACCCACCGAGCACGATCCCGCGGTCGGCGCGGCCGTCGACGACCGCGCGGGCGGCGGCCGCGCAGAAGTCGGGGTAGTCCACCATCTCCTCCGAATCGGTCCCGACGTCGAGCACCTCGTGCCCCCGCTCGGTCAGATATGCCTTCAGGGCTTCCTTGAGCGGATACCCCGCGTGGTCTGATCCCATCGAGATCCTCACGGCTAGGCTCCGGCCGAGCCGGTCGCCGCCCCCTCATGCGAGCGGCCGACGAGCCCGTCGACAAGCCGAGAGCACCAAGCGTCGAGCTCCCCCGCAACTCCCCGGAACGCTTCGAACGGCATCCCGAGGGGATCCGGGATCTCTAGGTCGTGGGGGTTGCCGGCGAACCCTCCGCGTCGAAGCTCCTCCGCCGCCTCAACACCGTTGGACACAGGATCTCGTCCCCGGCGTTCGACGGGAGGAAGCGCTTCCACCAGGCGGACGAGTTCTTTCAGCGTGAAGACGCGCGAACGGACCTCAGGGGCCTCGGAGACCACGGCATCCACGTGCTCGATCGCCATCCCGATGATCACGGTCGCACGAGCAACCTCGTCAGGATCGAGTCGCCGCGCGACATGGCCGGAGATGTCGATCCCGTACTCCCTAGCTGCTCGTATCGAGGCGGGGTCTGCGCTCGAACCTGTCCACCCCATCGTTCCCGCGGACGTGACCTCGGGCACATCGCGTATCATCCGCGCCTCGAAGGCGGCGCGTATGAGGCCCTCCGCGATGGGTGACCTACAGACGTTGCCCGTGCACACGACCAGCACCCTCGCCATGGGCTCGCGAGTCTACACCGGGTCCTCGGAACCTCTCGATGTAGCGACGTCTCGCAGCGCATCGGCAACGTTTCGCTCCGACACCGCGCCGACGCGCACCACGACCGGCTCGCCGTGCGCGAGGTCGATCACGGTGGAGGCCGAGCCGACGAGCGGTTCCGGAGCACAGAGATACACCTCGACCGCGCCGCCGAACGCCGCCTCGACCGCGTCGCAGGTCGAGGGCGTGGGATCGCCGCTGCGGTTCGCGCTGCTCACCGCTAGCGGCCCCGTGCGCGCCAGCACCGCGAGCGCGAGCGGGTCGTGCGGCATCCGGACGCCGATCGTCTGCGGATCGCCGCCGAGGTCCCACGCCCGTGCGAGCTCGGCTCGCGGCAGCACGATCGTGAGCGGGCCGGCCCAGAAGCGGAGCGCGAGCGCCTCGGCGCGTTCGTCGAAGCTCGCGATCCGCCTTGCTGCCTCCTTCGAGGGCACGAGGACCGGGAGCTCGAGCTCGCGCGGGCGTCCCTTGGCCTCGAACAGCCGGGCGGTCGCCGCGGGATCGTCGGGCCTCGTCCCGATGCCGTAGACCGTGTCCGTCGGTAGGACGACGAGCGATCCCTCGAGCGCCGCCCGCGCGGCGGCCTCGATCGGGTCGAACGCCGGCGTCAAGGCGCCCTGGCGAGGACCACCCGGTCGCGGCCCGCAAGGTCGCGTTCCACCCGCACATCGGCGAACCGCTCCGAGAGCACGCGTACCACCTCGTCGCCCATCCTCGCGTCGATCTCGACCGCGAGGACGCCACCGTCGCGGAGCCAGCGGACGGCCTGCGCACCTAGCCGCTCGTAGACGTCGATCCCCCCGGCCAGCGCGAGCACCGGGTCGGCTCGCACCTCGGCCGGGAGGTCCTCGAGGTCCTCCGCCGGCACGTAGGGCGGGTTGCTCACGACGACGTCCACCCAACCGCGGAGGTCCGGCGGCAGGGATTCGAGGAGGTCGCCCGGCAGGACGGTCACGGCGAGCCTCAGACGGTGGGCGTTCGCGCCGGCGAGCTCGACGGCCTCGGCGGACAGGTCGGTCGCGAACACCGTCGCGTCCGGGCGCTCGTCCTTGACCGCGAGCGCGATCGCGCCGGTCCCCGTTCCCGCGTCCACGACCACGGGGTCCTCGCGGTCGCCGACCTCCGCGAGGACGTGCTCGACCAGCAGCTCGGTCTCGGGCCGGGGGACGAACACGCCCGGCCGGACCTCCAGCGTGATCCCGCGGAAGGGTTGGTCACCCGTCAGGTGCTGCACCGGCGTACCGGCGCACCGCTGACAGATCGCGCGCCCGAACATCCGAGCCTCGCGGGTATCCAGGCCCTCCGAGCGCGCGTACAGCCCCGCCCGGTCGGTGCCGAGCACGTGCAACAGGAGGATCTCGGCCGTCGCGTCGGGGCTCTCGACCCCGTGCCGATCCAGGTAGCCGCTCGCGCGCCGAAGGACCTCGGTGGGTCGCATCCTCAGCGTTCCCGCTCCGCGTCGCCCTCGTCGTCCCCGCGCGCGAGCTGGTCCGCGCGCTCTGCAGCGTTGAGGGCCTCGACGAACGCGTCCAGGTCCCCTTCGAGCACGTCGGGGAGGCGATGGACGGTCAGCTTGACGCGGTGATCGGTCACGCGGTTCTCGGGGAAGTTGTAGGTGCGGATCTTCTCGGCGCGCTCGCCGGTCCCGACCTGCGACCTGCGGGCGGCCGACTCCTTGTCAGCCGCCTCCTGCTGCGCGGCCTGGAGCAGGCGGGCGCGGAGGTACCGCATCGCCTTCTCCCGGTTCTGGAGCTGGGACCGCTCCTCCTGGCTCCCGACCACGATCCCCGTAGGCAGATGCGTGATCCGAACGGCCGAGTCCGTGGTGTTCACCGACTGGCCGCCCGGTCCGGACGAGCGGAACACGTCGATCTTCAGGTCCTCGGACCGGACGTCGACCTCGACGTCCTCGGCCGCCGGCAGCACCGCGACCGTCGCTGTCGAGGTGTGGATCCGCCCCGACGACTCGGTCACGGGGACGCGCTGGACACGGTGAACACCCGACTCGTGCTTCAGCCGCGAGTACGCGTCCTTGCCCTTGACCTCGAGCACGACCTCCTTGAACCCGCCCAGGTCCGAAGGCGATGCCGAAAGCACCTCCGTCTTCCACCGCTGACGCTCCGCCTCGTGCTGGTACATCTCGTAGAGCGTCCCGGCCCACAGGGCCGCCTCGTCGCCGCCGGCCCCGGCGCGGATCTCGAGGACCACGTCCTTGCCGTCGTTCGGATCCTTGGGGACCAGGAGCGCCTCGAGGCGGGCACGGAGCCCGGCGGCCCGTACCTCGGCGGTCTCGGCCTCACCCCGCAGGTACGCCGCCATCTCCGGGTCGGTCTCGTCCTTGGCGAGGGTGGTCGCCTCTTCCGCCTGCTGGAGCGCTGCGCGGTACTCGCGGAACGGCGCGACGATCTCGCCGAGCTCGGACAGGTCCTTGCCAAGTCGGCGGAGACGGTCGGGGTCCTTCGCGACATCGGGCGACGCCATCTCGCCCTGGAGGCGGTCGTAGCGCTCCTCGATGTCCGCGAGTCGCTCGGAGAGTTCCATGCCTGGATTATCCAGGCCTGCGGCGCGGGCTACGACGCGGGGAGCGGTCGCTCAGGCGTACGGACCGGCTCCCTCGCCCTCGTCGAGGTCGCCCCAGTCGAGGTCGAGCGCGGGGATGTCGAGCTTCATCGCGTCCGACCCCTCCCACAGCTCCTCGTTCGAGGGGTCGAGGATGCTCGGGCCGTCGTCACCGGCGCGTCGCCGGCCTCGCCCACCACGATCGTCGGTTCGCGACCGGCCGATGCCTCGGACCCGGTCTCAAGGTCGGCCTCGGCCTCGGTCTCGGCCGGGTCGGCGGCGCTAGCCGACGGCGCCGTCCCGTTTGGCCCCGTGTCCTGATCTTGCATCGATCCCTCTAGCTCGTCGGGCTCCGGGCGAAAGTCCTTGATCGAGGCGAAGTCCGGGATCGCGACCTGCACGTCCATGGCGCTCTCGAGATCGCGGGCGACGCCGATCAACCGCTCCTGCATCGAGGCGAGCTGGTCCACGAGCGCGTCGCGTCGGGTGGACAGGCCTGCGATCGTCCGGTCGGCCTCCTCGCGCGCGGCCCGCAAGGCGGTTTCGGCCTGCGAGCGCGCGTCCTCGGCCTTGGCCTGCGCATCGGTCCGGACCCTATCCGCCTCGGCACGCGCGTCGCGCGTCACCAGTTCGGCGTCGCGGTGCGCCTCGGTCTTGATCGTCTCGGCGACCTGGTCGGCTTCGCGGATCACGCTCGCGACCCGCTCCCCGAGCTGCTGGTAGGGATCCCGGCGCGGCTGCGCGGTCGTGCGGAGCGCGCTCTGGGCCTCGGCCTGCGCGTCGCGGAGCAGCACGCGCATGAGCTCGATCTGATCGGCGAGTTGCTCGAGGTACCCCCGCACCTGGTCCGGGTCGTACCCGCGCCTGATCGTCACGAACTCCCGTCGGCGGATCTGCTCCGCGGAGATCAGGACGGGGAGGTCGAGGTTCGTCGTGGACATGGGGAAGCCTCCTCGAACGCTCGGTGGGTCCCGGAGGCTACACCCGTGAGCACGCGATGCAAGCATCTCGGGCGAACCGCGATGTGGGGGCTTCGGCGTTCCTACGTGCCCGGCGTCAGCTCCGACTCGCGGCGCAGCACCTCGTTGAACGACGCGATCGCGACCTCGATCTGGGCCCGATCGGGGGGCTTCGTGGTGATCTTCTGCAGCCACAGCCCCGGCACCATCAGCGCGTGGATCACCTTCGAACGCGGGAACCGGGCGCCGAGCCGCAGCAGCTCGAACGCGATCCCCGCGATGATCGGGATCGCGATGATCCGCGACAGGATCCGCCACCACAGGCCGGGGTTGCCGAACAGCGCGAACACGAAGATCGTGATCACCATCACGAGCAGGAGGAAGTTCGTCCCGCAGCGCACGTGCAAGGTCGAGTAGCCGTCGACGCGCTCGGGGACCAGGGGCTCCTCGTGCTCGTACGCGGCGATCGTCTTGTGCTCGGCGCCGTGGTACTGGAAGACGCGGCGGATGTCCTTGGTCCGGCCGATCAGCAACAGGTAGGCGAGGAACAGCGCCACGCGGAACACGCCCTCGAGCGCGTTCACCAGGATGCTCGAGTCGACGCTCCGCCCGACCCATCGGAACGCGACGGCGGGCAGGACGACGAACAGCCCGATGAAGATCACGGCGGCGATCGCCATCGACAGACCCATCTGGCGCGAGGACAGGCGCTCCTCCTCGGGTACCGACTCCCGCGCCGAAACCGAGAGCGCGCGGAACCCGATCCCCAGGGCCTGCCCGAGCGCGATCACGCCGCGGATGAACGGCTTCGCGAGGATCGGATGCCGCTTGGCCACCGAGTCGATGTCGTGCGACTCGATGTGCAGGCCGCCGGCGGGCCGGCGCACGGCGACCGCCCACACGTCGCGGCCGCGCATCATCACCCCTTCGACGACGGCCTGACCGCCGTAGAAGTGGGCCGGTGGGGTGGCTTCGTCGGCCATCGCGGCCGGGTCAGTCCTGGTCGGTCTCGGCGGGCGTGGCCTCGGCGGGCGTCGCCTCGGCCGGCCGCTCGGGGAGGGAGATGACGGGCTTGCGCGACGCCTCTCGCTCCTTGACCGCCGCGGCCTGCTCGGCCTGCTGCTTCGCGTAGCGACGCTGGAACCGCTCGACCCGCCCGCCCGTGTCGACCAGCTTCTGCTTGCCCGTGTAGAACGGGTGGCAGTTCGAGCAGATCTCCACGCGCAGCTCGGACCTGGTGCTCCGGGTCGTGAACGTGTTCCCGCAGGAACAGTGCACGGTCGCGACCACGTACTCGGGATGGATGCCCTGCTTCATGTTCGGTGCCTCTCCTTCGTCATTCCGATGCTCCGACGGCCCTCGTCCGCCGGGGACACGCGGCCCCCAGCTTACGAGGCCGGCGCCTTCGCGATCTCCCGCAGGAACTGCTCGTTGGACTTGGTGGCCCGGATCTTGTCGGTGAGCAGCTCGAGCGCGGCAGCCGGCTCGAGTGCGTGGAGCACCCGGCGCAGGCGCCAGACCAGCGCGAGCTCCTCGGTCGGCATCAGCAGCTCCTCCTTGCGGGTGCTGCTCGCCTCGACGTTGATCGCGGGGAACAGCCGCTTCTCGGCGAGCTGGCGATCGAGTCGGAGCTCCATGTTGCCGGTGCCCTTGAACTCCTCGAAGATCCCCTCGTCCATCCGCGATCCGGTCTCGACGAGGGCGCTCGCGATGATGGTAACGCTGCCCCCCTCCTCGATGTTCCGGGCCGCCCCGAAGAACCGCCGGGGCGGGTACAGGGCGGTCGAGTCGATCCCGCCCGACAGGATCTTGCCCGAGGCCGGCGCGGCGAGGTTGTACGCGCGCGCGAGCCGGGTGATCGAGTCGAGGATGATCGCGACGTCCTGCCCCATCTCGGCCAGGCGCTTGGCCCGCTCGAGCACGAGCTCGGTCACCTGGATGTGCTGGTCCGGCGGCTTGTCGAAGGTCGAGTAGACGACCTCGGCCGCCTGCACCGTCCGCTGCCAGTCCGTGACCTCCTCGGGCCGCTCGTCCACGAGCAGCACCATCACGTGGGTGTCGGGGCTGGATTGGTTGATGCCGCTCGCGATGTTCTTCAGGACGGTCGTCTTCCCGGCCTTCGGCGGCGAGACCACCATGCCGCGCTGCCCCTTCCCGATCGGCGCAACCATGTCCATGATCCGTCCGGTCACGTCGGTCGGGCCCGTCTCCAGGTGGAACCGCTCGTTGGGGAACAGCGGCGTGAGCTTGTCGAAGTTCGGCCGCTGCTTCGCCTCCTCGGGGTCCATGCCGTTGACCGAGTCGATCTGCAGCAGCGCGAAGTACTTCTCGCTGTCCTTGGGCTGCCGCACCTTGCCGGTGACGGTGTCGCCCTTGCGCAGCATGAACCGCCGGACCTGCGAGAGCGAGACATAGATGTCCTGCTGCCCCGGCAGGTAGCCGGAGGTCCGCAGGAACCCGTAACCCTCGGGCAGGACGTCGAGCAGCCCGGTCGCCGTCGGGGCGGTGGCGAGCTCCTCCTTCTGCAGCTCGATATCGCGCTGGCGGCGATCCTCGCGCTGGCGACGGCGCTCCTCGCGGGACGGACGCCGGCGGGGGCCGCCCTCGCGGTCCCGCTGCTGCCCGCCCTCCGAACGCCCGCCATCCGAACGCCCGCCGTCGGGTCGTCCGCCCTGTCGTTCGCCTTGTCGGTCACCTTGTCGTTCGCCTTCAGGGCGACCGCCGGCGCCGTCGCGATCGTCGCGGCGTTCGACCCGCTCGGGCCGCGCCGGACGGGTGTCCGTCGTCGTGCCCGCGTTCGCGCCCTCGCCCGACGAGCCGTTGCCCTCGACCGCGTCCGCGGCCGACGAGCGCTCGGGCGCCTGGAATGCGGGCGGCGCCCCGGCGGCCGTCCCGCCGTTCGTGTGCGCCACGATCGCGTCGACCAGCTCGGCCTTCTTCAATCCTTTGTGCCCTTCGATACCGAGGTCGGTCGCGATCTGATGGAGCTCAGCCGCGACCTTTCCCTCCAGGGCGGTCTTATCCGTGGTGGCCACTCATGCTCCTTTCTCGAGTTCCTGCTTGAGGGCCTTCCAGTCCCCGAGGAACTTCTCCAAACCTGCGTCGGTGAGCGGGTGCTTCACCAGTTGCTTGAACACCGCGAACGGCATCGTCGCGATGTCGGCGCCCGCGAGCGCCGACTCGACGATGTGCATCGGGTGCCGCAGCGAGGCGGCGAGCACCAGCGTGTCGTACCCCTGGATCTCGTAGATGTCGCAGATCTTGCGAAGCGCGTCCATCCCGTCGGACGCGACGTCGTCCAGTCGCCCCAGGAACGGCGAGACGATGTACGCCCCGATCTCGGCGGCCAGGATCGCCTGGGCCGGCGAGAACACGAGCGTGACGTTGATCTTGATCCCCTCGTCGGTCAGGCGCTTGCCGACGCCGAGCCCCTCGGGCGTCATCGGGACCTTCACGACGGCGTTCGGCGCCATCTGCGCCAGGTCCAGACCCTGCTGGTACATCGCCTCGGGCTCGAGCTCGGTCGTCTCGAGGGAGATCGGGCCCTCGACCTCCGTCAGGATCTCCTTCCAGACCCGTTCGGGGTCGTCGGCCTCCTTGGCCACCAACGAGGGGTTGGTGGTCACGCCTCCGAGGACGCCCCAGCGGTTGATCTCGCGGATCTCCTCGATGTTGGCCGTGTCCAGGAACAGCTTCACGTTCTGCCTCCTTCGTTCGCCGCCGGAGCGGGGGCGCGACCGCTCGCGGCGCCCGCCGGGACCCGGGCTGACGCGGTGCGTTCGGTCGCTCGCTCCATGACGAGATCGATGATCGCGGCCAGGGCACGGTCGAAGCTGTAGTTGGCGATCACGGGGACGCCGTGCGACAGCGCCTGGCTCTTGATGTACCGCTGCACCCGCCGGATGTCGTCGAACCGGTCGAGGTAGCGCTCCGCGGGTCGGCCCGTGTGTTCGGACGCCCGGGCCGCGAAGTGGCTGCGGTGCACCTCGTCCTCCTCGATCGTGACCACGACCGGGACGGCCAGGATGCGTTCGCGCCAGGGCTCGAGGTCCAGGAAGCCCGGCACCACGTGTGCGCCCTCGATGATCAGGTGCGTCCCCTCCATCGCGGCGCGCTCGACGAGCGCCTGCACGCCGACCGCGACCGCCGCCGTCTGCTCGCGGAACCCGACGACCACCTCGTCCTTCGACGGGGGCTCGCGCAGGACCGAGCCCGCCTCGAACGACGACGCATGCAGCGTCGGCATGAGCTCGTGGGAGAACAGCGCGCGCATCACCTCTCGGATCGCGTCGGTCGCGACAACCCGGACGATCCCGAGCCGCGTCGCGAGCTGGGTCGCGAGCGTGGACTTGCCCACACCCGTCGCCCCGCCGATCAGCACCACGAGCGGGACCTGCAACGCCTCGATCTCGCGCCAGCGCTGGAAGTTCCGCGCGTACCGCTCGCCGGCCAGGTCCTCGAGCACGGCGAGGGCGAGCTCCCCGAGCTCCTCGTTCGAGATCGACGGCACACCGCGCTCGCGAAGGCGCTCCTCGATCGCCTCGGCGACCTGATAGGCGCGAACGGGCGACAGCCCGGTCACCATGACCTGGGACGCCATCAGGCCCTTCGAATACGGCAGGCCCGAGTCGCGATCCGAGATCAGGATCTGAGGGTTCTTGGGGTCGTTCGTCATCTCTCTTCGCTTCGTTGGTCGCTTGGTTGGTCGTTTCTGTGGTCGTTCCGTTGGGCGCTTCGTTCTCCGGCGAGGCCGATCGTCTCCCTCAACGCGGTCGGAAGGTCCGTGTCGCCCTCCAACGCGACGGCGCGGTTGTCCATGAAGACCACCTCGGCGCCCCGAGCCATCGCTCGGTCGCACGCGACGTCGACCGCCGCGGCTTTGAGCTCCGACAGGAGCACCTCGTAGGCCTCCGCACCGTCCAGGTCCTGCGCCAGACCGGCCCGATCGGCGAGCCTGGCGCTCCACCCGACCACTCGGCATCCGTGGGTCCGCTCGAGGGCTTCCGCTTGTCGTGCGGCCACCGCCCCCGGCGCCGTGGTGGTGAAGAACACGTCCCTGCCCTGCACATCGCCGAGTGGCTGTGGTTCGAAGTCCGTCACGATGAGCCGGGCATCAGCGTTCAGCCGTTCGGCGTGGGACCTGAGGGTAGGGATGTTCTGCAGCCCGGCTGGGCTACGCGCCATGGTAACAACGACAAGATCCGATAGCAACAGCCGCAGCGGGCCGAGGTAGCCCCCCAGGTACTCGGGTGGGGCGGTGGCCGGGACCACCAGGATCCCCGCGTCCCACGGGAACGGGGGCATCGACGCCCCGCTGCCGTCGACGATCACGGTCCCCGCACCGAGCCCCACCGCGACCTCGGCGGCCGCGCGCACGTTCGTCGACGAGGAGCGGCCAGCGAGACCTCCGCCCGCCCGGCGGGCGCCCACCGTCGTGACCCCGCTCGTCGCCGCGATCTCCAGGTAGTCGGAGGCGGCGTGCCGGCCTCGGCGGGCGAGCCCGAGCAGCGCGTCGAGCGTCACCGTCCCGGCTTCGGCGATCTCGGGTTCGGGGGGACCCCCGCGGCCCATCGCGACGACGACCGGACCGAAGCCGTGCGCCGCGGCCACCCGCGCGGTCTCGCCCGCGACGGCGGTCTTGCCGGTCCGCTTGCCGATGCCCAGCACCGCGACCGTCGCGACGGGGAGCGGGTCCTGGTCGACTGGCGGGTCGAGCCGGAAGTCGGGGCCGAGGTAGGCGATGCCTCTGGCCAGCGCCACGGCGGCGACCTCCATCCGCTCGCGGTAGCCGAGGACGGGCTCGTCCGACAGGTCGTAGATCGCGTCGGGGGCGAGCTCGTCGATCGCGGCGCCGAGCGCCGACGCCACCGAACGCTCCGGCACCGAACCTCGCAGGGGGATCCCGGGGTCGAGCACCGCGGACGGGTCGAGCTTCTCTCCGCCGCCGACGAACAGCGCGGCGATCGGCTCCAACCCGCGCCCGCGCAGCTCGTCGATCGCCCAGCGCGTGACGGACGGGTAGTGCTCACCGTCGACGAGGACGACGACCTTCATCCGATGGGCTCCTTCGAGATGGTGCGGTTCGGAGCTAGGACTCCCCCTGATGAGCCGCGGGGAGGCGGCGCTGCTGCACCGGCGGCTCGAGCTCGCGATGGTACTGCTCCCCCGTCGAGAGCCGGAAGTGCGCGATCACGCTGCCCCCGCCGAACGGGTACTTGCGCGTGATCTTCACCTCGCCGTCCTCGAACTCGAGGACGTTGTAGCAGGGCTTGGTGTACCCGCGGAGGCGGAGCGAGGCGACCGTGCCGGCGTTGGCGACGTACAGGTCCTCGAGGCGCCACACGTACGGGACGTGCTTGTGGCCGGAGAGCACGATGTTCACCCCGGATTGGATCAGCTCCTCCAGCAGGTCGCCCGCGTCCATCACGGTGCTCCGCTCGCGTCCGGTGCCCGGGATCGGCAGGAGGTGATGGTGCAGGACGAAGACCTTCAGGTCGGCCGGGACCTCGAACCGCTCGTGGATCCACGAGTAGCGCTCGCGCCCGACCTGGCCCTCGTTGATGTCGGGCTCGCTGGAGTCCACGCCGACGAGGCGGACGCCCTTGACGTCGGCGGTCCAATGGGTCGGGCCAACGAGCTCCTCGAAATGGAGGTACCCGACGTTGCGGGCGTCGTGGTTGCCGGGGACGGTGTACATCGGCGCGCGGATCCGCTCGGCGTAGGCGGCCCAGTTCTTGAACTCCTGCCGGTACCCCTCGTTGGTGAGGTCGCCGCTGCAGATCACGACGTCGGGCTCGAGCTCGTTCAGCTCGACGATCACCCGGTTCATCAGGTTCGGAACGAAGTAGGGCGAGCCGACGTGTGGATCGGAGATGTGCGCGATCGTGACCACGTTCGTTGCAGTGTAGCGGCGCCACCCCGGCCGGGGACCACCCACGCACCGTGGGACGATACGGCTGCGTGAACACCCTCGACCTGCTCCTGCTCGTGCTCGTCGCGATGTCCGGCATCGCCGGCTACCGACGTGGCTTCACGCTGCAGGCCTTCGGGTTCGGCGGGTTGCTCGTCGGTCTGGTCGCGGGCGCCCTGCTCGCGCCGCTGATCGGCGGCGTGGTCGACGGCCCGACCGCCCGAGCGGGGATCGCGGTGCTGGTCCTGCTCGTGGTCGGCGCGCTCGGCAACGCGGCCGGGTGGTTCGTCGGCGTCCGCGCGCGCGACCGGGCATCCTCGAAGTTCGGGAAGGCCGACTCGGTCGCGGGGTCGGCGGTCGCCGTCGTCGCGTCGCTGCTGGCGATCTGGTTCCTCGCCCTGAACCTCGTGAACGGCCCGTTCCCGGCGGTCGCGAGCGAGATCCGGGGCTCGGCGGTCGTGCGGACGCTCGACGCCGCGCTGCCGCAGCCGCCGTCGCTCCTCGCGCAGGTCCGCCGCCTGTTCAACCGGTTCGGGTTCCCCGACGTCTTCTCCGGGATCCCGCCCCTGCCGGCCGAACCCGTGTCGCCGCCCACCCAGGAGGAGGCCCGCGCCGCGGCGGAGGCGGCCGCCTCGAGCACGGTCCAGGTGATCGGCCCCGCGTGCGACGTGATCCAGGAGGGTTCGGGCTTCGTCGCCGCCGACGGCTACGTCGTGACGAACGCGCACGTCGTCGCCGGCATGGACGACCCCGAGGTGCGTTCGGCGGTCGGGGGCTCGACGGATGCGACGACGGTGCTGTTCGATCCCGACCTGGATCTGGCGATCCTGTCGGTCCCCGACGCGCCCGGACCCCCGCTCCCGCTCGTCACCGAGACGCCGGACCGCGGCGCACCGGGCGCCGTCCTCGGGTACCCGCAGGGCGGCCCGCTCGACGTCCGCCGCGCCGCCGTCCGGCGCACGATCGACGCGATCGGGCGAGACATCTACGGACACGGCCAGGTCGAGCGTCTCGTGCTCGAGCTGCAGACGCTGGTCCGGCCGGGCAACTCAGGCGGGCCGTTCGTGCTGCCCGACGGTCGGGTCGCCGGGATCGTGTTCGCCGCGTCGTCCGGCGACGAGGACGTCGGCTATGCGATCGCCGCCACCGAGGTGGACGACCCCCTGCGCTCCGCGATCGGACGGACGACGCCGGTCGACACCGGGCCCTGCATCGACTGACGGCGACCGGCGCGCGTGGACGACGGCTCGTCTACTCCTCCATCACGACGCGTAGGTCGCCCTCACGCGACAGGAGCGAGAACGACGTGATCTCGCCCTCGCGACGGAACACCATGCTCACCGTGCTCTCGCCGACCCGCAGGTTGCGCACCTCGACGGTGTTCAGCCACGTCGGCAGCTGCGGGAGGTTGATCGTGAGCAGGTTCTCGTGGGCCCGGGCCGACAGCCCGAGCATCGCCTGCAGCATCAGGTACGGCGAGCCGGCCGCCCACGCCTGGGGCGAGCACGCGATCGGGTAGCTCACGGGGCGGTTCGGGGACCGGCGCGTGAACCCACAGAACAGCTCGGGCAGCCGGAGGTAGTCGGCCGAGACCGCCGCGTCGAACAGTGCCGTCGCGACGCGGTTGGTCGCCCGGGCGAACCGGTACCGCTTCAGTCCGGCCGCGATCAACGCGTTGTCGTGCGGCCAGACCGAACCGTTGTGGTAGCTCATCGGGTTGTAGGAGGCAGCGGCCCGGCTCATCGTCCGGACGCCCCAACCCGAGAACATGTCCGGGGCCAGCAGCCGCTTCGCGAGCGGCAGCGCCTTGTCCTCGTCCACGATCCCGGTGTAGAGGCAGTGGCCGGGGTTGGACATCAGCGTTCGGAGCTGCTGCTTGTCGGCGTCGAGCGCGGCCGCGAAGTACCGCTCGTCCTCCATCCAGAACGCCTCGTTGAAGCGCACCTTCAGGCGTTCCGCCTCGTCCTCCAGGCGCGTCGCGTCCTCGGGCCGGCCGAGCGCGCGGTACACGTCGGCCATCCGCATCTTCGCGAGGTAGACGTACCCCTGGACCTCCGAGAGCGCGATCGGGGGTTCGGCGACCCGCCCGTCGGCGTGGACCATCGAATCGTGCGAGTCCTTCCACCCCTGGTTGCGGATCCCGCGGGGCGAGCGGCACAGGAACTCGACGAACCCGTCGCCGTCCAGATCGCCGTACCGGTCGATCCAGGCGAGCGCGGCCTCAGCGTTGGGCAGGAGCTTGCGGGCGAACCCGACGTCGCCGGTCCACCGCAGGTGCTGCGCGTACACGATCAGGAACCACGGCGTCGAGTCCACCGACCCGTAGTAGGGCGAATGCGGCATGATCCCCGCGCGCGCGAGCTCGCCGTCGCGCACCTCGTGCAGGATCTTGCCCGGCTGCTCGTCGCGCCAGTCGTTCTCCTCCGTGCCCTGGCGCGCCGCCAGGAGCTCGAGGGCATCGCGCGCCGGCCGGGTGTTCACCATCAGGAGCTGGTGCGAGGCGATCAGCGAGTCGCGGCCGAAGATCGTCACGTACCACGGGATCCCTGCGGCGAGGATCGCGCCGTCCCCCACCCGCGTGTACAGGGCGCGCAGGTCGCGCAGGCTGCGGTCCAGGAGCTGGTTGAACACCTCGTTGTCGGTGACGATCCGCGTCGACTCCCGCTCCCACTCCTCGTACGAGCGACGGAGCTCGTGGACCGCGTGGTCGAAGTCCGGGGCCGCGTTGGTGGGTTCGCTCCCCAGGATCGGTTCGACCGCCACCGCGACGAGCCGCGTCTGGTACGGGTCGAGGTGGAGCCGGAAGACCGCCGTGGCGAGCGCCCCGTCGACGTCGATGCGCTCCGGCTCGACGCCGAAGCGGATCCTCGTGACCCGCCGGACGTGATCGCGCCCCTCGTGCACGAACTCGATCGTCGAGTCCTTCGCCGTGGGCGGGTGGGACCCGCCCGAGTGGCGGTTCGTCATCCCGCGAACGTCGAAGATGTCGGCGAAGTCCGCGCCGAACGTCAGCCGGACCTCCAGGGTGACGTCGAACGGGTTGTAGTTCTTGATCCGGATGCGCTCGAACAGGTCGCCGGAGATCGCTCGGACGCGGCGGACGTTGATCGTCTGCTGGGGCGCGCACAGCACGTCGCCCTCGAACAGGTCGGGGTTCGTCAGGTCGATGTGGGACAGGTAGCCACGTTCGGCCGAGGACGAGAGCAGCACGAGATCACGCTCGTTCACGCTCAGACGGAAGTGCGACAGGAACCGCGTGTCGTGCGAGTACAGCCCGAGACCGTCCTGACCGCCGTGGTCGAGGTTCCCCTCGAGATCCGAGTACAGGAAGGTCTCCCCCTCCTTGACGGCCAGCGTCTTGCTCGCGAGATCGGTGACCAGGACCGGGGTCGCTCCCTGCTCGGACGCGGAGGCGGGTGCGACGACGCTGAGCGACGGGTTCGTCGCCGGGTCGGGCGGGGGCCCCGGGTCGGGCCGGGCTTCGGGTTCGGTCATCGCTCCACCATCGTCGCAGGTGATACGCGCCTTCAGCCTTCGCGGATGTCGACCCCGGCCGCGCGCACCGGCACGCGCACGACCCGCCACCCGTCGCCGGGCTCCGGCGTGATGACGTCGTGCCGCTCGAACGCGAGCAGCGTGGGGCCCGAACCCGAGACGCACACCGCCAGCCCGGCGCCGCGCACGCGTTCGAAGACCTCGCGCGCCTCGGGGACGAGCCCGAGCCGGTCGTCCTCGTGCACGCGGTCGCGCATCGCCGCGGGGAGCAGGTCGGGTTCGTGCAGGAGGGCGATCGCCACGAGCGCCGCGTGTCCCGCGTTCGCGACGGCGTCCGCGCGAGGGACGGCGTCCGGGAGCACGCGACGCGCCGCCTCGGTCGAGATCGCGAGGTCCGAGGGCACGAACAGCGCCGGCCGGAGCTCCGGGTCGGGGTCGAACCGGGCCACGACGCCCTCGTCCACCACGATCGTGAACCCTCCGAACACGGCGGCGGCCGCGTTGTCCGGATGACCCTCCAGGCCGGCGGCGACCTCGAGGATCGCGGTCCGGTCCAGACCGAGACCGAGCACCGCGTCGGCGAGGGCGACGCCGGCGACGGCCGCGGCAGCCGAGGACCCCAGCCCGCGTTCGAGCGGGATGCGGTTATGGCCGTGGATCGCCGCCGCCGGCGGGGTGCGTTCGAAGCGCGCGGCGGTCTCGGCGACGGCGCGGGACACCAGGTCGGTGCCGTCCGTCGGCAGCTCCGCCGCGCCCTCGCCCTCCCACGTGACGCCGGGCTCCGCGCCGGTGTCGAGCGTCACCTCGTTGCACAGGTCGAGCGCGAGCCCGAAGCAGTCGAACCCCGGCCCCAGGTTCGCCGACGTGGCCGGGACGGTCGCGGTGAGGCGCACGTCTACAACCCGAGCTCGGCCGCGACGGCGTCGGCCTCGGCCGGGACCGCGATCGGGGCGGCTCCCCCGCTGGTCGCCCACTCGGGGTCCTTGAGCCCGTGACCGGTGAGCACGCAGACCACCGTTCCACCGCGCGGGAGCGTGCCGTCCTTCGAGAGCTGGAGCAGCCCGGCGACGCTTGCGGCCGACGCGGGTTCCGCGAACAGACCCTCGCGCGCGACCCGCCGGTACGCGTCGAGGATGTCGTCGTCGGTCACCGCCAAGATCGCGCCCTCGGACTCCGACGCGGCAGCGATCGCCAGGTCCCACGACGCCGGGTTCCCGATCCGGATCGCGCTCGCGATCGTCTGCGGATCCTCCACCCGATGACCCACGACGAGCGGCGCGGCCCCGCTCGCCTGGAACCCGAACAGGCGTGGCGGCTCGTGGATCGTGCCGTCCGCCAGGTACTCGGTGTAGCCCATCCAGTGGCTCGAGATGTTCCCGGCGTTGCCGACCGGCACGCAATGGACGTCGGGCGCGCGACCGAGCGCGTCGGCGATCTCGAACGCGCACGTCTTCTGCCCCTGCAGGCGATACGGGTTGACCGAGTTCACGAGGGTGACCGGGTAGCGCTCGGCGAGCCCGCGCGCGAGCTCGAACGACGCGTCGAAGTTGCCCTCCACCTCCAACACGCGCGCACCGTGCACGAGCGTCGCGGCCATCTTCCCGGGCGCGATCTTCCCTTTGGGGACGAGCACGGCGCACGTGAGGCCGGCCTTGCCCGCGTAGGCGGCGGCGCTCGCGCTCGTGTTGCCGGTGGAGGCGCACACGACCGCCTTCGCGCCCTCCTCGACCGCCTTGCTGATCGCGACCGTCATCCCGCGGTCCTTGAACGACCCGGTGGGGTTCGCGCCCTCGAACTTGAGGAAGACCTCGCACCCGGTCTCGGCGGACAGCCCCTCCGAACGCACGAGCGGCGTGCCACCCTCCTCGAGCGTCACGACCGGCGTCGCCGAGCCGACCGGCAGCCGGTCGCGGTACTCCTCGATCACGCCGCGCCAGGTCCGCGCCATCGTCACTCCTCGGCCTCGACGCGAAGGACGCTGCGGATCTCCTCGACGCCGGGGAGGTCGCGGAGGACGCCGATCGCCTCCTGGAACGCGCCCTCGCGGGCACGGTGCGTGATGAACACCAGCTGGGCGTCGTCCCCGAACCCCTCCTGCCACACGCTCTTGATCGAGACCTCGCTGCGCCCGAACACGCTCGCGATCTCGGCGAGGACGCCGGGCCGATCCTCGACGCGGAGCAGGATGTAGTACTGGCCGGTCATCTCGTCCATCGGGCGGATGGTCCGCTCGTAGAAGCAGGTGCAGCCCAGGCCTCGGGCACCCGCGAGCTGGTTGCGCGCGACGCTGACGAGGTCGCCCACGACGGCGGTCGCCGTGGCCTCCCCGCCGGCGCCGCGGCCGTAGAACATCAGCTCGCCGACGTTGGGACCCTCGACGAAGACCGCGTTGTAGGCGTCGCGCACCGAGGCGAGCGGGTGCGACGCGGGGATCATCGCGGCGTGCACCCGGACGGCGATCCTCTCGTCCTCCCCGATCTCCGCGATCGCGAGCAGCTTCACCACGTACCCGAGGCGCCGAGCGAACTCGATGTCCTCGGGGGTCACGTTCGCGATGCCCTCGCGGTACACGTCGCTCCCGACGACCCGTGCGTTGAACGCGATCGACGCGAGGATCGCGCACTTGGCCGCCGCATCGTGCCCGTCGACGTCCGCGCTCGGGTCCGCCTCTGCGTAGCCGAGCCGCTTCGCGTCCGCGAGCACGTCGGCGAACCCCCGACCCTCCTCGGACATCTTCGTCAGGATGAAGTTGGTCGTGCCGTTGACGATCCCCATCACCCGGCGGAGCCGCTCACCGGTCAGCGACTCCTTGAGCGGCCGGATCAGGGGGATCCCTCCGCCCACCGCCGCCTCGAAGTACAGGTCGAGCCCCTTGGCGTCGGACGCATCGAAGAGCTCGCGCCCGCGCGTCGCGAGCAGTTCCTTGTTGGCCGTGACGACGGGCTTGTCGCGTTCGAACGCGGCCAGGACCAGGGGCCCTGCGGGTTCGAGCCCACCGATCAGCTCGCAGACGATGTCGACGTCGGGATCGTCGACCACGGCCATCGGGTCCTCGACGAACGCCGTCGGCGGGAGCCCGACGTCCCGGGCCTTCGAGGCGTCGCGGACGGCCACCCTGCGCACCTCGAGCCGGCATCCCGCGCGGCGCTCGATGTCGTCGCGGTGGCGTTCGAGCAGCCGGATGACCGCGGCGCCGACGGTGCCGCAGCCCAGCATCCCGACCCGCAGGACCCGCTCGCTCATGTCACCCCTGCCTCGCTCGCCTCAGTATGTCGCCCCGCACGGTCCGAACCTCACATGACATCGGTGCGCTCCATCGACTCGGGCGCGGATACGCCGAGGAGTTCGAGCAGGTTCGCGATCGTCCGCTTGGTGCCGCGGCAGAGCCACAGACGCGCCTGGGTCAGCTCGGCGTCGTCCGAAAGGACCGGGCACTCCGTGTAGAAGCGGTGGAAGCGCGCCGCGAGGTCCTGTGCGGCATGCGTGAGCCGGTGCGGCGCCCGAAGCTCGGCGGCGGTCGCGATCTGGGAGGGGGCGTCGGCGAGGGCGCGCAACACGTCGAGCTCCGCCTCGTGTTCGAGCCGGTCCAGGTCGGTCGCTTCGATCGGCCGGGTCTCGATCCCACGTTCGGTCGCCTTGCGCAGGATCGACGCGATGCGGGCGTGCCCGTACTGCACGTAGTAGACGGGGTTCTCCAGCGTCTGCCGCTTCACCGCCTCGATGTCGAACTTCATCGTCACGTCGTTGCTGAACATCAGCAGGTGGAACCGCGCCGCGTCCGTGCCCACCTCGTCGATCAGCTCGTCGAGGCTGACGAACGCGCCGGCGCGCTTGCTCATCGGGACCGGCACCCCGTCGCGCAGGAACGAGACCCATTGGTAGATCACGATCTCGAGCCGGTCGGCGTCGTACCCGAGCGCCTGCGCGGCCCCGCGCACCCGCGCGACGTCGCCGTGATGATCGGCGCCCCACACGTACACGAGGTGCTCGAACCCACGCTCGAACTTGTCGATCACGTACGCGCAGTCGGCGCCGAAGTACGTGTGCGTCCCGTTCGATCGCACGAGCGGCCGATCCTTGTCGTCGCCGAACGCGGTCGAGTGGAACCAGACCGCCCCCTCCGCGTCGTACACGTACCCGGCGTCCCTCAGGCGCTGGACGGCCGCGTCGATCAGACCCTTGTCCGCCAGCACGCGTTCGTGCATGAAGCTGTCGAAGCGCACCCCGAACCGCTCGAGCGTCCCGTCGATCTGCTCGAGCACCAGGCGGGCGGCCTCGTGCTGGAGCCGCGCGACGCGCTCGTCGGGTGGCAGGTCGGCCGGGCCCGGACCTTCCGTCTCGAGGATCCGGCGGGCGAGGTCGACCACGTAGTCGCCGTGGTAGCCGTCCTCGGGCACCTCGGCCTCGCGGCCGAGGAGCTGGAGGTACCTCGCCTCGACCGACGCGCCGAACCGATCCATCTGCCCGCCCGTGTCGTTGAAGTAGTACTCGCGTTCGACCGACCACCCGGCCGCCTCGAGCACCCGGGCGAGCGCGTCCCCGAGCGCGGCGTTGCGCGCGTGGCCGATGTGGAGCGGCCCGGTCGGGTTGGCGCTCACGAACTCGACCTGCGCGCGCCGGCCACTCGGGTCGGCGCGGCCGTACGCCTCCCCCCTCGCCGCGACGTCCCGGAGCGCGTCCGGTGAGCCAGTCCGTCGTGAGCCGGAAGTTGATGAACCCCGGGCCGGCCACCTCGGCGGTGCGCACGAACGAGGCTTCCGGCAGGTGCCGCAAGGAGGAGCTCGGCGACCTCGCGGGGCGAGCGACCGACCCGCGGGGCGAGGACCAGGGCCACGTTCGTCGCGAAGTCGCCGTGCTCCTTCTGGCGGGGCTTGGTGAGGTCCACCTCGGGCAGATCGCCCTCGAGCCCGAGCTCGCGCGCGACCTCGGCCAGCGCCTCGGCGATCAGCGCGATCAGACGTTCCTCGATCATCGGGGTCGAAGCGTAGCCGACCGACCCGTGGGCACGGCCATGCTTCGGCTTGGGCGAACCATCGCGTTGCTAGACTCGGAGCGCCGAGCCCTCGTAGCTCAGCGGATAGAGCACCGGCCTCCGGAGCCGGGGGCGCAGGTTCGAGTCCTGCCGAGGGCACCGAACCCCGCGACTACCGGTCCGCCTGACGGAAACCCTCGGGGGGAGCCTGACCGATCGCAGGAGCGTGCTCGACGACCTCGTTGATGCACGCGTAGGCCTGCACCCACCACGCCTCCGTCTCCTCGTCGATCTCGCCCTCGCCGACGATGAAGGTCGTGTTCAGCCACCGATAGCGTTCGTCGTCGCTGAGGAGCTCGACCCGGGTGAGGATGGCCCTGAGCCCGCCGCCCGTGGTGGCTTCCTGGACGCTCTGCCCGCGAAGAGAGGTGAGGATCTCGGCGCGGTCTTCGGTCGTGATCACGCCCCGTAGGTTCGGCGTCCACACGCCGTCCTCGCGCCGGCGCGGGGCGTTGGCCCATCGCAGGGTCCCGCGGAGCACGGGCCCCGAAACCTCCCCCTCGCCCGACCCGAAGCCGGCGCCCTCGACCGTGCCGAACGGACGGATCCAGGCTCCCTCCGTGTAGCGCATCGAGAGACGGCACAGTGGCTCGAGTCGCATCGTCCGCGTGGAGTCTAGGTCAGGCGACCGTTACGCTCGATCGATGCACCGCCTCCTGCTGCTCCGGCACGCCAAATCGAGCTGGGACGACCCGTCGCTCGCGGATCGCGACCGCCCGCTCGCGCCGAGGGGGCACCGCGCCGCCGAGCGGATGGCCGACCATCTGCGCTCGGACGTCCCGCACCCGGATCTGGTCTTGTGCTCCCCGGCGCTGCGGACCCGGGAGACGCTCGACCGGATGTCGAACGCGTTCGTCGACGCCGAGGTGATCGTGGACGACGAGCTGTACGGCGCGGGTGAGGACGTGCTCCTCGAACGGCTCCGCACCGTGGACGACCGGTTCGAGACGGTGGCGGTGATCGGCCACAACCCCGGCATCCACGACCTGGCGATCGCCCTGGCCGGGAGCGGCGCCGAGCTGGGTCGTATGGGGGCGAAGTTCCCGACCGGCGCGCTCGCGGTGCTCGCGTTCGACGAGCCCTGGCGGGACGTCTCGCCGGGCGGCGGCCTGCTCGAGGCGTTCGTGACGCCGAAGGACCTCGGGTGACCGACGCCCCGTCGCACGGCGGGACGGTCTCGCGGCAGGGTCGCCGACACCGTCTCCACGACCGGTTCCGCTTCACGCGCGAAGCGAACACCTGGCGCATCGAACGGCTCCGGCCGTAGCGGCTCCGCCGAACGCCCACGGTCGGCCGCTTCGCGCACGCGGTATCGTTCGGCCCCATGCACGCCGACGAACTCCGAGCCGCGATCGCCGAAGGCCACGCACGCTCCATCGAGGAGCTGTCGAGCCTCGTCCGCATCCCGTCGATCGCGTTCCCCGGGTACGACGACAAGCCCGTGCGCGAGTCCGCCGAGGCGACCGCCGAGACGCTCGAGGCCGCGGGGTACGGTGGCGTCCGGCTGATCGAGCTCCCCGACGTCGACCACCCGGCCGTGTTCGGCGAGGTCGCGGGTCCCGCCGGCGCGCCGACGGTGCTGCTGTACGCGCACCACGACGTGCAGCCCGAGGGACCGCACGAGCAATGGACCAGCCCGCCGTTCGAACCCGAGGTTCGCGACGGCCGCCTCTACGGGCGGGGCACCTCCGACGACAAGTGCGGCATCGTCATGCACGCTGCCGCGATGCGGGCATGGGAGGGCGAGCCGCCGGTCACCGTCAAGGTCCTGGTCGAGGGCGAGGAGGAGGCCAGCGCCGAGCACCTCCCCTTCCTGATCGGCGGGCACCGGGAGCTCCTCGTAGCCGACGTGATCGGCGTGGCCGACGGTGGGAACTGGCGAGCCGGGATCCCCACGCTCGAGACGAGCATCCGCGGCGTCGTCGACTGCATCGTCACGGTGCGGGCGCTCGACCTGGCGGTGCACAGCGGGGCCTACGGCGGACCCGCGATCGACGCGATCTCGGCGCTCGCGCGGATCCTGTCCACCCTGCACGACGACGACGGGCAGGTCGCGATCGAGGGCCTGACCCACGGACCCTGGGAGGGCCTGCAACTGACCGAGGAGGAGTACCGGGAGGACACCCCGCTGCGACCCAGCGTCACCCTGGTCGGCTCGGGGTCGATCTCGGAGCGGCTGTGGTCCAAGCCTGCCGTCGCCGTGCTCGGCCTGGACGCCCCTCGTGTGGTCGAGGCCTCGAACCAGCTCGTCCCGGTCGCCTCGGCCAAGGTGAGCCTGCGGCTCGCACCGGAGGAGGACGCCGGGCGAGCGATGGATCTGCTCACCGGACATCTCGCCAAGGTCGCCCCCTGGGGCGTCGAGGTGGACGTCGCGCCCGGGACATCGGGCCAAGGCATGCGCGTCAAGACCGACGGCCCCGGGTTCGCCGCCATGGATCGGGCGTTGCAGGCCGCGTTCGGGCGTCCGGTCGTGCAGAGCGGGAGCGGCGGCTCCGTACCCCTGGTGCCGGAGCTCTCGGCGGCGCTCCCCAACGCCGAGATCCTGCTGTACGGCGCCTCGGACGAGAAGAGCCAGTACCACTCGATCGACGAGAGCGTGGACCTCGGCGAGCTCGAACGCTCCTGTCTGGCCGAGGCCCTGCTGTTCGGCGAGCTCGCGCAGGGCTGAGCCGGGGCGTCTTCCGCCCGGCGTTGTTAGTCTCGACCCGATGGATGCCGCCCCGACCCCCGACCTGCCTCAGGCGCCGGCGACACCGGTGGTCCCGACGAGCGAGCAGGTGGGCGCCGAGGAGCCCGAGCACGAAGCGATCACGCAACCCGCCAAGCTCCTTCGGATCGCGACGATGGTCCGAGAGCTGCTGGAGGACACGCGCCAGGCGTCGCTCGACGAGCCCGGCCGCATCCGGCTCCGTCAGATCTACGAGCGCGCGATCGGCGAGCTCGAGGACGTGCTGTCGCCCGATCTGCAGGAGGAGCTCTCCTCGCTGGCGCCGCCGATGCAGGGCGTGCCCACGGACGCCGAGATCCGCGTCGCCCAGGCTCAGCTGGTCGGATGGCTCGAGGGCCTGTTCCATGGGATCCAGGCCGCGCTGTTCTCGCAGCAGATGGCCGCGCGCGCGCAGTTCGAGGAGTTGCGGCGACGCGGGCTCCCAGGGAGCACCGACGACCAGCAGGGGCCCGGGACCGACCAGTCCCGGGGCCAGTACCTCTAGCGACCCATCAGACCTCCGCCGCCTCCGCCCGCGCGGCGGTCGCGGTCACGTCGCCGCCGCCGGCCATCCGCTGGGCGACGTAGACGGGGATGAACATCACGAGGATCACCCCGACCGCGACCACGTTCACGATCGGGCGGTTGTGCGGGAGCCGGAGGTTCCGGTAGATGAACCTCGGGATCGTGTCGGTGGCGCCCGCCGTGAAGTTCGTCACGACGATCTCGTCGAACGACAGCGCGAACGCCAGCAGCGCCCCGGCCACGATCGCCGTGCGGATCGTCGGGAACGTGACGTAGCGGAACGTCTGCCAGCCGTCGGCCCCCAGGTCCATCGACGCCTCCATGAGCGAGGTCGGGGTGCGACGGAGCCGTGCAACCACGTTGTTGTAGACCACCACGATGCAGAAGGTCGCGTGGCCGATCACGATCGTGAGGATCCCGAACGGGATCTTGAAGTTGTTGATCGTCGTGTTGAGGGCGATCGCCGTCACGATCCCCGGCAGCGCGATGGGCAGGACCAGCAGGAACGACACGCTGTTGCGCCCGAAGAAGCGGAACCGGTGGACGGCGAACGCGGCGGCGCTGCCTAGGGCGAGGGCGAACAGGGTCGCGATCGTCGCCACCTCGAGCGAGTTCGCGAGCGCCTCGCGCACCTGGGGGCTCCTCCACGCGATCCCGAACCACTTCGTCGTGAACTCCTGGATCGGCCACGCCTGCGCGACGCTGTCGTTGAACGCGTACAGGACGATGATCGCGAGCGGCACATACAGGAACACGAGCAGCATCGCGGAGAGCACCCTCATCAGGTTCTTGAACCCGCGGGTCTCCATCGCTACAGGGCCTCGAACGCACCGGCACGCTTGGCGCCGAGCAGGTAGACGGCCATGATCGCGATCGGCACGAGCGCGAACGCCGCGGCGAGCGGCGTGTTCCCGGCCACGCCGACGTTGTCGTAGATCACGTTCCCGATGAACTGCGTGTTCCCCACCAGCTCCGGCGTGATGTAGTCGCCGAGCGTGAGCGAGAAGGCGAAGATCGAGCCCGCGGCGATCCCGGGCAGGATCAGCGGGAACATCACGCTGCGGAAGGTTGTCCAGCCCTTGGCGCCCAGGTCCGACGAGGCCTCCAGGAACGAGCCCGGCACGCGCTCGAGGGCCGCGTAGATCGGCAGGAGCGTGAACGGGAGCCACAGGTAGACGAACGTGAGCCACACCGCCCAGTTCGAGTTCCCGAGCTGGAGGTGGCCGAGCCCCGTGAGCTCGGCGAGCCAGTTCACGAACCCGTTCGGCGTGAGCATGATCTTCCAGGCGAACACGCGGACCAGGTAGTTGGCCCACAGTGGGATCACGACCGCGACCAGCAGCGCGTTCCGCGCGCGCGGGGTTGCCAGGCGGGCGGCGTAGTACGCGAGCGGGAACGAGAGCACGATGTCGGTGATCGTCACCGCGGCGGCGATCCCCACCGTCCGGATGGTGATCGTCCGGTAGACGCCGTTCTCCCACAGGGTCTGGAAGTTGTCGAACGAGAAGCCGCGCACGATCTGCGACGTCAGGACGTCGAGACTCCAGAATGCGTTCGCGAGCAGGAACAGCAGCGAGCCGATGTAGACGACGAGGAGCCAGGTCAGCGGTGCGCCGAGCGACAGCCCGAGCTTGAACCCCGGGTGGCGGAACAGGAACGCGGACAGCCGCCGCCGGAAGCCCTCCTCCTGGTCTTCCTTCGCGATCGCCGCCACTCGACCTCCGTCCGGATGCGACGAGGGCTCCGAGCGTGGACGCCCGGAGCCCTCGTCGTCGGATCGTCCCTACGCGCCTCGGATCTCGGTCCAGGCCTGCGTCCACTCCGAGTAGTCGATGCAGACGTCACCCCGGTCGTCGCCGCATTGGGGCAGCGGCGTCTTCCACAGGTGGATCGAGTCCAGGAAGTCGACGTTGCCGCAGTTGCCGTACCGGACCGTGTCCACGGCCGCGTCGGCTCCCTTGCCGTAGAACTTGACCAGGAGGTCCCGGGTCGCGTCGCACGACAACGTGTTGCTCCCGGCGGCGCCGTACCAGACCGCGACCTCCGCCTGCACGTCCGGCTGCATCGTCCAGTCCATCCACTTCAGCATGCAGTTCGGGTGCGGGGCGTTGGCCGAGATCATCCAGGTGTCGGCCCAGCCGGTGACCCCCTCGGACGGGATCACGGCGTCGACCGGCGCGTCGAGCTCGGCCAGGCTGAGGTTGATCGGCCACGCCGTGCCCAC
Organism: uncultured Actinomycetes bacterium; assembly: GCA_963823255.1. Taxonomy (GTDB): domain Bacteria; phylum Actinomycetota; class UBA4738; order UBA4738; family HRBIN12; genus DASSJM01. The sequence goes on from CAWGKU010000002.1 coordinate 247,011, forward strand.
GAGCATCGACCCGTCCACGAACCCGTCGATCTCGTCGGTGTACAGCGCCCAGGGTCGCACGACCATGTCTGCCTGCGTCTTCAGCAGGTCGACCGCGGCGTCGAACTGCTCCTGCGAGAGCTCGTACGGGTCGGTGATCCCCAGGTCGGGGTTGTGCGCCATCAGGTACATCGCTGCATCGGCGATGTAGATCGGCGAGTCGTAGACGGTGATCGAACCCGCGTACGGCGAGTCGGACTCGAACGTCACGTCCCAGCTCGTCGGGGCCGGCGAGACCTTGTCCGTGTTGTACATCAGGAAGTTCGGCCCGTACATGTACGGGGTCCCGTACACGTTGCCGTCGACGACGTAGTGCGCGTTGTTCTTCCCGCCGTCCGGGTTGAGCGGCCCGATCACGTTCGCGAACTGCGGGAACAGAGACGTGTCGATCGCCCCTACGTCCCCGCCCGCGATCAGCCGGTTGCTCGCGTCGCCGGAGGCGGAGACGCCGTCGTACACCGTGCCCCCGCCTTGGCGCATCAGCGTCACCATCTCGTCCGAGGTGTCGCCGTACGTCACGTTGACCTGGCAGCCGGTCGCGTCCTCGAACGGCGTGACCCAGTCGAAGTCCTCGCCGCCCTCACTCGTCCCGTCCTCGACGTACCCGGCCCACGCGATCAGCTCGAGCGCGCCCTCCGGCTCGCCTATCTTCGTGAAGGTCTTCGACGGCTCGATCGCGCCGCCCGTTGAACCACTGGTGGTGTCGTCGTTGCCGCACGCCGCCGCCACGACGGCGAGCGCCGCGAGCACGACGAACCACGTTCGCACCTTGCTCATGAAGTATCCTCCCCCGGGTCCTCGGACCCCTCCATCGAACCGGCGGCCGCGTCGACCGGACGGTTGTTCCTGCGATCCCACACCAGACGCGCCGCCTTGCCGCGCACCTGGAGGGCCTCCATCGATGACGTCGTGAGGTTCTGCTGCATCACGACCAGTTCGCCTCCGACATCCAGCGTGACGATGTAGCGGGTCAGCGCGCCCAGGTAGACGACCTCGCGCACGTGACCGGTGGCGGTGCAGGCGCCGTCGGGGACCTCGGCGTCCGGCTCCACCATCGCGATCTTCTCGGGACGGATCGTGAACGCGTGGGGGTCGCCGGCGATCGCCGTCGCCGCTTCACCCTCCAGGACGTTCGAGGTCCCGACGAACCCGGCGACGAACCCGGTCGCCGGCCGCTCGTAGACCTCGGCCGGCGTGCCGACCTGCTCGATCTTCCCGCGGCTGAACACGGCCAGGCGATCGCTCATCGTGAGCGCCTCCTCCTGGTCGTGCGTGACGTAGATGAACGTCAGGCCGACCTGCTGCTGGATCTCCTTCAGCTCGATCTGCATCGCCTGGCGAAGCTTGAGGTCCAGGGCGCCGAGCGGCTCGTCCAGCAGGAGCACCTTGGGGCGGTTGACCAGCGCCCGGGCCAGCGCGACCCGCTGGCGCTGGCCGCCCGAGAGCTGGCTCGGCTTGCGCTCGCCGAAAGCCGTGAGCTGCACCATCGCGAGCGCATCGGCCGCCCGGCTGCGGCGATCGGACGCGGGGACCTTCTTGACCTTGAGCCCGTACTCGACGTTCTCCTCCACCGTCATGTGCGGGAAGAGCGCGTAGTCCTGGAAGACCGTGTTCACGTCGCGCTCGTACGGTGCGAGCCGGGAGACGTCCTCGCCGCCGAGCAGCACCCTGCCGGAGGTGGGGGCCTCGAACCCCGCGATCATCCGCAGGCAGGTCGTCTTCCCGGACCCGGAGGGACCGAGCATCGAGAAGAACTCGCCCTCGCGGACCTCCAGATCGACGCCGTCGACGGCGACCACGTCGCCGAACCGCTTGACGACCGACTCGAGGGTGACCGCGGACGAGCTCGGCTCCCCTGCGGGTGCCTGGTCCGCCCTCGTCGCACGCTGCGTCAAACCCACCTCCGGGTGTTCGGTTCCGTTCGGAATCGCGTCATCTTGAACGGGAACCGGGCCCTGGGCAAGCCACACGGCGGTTCGGCTCAGGCGGTTCCCACGAGCGCGGAGAGGTCGACCCGGCGGCTCCGCAGCGCCTCGACCAGCCCCGTCGTGAGCTCCCCCACCACCCCGGGACCTCCGAAGACCAACCCGGTGTACACCTGCACCGTGGTCGCCCCGGCCTCGATCGCCTCGAACGCATCCGCCGGCGTGAGGATCCCCCCGCTCGCGTTGATCGGCAGCCCCGGCCCCATCGCCTCGCGGACGGCCCGGACGCAGGACAACGTCAGCTCGCGCACGGCGCGGCCGGAGAGCCCGCCACGCCCGACGGACAGGTGTGCGTCCAGGACCGGGAGGGTGTTCGAGACCGTCAGTGCGTCGGCGCCCTCCTGTCGCGCGATCGCGGCGAGCGCGAGCACCACCTCCCGCTCCACCTCGGTGCGGAACGGCGGGAGCTTGACGAACAACGGACGCGTCCGGCGGGCGCCGAGCTCGCGCACCAGGTTCGCGAGGTGGGTCTCATTGTCGCGGTCGCGGCCCCAGGCGACGTTCGGGCAGCTCGCGTTCAGCTCGACCGCGTCGACGAACGGCTCCAGGAGCGCGTGGGTCTCGAGCACGTCGGGCAGGTCCTGGTCGGCGATGCTCGCCACCCGGGGGCCTCTCGGCGTCGTCCGGCCGAGGGCTCGGGCGGCGGCCTCCGCACCCGGGTTCGGCAGACCCATGGCGTTGACCATCGAGCCCCGGTCCCGGTACCGGACGATCCTCGGCTTGGCATTGCCACGGCGGGGACCGCGCGTGAACGTCCCGCACACCACGTAGCCGAACCCGAGCCGCCCGAGCGCATCCACGTGTCGCCCGGTCTTGTCGAAACCGGCGGCCAGGCCCACGGGATTCGCGAGCGCGATCCCGGCGAGCGTGACCCGGAGCGCGGGGTCGCGATCGGCGCCACCCAGCCGCTCCCACGGGAGCGGCAGACCGAGGAGCCGCTGCGCGAGACGGTGCGCGGCCTCGGGCGGGATCGAGAACAGCAGCGGCCGGGCCACCGATCGGTACCAGCTCGAACCTCGGCTCCTGCTCGCCTCCTGGGCGCGATCCATCGGGAGCCTATGCTACGCGCCATGCCCGGCGACCTCGCGGAGCGACTGATCGCGGCCTCGGAGCTCCACGGCGACTTCGTATTGTCCTCCGGACGCCGTTCGAACGTGTACTTCGACAAGTTCCGCTTCCTCACCGACCCGGACCTGTTGAGGGACACCGCCAAGGCAGTGGCCGATCTGTTACCGGAGGGGATCACCCACCTCGGGGCGCCCGAGGGCGCGGCCACGCTGCTCGTGGCGGGCGTCGCGCTCGAGACCGGTCTACCGATCGCGGTCGTCCGCAAGGAGCCGAAGGCCTACGGGACGATGTCGCAGCTCGAGGGTCACGCGCCCGCCGGCGCAGAGGTCGCGCTCGTCGAGGACGTGTCGACGACGGGGACGCAGGTCCGGTCGGCGGCCAGGGTGCTCGAGGAGGCCGGCTGCAAGGTCGGCATCATCGTGCTCGCGATCGATCGCGGCGGCGCGGAGCACCTACGCGAAGCGGGCTACTGGGTGAAGTCGGTCGTGGAGGTCCGACCGGGCGGCTGAGCGGGCGAGGGTCGCGCTACAGGGAGACGGTGAGGCGGCCGTCCTCGGGCATCTCGCAGCGCCACACCTGCAGACGCCACAGCACCCGGCTCCCCTTGGTGCGGAGGTCCACGATGCCCTCTTTCATCATCTGCGCGACGGCCTTGGACCTGGCAACAACGTCGGGGAGCGGGAACTCCCGCGACAGCAACGACTGCAGGTTCGCGGCGCCGAAGATGCGGCGGGCCACCTCGAGGATCTTGGATTCGGCCTGGATCGTGCCGGTCGGCAGGTACAGGTGCCCGCCGGGGGCGAGGCACTCGTTCTCGCGGATGCTCTCGAGCATGGCGGCCGGGAGCTCCGCGCCGGTCGGACCGCCGGCGTGACCGTCGGGGAACCAGCCCGCGAGCCTGCCGATCTCGTCGGGGATCCCCGAGACGTCGCCGATGATCACGTCGGCCAGCTCGCCGCGCACGGGGTCGAGCAGGTTCCCGCTCCGGAACTCCACCTCGTCCTGTAGACCCAGGCGGACGGCGTTCTGCTTCGCGACCTCGATCGCGTCCTCGGACAGGTCGGTCCCGATCACCCGCTTGGCGCCGAGCCTCGCGGCGACGAACGAGAGCACGCCGCTGCCACAGCCGACGTCGATGACGGTGTCGCCGGGTTCGATCTCCAGCGCCTCGGCGATCGTGCGGCTGGTGTGCGTGGGGTGGAACACCCCGTGCCCCAGCGAGACGGTGAACGGCCCGGTCCGGCCCTTCCACTCCAGCATGGTCTCGGTCGTCTCGTCGCTCACCCGTACATGGTGGCGGCTGCGCCTAGGGCCAGTCAACCGTCCCGGCGGGACTCACACGCGAGGAGGCACGAACACGGCGTCCTCGCCGGGCGTCACCTCGCCCGTTTCGACCTCGACCGCGAGCGCATCGGCAGCGTCCGCGACGCGGATCGTCTCCACCCCGTGGTGGCCCGAGGGGTACGCACGGATCCGTCCCGATGCTCGCCGGAGCAACCGGATCGCGCCGTGCGCGTTGCCCCTGAGGAGGTGGACGTAGCCGGCGCCCAGCTGCGACAGGCCCTTGAAGAACTCCGCGTCGGTCGTGACCCGCGACTGCTTCCACGCCGTTTCCCACGCCTCGTGCGCGGGGAAGAAGCGACCGGCGTTGAGGTGCTCGCGACCCAGTCGATGGTTCTCCCGGACCGTCAGGGCGTCGAAGTCCTCGAGCTCGAGTGCGTTCTCCGCGTCCCACGGCTGCGGCCTCCCGAGAAGGTCGCGCGGCCGTCGCGCCTTGTTCCGGGTCTCGGTGGGCTTCCCGGTCTTGCCCACGGCGTCCTCCGGCATGCACCCATCGTAGCCGCCCGACCGTCGCCGCCCGAGCGCGACGCGCGCCGACGCCTGATGCTGGCACCCGCCTACCACGGCCGATACGCTGGCCCGATGGACCCGGCCGCCGCGCAGGAGCCGCTGGCCGAACCCGAGGCCGCCGGAACACCCGAACCCGTCCTCACCGACGCCCAGACGCGCGGCGCGGAGGAGGTCGGTCGCCCGACCGGCGACGCGACCAGCTTGCCCCCGTGGATCCCGCGGCTGCTCCTGGCCGTGGTCATCACGGTGTTCGGGGCGTACGCGGCGTTCAGCCTGATCAGGAGGCTTTCGCACCTGCTCCTGTGGCTCGTCGCTGCCCTGTTCCTGTCCTTCGCCCTGGAGCCCGCGGTGAACTGGCTGGTGGCCCGCGGGTGGAAACGCGGCGTCGCCGCGGCCTGCGTCCTGCTGGGTCTCGGCCTGCTCGGGCTACTCAGCCTCGCGCTGATGGTCCCGCTCGTGATCAACCAGGTGCAGGAGCTGATCGCCCGAGTCCCCGGCTGGCTCGACCAGGCGAGCGTGTACACGCAGCGATGGTTCGACACCAAGCTGACGAGCGCGTCGATCCTGCGACAGATCGCGAACGCGCAGGCGGACGTGCAGGGGATCGCGGCGAACGTCGCATCGGTGGGCGCGTTCCTGCTCGGGTTGGTCTTCCAGGTGCTCACGATCGGCCTGTTCACCTTCTACCTCGTGGCGGACGGCCCGAGGTTCCGACGCGGCGTGTGCTCGCTCCTGCCGCCCCGGGTCCAGCGCGACCTGCTCTCGGCCTGGGAGGTCGCGATCGACAAGACCGGCGGGTACCTGTACTCGAGGCTCCTGCTGGCCATCCTCAACGGGGCGTTCTCGTTCATCGTGCTGCAGGGGCTCGGGATCCCGTTCGCGGCTCCGCTCGCGCTGTGGCAGGGGTTCGTCTCGCAGTTCATCCCGGTGGTGGGCACCTACATCGCCGCGGCGGTCCCGCTGCTCGTCGCGTTGCTCGAGGACCCGTGGAAGGCGCTCTGGTTCCTGATCTTCGTGATCATCTACCAGCAGATCGAGAACTACCTACTCGCGCCACGCATCACGGCCAAGACGATGCAGCTGCATCCGGCGGTGGCGTTCGGGGCGGCGCTCGCCGGGGGTTCGATCAGCGGGCTGCTCGGAGCGTTCATGGCGCTGCCCGCCGCGGCGGTGATCCAGTCCACGATCTCCACGTACCTGAAGCGGCACGAGGTCGTCGAGACCGAGCTCACGCGCGAAGATGCCGCGGTCGTCGAGGAGCGGGAATCGGCGTCGGACGCCGACGGGTCCAACGAGAACGGGATCTTCGGCCGTCTGTCCGCCCGATGGCGGCGACCGGAAGCCTGAAACGTCAGCCGTCCCGCGAACGATCCCGTCTCGTGCGAACCCGCGACACCGCGACCGCCACGACCGTCACCAGGTAGAGCTGGCCGGACAGGCCCTCGATCGCGGCGAGCATGCGCGGCATCGGGTTCGCGGCGGTGAAGTCGCCATACCCGACCGTCGCGAGCGTCACGAAGCTGAAGTACGTGAAGTCCACCGGCTGGGCGTGGTCGGTCTGGACGAAGAACGGCTCGCCGCTCACCACCGCGATCAGGATGAACGTCGCGGCGAACGTCATGCCGATCAGCAGGTACACGGACAGGAGCCCGAGCACGGTCCGGCCGCTCACGTACGGCTCCAGCAGGATCCGACGGCCGAGGACGACGATCGCGGCCGCGGGCAGGACCAGGTTCACGCCGGCGGCCACGACCTCGGCGGGCTTCGAATCGACGAACCGTCCGGCGATCCCGAGGATCACGGCGAGCGGCACCAGGATGATCGCGAGCCGCCATGCCCGGCGCGGGGCCCGGGCGACGAGGAACGCCAACAGGAGGACGCTGCCTTGGGCGAGGACGCCGGCGATCTTCAGCCAGGTCGTGTTCGCGGCGGTCAGGAGGAGCGCGACGACGATGAGCAGGAACAGCATCCCGTAGCGATCGTCCCAGCGCGACTCCGCGGCAGTGATCGCCTCGTCCGCCCCTTCGTGTTCGCCCGCCACGCGCGAACCGTACGGCATCGTCGGCCCTCGGAGGAGGCCTGCCGGTTCGACACGGCCACGCCGCCGACGCACAATCGCGAGACCGGGCGAACCGACCACAGGAGCCTCGATGAGCAGCGTCGCCCTCTCCGATCCCCACCGACCCGCGATCGCGACGATCGCGAGGGCACGGTTGGCCGCATCGGCGGGCGGGTAGGTGTCGCCGCGATGACCCCGCCCGACGACCTGTCCGAGCAGGACCGCGCGACGAAGGACCGCCTGGACATCCTCACGCAGGCCGTACGGCGGCTCCGCGGTCGCCAGTGGCGGATCGTCCCTCATCCGGGCCCGATCGGCGGCGAGCAACACGTGGCGAGCGGCAAGTCGGGCGCGCTCCGGGCCGCGATCTTCGGCGTCAACGACGGCCTGGTCTCGAACCTGTCGCTGATCTTCGGCGTCGCCGGCGCGGGGGTCGACAACTCCGTCGTGATCGTGGCCGGCGTCGCGGGTCTGCTCGCCGGCGCGTTCTCGATGGCCGCGGGCGAGTACATCTCGGTGCGGGTGCAGCGCGAGGTCTACGAGCGGTTGATCCACCTCGAGGCCCACGAGATCGGCTCGGACCCCGAGGCCGAACGCCTGGAGCTCGCCGAGCTCTACGTGCGCAAGGGCCTGCCGAGGGACCTGTCGGACCGGCTCGCGACCGAGCTGATGAAGGACCCGGAGGTCGCGCTCGAGACCCACGCCCGCGAGGAGCTCGGGCTCGATCCGCGCGAGGGCCTCGGGTCGCCGTTCGCGGCGGCGGGCTCGTCGTTCGTGACGTTCTCGCTGGGCGCGTTCGTCCCGCTGCTGCCGTTCCTCGTGTCGTCGGGCACACCGGCGGTCGTCGCGTCGGCGATCCTGTCCGGCATCGCGCTGTTCTCCGTCGGCGCCGCGATGTCGTACCTCACCGGCCGTCCCTGGCTGCTCTCGGGGTCGCGGATGCTCGCCGTCGGCGCGGCCGCGGCCGGCGTCACCTACCTCGTCGGCAAGGCGCTCGACGTCGGGGGGCTCAGCTAGACGCGACCTCGGCAGCCGCGGCGGCGTCCACCACCACGAGCTGTTCGGCGGTCGCGACCCGGCCGGCCGGGATCGAGCGGTCGCCCGCCATCAGCCTCGGCACCATCGCGGTCTTGTCGTCCCCGTCGATCAACCAGAGAACCCGACGAGCGCGGTCGAGGACCCGGTAGGTCACGGTCATCCGCCGAAGCCCTCGGTACTCGCCGGTCACCGCCACGTCGCGATCGGTCACGTCCAGGACCGGGTCGTCCGGAACGAGCGATGCCGTATGGCCGTCGTCGCCCATCCCGAGGTGCACGAGGTCGAACACGTTCGGGAGCGACCCGGCGTACCGGGCGGCCGCCGCCTCGAGATCGGCCTCGGTCACCGGCATGGGTCGCAGGTCCGCCTCGGACGGGATCATCGGCAGGAGGCTGGTCAGGTTCCGGTCGGCGTCGCCGTCGGGGGCGATCCGCTCGTCCACCTGCCAGATGCCGACCTTGCCCCACGGCACGTCTTCGTCCGCGAGGTCCCTGAACATCGCCCACGGGGTTCGGCCTCCGCTCACGGCGAACGTGAAGCGGCCGCGTGCCTCGATCGCCTCGCGCGCGGACGCGGCGACGATGTCGGCCGCCCGCCGGGCGACGGCGTCCTCGCCCGGCAACACCTCGATGACCCTGGTCGGCGCGGAGCTCATGCCTCCTCGAGACCCTCTCCCCCGCCCACGAGGAGCTCGAGCGAGTCCCGGAGCGCCTCGTATCGGCGCTCGCCGAGCTCGCGACGCGCACGTGCCTCCACCGCCGCCACGGCGCGGCGTGCCTCCGCCACGAACCGTCGCCCGCGGGCGGTGAGCCGGACCATCTTCGCGCGCGAGTCGTCGGCGTCGGGGACGCGTCGCACGTACCCGCGCGTCTCGAGATCGTCCACCAGCAGCATCATCCCCTGTTTGGTCATCCGCGCGCGGCGCGCGAGATCGGTCAGGCGCGTCCCCCACCGCCGGTCGATGTGCATGAACAGCGCCGCGTGGCCCGGGCGGGCGTCGGGGAACCCACGTTCCTGCAGGCCCACGACGATCTCGGCGCCGAGTACCCGAGACGCCTCGAGCAGCAGTCGGGACAGATCTGGCTCGCCCATGCGTCCATGGTCGCCCGCCGTTCAGCGAACGTCAACCTCCTTGACCGCCGTGCGGCGGTACGCTCGCACGATGACGCTCGAGGTTCGTCCCGCGCGCCCGGAGGAGTACGAGGAGGCCGGCCGTGTGACGGCGCGCGCGTACCGCGAGTTCGCCGACGGCGAGTCGTGGGACCGATACCTCGACCGGATCGCGGACGTCGGCGCGCGGGCGCACGTGGGCGTCGTCCTGATCGCGGTGGAGGACGGCCGCATCCTCGGCAGCGCCACGCTCGAGCTCGACAGCCGGATCGAGGACGACGATGAAGCACTTCCTCCGGACCAGGCCGAGATCCGGATGCTCGGCGTCGACCCGGGCCAGCGCGGACGCGGGGTCGCCAGGGCCATCATGGACGCGTGCTTCGCGTGGGCCGCGAAGGCCGGCAAGGCGCGGATGCTCCTCCACACCACGCAACGCATGGAGGCCGCGCAGGCGATGTACGAGTCCCTGGGGTTCGAACGGTTGCCCGACCGGGTCTTCCCCGATGGGTTCGTACTGCTCACGTACGAGCGGCCGATCCCTCCGCAGGCGGCCCGGACCTAGCCACTCCCCGTCCGAACGACCTCACCCGTCGCCATGATCACACCGTCCTCGGTCACGGCCTCGACCAGTCCGCCGCGGAACTGCTGCTCGTACAGCCGCGCGTAGACGCCGCCCCGCCGCAGGAGCTCGGCGTGCGTCCCGCGCTCGACGATGCGGCCCCGGTCGACCACGAAGATCACGTCCGCCGACAGGATCGTCGAGAGCCGGTGCGCGATCGCGATCGTAGTTCGGCCGTGCATGAGCGGCACCAGCGCGGCCTGGACCAGCCGCTCCGAGGTCGTGTCGAGGGACGAGGTCGCCTCGTCCAGGATCAGGATCCTCGGATCCTTCAGGATGACCCGGGCGATCGCGAGCCGCTGCTTCTCGCCGCCCGAGAGCTTGTAGCCGCGTTCGCCCACGATCGTGTCGTACCCCTCGGGGAGCTCCGCGATCCGGTCGTAGATGTTCGCGGCGCGCGCCGCGGCGTCGAGTTCCTCCTCGGTCGCCTCGGGGCGCCCGTAGAGCAGGTTCCGGCGGATCGTCGTGTGGAACAGGTAGGTCTCCTGCGTGACGACGCCGATCAGGTCGCCAAGCGACTCGAGCTTCAGGTTGCGCACGTCGACCCCGTCGATCTCCACCGCACCGCGCTGCACGTCGTACAGGCGCGGGACCAGGTACGTCATCGTCGTCTTGCCGGCACCGGACGGCCCGACCAGCGCCGCGAGCTGCCCGGGTTCGATCGACAGGGAGACGTCCTGCAGCGTCCACTCTCGAGGCGCCTCGTTCGCGAGATCCAGATCGCTGGGTGAGGCCGGCCCGGTCGGTGCTTCGTCGGGGGTGTCGTATCGGAACCACACGCCGTCCAATCGGACCCGGCCCAGAACGTGGTCGGGTGCGATCTCCACCGCGTCGGGCGAATCCTCGATCTCGGGATCGAGGTCCAGGTACTCGAAGATCCGATCGAACAACGCCATCGACGAATGGATCTCGGTGGAGACCTGCAGCATCGACCCGATCGGGAAGAACAGGCGTGACTGGAGGGTCGTGAAGGCGACGATCGTCCCCGCGGTGATCGTGGTCCCCGTCGGGTCCCTGCTCATCACCCAGCCCGCGACAAGGTAGACGAGCGCCGGCGTGATCGAGAAGAAGGTGCCCACGATCGCGAAGAACGACCGGCCGATCATCGTCTGCCGCATCTGCAGACCGGTCAGGCGCTCGTTCTCGTCCTGGAAGCGGCCGATCTCGTGCCGCTGACGCCCGAAGGACTTCGACAGCAAGATCCCGGAGACCGACAGGGTCTCCTCGGTGACCGCGGTCAGGTCGGCATACGTCTTGGCCGTGCTCGTGGCCACCTCCCGGCGCGCGCGACCGACCTTCACCGTGAGCCAGAGGAAGAACGGGAGCATGAACAGCGACAGCACCGTGAGCTGCCACGACAGCAGGAGCATCGCGATCAGCGTGCTCACGATCACGACGATGTTCGACAGGATGTTCGAGACGGTGTCGGTGAACACCGCCTGCACGCCGCCGACGTCGTTCGCGATGCGCGACTGGATCTCGCCGGTACGCGTCGTGGTGAAGAACCGCAAGGGCATGAACTGGAGGTGGGAGTAGAGCGAGTTGCGGAGATCCTGCATCACCCGAAGGCCCACCCAGTTCGCGAGGTAGGTCTGCCCCACGCCGATCACGCCCGTGACGATCGGGATCGCGATCATCAGCGCGACGCCGACGTACACGGTGCCGAGCTGCGGGCACGGCAGGCCGCCACACTTGCCGGGGGGATCGCCGAACAATCCGTTGTCGAAGATCCACTTGATCAGCAAGGGGTTCACGACCCCCAGGCCGGACGTCACGACGATCGCCAGCCCGACCCACGCCACCTTCCGGCGGTAGGGCTTGAACGTCCCGATCACGCGTCGGACGGTCTTGGCCCGGATCGGCCGGTCGTCCTCCTGAGCCGGGACGCGCATGTACCTGCCGTGCATCCCCATGGCCTCCAGGATAAGACCGCGCTGCGACGTGGTATTCCGGGCACGCCCGGGCGGGGCTACCCTTGCGACATGGATCTCCCCGTGCAGGCCACCCTGATCGGGCGGATGGCGCTCGGCGCGTTCCTCGGCTAGGTCATCGGGTTCGAACGGGAGTACCGGGGCAAGTCGGCCGGCGAGCGGACGTTCGGCCTGCTGGCGCTCGGGGCGGCGGCGGTGACGGGCGTGGGTGCGCTCTTCTTCCCGCTCTCGGCCGAGAAGGTGATCGCGGGCGTGATCACCGGCGTCGGGTTCCTCGGGGCGGGCCTGATCTTCCGCGAACGCGACATGACCGGCCAGGGCCAGGTCCTCGGGCTCACCACCGCCGCGTCGTCGTGGGCCGCCGCGGCGGTCGGGATCCTCGCGGGGGCGGGCGTCTACTTCGCTGCCGTTATGGCGTGCGTCATCATCCTGGTGATCCTCGAGATCAACCGCTTGCCGCTCTACCGCAAGATCGACCCAGGGAAGGCGCGCCGCGACGAGGCGACCGGTGGCTATGACCCGAGGTTCGGGACGACCGCGTACCCCACCCAGCCGGGCGAGGAACCAACCCCGGGCGACGACTGATCAACCGGCGAGCGCGATCGCGCGCTCGAACACCTCGTCGAGCATCCGCGGCGTGAGCGTGCCGGTGAACGTGTTCTGCTGGCTCGGGTGGTACGAGCCGACCAACGCGAAGGGTCCGAGCGATACCTCCGCCGCGTGCCCGAACCGACGACGCGGCGTCGTGGCGTGCCCGAGCCCGGACAGGGCGCGCAGCGCACCGTCCCAGGCGAACGCCCCGAGCGCGACGAGGACGCGCAGACGCTCGAGCGCCGCGATCTCGCGTTCGAGGAACGGGAGGCACGTGTCGCGTTCGGCCGGCGTCGGCTTGTTGTTCGGCGGCGCGCACCGGTTGACCGCGGACAGATAGGCGTCGGTCAGCCGGAGCCCGTCGTCCCGGGACACGGACGCGGGCTGGTTCGACAGACCGGTGCGGTGCAACGAGGCGATCAGGAAGTCGCCGGAGCGGTCGCCCGTGAAGATCCGGCCGGTCCGGTTGCCCCCGTGCGCGGCGGGTGCGAGCCCGACGATGAGGATGCGCGCGGCCGGGTCGCCGAACCCCGGGACCGGCTGGCCCCAGTACGTCTGGTCGGCGAAACGGGCGGTCTTGTCGCGCGCGACCCGCTCGCGCCACTCGACCAACCGAGGGCAGGCGCGGCAGGCGACGACCTCGGCGGCGATCCCCTCCAGGTCGCGGGCGCTCATCCACCCAGCTCGCGGAAGCGCGTCGCGGCCCGCTCGAACGGGTCGAGCGGCGCGAGCAGGTCCCCGATCAGTCCGATCAACCCCTCGAAGCCTTCGGGGTGCGCCCCAACGGTCCGGACCCGGTCCGCGAGCGCGAGCGACTGGTCGAGACCGCGCGAGCACGCGTCCCATTCCGGCTCGAGGTCGGGCGAACGCCAGGCGTCCATCCCCCCCCGCACCTCGCGGAGCCCCTCCTCGAACTCCGACAGCGTCTCGGCGAGGGGGCGACCCGGGAGACGGGTCCCGGGCACGGACTCGGTGAGGACCGCCCGGGCGCGTTCGAGCGCCGGCAGGAGTTCGTCGAACGCCCGCGCCGGCGCCTCGAGGTGTTCGGGCAACCGCCGGCGTCGCGGGCTCACGAACCTCGGTGCTCGGCGAGCACGGCGAGCGCCATCTCGGGGTCGTTGGACGCGACCGCGTCGAAGCCGCGGTCGAGCAGCATCCCGAAGGTCTCGGGGTCGTCCACCGTCCACGTCCCCACGCGCAGACCCGCGGCGTGCACCTCGCCGACGAACGACGGCCCCGCCGGGATCGAAGCTCGTGTGCCGGGCAGGATCATGTCGTGTCCGGATGACGCCGCGAACGCCAGCGCCTCTCGAGGCTCGACCAGATCGGTCGTGAGGAAACCGGTCGTCACGTCGGGGGCGACCGCCTTCGAGGCGGCGATCGAGGACGGGTTGAACGAGACGACGAGGACCGCGCCCTCGAACCCCTGGCGCTGGAGCTCGGCGTGCACGGCCTCCACGATCGGCTCGCGGGTCGGCTCGAACGCCGGCTCGCCGGGGATGTTCTTGATCTCCACCGCGATCGCGGCGCGCCCGCTCACGCACCGCAGGACCTCGGCGAGCGTCGGCAGCGGGGCGGGCTCGGCCGCGGTGCCGGCGTTGAGTGAGGAGAGCTCGTCCGCGGTGAGCTCGTGGACCAGGCCCGTGCCGTCCGTCGTCCGGTCGACCGCGGGGTCGTGGATCACGACCGGCACGCCGTCGCGCGAGAGCCGGACGTCGAACTCGACGATGCCAGCGCCCAACCGGATCGCCTCCTCGAACGACGGGATCGTGTTCTCGGGGCGGGTCGACGAGGCGCCGCGATGCGCCACGACGATCGGGAACGCGTCGTCGGCGAAGCGATGGGGCCGCCCCATTCAGACGAGGCTCGACGGGCAGAGGTGGTTCACGGGACAGATCTCGCACTTCGGCTTGCGCGCGACGCAGACCGCTCGGCCGTGGTCGATCAACACGTAGGTGAAGTCGAACCACCGCTCCCGCGGGATCAGGCGCATCAGGTCCTGCTCGATCTTGTCCGGGTCCGACTCCTGGCTGAACCCGAGCCGGTTGGCGAGCCGCTTCACGTGCGTGTCGACGGCGATCCCCTCGACCTTGCCGAACGCGTTGCCCAACACGATGTTCGCGGTCTTCCGCGCCACCCCTCGGAGCGTGATCAGGTCCTCCATCGTGTCGGGCACCTGACCGCCGTACTCCTCGACGATCCGCCGGCACGCCTCGCGGATCGAGATCGCCTTCTGGTTGAAGAACCCGGTGGGCTTGATGTCGGCCTTGAGCTCGTCCTCGGGGACCTTCAGGTAGTCCTCCGCGCTCCGGTACTTCTCGAACAGCGTCGCCGTCACCTCGTTGACCTTCTCGTCCGTGCACTGCGCCGACAGGATCGTGGCAACGAGCATCTCGAGCGGGTTCGAGAAGTGCAGGGCGACCTTGGCGTCGGGGTTCGCCTCGGACAGGATCCGGACGATCTCGGGCGTGCGTTCCTCGATCGACGCGTCGCGCCCGAGCGCCTTCGCGGGCTTGCGAGTGCTCACGCCGGGTCGTCGGCGAGCGGCAGCGCGAGCTCGATGACGTCGCCCTCCGCGTACCGAGCCCACTCGCCGTCCCGCATCACGTGGATCTTGGACCGGCCGATGACTTCCCAGCTGCGTCCGTCGCCCACCATCGCGGTGTCCTCGTCCAGCCCGATGAACGTGTCACCGGGCTCGACCGAGCCCGCGATGAAGTCCGTCGCGCCAGGGATCCAGGTGTCGACGATGTCCCAGTGCGGGCCGAACAAGGTGTCCCGCACATATCCGATGCCCGGCGCCCAGATCGAGTCGACGTCCTGGCTGTCGGAGTCGAACGTCTTCTCCGTGAGGCAGGCGACGCCGGCGCTACACCCCGCGTACGGCAGGCCGGCGCGGATCGCGGTCTGCAAGGCGCTCCAGAACGGGGACCCGACCACCACCTGCGCGAGCCGGGCCGGGTTCCCCCCGGAGAAGAAGATCGCCGAGGCGTCGTCGAGCTTCGCGACCACCTCGTCGCGGTGCGCGTCCTCCTTGGTCTTGAGCGGGAGGACCTCGGCCGCGATCCCGAGCGTGCCGTAGTGCTCCAGACCCTTGTTGGCCCAGCCGCCGTAGGTCTCGTCACCCTCGTGCGCCGACGCGGTCGCGCAGACGAGCACGCGCCCGTTCGGCATCCGGGAGCGGGCGAGCAACCAACGCTCGACCGGCTCGGACCAGGGGTCGAACTCGCCGGAACCGAGGAACCCGAGCGAGATCTCGCTCACGACCGCTCCTCCCCCCGACGGAACGCCTCGATCGACATCTGCTTCCACCACAGCTCCGGCCCGACCGCCTCCAAGATCGCCTCGACCTGGCTCACGTGCGCGTTGATCGCGTCCACCTTGGTCGCCAGGACGTCCTCGGGCAGCTCGTAATACACGGCGAGCTCGTCCCGGGGGGTGATCGGCGGGGTCCCGGGCCGGAAGACCTCGAACGGCTCCCAGACCGGCAGGATCTCCGCCGCGAACTCCGGCGTGACCGTCGCGTACAGCACCTTCGAGCCCGGCTTGCCCGCCTCGTGCAGCGCTTTGGTCGCCCAGGCCGACGCGTCCTTGTGCGCCGCATGGCCGGTCATCCCGTCGGGTCCGAAGGTCAGGATCGTGTCCGGCTGGACGTCGGCGACGATCTCGCGGATCCGGTCGTACCCCTCGTCCGGCAGGCCCGTGTCCATGTCGACGTCCCGCATGTCGAGCCAGACGTGCTCGTCGACGCCCAGGATCTGCAGGCTCCGTTCGAGCTCCTCGGTCCGGACCTCGCCCATCGACTCGGGCGGCCACTTCTCCTCGTCCATCGAACCGCCCTCGCCGCGGGTCGCCGTCACGCAGACCACGCGCGAGCCGTTGCGGACGGCGCGGGCCATGATCCCCGCCGACAGGTAGGCCTCGTCGTCGGGGTGCGCCCACACGCCGAGGATGTTCCCGAGCTCGTCCATCACCCCTCCTCGTCTGCGGCCCTCGGGCCGGCCTGGTCGCGGACCCGGCGATGCATCCTAGCGTCGTGGCCCACAAGCAGGAGAACGGTCCGGGAACCGGACCGTTCTCCGATCCCACGCGAGGGAGGGTGCGCGGGATACCTCGTGCGACCGCGCCCTAGGCGCGGTCGTTCCGCAGACGTTTGCCGCGGTAGTTCGGGAAGACGACGTCGGCGTGCTGCCAGCAGTGGTCGCCCTCGTTGTAGACGGAGAGCGTCGTACGGCACCCATCGTGCGCGCAGACCCGTCCGGGCTCGAGCGCCCTGGAGGGGGCGGGCAGGTTGCCGGGTCGAGATCCCTTGGTCATGTTCCCGATTCGACGCCCGCACGAGGGGGGTTCGGTCCCGAGGTCGCCGCGGCCCGGCCGACCTGGGTGGTGGGGCTAGGAGGGGTGCGCGTGGGGCGGGTCGAGCAGTGTCCGGAGGCGGTCGACGAGCTCGGGCGGTACCTGGTCGCACCCGCACTTGGACCGAAGGAGCTCCTTCAGCCGCCCCTGGAACGCGGCGTGCCCGCTGCAGGGGTCGCAGCCGCCCAGGTGCTGCTCGATCTCGACGCGCATGGAAGCGACGAGCTCACCGTCGAGGTAGAGCTCGATCTGCTTCAGCACATGTTCGCAGTCAGTCGGTGACAAGGCCTCGCTCCCGTACCGTTTCCCACAACGCCTTCTGCAGGGCTTTCCTTCCCCGGTGCAAACGGGACATCACGGTCCCGATCGGGACGTCCATGATCTCCGCGATCTCTTTGTAGCTGAACCCTTCGATGTCCGCCAGCAGCACGGCCATCCGGAACCCCTCGGGCAGGTCCTCCAGCGCACGCTGGACGTCCTCGTCGGGGATCTTCTCGAGCACCTCGGACTCCGCCGACGCCTCCACGTTCGAGGCGCCGAGCTTGTCGTACAGGTACCAGTCCGACGTGTCGTCGTCGGGCACGGTGACCGGCTCGCGCTGTTTCTTGCGGTAGGAGTTGATGAACGTGTTGGTCAGGATGCGGTAGACCCAGGCACGCAGGTTCGTGCCCTCGCGGAACCCGGAGAACCCGCGGTAGGCGCGGAGGTAGGTCTCCTGCACGAGGTCCTCGGCGTCCTGGGGGTTGCGGGTCATCCGCAGGGCGGCCCCGTACAGGTTGGGCAGCAGCGGCAGGACCTCGCGCTCGAACCGCTCGCGCAGGGCGGGATCGTCCGGGGGCGCCACCTGGCTCCGCGCCACCACCGACCCTCCTTCCATCCTCTTGGCTCGCGCCTGGTCACCCGCTCGAGCACCGAGCGAGCCCTCAGTATCCCGCATCGACCGCGACCTCCAACCCCCGCATGTCGTTCGGCGAACTTCGATGGGAAGATGGGAGGCCAGTGGCGAACAACAACGGCAAACGCGGACGCTGGCAGGGGTTCGACCTGGGAGGCGGAGCGCCCGGCGCACCCCGTCGGATGCGCTCGTCGCCGTGGGTCTGGGCCGTCGTCTTCGTCCTGATCCTGATCACGTTCCAGTTCCTCACGTCGCCGCGCCCCAACACGATCGACTATTCGAACTTCCTCGAACGGGTGAAGGACGGCCAGATCGTCGGGACGCTCGAGATCTCCCAGACCACGGTGTCGGGCCGGTACGAGGACTCGACCGGCGAGGTCGACTTCAACACGACGATCCCACCGATCCTGCAGGGCACGTCGACGCTGACCGATCAGCTGGACGCCGCAGGGATCAACTACACCGGCGTGACGCCGAACGGACTGCAGACCTTCCTGGTCGGGTGGGTGGTTCCGCTCCTGCTGTTCGGGTTCCTGTGGTTCTTCCTCGTACGCCGCATGAGCGGCGCGCAGGCGGGCGCGGCGCTGAACCTCGGCAAGAACAAGGTCAAGATCTACGACCGCAAGGAGCTGAAGACGACGTTCGCCGACGTCGCCGGCGTGGACGAGGCGAAAGAGGAGCTCAAGGAGATCGTCGAGTTCCTGCGCAACCCGAAGAAGTACCAGCGGCTCGGTGGCCGGATCCCGAAGGGGGTACTGCTCCTGGGTCCGCCTGGGTGCGGGAAGACGCTACTCGCCCGGGCGGTCGCCGGTGAGGCGAACGTGCCGTTCTTCTTCATGTCCGGCTCCGAGTTCGTCGAGATGTTCGTCGGCCTGGGAGCCGCGCGCGTCCGCGAGCTGTTCCAACAGGCCAAAGAGAAGGCGCCGGCGCTCGTGTTCCTCGACGAGATCGACACGATCGGCAAGGGACGCGCGGGTGCGCTGGGCGCCGGGTTCGGCGCGAACGACGAGCGCGAGCAGACGCTGAACCAGCTGCTGGTCGAGATGGACGGGTTCGACTCGCAGAAGGGCGTGATCATCATGGCGGCCACCAACCGCCCCGACGTGCTCGACCCCGCGCTGGTGCGTCCGGGCCGGTTCGACCGCCAGGTCGTGGTCGACCAACCCGACCTCCGGGGCCGGGAGGAGATCCTCAAGGTCCACGTCCGGGGCGTGGCGCTGGACCCGCAGGTGGACCTCCGCGTGCTCGCCTCTCGGACGCCGGGGTTCACGGGCGCCGATCTCGCCAACGTCGTGAACGAGGCCGCGCTGCTCGCCGCCCGCCGGGAGCGGGACGCGGTCACGATGTCCGAGCTCGAGGAGGCGATCGACCGCACCGTCGCGGGTCTGGAACGCAAGAGCCGCGTGATGTCCGTGAAGGACAAGGAGCGGGTGGCGATCCACGAGATGGGCCACGCGATCGTCGCCCTCACCGCGCCGACCGCCGACCCCGTGCACCGGGTCTCGATCATCCCGCGCGGCGCGGCGGCGCTCGGGATGACGATGCAGCGGCCGCTCGAGGACCGGTACCTGCTGACCGAGCCCGAGCTCAAGGACCGTCTCGCGATCCTCCTGGGCGGACGGACGGCCGAGGAGATCCTGTTCGACATGGTGGTCTCGACGGGTGCGCAGAACGACCTGGAGCGCGCCACCGAGATCTCGCGCGCGATGGTGACCGAGTACGGCATGAGCCCGAAGATCGGTCCGGTGTCGTTCGGGCACGACGGGTTCCGCGGTGGCGCGGCGTTCCTGTACCCGGGGAGCTCGCCCGAGCTCTCGGACGACCTGGCAGCGCTGATCGACGAGGAGACGGCCCGGCTCGTGAACGAGGCCCACGACCGCGCCACCGAGGTGCTCACGCACCACCGGGGGCTCCTCGACCAGCTCTCGAAGATCCTGATCGTCGACGAGGTGATCGACGGCCCGAACCTGCAGGCGTACTTCGACGGGAGCAAGCCGATCCCAACCCCCGAGGAGCTCGAGGCGCCACGCGTCACGTCACGACGACGAGAGCGCGTCGGGCGCCACGGGACCGGACATCGTGCTGCAGCCCCGCCCGTCCTAGACGTCGGTCGGAGGCTCCACGAGCAGGTCGTAGCGGTCCCGGAACCGTTCGAGGAAGCGGTAGAAGTTGCGCTTGGAGAGACGGTCGCGTTCGGCCTCGGGCGTGGCGTGGTACATCCGATGCTCGTGCTTGGTCACCGGCACGTCGACCCGGAGGGCCCGCATGCCGGCGTCCTTGATCCGGAACGAGCACTCGATGTCCGCCGTGCGGTACCAGCGGAACTTCTCGTCGAACAGCCCGACGTCGCGGATCACGTCCCTGCGGAACGCCATCAGGTACCCCTCGATCGCGTCGACCTCGGGCCCGTCACTCTCGTGGAACTCGCGCAGGTCCTCGGTCGAGATGCCGAACGGCCCCGTGACACCCACGCTCGGGTCACCGAGCGCGGCACCGAGCGGACCGAACACGTCCCCCGTCGGCTCGACCGACCCGTCCATCACGAGGACGATCGGACCGCGCGAACGCTTGAGTCCCGCGTTCCGCGCTGCGCCCCAGCCCGTCCCGGTCTCGAGCGCGAGGAGCTCGACGCCGTCGCCGTACGTCGCGGGGTCCGTCTCGGTGGTGTCGGCGACGACGTACTGGACGTTGCGGCCTCCCTCGTTCGCGCGGAAGCCGGCGAGCGCCCGCACCACGTCCTCGGGCCATCCCTCGACGACCCAGTGCACGCTCACGTCCGCGGTCGGCGGTTCGTCGAGCAGGCTGTCGACGTCGGGTGGGGCGATCCGAAGGGTTTCGGCGGCGGCGAGCGGCTCGAACGCGGGTCCGTCGGGCCCGTCGATCACCGCGAAGCCGAGCTGCGCGATGCGGTCGCGGAGCGCGTCGGCGGCGGCGAAGTCCTTGGCGCGGCGGCGCTCGTCGCGTTGTGCCGCGATCGCGCGGACCTCGTCGGGGACCTCGGTCATGGCCTCCGCCGGTTCGGCGGGTCTAGACAGCCTCCTTGGTGACCGAACGCAAACGCCCGGCCACGGCCTCGAGGGTCTTCAAGGCGATCGTCGGGTGTTCCATCAGCAGGCCCCGGAACACCCAGCCGGTGATCCCGACGAGGCGGACCTCCGTCAGGGCGGTCACGGTAGCGGTGCGAGGGCCCCCGTCGAGCAGGGCGACCTCCCCGAAGAAGTCGCCCGCACCCAGGCGCGCCTTGGTCTTGCCGCCGATCGTGACCTTGCACATCCCGTCGAGGATCAGGAACAGGCCGATGCCGCGCTCGCCCTCCCGGGCGATCACGGTGCCCTCCTTGTGCGAGACCTCCTTGGATGCCCGGGCGATGATCCCGAGCTCCCGCTTGGAGCAGCCCGAGAAGATCGGCACGTTGGCGAGATTGTTCGCGACGCTCGGGGCTGCCACCTGGTGCTCCTCCTCGGCTCGTTCCTGGCGGTTCCTGGTGCTCGGCCGGGCGGTTCCCCGGCGGGGCACGCGATCCTATCGCGATCCGATCCAGGGGCGCGAACCGCTAGGATGCCTGCGTGAGCGAGCAACGGCGGTTCGCGGCGATCGTCGTCCTGTTCCTGATCGGGTTCGGGTTGATCGGGTTGGCCAACGCCCTGGATTCGAGCTGGCCGCTCTTCGTCACGGTGATCCCCTACTCGATCATCCCGTGGCTCGTGGTCCACGCGGACGACCCAACGGCCCCACGCACCGAGGGCTAGGAACGATCGGCACGAAGGATCGTTACGCGCGGGAAGGACCATGCTCCGGCTGACGCCGAGAAAGGCGGCCCGTTGCCGTTGCATCTCCCCCGGAGCCTGAACCCCGGGCCGGCACACGCCCTTAGGTCCAAAGGCCTCCCCCACCGACCTCGGAGCGGTCGCCGTTCGTCCAAGGCCGCCGGCAGCAGAAACGACTATCCGTCGGATGCACGACCTACAACGTGTCCCCCAGGATGAACCTCCGACGACCGAGGGGAACATGGACATCCAAGGGAAGCGAAGAGCCAGGCTCGGGAGTCGAACTACGCGACCGTGCCGAACCACGGACACCATCACGCGTCACCCTGGTGTCGTGGGTGCGCTGGCGGTATCGCTCCTGCTCGGCGCCCTGATCCTCCCTCCGGCTGCGGCGACGGCAGCGCCGGACCACCTCGTACCGGTCATCGTTCGAGCACAGACCGGATCCGTCGACGTCGCCGAACGCCTCGTCCTGGATGCCGGCGGAACGGTGGGTCTCCGCATCTCGATCATCGACGGGTTCGCCGCAGAGGTTCCGATCAGCGAGATCACCGGACTGGATCGATCGCCGGAGATCGTCTCCGTCACCCCGGATGCCTCGGTTCGGTTGCTCGGCAACGTCGACGGCATCGATCCGAACAAGTATCCCGGGTCCTGGCTCAAGGTGGCGCGCAACACGAAGTTGAACGAGATGTGGCAGAAGGGTTGGACGGGCGCCGGCATCGACGTCGCCCTGATCGACTCGGGCGTCGCCCCCCTGCCGGGCATCGACCTGCAGGTGGTCAACGGCCCCGACCTCTCGTTCGACTCGCAGGCCTCGAACCTGACCGACATCGACACCTACGGCCACGGCACGCACATGGCGGGTCTGATCGCGGGACGAGACGCTGCCATCCCGCCGACCAAGGAGGACGAGGAGGTCGATCACTACTTCGTCGGCGCCGCTCCCGGCGCTCGCATCGTCTCGATCAAGGTGGCGGCGAGCGACGGCGCGACCGACGTGTCGCAGGTCATCGCCGCGATCGATTGGGTCGTGCAGCACCGCAACAGCGACGGTCTGAACATCCGCGTCCTCAACCTCTCCTTCGGGACCGACGGCACGCAGGACTACCAGCTCGACCCGCTGGCGTACGCGGCCGAGGTCGCGTGGCTCCACGGGATCGTGGTGGTCGTCGCGGCGGGCAACTCCGGCTTCGGCACGCCGCAGCTCAACAACCCGGCGTACGACCCCTACGTGATCGCGGTCGGTGGTGACGACACGAGGGGGACGGATGACCCCAAGGACGATGTCATCCCGTCCTGGCAATCGCGCGGCAACACGCTCCGGCATCCCGACCTCGTCGCCCCAGGCAAGTCGATCGTCAGCCTTCGCGATCCCGGGAGCTTCGTCGACGAGGCGAACCCCGGCGCCGCGGTCGGAGCGACCCGGTTCATCAAGGGCAGCGGCTCGTCCCAGGCGGCCGCCATCGTGTCCGGTGCCGTGGCGACGATCCTGGAGCAGCATCCCGAGCTCACCCCCGATCAGGTGAAGGCCCTGCTCATGCAGACCGCGGTGCCGCTCCCCAACGCGGACCCGATCGCGCAGGGCGCGGGGCTCATCAACCTCCACCGCGCGAGGGAGGCAAAGATCTCGACGGTCGCGGACGCCGTGCAGACGTGGCCCCGATCGACCGGGCTCGGGTCCCTCCAGCTGGCCCGCGGCTCCGTGGTCACCGAGGACGGCGGAACGGTCCTCCAGGGAGAGCAGACGATCTTCGGCGATACCTGGGATGCAGCGACCTGGGCGTCGAGCAGCTGGGATGGTACGAGCTGGTCCGGGGGGGATTGGACCGCCAGGACGTGGTCGGGAGACTGCTGGTGTGGCTCGAGCTGGAGCGCGCGTACCTGGTCCGCTCGCACCTGGAGCGGTTCGGCATGGTCGGCCAGGACGTGGAGCGGAAGGACGTGGTCCGCTCGCACGTGGAGTGGATCCGGCTGGTCGGCAGGCTCGTGGGGCGCGGACGAGGCTCCTTCTGCGCTATCCTCCGGTTCCTGGGCCAGCACGCTCTGGGGCGACTAGATGCTTGGGCGCCCGCGTTCGCATGCGGCCAGCGTATGGATCCTCACGACGGCGCTCTTCGCCGTGAGCGTCGCGCTGTGGTTCGGGGTGCGAGGCGAGGAACCGCCGTTCGTGGGCGGACCGTCCCTCCCGCTGTGGGTGCTCGCCGTCTCGTTCTTCGTCGCGGAGGTGTTCGTGATGCACATCCGCATCGCGCGACACGCGCAGACCTTCTCCCTGGCGGAGATCCCCCTCGTGTTCGGACTGGCGTTCGCGACCCCGGGTGGACTCGTGCTCGCCCAGACGTTGGGCGTCGCGATCGCGCTCGCGATCCACCGCCGGCAGAAGCCGCTCCGACTGACCTTCAACGTCGCACAGCGTTCGTGCACGACCCTCCTCGCGGTCGTCCTCTTCGCTGCTTCTCGCTCGGCGCTCCCCCCCGGGTGGCCGTCCCTTTGGGTGTCGTTCTTCGCCGCGACCCTCCTCGCCGACCTCGTGGGCGCGATGCTGATCAACGTCGCGATCGGGCTGTCGGACGACACCATCAGGCTCCTGGACCAGGTGATCGGTCTCGGCACCTCGCTCACGGTCGCGAACACGGCGCTGGGGATCGTCGGCGTGATGGTCTTCCTCGAGCAACCGGCGGCGGTCCTCCTGGTCGTGGCGCCGGCTGCCACGACCTACCTCGCGGGCAAGGCGTTCACCGATCTCCAGCGGAAGCATGACGATCTCCTCCAGCTCCAGAGCGCGACGGGGCTCGCGCAACGGTCGCTCGAACGCGAGGACATGGTCCCCGTGCTCCTGCATCACATGCGGGAGATGTTCAACGCCGACATCGCCGAGGTGCTCCTCTGGCCGGAAGGCCGTGATCGGCCCCCCGTGCGTTGTCAGGTTGGGCCGGGCGACGAGGAGATCGCCTTCGAACCCGTGTCCCTGGATCCCACGGAGGGCGTGTGGGCTCGCGTGGCATCCGAGCGCGAATCGGTCCTTCTCTCGCGGCCGATCCGCAACGAGGCGCTCCGGCGCTTCTTCGGTGCCAAGCAGATCCGGGATGCGATCGTCGTGCCCCTGTCGTCGGACGATCAGCTGCTCGGCATCCTGACGGTCGCCGACCGACTCGACGACTTCAGCACGTTCGATCAGGACGACCTCGAGTTGTTCCAGACCCTCGCCAACCACGTCGCGGTCGCCCTACGGAACTCGTTGCTCCTCGAGCGACTAGAGCGCGCGCTCGCGCACGAGACCGAGATGAGCCGATTGAAGGACGAGTTCGTTGCGACGGTCTCCCATGAGCTCCGAACCCCCCTCACGAACGTCCAGGGGTCCGTCAAGACGCTCCTCCGTCGGGATGTGCACCTCACGCCCGCGGAGCAGGAGGAGTTCCTGTTGGCGGCGGACCGACACTCCGAACGCCTCAAGCGCCTCATCGAGGACATCCTGTTCGCGTCGCGCGTCGAATCCGACGAGCCGCCCTCGAGGCCGGCACAGGAGATCGGTCTCGCCGGCTTGATCAGCCGCGTCGTGGAGGATGAGGCGCACGAGGATGGACGAGAGCGTATCGACGTGGTGATCTCAGATACGGTACCGCCGGTCCTGGGGATCGAGGAAGACGTCTATCGGATCGTACGCAACCTCATCGATAACGCGCTGAAGTACTCCCCCGAGAACCAGCGGGTCACGGTCACGGTCGGCGTCGACGCCGATGATGTCGTCGTCCGAGTACAGGACCGAGGGCCGGGGATCGATCCCGACCAACGAGACAGGATCTTCGACCGCTTCTACCAGGTCGATCAATCGGACACACGGCGAGTCGGTGGTGTCGGGATGGGCCTCTATATCTGCCGGCGTGCCGCAGAACGACTGGGGGCGCGCATCTGGCTCGACCGGTCTGATGCTTCCGGATCGGTCTTCGCCGTTCGCCTTCCGACCGCCGATCACACAGGGCGCCAGACGGCGGGCATCGTGACCGTCATCGCAGGTGTTTGACCCTGACCCTGGAGGTGAGCGGACCGGCCCAAACCTGGGCTGCGTTTCCGCTGGTAGTGAGCCTGAAGGGCCACGCTTGACGACCCTTCGTTCGTCGCGGGGACGGGATTTGAACCCGTGACCTCTGGGTTATGAGCCCATACCAGCCGTTGCGTCGCGCGTCGTCGTATGTCGTCCGTGCGCTGACCTGCGTGGACACGTCGACCCAGGGACCTCCGTGGAGCCGGGAGACCGTCTTCACCGGCTCCTGGGGGAATGTTGGGGGAATGCGAGCGGCCTGCAGCGCCGCCGAGCGCTTCTCCACCACCCGGATCCACTCCTCGCGGTCGAGCCGGAGGTAGCCGTTGGCGATCACCGAGCCGGCCTCTTGCAGCTCGGCCTCGGTGCGAAGATCAGCCTGGTGGCACGGTGGACGGCGGCTCGCATCTGGCGACGTGTCGGATCCAGCGCCGCGGTGCCGGTCGGGTCCACGTCGGTGAAACCCCTGCCGCGACCGACGAACCGATCGCCTGTGGACTTGCGAGCCCGGCGTCGGCGGCGTCTTCGAGCGGGCGAGCGTGTGGGCGAGTTCACAGATGCGGTCGAGCGACTGGATAGGCGACCGGTGGCCGTTGGAGCGGGACACGCGGCGGACGTGTTTGACGGCGCGACGGTTGGTCCCGACCGAATGCCGGGGCCAACCGTCTGTGCCAGTACCAGTCTTTAGGGGTGTGACACTTGCCCCGTTCCGCCTGTGCAAAGTCCTTGCGTGCCCTCGGCGCCCGGCGGATATCCGTAGAACTTCCACGAATCCGCCGCGGTCTGAACCTGCGACGAGGTCTGTCCGGGGTCTGTTGTGTCGAAGTCATTCAGCCCGCTCGCAGCGCAGGCCGAGTTCGCGTGATCCAGGGCCCCCGTTTCATTGGTGTTGTCCACCTGATTTGGCGGACCCTTGACCTCGCCGGCGAACGCGGCGCTGGATGCCGCACCCACGAGCAAGAACACCGAAGCCGCAGTTATGAATAGTCGCTTCATTTCCGCCTCCCTCCATCGCGACCGACGACACACTTTGAGCGAATCCCGCTAGGGCTCGCAAGCCCGTCTCGAAGCAACGGTGCATCCGCCGTATGCGAACTACGTGCGAGCCGCGAGCGCGCGTGAAGGGATGGACCGCGTCGTCTGGTCAGGGCGCGAACCCTCAGCCGAGGAACTCGAGCCGTCCGGTTGCTAGCGTTCGCCCCCGTGCGCCCCGACGAGCTTGAGCGCCGACTCCAGGAACGCCGCCGACGCCCTCGGTCCCGCTCCCCGCGCCGAGTTGCTCCACGTCCTGACGCTCCCCGACTTCGAGCGGGCTTCTCGGGCTCAGCGTCGCGGACACGGTCGATGACGTATTGACCCTCACCTCGGTCAAGTGATTGCCTGTTCGCCGCGCCGGCCCTTCGGAAGCGCTCGTTTCCCAGACCGTAAGAGACTTAGTGGCCGGCTCAGGGCTTACGTTCGTTGAACGGGGAGAGCACGAGTTGAAGGGCATTCCGGGTGAGTGGCGGCTCTTCGCGGTTTCGGCTTAGGTAGAGACGAATCCGCGCCGCACGGCGAGCCGATGCTCCCGTAGAAGCAGTGACGGGACTACTGATCGACTGCGAGGAGGATCGGACGCTCCGGGCGGTGCTCGTCGGCACGCTGCGCGAGGCCGATCGGTCGCCGTAAGGCCTTCGGCACATCCGAGGAACTCTTCGGCCATTCCCTACAGGTCTCGCCGCTCTCAGGTGTTGAATCCTCGAGATGGGCGAGGTGGCTCGGCTACGACGGAGGTCGGAGGCTCCTGAGGAGTCGATGGCCCCCGGGCAGGAGCCGCCGAGCTTCGAGGCGTTCTTCGAGAACGAGAAGGACCGCCTGCTCCGCGCGCTCTCGGTAATCACAGGGAGCCGGGGCGAAGCCGAGGACCTCGCGCAGGAGGCGTTCACCCGGATGTTCGAGCGTTGGGATGAGGTCGGGCACATGGACGATCTCGTCGGCTACCTCCATCGGACAGCTATGAACCTCTTCCGCAGCCAGTACCGGCGAGCGCGGGTCGCCCTGAAGCGCACCGCCCTCTCAACGCCCGTGCGAGACGTGTTCGAGGCGGTGGAGAAACGGGACGTCGCCACACAAGCGTTGGCCCGGCTCACGCCGCGACAGCGCGCCGCGCTCGTGCTGACCGAAGCCCTCGGCTACTCCGGTGAGGAGACCGGCCGGCTACTCGGCGTCAAGGCGTCGACTGTTTGGGCGCTCACTCACCAAGCACGAACCGCATTGAAGGGAACCATGGAGGCAACCGATGCCTGAGACCCGCTCGCTCCTCGAGCGCGTGATGGAGCGCGTCGAGCTTCGCCCCTTCACGCTGAAGAGTTCCACGACCGCCGCGACCGTAAGCGCGGAACCAGCGCATCGCGGCGGGGGTTGTCGGGATCGCGGTATTCGTGGCGGCGGTCTGGATCGTGATCGACAGTGGGTCGTTCGATCGCACGACGACGCCCGCCGACAAGCCCCGAGGAACCCTGAAGGGAAGACCGCGGAGGAAGTCGCCACGGACTTCGTCAATGAGATGGTCTTCTACAACACGGATCTGGCCATCAGGCACCTGGCCAACGACGCCGCCGTCTCGAGGTTGGGTCTGGACGGAATCGGAGAGTTCCGACGGTGGCTCTCCTTCAACGAAGCCATGGGCTTCCAGGTCAAACTCACATCCTGTGAGAAGACGGTGACCTCAAGCCTTGGCAGGTACGTCCGATGCATGTTCATTTCGATTTCCACGGCCTCCAATCCTAAGCGATCGGACGGGGGACTTATAGCGGCAGCTATTCGACTCGTGGATCCATGTCACCCCCCAAGGATGGGGCGATCCGCGATGTGTCGGGGTATCTGGAGACCGCGAAGTTCGGACCTCAGATGTTGGACCCGTTCACCGAGGGGTGTCCGCGACCTACCCGGAGGATGCCGCCGCGATGTACACGAACGACAACCTCCAGCCCTTCAGCCTCAGCCCGGAATCGATCCGGCTCTGGGAGCAACACACCCGTGAGTACGTGAAGGCGGTGCATCAGGGAACCGCCTAGTGACACCTTGATGCTGAGAAGCCGCAAGCTGGCGGGGGCGGCCCAGACCGCCCCCTGGGGGCCGTAGCCGCGAGCCCGAGCAGTCCATCTCGCCGCCTAGCCTACGGTGATCGTTCGGCGACCTCTTCACACACGGGAACCTGCCACGAGCTCGTCGTCATCCGACGCTCTCGGCGTAGTGCGGAACCTGCCAGCCTGCCTCGCAGGGAGCCGCATTCGACCCAGTCGAAATCGCCCTTGTCGGTGACCTTCAGTAGAACCCGAATCATGGCCGCATCGGTCGCACCAACGAACGCCCGCGCCGGGCAGCCCGGTCAAGGTGAGCGACGGGAGCCCGCGGCCGACGTGCGCCTCACGGCGACGAGATGACCGCGGGCGCCGACGACGGTGACGCCGCTCACTATTCCAGAACGTACATGAGCCGTCCGTGCTGTCTCAGACGAACCATCGGTCGAGGAACGCGCGGGCAGTGGGGACCGTGAGTGCGCTCGCAGCGCACGCCCCTCCGTGTCGAGGCCGGGCAACCGCAGACTCTGCCCGTTCGGGATCATCGCGGCCATCTTCGCGGCGTCATCGTCCTCGTCCTCCAGCTCACCGGCGATGAGGAGCGCCGGGACGGGGAACGACCTGAGGTCCTCGTCCGGGATTCCGTCGGCCCACAGCTCGGGCGCGACCGCGGCGAGCAACGCCTCGGGATCGGCCCGGAGGGTGACGGCCCGCGCCCAGGGTGGGAACTCGCGGTCGTACGACTCTCCGTCCTCGAACTTGAAGAGGTCGACCAGCGCCTTCGTCCCTCCGCGCCTGAGCGCCTCGGCCAGTCGTCGGGCTCCGTTGGCTCTGGGCCCGGGTCGTGGATCCCACGGTCCCGAGGTCACGATCGCCGGGATCCGCTCAGGGGCGGCGGCCGCGGTCATCCACGCGATCCATCCGCCATAGGAGTGCCCCCAGATCGCGAACCGATCCAGGCCTTCGGCGTCGGCGACCGCGAACACGTCGCCGGTCAGGGCATCCGCGGTGTAGGCGGCGGCTTCATGCGGCTTGTCGCTCTCGCCGTGGCCGCGGATGTCGACGTTGACGAGGCGATGATCGCTCCTGAGTTCGTCGACGTACCCAGGCTCGGTCCACCACGATCGATCGCAGCACCAGCCGTGCAGCAACACCAGCGGCCGCCCTCGACCGACCACGTCGTAGCTGAGCCTGACGCCGTCGTTCGTGACCTCTGGCATGCTCGCCCCCCGCGTACCCTACGCTCGTGACTGCAGCCATTCCACTCAACGGCTGCGGGTATGGCCGCGTCACGCCGGTCACTTTTCGGAACGTACATGGGGCCTGAGGTTGGCTATGCCTTCCCCTGGGGGCACTCAGGGGATGGCGGACACGGGCACTCACCTCAGTTTGAACGACACGCCGGGTGGGCCTACGGTCGCGGCAGCGACGAAGACGACAGAGCAAGACCGTACGGGAAGGCGGCTCGAAGCGGGGGTGGGGACTCGCAGATACATCCTCGGCAAGGTGTTGCAGGCGCTGCTGACCCTGGCCTTCGTCATGGTCTTCAATTTCTTCCTGTTCCGCGTGATGCCGGGCGATCCGGCGGAGCTGCTGCTCCAGAACACGTCCGCGTTCACGCCAACGAACATCGAGCAGTTGACACAGGACCTCGGCCTGGACAAACCCTTGCCGCAACAGTTCCTCATCTATGCGCAGGACACGCTCACGCTCAACTTCGGGCGCTCGTTCTCCCTCCAGGGTCAGGACGTGAAACTGGTGATCTACGAGCGCATCTGGCCCACCCTGCTCCTGGTCGCCACCTCGACGATCGCCTCGGCGGCGATCGGCCTCCTCATCGGCATCTACGGCGGGTGGCGGCACGGGAGCAAGTTCGATTTGGGCACGCAGGGGTTCACCCTGTTCGTCTACGCGATGCCGGAGTTCTGGTTCGGGATCCTGGTGCTGATGGCGTTCGCGGGAGGGGTCGGTCCGTTCCCTTCGCTGTTCCCTGCCGGGGGGTACTCGACCCCTGGGGCTGACGCGACGGGCTTCGCCCACGTGTCCGATGTCCTCAACCACCTCGCGCTCCCGTGGTTCGTCCTCACGGTCTCCTACATGGGCGCGTACGCGCTGATCATGCGCAACTCCCTGATCGACGTGATAGACGACCACTTCGTCATGACCGCGCGAGCCAAGGGCGTCCGTGAGAAACAGATCCTGTGGCGCCACGTCGTCCCGAACGCGCTTCTACCGACGCTCACGATCGTGCTGCTCTCGCTCGGGTTCGTCTTCGGAGGGGTCATCGCGATCGAGTACGTGTTCTCCTATCCCGGACTGGGCTTGCTCACGGTGCAGGCGGTCAAGTCGAAGGACTTCCCTTTGCTCCAGGGCCTGTTCCTGCTGTTCTCGGCCGCGGTGATCGTCGCGAACCTCGTCGGCGACATCTCGTACTCGTACCTCGACCCGAGAGTCAGGGCCGCCTGATGAGGCCCGACGAGCTCGAGCGCCGACTCCGCGAACGCCTAGATGCCCTCGGTCCGGCTCCCCCGCCGAACTCCTCCACGTCCTGATGCTCCCCGACTTCGAGCGCGTGGACCGGATCGGCGAGTTCTGGAGCTACCCGGAGAGCCGGACCTTCGCCGAGCTGCTGATCGACTGCGAGGAGGATCGGTGCTGAGGGCGGTGCTCGTCGGGATGCTGCGGGAAGCTGATCGCTAGGGCCGGACGCAGCAGGAGCCGCCCAGCAAGGCGAGCCTCGGACGGACGAGAGGCTCAAACGCATTGAGAGCCGCTTCTACGTCAAATGAGGGAGGCTAGAGCGCCCGCATGAGTGTTAGCTGAGTGGCCCGATTCGAAGGAGACGGGTCAATGAGGCGCTTGCTCGCGCTCATCGCAGCATCGCTGCTGTTCGTGTTCGTGCCGGATCAGCCAGTGCTATCACGAACGGGCAGCCGGACACGGGAAACACGTATCGGTCTGTTCGGCTACTCGCCTTCTACGACTCCGACGGCGTGTACATGCATCGGTGCACCGGCACCTGCTCTCGCCAACGGTGGTCTTCGACCACCGCACTTGCACGGACGGAACCGCCACGGCCTTCGCTTCTTTCTCGGTCGATGTGCCCGATGACTTCAGGGAGGACCCGACCGGCAACCTAGGGACGACCTTCACCCATCCTGATTTCGGGACCAACTTGCACAACGATGTCGGTGTCGTCGTCCTCGACGACCCGGTGAACCTGAGCGAGTACCCGGTTCTCGCGCCGGAGGAGTTCCTGACCGAGCTCAAGGACGCGCACGAGATCCAAGACGATGCCTTCGTGGCAGTTGGCTACGGACTCCTCAACGGATCGCCGCCGCGAATCTCCTGCCCAATGAAAGCCGCTGGTTCGGAGTGTCCCCGTATCGAGGCCTGAAGAAGAACAACCTGCATCTGTTCCAGAACCCGGTTCCGAACGGGGCAGGAGGGACGTGCTCGGCGACTCCGGTGGCCCGCACTTCTGGAACAACACGTTGTCATCGCCTCCGTAACGAGCTGGGGAGACGCAGTCTGTCGCTCCAACGATCAGACACAACACGTCGATATCCCCTCAGTGTTGGATTGGCTGGAGGAGGAGTTCGGCATCGCTCCTTGATCCTGAGGTTGGGCTCCCGCCGTTCTTTGGCGGGAGCCTCCCTCTTTGGGTCACCCTTTTCCTCAATGCTGATGGACTGCGAGGAGGATCGAACGCTTCGGGCCGTGCTCGTCGGCATGCTGAGGGAGATTGAGCGGCAGAGCAATGACACACCGAACGCCGGAGCGTATGGCCAGCTCTGCGATGGCGCATCGAGGGTTCCGAACGCTCCTAACCCTGATCGTAGCGACGGTGGTGGCTTCGTCGGTGAGGACACGGCAACATAGTCGTCCCCTCCGCAAGCGTCGCCAACCGGTGCCACGGAAACGAGTGCAGAGGCCGTCGCTCCTCTGGTCGGCAGGTGGGAGCAAGCTCGTCATTGTGAGGACCTCGCGCGAGCGTTCGACGCCGCCGGGCTCGCGGCAGCCGCCCCATCGTGCAAAGGGAAGCACCCTCAGCTGCACTTCCACTTCTCACCGAAGGCGGCCTGTTCGGCTCGCTCGACGAGAACGGGCAGCAGGTCGATGACGGGACGTACGAGATCATCGACGCGCACACGTTCACGATCGGTGATAGCACGTTCCGCTACACCGTCACGGGGGGCGAGACGCTTACGCTGGAACCCGTCATCACTCGCACGCAGCGCCGGGAGACCCTCGCATCGCCGCAGGACTTCACCACCGGATCCTGGATGGTCAACGTCGCGTACGGAAGGAACAACATGGAAGCGCGTGCCCTGTGAGGGCTGGTGCTGAACGATCTGAAGCGGAAGTCGGACTCGCGCACCTCGCCGAGCTACTTATCGACTGCGAGGAGGACCGGACGCTCCGGGCGGTGCTGGTCGGCATGCTGCGGGAGGTCTGACCGCTCGGCTCCAGGCTGAGCGATGACGTCGGCCAGGTTCCTGTGGGTCGTGGTGGCGGGCAGAGAGCACTCCAGCGAGCCGCGCGGGGGCGCTTACCGAGGACCTGGGAGGACGCGAAGGCGAAAGTGAACGGGTGTACCGGGCGCTTCGGCTGCAAGGGCCGAACCGACTGGTTCGGCGTCGTCTTGGACCTCGAGCCGGCCGACCGGTATCGCGCCGCCCGGAAGCACCCACCCGATCCTCGGGTGGGAGCGCGTGTACTTCGTCGACGGGCGCGACTGATGCGGCTCCGCCGAGCTCCTGATCGAATGCGAGGAGGACCGGACCCTCCGGGCGGTGCTCGTCGGGATCGTGTGGAAGCCGACCGCTCGCGGCCGATCGAGAAACAGCCTCACTGATGCGGGCCGCAATGGGCACCGCCACGTTCCGTGAGGTACGACCCCCCGAGGAACTCGAGCCGCGCCTGGCCAGGATCTGCATGCCGGCGAGCCGCTCGAGCCGGCGGACGTCCTCGAGCGGCGCTTAGACGAATCAAACGGCGCGGCCTGGGATGCAGCCGCGGTACTGGTCTCGGCAAGCAAGTGCCGGCTCGCCCGAGCTGAAGAGGAACGAGACTGGCGGTAGCGCACCGCTCGCCTCACGCCGCTTCAGCAACACCGTGTACCG
>CAWGKU010000003.1:0-114333 GCA_963823255.1 uncultured Actinomycetes bacterium
GCGGAGGACGTTGCGCAGGATGCGTTCGTCCAGCTCTATCAGCATTGGCGGAAGGTCTCCCGCTACGAGCGTCCCGAGGCATGGGTCCGGCGTGTGGCGATCAGGCTCGCCGTGCGGGAGGTCAAGCGAACACGCGTTCGCGAGGTCCTGCAGCTCAAGACCCCACCGCCTCTGCCCGTCGAACCGCTGGACCTCACCGTTCTTGACGCCGTGAAGCAGCTGTCCCCGATGCAACGCGCCGCGATCGCCCTCTTCTACCTAGAGGATCGGCCGATCGAGGAGATCGCGGATCTCCTCGGGATCTCGGTTTCAACCTGCACCGTTCACCTCACACGGGGTCGCAGGCGCCTCGCCGAACTCCTGGGACCGGAGGTGGAGCACGATGTCGGCTGAGGATCGGGTCCGCGAGCAGATCGAGCGATCGGTCCGCAACATCGACCCTGACATCGGATCCGTGCTCGATCGCGTTGCTCGCCGCGGTCGCCGACGCCGCCAACTGGCGGTTGTCGTGAGGGTCTCAGCCGTCGCTGGTCTCATCGCCCTCGTCGTGATCGCCGGACCTTCGGTGCTCGACCTCCTGCGCACCTCACCCAGTCGTCCCAGCTCGCCCGTTGATCCGTACTCGGTCATCGCAGGAACGTACGGAACGACCATCACTCCCGAGCCGGGTGTGGTGACCCAGGCTGACATGGCGGGCCGGTGGACCCTCGTGCTCGACCCAGACGGAAGCCTCGAGTTCGCCGCTCCTCCTGCATTCCGAGCTGAGGCGTCCGGGATCACGTACCGCCTGGTGGGCCAGGAGTTCCAGACGAACGCGTTCCCGAACGACCTCTGCCACGCAAAGCTCCCCGGCAGGTACCGCTGGAGCAAGGCCGCAGGAAAGCTACGTTTCACCGTCGTCGAGGACCCCTGCGACGCGCGCGTGGCCCTCTTCACCGGTCAGACCTGGAGCGGAATAGCCGGAGCGACGTAAGTATGGCGAGGGCTTCGAGCCTGTTCAGTAGCGATCATCGACAAGGAGGAGGCCCCGATGCAGCGGATCCGCATGATGGTCGGTTCGGCGATGCTGGTGGCGCTCTTCGCGTGCTCCGGCGGAGCCTCGGACCCGCCGAGAGCTCGACGTCGAGTTCGCCTCCAGCGTCCCCAACCTCCGCAGCCACAACAGCCCTCGAAGGGATGTGGCGATCGGTGCTCGACGCAAACGCCCTCGAGCAGCGTGGCTTCAGCGCCAAGCAGATCCATCTCCTGCAGGTTCAGGACGAGTGGTCGTCTCAGCAGGTGAATGAGATCAGGGTCGCGGGAAAACATGGGTGCTTTCGCAGGGGGTGGATGGCGAGAGGTCACGCGACATGACGATTACGGCCAGATATCCTTGACACCTGGGCGGGTACGGCTGGATCAGGGCAACTGCATCCAGGTCTTCCAGTATCAACTCGTCGGGAACCAACTCGATCTCACCCTCGAACGCTCGACGTGCGATGAGGTTCCGGGCGATTCGGTCCCCGACTTCATGTACGCGGCGGTCTACGGCCAGCCCTTCGAGCGGCAGGGTTGACGTTGGGGGGCCTCACCCGCCTCGGTGGTGCGCTCCTGTTCGGCGCGCTCCTCGGCGCATGCACGTCCGGCGGGTCGGAGTCGGCGTTCCAGCCCTCGTTTGAGGAGCAACCGTGCCCGCCGGAACTCGAGTCGGTACTGATCCCGACCCATTCGTGCGGCTACCTGACCGTGCTCGAGGACCGGTCCCGGCCATCTGGCCGGACGATTCAGCTCTTCGTCGTCCGGATCGAGCCACAGGGGGGGCGCCGAAGGGCGGCGCCGCCATGTTCGTGCCAGGAGGGGATCTCGCCGTGGAGAGCGACTTCTATGGGACCGCGAACCTTGCCCAGCGGGTAGATCGCGAGGTGTTCCTCATGGATCAACGAGGCACCGGCCGCTCCCGCCGAGCCTCGAATGTCCGGAGATCGATGGGCTCTCCGCCGAGGCCCTCCGCGAAGGCATCGACGGGGCGAGCTCCCGAGCCGCGTTCATCGATGCCGTGTCCGCATGTCGGGCGCGACTGATCGGGGATGGGGTCGACGTCGCCGCGTACGACCTGTCCGCCATGGCCCAGGACGGGGTCGACCTTCGTCGCGCGCTCGGGGTCGACACCTGGGGCATCTCCACGTACGGGACCGCGTCGCTCGATCGCGTTGGAGATGCTTCGGGAGGACCCGGCGCACGTCGACGTGATGGTCCTCGACTCCCCCGAGTTCCCTCAGGACGATCCTGTGAACACGGACGTCGAGGGCACCAAGGAAGCGATCGCGGCCATCTTCCGTGACTGCGAGGAGCAGGCACGATGCGCGAACGCCTACCCCCGGCTGCAGCAGACCCTCCAACGCGCGACGAAGGAGCTCGATGATCACCCGGTGACCGTCAGTACGAGGACTGCGTCTGGCAACCGCTTCGATGTCCGGGTCGACGGCTCCGCCTTGCTGCGGGCGCTTCGGATGCTCCTTCGATCCCAAACCGACGAGCTGGATGCGTCCGAACCGGCCGCCGTCTATGCGGCTTTGCATGGCGACGTCGCCTCGATCATCGCGCCCTACCTCGCGTACGCCCCGGCCTTCTGTGCGGGATACCTGCCGAGTTGCGACGAGGCCCACGCGGTGTCGGAGGGGACGTATCTCTCCGTCTATGATATGTCAGGAGTTCACGTCCTGGGCAGATCCCGAAGCCCCGGCGGCTGGTTTCACCGGCGATGCAGAGTTCGCGAGCACGTTCGCGAAGAACCCGTGGATCGAAGCCTGCGCTCGTTGGATCGTTCCCTCGCCAGAACCGCATCGGTGGCGCGAGCCGTGAGCTCCGACGTGCCGACGTTGATCCTGCTCGGGCGCTGCGACCCGTACACGTCTGCGGGTGCCGTGAGACACGCCGGCGAGACGCTGACCAGCAGTTGGGTGGTCGTCAACCCGAACGGCGGCCACAACGCGCTCAGTCAGTCCTGCATGATCCAGATCAGGAACGCATGGGTTGGCGATCCGACCTCGCCTCCCGATCCCGAGTGCCTGCCTTCGATCCCACCGAAGCCGTTCGTCATCGACCGTTCGTGATCGCACTACCAAGAAAGAAGGGAAAGTTGCAATGAAGCGACTCATGGCGCTCGTGCACGATTGTGGGCATGACCCTGCTCGGGCTCGTTGCTGCCACAGGACCTGTTCAGGCGAAGGTGCCAGGCACAAACGGCCAAATCGTCTTCGACAGAGGCGACGGTCAAGTCTTCATCGCCGATCCCGACGGGACGAACGAGCATGAGTTGGCCTTGCCCTACTCGGCGTTCGGTGGGGCCTGGTCTCCTGACGGGAGCAGGATCCTCGTTGTCGTCTTCACCCCCGAGGGGGTAGTGCGGCCATTCACGGTCAATCCGGATGGGTCAGACCCCACGCTGCTCGTCGTCCCGGAAGCCCCAGCCAACATGGATATCGACTGTAGAGCGTGGTCACCCGACGGCACGCGGCTCCTCTGCATAGGCCAGATCTTCGAAGGCGACCATTCGATGGACGGCATCTACACCATCCGGGCCTCCGACGGAGGCGACTTCACGCGCCTCACTACCAACCCGTTCCCACCAACCGGCGAGTTCGGCGGAGGGGATCTCCCGGGCGACTACTCACCCGACGGCACGCAGTTCGTCTTCATGCGGGCCAAGCCGGGAGCCGATCCGAACGCCCGTCATCAGCGCGGCGCCCTGTTCGTGGAGAACATCGACGGCACGGGACTTCGTCAGATCGTGCCGTACGGTTTGGCGAACTCGCACGATGACGCTGTGGCGCACTGGTCCCCGGACGGAAGCACGATACTGTTCGCGAACGACCACGGGTCGCTTTTCGTCGTCCATCCCGACGGCACCGGCGTTCGGGGAATCCCTCTCTACACAGGCGGTGGACTTCTTTTGCTCGCGCGCCCGGCTGGTCTCCCGATGGGACGAGGATCGTGTTCTCCCTCTTCCTTCGCGCGACAGGGCAGTGGGACATCTACACAGCGAGGTCCGACGGCTCGGACCTCGTCAACGTCACGGACACCTCGGACTTCGAGGACTTAGCGGACTGGGGCACACATCCGCTGGTGACCTAGGGCGACCGGCCCGGCCTCATCGCGAAGCCCCGGCTTGCGCGCTCCTCGTGACGATGTTTGAGTCCCCCGCACGCTCTGGGCTCACGAACCACGTTGGAATGGATCGTGTGTCGTCTACGCGGAGCAGAATCGGGGATCACGAGGGTGGGTGGCACAGGCAGGAAGAACGTCGCTAGCACGCTTGGCGACGGCGCGGCTTGTCCTTGACGGAGGCCTCACGCGCCTCGGCGCCCCGCCTCGTCGCGCGGCGGACGACAAGAACTCAGCCGCGCGGATTTCGTAAAGGTGACCAACCTGTCGTCCGCACGAGATGCCGTGATCACCCACGTATGGTTCGAAGCCGCGCCGCTGTGCACCTTCGGCTGAAGGAGCGCCCGCTCCCGAAGAGGTTACGGCCCGACGAGACTTGGGAGGCGTGGATGCCAGCCGCCGATCTGGCGCACGCCCCGGACGTCGAGCGGTCGGGCCGTGTCCTGATGACGGCGAAGCGGAACAGAGTCGTGAAGTCGCGGCCTAACACGGACATCCCGTCAGCCGGGTTCGTCGAAGGTCCGCAAGACCGCCGACCCAGCCGGGCTAAACGTGGAGCGGGTCACATCGATCGGCGACGAGATCGAGCTTCTGACTCATGCGCTTTCGGCGGCGACCGTCCTGACGCCGTTCGCGCCGGATGTGGATCGCTCGAGACCGGCCAGAAGCTTCCCGAGGAGGCGCTCGAGCGTGCGGCGCTCGCTCAGCGTGAGTGACCGGAGGAGGCGCTCCTGGTTGGCGAGGTGGGCCGGCATGGCCCTTTCGATGACGGCCTTGCCCTTGCGGGTCAGCCGGACCAGGGTGCCCCGGCGATCGCTCGGATCGGGCCTACGCTGCACCAGGCCAGCCTCGGCCAGCCGATCCAGGCGTTTGGTGATCCCGCCGGAGGTCAGCATCGTCGCGTACACCAGGTCCGTCGGGTTCAACTCGTAGGGGCGCCCTGCCCGCCGGAGCGCGGCGAGCAGGTCCGTCCACCCGGGCTGTAGACCGCGCGCGGCCAGCGGCCGGGCAAGGGCCGCGTCGGCCAGAGCCGTCGCCCGGAACAGCCGTCCGAGGATCGCCATGGGGGCGAGATCGAGGTCGGGGCGCTCGCGCCGCCACTGGGCCAGGATCGCGTCGATGTGGTCGCCAAAGTCGTCGCTCATGGATGGAGTATAGCTTCCTAGGAAGATACATCCTGGTAAGGTTTCCTCTGATGAGCGAGAAGGAGACCCTCATGAGCACCTCGGCGCCACCCCTCCCTCCTGTCAGACGGGTGGTCCGCCTGCATGCACCCGGGGGACCTGCCAACCTGGTCGTTGAGGAGATCGAGATCCCTCGACCTGCCCCGGGCGAGGTCCTCGTTCGGGTCCACGCCGCGGCGATCACCCGGGACGAGCTCGAGTGGCCGGTCGACCGCCTGCCGGCCATTCCGTCCTACGAGCTGTCCGGGGTCGTGGCCGCGACGGGCCCGGACGTCGAGGCGCCGAACGTGGGTGACGCCGTGTTCGCGCTCACCCCCTTCGACCGCGACGGTGCCGCCGCGGACTTCACCGTGGTGCCGGCCGTCTGCCTCGCGCCCAAACCGCTTTCGCTCGGGCACGTGGAGAGCGCCGCGCTACCGATGGGCGGGCTCACGGCCTGGCAGGGACTGTTCGTCCACGGCGCGCTGGAGGAGGGACAGCGGGTGTTGATTCACGGCGCCGCCGGCGGGGTCGGGCACATAGCCTGCCAGCTCGCCCGCTGGCGCGGTGCCCACGTCATGGCCACGGCAACGGGTGCTGGGGTCGAGGCGGCGAGGGAGTTCGGTGCGCATGAAGTCATAGACCGCGCCGGGACGAGGTTCGAGGACGTCGTCGGGCCCGTGGATCTCGTCTTCGACACCGTTGGCGGCGACGCCCTGGTGCGCTCGAGGTCGGTCTTGCGGGAAGGCGGCCGGATCGTGTCGGTGGCCGAGGAGCCCCCCGAGGGCGTCCAGGCGACCTACTTCGTCGTGGAGCCGGACCGCGAGCAGCTCGTCGAGCTGGCTCGCCTCGTCGACGAGGAAGCCGTGCGCCCCGCGATCGACTCCGTGTTCCCGCTCGCTAACGCAGTGAAGGCGTTCGAACGCGTCATGACACCCGCAAAGCGTGGCAAGGTCGTGCTGGAGGTGCAGCGATGAGGTCCCAGGTGGAGAGGGCGGCGGCGTTCCGAGCCCTGCACGAAGGCCCACCGTTCGTGGTCCCCAACCCGTGGGACGTCGGGTCCGCCCGGGTCCTCGAGGCCATGGGATTCCAGGCACTGGCCACAACCAGCTCGGGCTTCGCCTTCACGCTGGGCCGGCTCGACGGCAGCGTGACGCTCGACGAGGTCGTTTCCCACGTGTCCGGCTTGACGCAGGCGACCGACCTTCCGGTCTCGGTCGATCTGGAGAACGGCTACGGAGCGATCCGATGGACGCCGCCATGCCGTCGCTCGGGTAGCCGAGGACGCGGGCGCGATCGGCGGCTCGATCGAGGACTGGGCCCCCAACGGCTACCTGTACGACAAGGGCCACGCCGCCGAGCGGATCGCGGCCGCCGCCCAGGCGACGCACGCGCTCCCGTTCGCCTTCACGCTGACCGCGCGCGCGGAGAACCACATCCGCGGCCATCCGGATCTCGACGACACGATCGCTCGCCTCCAGGCGTATGAGGCCTCGGGGGCCGACGTCCTGTACGCCCCCGGCCTGCGGACCCGGGAGGAGATCCAGGCCGTCTGTCAGGCGGTCTCCCGGCCGGTCAACGTGCTCGCGTTGCCGGGGATGTCGATGACCGAGATCGTCGAGGCGGGTGCCCGGCGCGTGAGCGTCGGCGGAGGTCTCACCTGGGTCGCGGTCGACGCGATGCTCAGCGCGGCGACCGCCATCCATGAGCGCGGCGACTTCTCGGGCCTGAGGAAGGCGCCGCCCCTTCGAGAATGGTTCGCGGGAGCGGGGCAGCCTTCCGGCATGACCAGGGCATCCACGGACCGGGGATGATCGTGCTCGAGCTGGTTCAGGAGTCCGGGACGGTGGACACAACGGAGAGGAGTAGCGAGATGAGCGACCAACGAGCCCATGAGCCGGAGGACATAACCCGGCTCCTCGTCGAGCGGATCAAGGCCGGCGACGCGGAGGGCGTCGCGGCGCTGTACGAACCGGATTCGGTCCTGGCCTTCCCTCCTGGGAGGACGACGGTGGGGCGGGAGGCGATCCGTGCGGTCTACGAGGGCATGATCGCCCAGAAGATCGAGTTCAAGCCGGAGGAGCCTCTGCCCACTCTTCGCATCGGCGATCTGGCGCTGACGGCGACGCGCGCGAGCGATGAGGCGGGGGCTAGGGCCCAGGTTGCCCGCCGGCAGTCCGATGGGAGCTGGCTTCGAATCCTCGACCGCCCCGACTTCCGCGGGTAGATCCAGCGACGGGTGATCGGCTGCGACGCGGATCGCGGATCCCGTTGGCCAGGCAGATCCGGTCGAAGGCCACGGTGGCGGGCCTATTGGACTCCACGGTTCACGAGGTGTTGGACTCCACGGTTCACGAGGTGCGGGTCGGCGCGCTCAGCATCATGGATTTCCAAGCCCGCAGCAAGCGCACGCCGCCGAAACGTCGAAAGGAGCTATTCGACCTCTACATCCGTCGCCACGACAGGATCAACACCTGGGATCTGGTGGATCGAAGCGCCCCGTACGTGGTCGGCGGTTACCTGTTCGACAAGCCGCGCGACATCTTGTACAAGCTGGCCCGGTCCAAGGTTATGTGTGAGCGTCGAACCGCCATCGTCGCCACCTACTACTTCATCCGGCAGGACGACACAGCCGAGACGTTCAAGATTGCCGAGATGCTGATCAACGACGACCAAGACCTGATCCACAAGGCCGTTGGTGGGTGGGTGCGCGAGGCCGGAAAGCGAGACCCCGATGGACTGCTGGACTTCCTCGACCGGTTCGCCGCCACCATGCCGCGCACGGCGTTGCGATACGCCGTCGAGCACATCGATAAGACCCAGGGTGACTACTACATGGGTCTAAACAAACAGGCATAGACAAGCCGGCGTACGTCCATGCGGCTCACGGAACGGGACATCCCTTGCCACAGGCAGTGGAGCGCGCCAGGTGTGCGAGGTGGTAGTGGTTCCCAGTGCGCGTGTACCATTCGCCCCCCGCAGTGCCCGCACATCGAACGAGGAGAAGGCATGAGACGCACGCTTGTGGCCCTGGCCGGGATTACGCTGCTGCTCGGGGCCTGTTCGGACAGCACTCCCAACAGCGCGTCCCCGACCGGCAGCGCGTCGCCGGCCGGCGTTTCGATCGAGCTGACGGAGTTCGACTTCCTGATGCCCGACACCATCCCAGGCGGCATTCAAACGCTTCACATCGAAAACGTCGGCGGCATGCCGCACTTCATGGAGTTCGACAACATCAAGGCCGGCAAGACCGACGAGGACATCCAGGCGTTCCTGAGCGACCCGGCGTCGCTTCAGGGTCCTCCCCCCGCGTGGATCAGTCCAGCGGACGTCCCATCGATCGGTCTGGTATCTCCCGGCGCCTCGACCGACGTGACTATGGACCTCCCTCCCGGTCGGTACGCCGCGTTCTGCTGGATGCCCGACGCGGAAGGCAACCCGCATGCCATTCTCGGGATGCATCACGTGTTCGAGGTTATCGGCGACCAAAGCGGCGCACTGCCCCACGCGGACTTCACCCTCACTTGGAACGGGTCGACGCTCGAAGGTGTGCCGGCGACCATCTCCCCGGGTACGGTCGCGACGATCGCCTACGCGAACACCGGCGACAAGGCGGCGGACATCTCGACGGGACGGATCCTGCAGGACATCCCGGCAGGTCAACTCAACGCATCGGTGAACGACTGGTTCAACAGCCTGTACGCCGGACCACCGCCGGTTCAGTTCCTCGGGGGACTCTCGGGCCTGGAGCCGGGCGCGGGTGTGGTCGGCACCTCCACTGTGACGTTCACCGAAGGCGTGTACGGGTTCGGTGGGCCAGGCAAGAGCGAGCCGATCATCGTTACGGTCGGCGCCGGAGGCTACCCCTCCCCCACGGGGACGACTTGATACACCAGCTGTACGCCCGACGGGACCGAGCTGTCGTTGTCGGCGAGCCAGGTCGCGTTCGACACGCCCGTTCCGCGCTCGGCTGTGGCGGAGGGCGTTTCCTCTCTGGCGCTTGAGACTCACGGGGACGTAGACCGTGCGTCGTCATGGCGAAGCCGCATCCTCGTCGCAGGAGTCTCGGTTCACGCGCACGTGGTCATCCAAAAACCTGATCGTCGAGTTCGCCGATCGACGCCGCTGACCCACACTGACGCTCGTAGGCGAGGTCATCGCCGTCGACCCGGTCTCGGAGGTCCCTCTCAGCCGCACGTATCTGTTGGCCTGACAGCGGATTAGGGTGAGGTCATGGACCATGAGGCCGAGGCACGCCCGGTGGCGCTAGTGACCGGCGCGTCCTCGGGCATCGGCGCGACGTATGCGGAGCGCCTCGCCTTGGTCGGCCACGACCTCGTCTTGGTGGCCCGACGCGCCGACCGACTTGAAGCGCTTGCCGAGCGCCTGCGTGAGCGGCACGGCGTCTTGGCCCGCATCCTCGTTGCGGATCTGTCCGAGGATCGGGGGATCGAGGCGGTCACGTCGTCGATCGAGAGGGAACCCGAACTCGCGGTGCTGGTGAACGACGCCGGCTTCAGCGGCTACGGTCCGTTCGCGGAGGTCCCTCCCGAACGGATCGACCGCCTGATCGAGATCCACTGCCGTGCCACGACCCGGCTCACACGCGCCGCCCTCCCGGGGATGATCTCCTCCGGTCGAGGCGACATCGTCAACATGGGGTCGCTGCTGGCGTTCTCACGATCCGTCCCCCCAGACCCACTGCCGTACCGGGCTATCTACGCGGCCAGCAAGGCGTTCATCGTGACGTTCTCCGTCTCGCTCCACCGCGAGCTCCAAGGGTCGGACGTCCGTCTGATGGTCTGCTGTCCGGGACTCGTCGAGTCGGAGTTCCACGGGCCGGACTGGCATGGGCCGCCCCAGATGTCGGCGGAGGACGTCGTCACGGCCTGCTTCCGAGGACTGGAGGCGGGCGAGGCGATCTGTCTACCCGGGATCGAGGACCCGCAAGTGGTCGAAGCCCTCGATGCTGCCGAAAGGGCGATGATTGCGTACACGCGGGTGACGACCCTCGCTTCGCGTTATCGGTGAGCCCGTCGGTTCGCGGTGCGTCCCGTCAGTGAACGCCGGGAAGGAACCGCCACCGGACGCGGTGCCGGTACGCCCCGTACTCGGGGAAACGGAGCGCGAGCATGGACTCCTCGAGCCGTGACTTCACTTCGAGCACGATTGCAAGACTGACGGTCAGCACCAGCGTGAGAGCTGAGGAGTTCAGAGACCACCCGAGGGCGACGAGGATTAACCCGCCATAGATCGGATGGCGCACGAGCCGGTAGACACCACTCACCTGCAGCCGTGCGCCTTCTAGGGGCCTCGGGAACGGAGTCAGGGAGTGACGGAGCCCGACCATGCCGCCGGCCAACATGGCCACGCCCCCGATCGCGAACAGGATCCCCGCGCCGCGGCGCAACGACGAGGCGTCCATCGGCCACGCTGGGCCCGCCACCCCGGCCACGATGATCGCGAACATGAGTGCTACTTGGGCGACGGTCCATCCCTCGCCTCGAGGACCGAGGGCGGGGATCCGCATGCGAGCAGGCTCCCATCCCTCTGGAGGTGTGTCGAACGGGAGTTCTGGGCATGGCCGGCCCCGCGGCGTTCCTCTTCGTGTGGACGATGAGCGGATCGGAGCGGCCGTGCACGACCGCATCGCCTCTCGACGAGGTCGTCGAGCCTGCTCGCTCGATCTCCAGGGATGACCGCCGACGTCGTGGATCGTGCGTCGTGGGATTAGACGTGACACCAGGGGCGAGCATCGAGACCACGCCGATGGAGGCGAAGAAGGGCCGTGCCTCGTACCTCGGTTCGAGAAGCGTCGGGCACCAAGATCCCGGCGCCGTCTCG
Organism: uncultured Actinomycetes bacterium; assembly: GCA_963823255.1. Classification (GTDB taxonomy): domain Bacteria; phylum Actinomycetota; class UBA4738; order UBA4738; family HRBIN12; genus DASSJM01. Next base: position 11,151 of record CAWGKU010000003.1, read on the forward strand.
ACGGCCTTATTGTTCGCGGCGCTCGACCGGGCGGCGCGATGACGCGTACGTCGATCCAGTCCGTCGACCGCGCGGCCAGGATCCTCAAGGCGCTCGCGGCCGGCTCCCCGAGGCTTGGCGTGAGCGAGCTGGCCGAGCGGCTCGGGCTGGCGAAGACGACGGTGCATGGCCTCTTGCGGACGCTCGAGCGACAGGACCTGGTCGAGCAGGACGCCGAGACCGGCAAGTATCGCCTCGGCCCAGAACTCCTGCAGCTCGGGAACGCCTTCCTCGACCATCACGAGCTCCGTGCGCGGTCGCTCGTGTGGGCCGACACGCTGGCCGAGCGGGTCGGCGAGGCGGTCCGCGTCGGGGTGCTCTACGGTCGCAGCGTTCTCGTCGTCCATCACGTCTTCCGGCCCGACGAGTCGGTCCAGATCCTCGAGGTGGGCGCAACGCTGCCGTGGCACGCGTCAGCACTTGGGAAGGCGCACGCAGCGCACCTCAGCCCCGAGCGTCGCCGAACCCTCTTGTCTGGACCGCTGCCAAGGCTCACCGGACGGACGCTCGTGGATCCGCACGCGATCGCGGTCGCGCTCGAGGAGGTCGCCGAGGCTGGCTACGCGACGGAGGACGAAGAAGGCGTGATCGGCGAGGGGGAGATCGCGGCCGCAGTGTTCGATCACGGAGGGCATCCGGTCGGGGCGATCGGGGTCGTCGGTCCCGTCGAACGGCTCCAGGTGGCCGCCCCGCCCGAGGCGCTGCTCGTCGCTCTCACCGACACCGCGCGCCGGCTCTCCTGGGAGATGGGGGCTCGACGGGGGCGGCGCGGCGCCGCTATCCGCAGGTCCGTCGCGCCGGCCGCGCGTGGGTAACGCGATAGAGAAGCGGTCAGCTCCTTGTGCCGCTTCACTCGCCGATCTGTAGTGCCAGGCCCGAGCGTGGACGCCCGGTGTACTGAACCGAGGGTCGTTCAATCCCAAGTTCTAGGTGGCAACCCGCATACAGGCGGATCGTGGGTCGAACGATGAACCGAAAGTCACGCGGCTCAGTCGAGGTAGGGGAGTCCCCCAAGTCATGCTCGATGTCCGCTCCACTCGTTTCCCCGTCGCCTCTTCAAGTGGCTCCGTGCCGGCAGGCACGCGTGGGGACCGTTGGTCACCGGATCGCATCCGAGCGTGGGGTGCATCCCATCGGCTGCCCCTCCGCTAGATCTCGCCGGCCAGGATCTCCTCGGCTCGGTGGCAGGCGACGCTGCGGTCATCGACCGCCCGAAGCTCAGGCACCTCGGTGCGTGAACGCTCGTTCGCGTACGGGCACCTCGGATGGAAGCGACATCCGGGCGGAGGATCCGCTGGATCTGGCGCCGTGCCAGGCAGCACGATCCTCGACCGTCGCGCCGCCAGGTCGATCTCCGGCACAGCCGAACGCAGGGCGAGCGTGTAGGGATGCGCCGGCCGCGCGAGGATCTCCTCCGTCGGGCCGTGCTCCACGATCCGCCCGAGGTACAGCACCGCGGTCTCCTCGCAGAGCTGCTCGACCACCGCGAGGTTGTGCGAGATCAGCACGTACGCGAGCCCGCGTTCGCGCCGGAGCTTGGCGATGAGCTCGAGGATCCGCGCCTGCACCGTGACGTCGAGCGCGCTTGTCGGCTCGTCGAGGACCAGCACCTTGGGCTCCACGGAGAGCGCTCGCGCGATCGCCACCCGCTGGCGCTGACCGCCCGAGAGCTGGTGCGGGTACCGCACCGCCATCTCGGGATCGAGCCCAACCTCGGCCAGCAGCGAAGCGGTGCGGTCGTGGACCTCCGATCGGGGGACGATCCCGTGCGCCCGCAGGGGTTCGGCGATCGTCGAGCCGATCTTCGCGCGGGGGTCGAGCGACGTCGTGGGGTCCTGGAACACGATCTGCACGTCCCGCCGGTACGCGCGGAGCGCCCGGCTCGAGCCGACGACCTCGCTCCCGTCCAAGCGGATCGCGCCGGAGGTCGCCGAGACGAGCCGCATGAGCGCCCGCGCGATCGTGGTCTTGCCCGAACCGCTCTCGCCGACGAGCGCCAACCCATACGGCCCCGCCGGGAGCCGGAACGAGACGCCGTCGACGGCGCGCACCGGGCCGAACTCGACCACGAGGTCCTCGACCTCGAGCAGGGGCGCCTCGACGGCCGTCACCGCGCTCACGCCTGCGCACCGATCTTGGGAACGGCCGCCACGAGACGCTTCGTGTAGTCGTCCTCCGGCTCGCCGAGCACGCGTGCGGTCGGGCCGTCCTCCACGATCCGGCCGAGCTGCATGACGGCGACGCGGTCGCACAGCTCCGCGATCACAGCCAGGTCGTGGCTGATGAACACGACGCTCATGCCACGCTCCTCGCGCACGCGGCGAAGGAGGTCGAGGATCTCGGCCTGCACCGTGACGTCGAGCGCGCTCGTCGGCTCGTCGGCGAGCAGCACCTCGGAGCGCAGCGCGAGCGCCATCGCGATCGCGATCCGCTGCGCCTGACCGCCCGAGAGCTCGTGCGGGTACCGCTCGAGCAGGTCGGGGGAGAGCAGCACCTCACGGAACGCGCTCGCGGCGCGCTCGTTCGCCTCGTCGCTTGCCGACGCCGTGCAGCCGGAGGGTCCTGTCGAAGAGCTCGCCGACCTGGAGCAGCGGGTCGAGCGAGGACACCGGGCTCTGGAAGATCATCGCGATGCGGCTGCCGCGGATCTCGCGCAGCCGGCTCTCGGGCGCGCCGACGAGCTCCTCGGCGTCGAGGCGGACGCTGCCCTCGACCCTCGCGCCGAGCGTCGCCGCGAGGCCGAGCACCGCCAGCGCGGTGATCGACTTGCCCGATCCGCTCTCGCCGGCCAGGCCGAGGATCTCGCCCGGGCCGAGCTCGAGACGCTCGAGGTCGACGACCGTGCGGGGGCCGAACGCGATCCGCAGATCGCGGAGCGAGAGCTTCGCCTCGGTCATCGCGTCGTCAGCACCCTTCGGGGGTCGAGCACGTCGCGGAGGCCGTCGCCGAGCAGGTTGAACGCGACCGCCGTCAGGAAGATCGCGGCGCCCGGGAAGGTGACCAGCCACCACTGGGTCGTGAAGTACGCCTGGCCCTGGCTCACCATGAGCCCCCAGTCCGGCGTCGGGTCCTGCGCGCCGAGCCCGAGGAACGACAGCGCCGACGCGGTGAGGATCACCCCGCCGACGTCGAGCGAGACCTGCACGATGATCGGCGTGATCGAGTTCGGCAGGACGTGCCGGAGCAGGATCGTTCGGTGAGGGACGCCCGTCGCCTTCGCGCTCTCGACGAACGGCCGTCCGGTCACCGACGCGGCCTGGCCCCGGACGATCCGCGTGTACCACGGCCACCACGTGACCGAGATCGCGATGACGGTGCTCTGGATCGAGGGCTGCATGACCGCCGCGAACGCGAGCGCGAGCAGGAGCGCGGGGAACGCCAGGAACACGTCGGTGACGCGCGAGATCACCTCGTCGATCCAGCCGCCGAAGTACCCGGCGGCGATCCCGAGCGGCACCCCGATCAGGACCGAGATCGCCAGCACGAGCACGGCGATCACCGGCGAGATGCGCGCGCCGTAGACCACGCGCGAGAAGACGTCCCGCCCGACCTGGTCGGTCCCGAAGTAGTGCTGGGCCGAGGGCGGCTCGAGCGTCTGGAGCGGGTGCACGGCGCTCCCGGCGTCCTCCGGGTACGTCGCGATGAGCGGCGCGAACACGGCCACCAGGAAGATCGCGATGCACATCGCGGCGCCGACGGCGAGGAGCGGGTTGCGCCGGATGACCCCGGGCACGCTGCGGAGGCGGCCGGGAGGTGCGAGCACCTCCTCGCGTGACTCGACGTCCGGGTAGCTCGGGACCCTCGACATCAGCTCACCTGGATCCGCGGGTCGATGACGGCCTGGACGATGTCGACGATCAGGTTGCCGATCACGTACACGATCGCGACGAACAGCGTGACGCCCAGGATCGCCGGCGTGTCGAGCGCCCCGATCGCGTCCGCCGCGTAGCTGCCGAGCCCCGGCCGGTTGAAGATCGCCTCGACGAGGAACGTGTTCACGAGCGCGTACGCGAACACGAGCGCGAGCAGCGCGACGACCGGGCTCCACGCGTGCCGGAGGGCGAAGCGCGCGAACACGCTTCGCTCCGGGAAGCCGAGCGCCCGCACCATCCGCACGTGGTCCTCGCCGATCGTGTCCAGGACCGAGGCGCGCACCATCCGGGTGATGACGCCGGCGGGGTACGCCGCGATCACGATCGCCGGGAGGATCACGTGCTAGAGCGCGCTGCCGAACACGGCCCAGTTGCCGGTCAGCAACGCGTCGACGATCGGCATGTTCGTGATGCTGTGGAGGGGGCTCGTGTAGTCGAGGTTCGGGTCGTACGTGCCGGCGACCGGCAGGAGGTGCAGCCACTGGAAGAACACGAGCTGGAGCACGATCGCCAGCCAGAACGACGGCATCGAGACCCCGATCACCGCGACCAGCCGCGAGCCGACGTCGGGGACCTTCCCTTTCCACCGGGCGGCCACGAGGCCGAGCGGGATCCCGACGGCGAGCGCGAGCAGCATCGAGATCGCGACGAGCTCGATCGAGGCCGGCGCGCGCCGGCCGATGTCGTCGAGCACCGGCCGGCGGGTTCGGAGCGAGACGCCCCAGTCGCCGGTGGCGACTCCGCCGACGTACTCGGCGATCTGGACGGGGATCGGGCGGTCGAGCCCGAGCTCCTCCCGCGCCTTCTCGATCTGCTCGGGGCGCGCCCGCGGGCCCGCCCACGTCGCTGCCGGATCGCCCGGCACGACGCGGGCGACGACGAACGTGAGCACGACGACGCCCAGGACGACCAGCGCGGCGAGCGCCAGCCGCCGGACGACGAAGCGCGTCACGCGGCGGGCGTCAGCTCGTAGCCGAAGACCACGTTCGGGTAGGCCGGGTTGTCCACGAAGCCGTCGACCGAGCTCAGCATCGCCCGCTGGTACACCTGCGTGTACAGCGGGATCGCCGGCGCGTCGTCGAACAGGGTCTGCTGCATGTCCCCGTACATCTGCGTCGCCTGGTCACGGTCGGTGGCTGCGACGACCGAGGCCTGGTCGATCTCCGAGTCCAGGCTCGGGTTCGAGTAGTACGCCAGGTTGAAGAACGGCGCCTTCTCGGTGCGGAACAGGTTGTAGAACCAGGAGACCGGGTCCGGGTAGTCCGGCCACCAGTAGAAGACGAAGATGTCCTGGCGGTCGGCGGGGTTCGCCGACTTGCCCTGGTCCCACTGCGTCTGCCACTGCAGCCCCCGCACGTCCAGGTTGACGTTCAGGTCGGCGAGGTTCGACTTCATGAGCGTCGAGACGAGCTCCTCGTCGGCGTCGCCCTTCAGGTAGGTGAGCGAGAGGTCGATCGGGTCGCCGCTCGGGCCGAACCCGGCCTGCTCGAGCATCGTCCGTCGCCTCGTCGACGTTCTGCTGGTACTCGAGCCCGTCGGTGTGGCCCCACAGGCCCGGCGGCACCACGCCCGAGAGCGGGTCGGCCGCGCCCTCGAGGGCGGCGATCATCCCGTTGTAGTCGATCGCCTTCGTGACCGCGTCGCGGACCTGCGGGTCGGCGAGCGGGCCGTCGGCGGTGTTCAGCATGCCGAGCAGCGTCTGCCACGACGGTGCGCTCTCGGTCTTGAAGCCGTCCTGTCCCTCGAACGAGGCCCACAGCTGCGGGCTCATCCGCTGGACCATCGAGACCTCGCCCGCGCGCAGCAGCTGGGCGGCGGTGTTCGCCTCGGGCGTGACGCGGAAGACGTAGCGCTCGTAGTGGTCGGCGTCGTCCCACCCGCCCCAGTAGTCGGGATAGGCCTCGAGGCGGAGCTCGATCTCGTCGCCGGGGTTGTACTCGGTGACCATGTACGGGCCGGTGCCGGCGTCGTTGCCGTCGGCGAACCAGTCGCCGAGGTCCTGCCCGCCGCTCGCCGTCGTGTCGTAGATGTAGGCCGAGTACGTGCCCGACGACGACGAGGTCGAGCGGCGACGGGTACGACAGGTGGAACACGAGGGTCGTGTCGTCGGGCGCGTCGATCTTCTTCACCGCGCCCCAGATGTAGGCCGCGCCCTCGCCGATCTCCATCGTCCGCTCGATCGAGGCCTTCGCGGCCTCCGCGGTCAGCGGGTTGCCCGTGTGGAACGTCACGCCCGGGCGGAGCGTGAAGGTCCACGTCAGGCCGTCCTTCGACGACTCCCACGAGTCGGCCAGGAGCGGATCGACCTCCTGGGTCGCGGCGTTGTAGCGCGTGAGCGTCTCGTAGATGTTGTGGAGGGCGATGACCTCGTTCGAGTAGCCGGTCGCCGGGTCCCACCCGATCATGACCTCGCGAGTTCACCGAGTAGGTGAAGGTGTCCGGCTCGGCGTTCGTGCCCCCTCCGGTCGCGCTCGGACCGCCTTCGTCGCTCGTGCAGGCGGCCGCCGCGACGGCGAACGCGGCCACCACCACGACCCAACGGAACCGGGCAGATGCCATGGTCTCCCCTCCCTGTTCGGTGCCTCCGGTGCGTCCGGCGTCAACCCCAGGCGAGCGGTCCGCCGGCCTTGACCCTTATACGTACCGCAGGATCGGTCAGGTATGCCAGGGGCACCTCCTCGATCTCGACGACCTCGCACGCTCTCGCGGGCGGCCCCGGCCGCGACCGCGCGTTCGATCGCCTCCTGCGACGCCTCGGCGATCGCGGCCTCGCGGCCGCCCGTGCCGAGGTGGAAGACGCGGTCGACCTCGCCGCTCACCGAGGCGATCGCGGCCCCGATCGCGTTCGCCACGTCGGAGTGGTCCGGGCGAAGGACCTCGCTGACCCCGGGAGGTCCTCGGGCACGAGCGGCGCGCCGCCGCCCACGGCGACGAGGGGCACGGGCTCGCGCGAGGTCTTCACCCGGTCGATCGCGTCCGCGAGCATCGTGTCGGAGCGTGCGATCGAGCGACGGCGAGGAGCTCGGCGTGGTCGGTCGAGCCGCGTCGGGTCGCCGAGGTCTCGGAACCGTCCTGCGCGCGACGCCCGCGTCCGTGAGCGTCGGCGGTCGAACCGCCGAAGACGAGCGCCTCCTCTCGGATCCGGTAGCCCACGCTCTCGGGGCCGAGCGCCGCCCTCGGTGCACGATCGTGCCGCCGCCGAGCGCGATCGTGACGAGGTCGGGCATCCGGAAGTTCGTCCGGATCCCGCCGATCTCGACGCCGAACGACGACTCGCGCGGGAAGCCCCGAACGAGCACGCCGACGTCCGTCGAGGTCCCGCCGACGTCGACCACGATGCGCGTCGGTTCGGCCGGTGAGGTAGGCGGCGCCGCGGATGCTGTTCGCCGGGCCGCTGCCGATCGTCAGCACCGGGAAGCGGATCGCGAACTCCAGGTCCATGAGCGTGCCGTCGTTCTGGGCGAAGAAGGTGACGGGCCGCAGGCCGTGGCGCTCGAGCGCCCCGCGCGATCGCGCTCGTCACGCCCCGGGCGACGTCGATGAGCGACGCGTTGAGGACGGTCGCGTTCTCGCGCTCGAGCAGGCCGAGCGAGCCGATCTGGGAGCTGAGCGAGATCGGCACGTCGCCGAGCTCCTTGCGGACGATCTCCTCGGCCGCGCGCTCGTGCTCGTCGGAGACCGGCGCGAACACGCTCGCGATCGCGATCGCGTCCGCTCGACCGGCGACCTCGCCGGCGAACCGCGCGATCGCCTCGGTGTCGAGCGGGGACGAGCTCGCGCCCGTCGAACTCGATCCCGCCGTCGCACGATCCGCTCGCCGGCCGAGACGCCGCGCGCAGCTCGGCTCGGGCCAGCCGAACAGCGGCCGGACCGCCTGCGTCGCCGGGCCAGCCGATGCGCAGCACGCCGACGCGACGAAGGCCGCGTCGCTCGAGGACGGCGTTCGTCGCGTGCGTCGTCCCGAACATCGCGTGCGTGATCCGGCTCGCGGTCGACCGTCTCGACGACGCCGGCGATCGCTCCCTCGATCCCCGACGTCACGTCCGGCGGTCGTGGGCACCTTCGCCTTCGCGAGGAGACGGTCGTCGGCGTCGAGCACGACGGCGTCCGTGTTCGTGCCGCCCACGTCGACGCCGAGGCGCAGGTCAGGCGAGGGCATGCAGGTCCTCCACGGGCGCGTAGTCCAGGTCGTAGCCGAAGTGCCGCAGGCCCCGCGAGCTCGAGACCCTTCGCCGTTCGCCAGATCGGATCGCACGGGAACGCGATCACGGTGACGCGCTGCCCGTACCGGAGGCGCTCGGTCGAGATCGCGTTCGCGGACTGCGAGTCGAGCACCGTGATGATGTCGGGGACCATCGCGAGCGCGCGATCGCCCTCGAGCGCGACGAGGTTCTCGTTCTGGATCTCGAGCCGGAGCGTCCGGCCGGCGTCGGCGTCGAGGCCCTCGATCGTCGCCGACCCGCGGACGAACCCGGCCGTCGTGCGCCGTTCGACGTCGACGATCTTGCCGACGACGAGCTGAGCCGCGTGGATCTCGCGCGCGAGCGCCTCGACCGGGTCGTGCTCGGCCTCCGCCACGACGGTGCCGAGCCGGACGGCGAGCGACACGGCGTGGTTCACGACCGCGCCGGCCTTGGCCTGCTCGACGGTCAGCTGGTACTCGCTCGACCACGACATGCCGCCGAACTCGACCGCGGCCGCGCGCTCCATCCGTTCCATCCAGTCGCCGTCGGTGGCTCGGAAGACGATGACGTTGCCGCGCTCGTCGGTCATCACGGCCGGGTTCGGCGAGATGCCGGCGATCTCCATCGTGACCTGCGGGATCTCGGGGAACGCCCGGCCCATGCCGTCGGCATCGACGACCGGCAGGCCGAGCCTGGCGGCCCACACGAACGGGATGACGCCGTTCGAGCCGCCGATCTCCGCCGACATCAGCGCGACGACCGGCCGGTTCCACAGGGTCTCGACCATCTCGCGCAGGCGCCCGCCCTCGTCGCCGCTCTCGATCTTCTCGATCGAGACGGTCGGGGCGCCCACGCCGCCGCAGGGCATGATCAGGGCCTCGTCGGGGAGCTCGTCGAGGTCGACGAGCGGCACGGGGCCGAAGTCCTCGACGGCCTGGAGGGACGCGAGGAGCCCGATCTCCGTGTCGCCCCCGCCGCCCGCGCCCAGGATCGCACACCCACGCGCGAGCGCCGGCAGCGTCGAGGCGTCGAGCTGCATGGCGCGGATGCTACTCAGGAGGCGTCGAGGCCGTACACCTCGCGGGCCTCGCGTTCGGTCACGATGCCGTCCTCGAGGTCCTGCGCGCACGAGCTCGCGTTCGCGCTCTCGGGGATCGCCGGCGCCCCCGCCCGTCCCGGTGACGAGTCGGACGAGATCGCCCGCTCGCAGCGGGTACCGCGCGACCTTGCCGAACCGTTCGCGCGTCCCGTCGCTCCGAACGACCTCGACGTAGTTCGGCGAGCCGTCATGGCCGCCGTCGACCCCCCACGGCGGGTACAGGTGGCGGCCGAAGCCGACGGTCAGGCTGCCGTCCGTCAGCATCCGATACTCGCGTACGAGGCCGCGGCCGCCGCGGCGACGACCCGCGCCCGCCTCGACCACGTCGAACCCGAACCGCTCGACCCGGATCCCGTACCGCTGCTCGCACACCTCGGCCGGGATGACGTAGGTCTCGCCGTCGCCGACCGAGACCAGGCCGTGCTCGCCGTCCTTCAGGACGCTCGCGCCCCAGCCGCCGGCTTGAGGCTCGACGAGCAGCGTGGGCTCGCCCGTGTCCGGGTGCGTGCACGAGATCGCCGTCGCGCACACCGAGACGAAGCTTCCAGCCGTCAGGACCTCGGGCATCGCGGGCGAGAGTGCCTTCCACAGGAGGTCGGTTGCCGCCTCGGTTGCCTCGAAGTAAAGCGCGACGGGCGCCGGCCGTTCGGCCGTGAAGATCGTCCCCGGGCGGACAGATCACCTCGAACGGCCGGAACCACGCGTCCGAGCCGGGTTCGTTCGGATCCGTCACGGCCTTGAACACCGTCCGGATGCCCGAGACCAGACCGCTCCGCGTGCAGTTCACCGGACCGGGCACCTGGGCATGGGTGCCGGTGAAGTCGGCCACGACGCGCTCGCCGTCGATCTCGACGCGGACGCGGATCCGGAACGGGCCGTTGCCCAGGCCGTCCTCGTCGATGAAGTCCTCGGCCTCGAACACGCCACGCAGGCAGACGCGCGACGGCGGCTCGGGCGAGCGCCTCGCTGCGCTCGTGCGCGGCGCCCATCGCGGCTGTGACGTTGTCGACGCCGTACCGGCGGCAGAGCTCGAGCAGCCGGCGTTCGGCCACCTCGAGGCAGGCGGCGAACGCGGTGAGATCGCCGATCGTCATGTCGGGTAGGCGGCTGTTCGCGCCGATGACGGCCGTCAAGTCGCGGTCGAGCTCGCCGCCTCGGGCAACGCGGACGAACGGCAGCTGCAGTCCCTCCTGGAAGATCTCGACCGAGTCGGCGGTCCACGAGCCGGGGTCCTTGCCGCCGACCTCCGTCCAGTGGCCCTTCGCCGCCGCGAAGGCCACGAGCTCGCCGTCCACGAAGATCGGCCGGACCATCGCGACGTCGGAGAGGTGGCCGCCGCCGCCCGCATACGGATCGTTCGTCGCGACGATGTCGCCGGGTGCGAGATCCGGAACGCGGACCAGCGTGTCGCGCGTCGCCTCGCCTAGCGGGCCGAGGAACCCCGCGATGCCGTTGCCCTGGGAGACCAGCTCGCCGCGCGCGTCGGTGAGACCGACGGCGAAGTCGAGGACCTCGTAGATGACCGGACTCTGCGACGTCCGCTTGAGGGACTCGAACATCTCGTCGGTCACCGCGAAGAACGCCTCGCGCAGGACGTCGGTCGTGAACCGGTCGCTCACGTGTCCTCCTCGATCACGAGGTTCGCGGAGCTCGTCCACGGTGACCGACTGCCCGGGAAGGACGAGCACGGTGGTGGCGGGCTCCTCGACGACGCAGGGACCGGCGAGGCGATCGCCGGATGCGAGTGATCGGCGTTCGACCACGTTGGCCCTCTGCACCCCGCCGTGCTGGTCGAGGTCGACGTCGCGCGGCCGGAGCTGGGGAGCGGGCGTCGGCGCGGTCGACCACTGGACCGGTTCGTCTCGAGCGGCCGAGACGCTCACCCGCGCCTCGACGATCTCGACCGCGGTGGGGAGGCGGAACGCGTAGGTCTCCTCGGAGGCCGCGTCGAACCGCTCCCGCAGGCGCTCGAGCAGATCGTCGTCGATCGACCCCTCGCCGAGCGGCACCTCGAGCGTGTGTTCCTGGCCGACGTACCGAAGCCGGGCGAACCGTTCGGCGCGACGATCGCCGGCCTCGCGTTCGAGCTCGGCCTTCGCTTCCGCGTCGAGCTCGTCGAAGAGCGGCCCGATCGTCGCCGGCTCGAGCGGCCCGACGAGCGTTCGAACGGCGTCCGCGCGCAGGTCGCCAAGCAGCATCCCGAGCGCCGAGAAGTGGCCCGGCGCCGGTGGGATCACCGTGCGCGCGACGCCGAGCTCCCGCGCGAGCAGCGCAGCGTGCAGCGGCCCCGCGCCCCCGAACGCCACGAACGTGAAGTCGCGCGGGTCGTGCCCGCGCCGCAGCGTGACGAGCCGGAGCGCGTGGGACATCTGCGCGACGAGGTACCGAAGGACGCCGCGCGCCGCGGTCCCCGCGTCGACGCCCAGCCGTTCGCCGAGACGGGACAGGCTCCGATGCGCCGCGTCGACGTCGAGCGGCATGGTGCCGCCGAGGAAGTACTCGGGATCGAGCCGTCCGGCGACGAGGTTCGCATCCGTGAGCGTCGGCTCCTCGCCGCCGCGGCCGTAGCACGCCGGGCCGGGTTCGGCGCCCGCGCTCCGGGGGCCGACGTGGAGGCCGCCCGCCTCGTCCACCCACGCGATCGAGCCGCCGCCGGCCCCGATCTCGACGATCTCGACGACCGGGACCTGGATCGGATAGCCGGCTGACGTCGGTGTGCGCTCGACGTGGTGCAGCGTCTCGATCGTCACGCGACCGCGGCGAACCGCCGAGGTCTTGGCCGTGGTGCCGCCGATGTCGAGCGTGAGCACGTCCTCGACGCCGAGCCGCCGGCCGAGCTCGGCAGCGGCCGTCACCCCGGCGACGGGGCCGGACTCGAGCAGCGCGATTGGCGCCTCGGCCGCGCGCTCGAACGACGAGACGCCGCCGCTCGAGCGCATCGCGTACAGGGGAGCCTCGACGCCGGCGTCCCGGAGCCCCGTGCGCAGCTCGTCGAGATAGCCGGCGACCGTCGGCTTCACGTACGCGGACAGGACGGTCGTGCTCGTCCGCTCGAACTCGCGCCACTGCGAGCTGATCTCGTGCGAGGCGACGATCTCGACCCGGGGCAGGAGCTTGGACAGGAGCTCGGCGGCCCGCCGCTCGTGCTCGGGGTTCGTCCACGCGTGGAGGAAGCAGATCGCGACCGCGGCCACGTCCAACGCCCGGATCCGTTCGCCGCGAGCCTCGACGGCGGACTCGTCGAGCGGAAGGAGCACCTCTCCGGCGGACGAGATCCGTTCGGGCACCTCGAACCGCAGCCGCCGGGGCACGAACGGTTCCGGTTTGCGGTACGAGAGGTTGTAGAGATCGGGGCGGTTCGCCCGGCCGATCTCGAGGACGTCGCGGAAGCCTTCGGTGGTCACGAGCGCGGTCCGCGCTCCTCGTCGCTCGGTGACGGCGTTGATCACGACGGTGCTGCCGTGGACGAACGCGCCCACGTCGGCCGGCGAGAGCCCGGAGCGTTCGAGCGCAGACAGCACGCCCTGCTGCAGGCGTGTCGGCGTCGTGGCGACTTTCGACAGGATCAGCGAGCCGTCCCGCCGGTCGACCGCGGCCAGGTCGGTGAACGTCCCGCCGATGTCGATCGCGAGCGCGACGGGCTCGCGGCCGTCGTCCATCATCGGCGAGATTCGGATCAGGCGTCCCCCGGCTCACCCATCTCGAGCCAGTCCGAACGGGGGAACCAGACGCGCATCCGTCCCCCGGTCCGGGTCATCACCAGCAGGGCCGAGTCGCAGTGGGTGCATCGCAGCACGATGCCGGGGGCCTGCACGTACGCGTGCTCCGCCCCGACGGACTCCACGTTGCCGCATCCCTTGCACGCGATCCGAGCCGACGTCATCTCGTCGACGAACACCTCGCCCAGCGTGCCCGCGATCGCGTTGCCGTCGAGCCTGAGCTCCTCGCCCTCCACCTATCCTCCCGTCGGTCCGAATCGCTCGGTCTTCACGCTCGTCGCGGGATACCCGAGGAGCACCAACGCTGCCGCCACCGACTCGACGAACGAGGTCGGTCCGCACACGAACGTCATCGGCATGCTGGAGGCCGCCCACGCCACCTCGGCGAGCATCGCATCGTCGACCCGGCGAGCGTAGCCCGTCCATCCCGGCGGCTGGGAGCGCGTCAGGGTGTGGATCACCTCGGGACCGTTCGGGGCGGCGGCGAGCCGTTCCAGCTCGTCCCGGTAGATGACGTCGTCCCACGATCGAGACGAGGAGACGAGTTTGGTCGGGGTCGTGGCGTCCGCCGCCTCGCGGTGTCGAAGCATGGACATCAACGGGACGATCCCGGAGCCTCCGGACACGAGCAGGAGCGGCCCGCCCGAGACGGCCTCCCACACGAAGTACCCGCCGATCGGACCGCGGAGCTCGAGCTTGTCGCCTCGGCGCAGCTCGCCGACGAGGTACTCGGAGACCTCACCGTCCGGCAGGCCCTCCACGGTGATCGTCAGGCGCGCATCCTCGGGAGACGAGGCGATCGAGTAGCTCCGCTGGGCCTGGTAGCCGTCTTCGGCGGTGAGGCGAACGTCGACGTGCTGGCCCGCCCGGTGACCCGGCCAGTCGGGGACCTCCAGCACGATGCTCCGAACCCGAGGCGTCTCGTCGATCAGCTCGACGACCTCGCCGAGCGTCCAGTTCAGTCGCCCGAGTACCGCTGCTCGCGCCATGGGTCTCCGTAGATGTGATAGCCGTACGACTCCCAGAAGCCGGGCTCGTCGTGATCCATCAACCGGAACCCGCGAACCCATTTCGCGCTCTTCCAGAAATACAGGTGGGGGACGAGGAGCCGGGCGGGTCCCCCGTGTTCGGCCTCGAGCGGCTGCCCGTCGTAGGCGAACGCGACCCACGCCTTGCCGTCGAGGACGTCCTCGAGCGGCAGGTTCGTCGTGTAGTCGCCGTCCGAGAACGCCATCAGGTGGGTCGCGTGGTGCTCGACGCCCTCCAGGAGCGTGTCGATCGCGACGCCCTCCCAGGCGGTGTCCAGCTTCGTCCACTTCGTGACGCAGCTGATGTCGACCCGGATCTCCTCGCTGGGGAGGGCGCGGAACTGCTCCCAGCTCCACGTCTTGAGCGTCGCCGCCTCGTCCTCGATCGAGAACGTCCACTCGTCGAGCGGCGTGTGCGGCGTCGGACCCGCCGACAGGACCGGGAAACCATCGACGAGGTACTGGCCGGGCGGGAGCCGCGCGTCCTCACGCTCCTTCGCGCGTTTGCCGCGGAACCCGCGGGAGATGTACGCCATCCGTCGCTCTCCGTCCCTGCTTGCCTCGAGCCTGCCGCGATCGTATGCCGCTCCGCCCATCGGGCGCCATGGAGTCGGCCAAGGGTGCTATCGCATCGTTGGCCTACCGCGGCCCCCGCGCCTCAGCCTCTCGCGAACGCCGGAGCCTCTGCTCCGCCTCCGCTTTGTCCCCCCGACGCTCCGAGACCTGGGCGAGCGCTCTCCACATCCAGCTCGCGAGCTGGCGTTCGCCGAGCTCCTCGGAGATGCGGATCGCCTTGCGGAGATCCTCCTCGGCGTCGTCCAGGCGGCCGAGCTCGCGCTTGGCGATCCCGCGTTCGGCGATCGCGTCGCCGAGCTCCCACCGCGCGCCCAGGTCCTCGAACACGGCGATCGCGCGGTCGAAGCACGGGATCGACTCCTCGAACTTGCCCTGGTCGTCCAGGATCCGGCCCCGCTGGACCGTCGTCATCGCGATCGAGAACTGGTCGCCGATCTCCTCGGCGAGCGCGTACGCCTCGTCGCTCAGCTCGAGCGCGCGCTGGAGCTCTTCTTCGGTCGGCTGCGAGCGGCGCGTCGTGTTGATGGAGAGCGAGTTGAGCGCCCGCACGCGCGCCCAGCCGTCCTCGGGGTCGGCGACCTCCAGCGCGCGGCGCCAGATCTTCTCGGCCGCGTCGTGGTCGCCGCGCGTCCACGGCACCCAGCCGGCGAACAGCAACGTGCGGACGCACGCCCACGGCTCGTCGTAGCTCTCGGCCGCCGCGAGCGACTCGTCGAGCAGCACCTCGGCCTTGTCGACGTCGGCGTCGACGTTGATCGCGATGTCGCCGAGGAACCGCAGCGCGAGCGAGAGCGTGAACGGGTCGTCGACCTTGCGGCCGAGCTCCACCGCCCGGTCGAGCACGTCCCGGGCCGCCGGGTACTCGCCGAGCCAGTACCTGGCCTCGCCGATGCCGGCGAGCGCGCGCGCCTCGCGGACGCCCCACGCGTCCTCGGGACCCGCGAGCGCGAGCGCCCGCTCGTAGCGGTCGATCGCCGTCCGGCTCTCCATCCGGCGGCGCGCGCGGTCGCCCGAGTCCAGCAGCGCCTCGGCGGCGCGCTCGGCCACCGTTCGGTCGTCGCGGTCCAGGTCGAGCGACGCGACCGCCGCGAGCTCGAGGTGGTCGGCCGCCCACGCCGGGTGGCTGTCCCCGAACAGCCGGTCGGCGATCAGCTGATGCAGCCGGACGCGTTCGCGTTTGGGCAGGCTCGCGTACGCGACCTCCTTCAGCGTCGCGTGCCGGACGCGCCAGCGCGCCATCGGGTGCGTGTCGTCCTCGGGCACGAGGATCTCGGCCTCCTCGAGCTGCCGGATCTCGTCCGGGGTGGCCTCGGGGTCGATCGTCCGGAGCTCGGCCAGGTCGAACGAGACGAAGAACGCCGACGCGCGCCGGGTGAGCTCGCGCAGGCGGGGGTCGAGGTGGTCGAGGCGGGCCGCGACGACGGCCTGCACCGTGGGTGGCAGGCTCGCGCGCGGCGCTGAGCTCTCGCCGTCGGGGAGCAGCATGCCGGTCGTCTCGATGATGAAGAACGGGTTGCCGCCGGCGCGCTGGGCGATCTCATTGGCTTCGGCGTCGTCGATGCGGCGGCCCGAGGCCTGCCGCGCGAGGTCGACCGACTCGTCGTCGTTCAGCGGTTCCAGCCTGAGCCGGACCGCGTTCTCGGTGGTCGTGCCCCACGCGGGCCGGTCGTCGAGCAGGCTCGTGCGCGCGAGCGCGAGCACGAGCGCCTTGCGGTGGCCCTGTCTCGCGGGCGAGCCGAGGCGCTCGATCAGCTCGAGCATCTGCGGCCGGAGCTCGTGCGCGTCCTCGAACACCAGGACTGCGGGTGTGTCTCGAGCCAGACCGTCGACGAGCGCGACGAACCCGGACTGCACATCCTGAACGAACGACGCGTGCGACGGGCGCTCGGCCATCCCGAACAGGAGCGCGAGCCGCTCCTTGAGCTGCTTGGCGTCGGCTGGGTCGGCGACGACGCGGTCCGCCAGGTCATGCAGCCGGCGCCGGGTCTTCTCGGGCGGGTCGTCCTCCTCCAGACCGGCGAGCTCGGCCACGATGGACGCGGCCGGCGCGAACGTAGCCGTGTCGGTGAAGGGGCGCGCGCGGCCCGTGAGGACGGGGATGGTCTCGTCCATCCCGGCGACGAGCTCGTCGGCCAGGCGCGACTTCCCGATGCCGGGTTCGCCGAGGACGCTGACGAGCACCGGGTGGCCGGTGCTCTTCGCGCGGTGAAGGCTCTCGCGCAGGATCGCGAGCTCGCTCGAACGCCCGACGAACGGGATCGTGCGTCTCGCGCTCCGCGGCGTGAGGCCCTCGACCGGGAAGCCCGCGATCGTGTCGCCGTCGAACCCTTTCGCGGTGGCCTGGCGCTGGTCGCCGTAGGAGACGGCGTTCGCGGTGAGCGCGACGGTGGTCTCGCCGGCGAGCACCTCGCCGGGTCCGGCGGCGGCCTGCAGGCGGGCGGCGGCGTTCACGACCGGGCCGGTGACGAGGAGCTGCCCGGCGGGCCCGAGGCCGGTGGCGGCCTCGCCCGACTCGATACCGACGTGGACGTCGAGGGGCGTGGTCAGGCCGAGGGTCTGAGAGAGGCGGCGGGTTCGCGCGCGGATCGCGAGACCGGCGCGGACGGCGCGGAGCGCGTCGTCCTCGTGCACGGTCGGCAGGCCGAACACGGCCATGACCGCGTCGCCGATGAACTTCTCGGCGCGGCCGCGGAGCGCGAGGAGCTCCTCGGACGCCGCCTCGAAGAACAGGCCGAGGATCTCGCGGGCGCGTTCGGGGTCCAGGCGCTGGGCGAGGCCGGTGGAGTCGACCAGGTCGGCGAACAGGACCGTGACCACCTTGCGCTCCTCGGTGCCGAGCGGGGTCCCGACGGGCGAGCCGCAGTTCGGGCAGAAGCTGGCGCCCTCGGGGAGCGGTTCGCCGCAGACCTGGCAGGGGGTAGTGGCCATGGTTACCAAGGATAGGTGCCGGAGATGACGCGGATATTCCCCGACGATGGCGATACCGGAAACGGTATCGGCGGCCGACCCGATCGTGGATCTCGGGTCGGCCGCCGATCACCCCCTGAGCTGCTTGGATGAACCCGCCTAGCCCCCGGTCACCAACTCCTCGGCCCGGTCCAGCATCGAGCCGCAGCGGTCGAGCTGGCTGCCCGAGCCCGGCAACGCCACATCGTCGAACGCCGCCGCGAACAGCGCGTTCTTGAGCTCGGTCGCGAGCGGGTCCCGCTGGGACAGCAGCTTCGAGAGCTTCTTCTGGGTCGAGTTGAACACCCCGTCGCCACCACCGCCGCTCTTCAGCGCGGCCGTGTCGGCGATCAGCGTGTTCGTCCCGAACTCGCCCACCTGGCGTTCAGCTGCTTGTAGCACTCGGCGAGGTCGGTGTACTTCGAGCCGGCGATCGCGGCGTTCGGGTCGGTCAGGATCTCGCTCAGCACGCGACCGTCGTTGACGTAGCTGTCCTGAAGACCCGCCAGCCACAGGAGCGTCGGCCGGATGTCCGGGAGGTCCACCCACGTCCCGTTCGTGCTGAACTCCGGGACCGTGCCGCCGCCGTTCGGATCGTGGATCGCGGGCCCGTCGGTGGCCTCGGGTCCGTCCAGCCCGATGTTCGCGACGCCGGGTCCGACGAACCCGACCCACGTGATGTCGATCGTCGGCGCGTAGTAGCCGTGGTTCCACGCGAAGCGCGACGCCGCTCCGCCCAGGTGTTCGAGGCGCACGGCTGCCTGGTCGTGCGGCGTGCACGTGAGCGGTCGAGCCGAAGAAGTAGTCCGGCTTGGGGAACAGCGTGAACGTCGGCGTTCGATCCGGGTCCGCGTTCACCAGGTGCAGGATCTCCTGTTCGACGCTGCCCGGCGAGGTACGCCGCGATCGGTTCGTCGTCGTTGCCCGTGTAGGGGTCGTGCGGGTTGGTCAGCGAGCCGATGTCGCGTTCGAGCTGGCGGACGGCGGGGTCGGTCGGGCCCGGCCGGCCGGTGACGTAGATCGCGGCACCCTGCGGTTCGACCGTGAACGGCGTCGTGTTCCCCTTCTGCGCCGCGAGCAGGCCGGACAGGTTCGTGTTGATCTCGCCGATCTGGCCCGCCGTGTAGTAATGCACGGGGTGAGGAGCGCACGCTCGCGATGCCGCAGCCGGCCGGCGTGGGCTGGATCGCGCGGCCGACGTTCGCGCCGTCGAACTGGTCGTTCTCCTCCGCGCTGAACACGAACAGCGTGTTGCTCTGGTCGATGCCGGACGCGGCCAGGCGGGCGAAGAACGTCTGGAACGCCGCGTCGTACTGGTCGGCGGTCTGCTTGTAGCAGGTGTCGCCGGGACCGATGGCGTTGCCGGCGCCGCGGTGGCCGTCGTCGTCGTGCAGCCCGACTGCCCCGCCTTGCGCTCGTGGATGTCGCCGATGTAGCCGTAGACCACCGGAACGCCCGCCTCGAGCATGTCGGCGGTGTACGCGAGCGTCTGCCTGGCCACGATCGGGCCGAACCCCGGGAAGCCCGGTGTGTTCCCCGGGAGGAACGCCCCGTTGATCTGGTCGCCGCTCAGGTCGACGAGGTTCCCGGCGCCGTTCGTCACCGGGAAGCCGTTGTGCGATCAGGCTCGATGTTCCCGGCGCCGAGCTGGGGCGCGATGTACTTGTGTCCGAACAGCGCCTGGTACCCGGTGTAGCCGCCGGGCTCGTCCGGGGAGCAAGTCGGGGACCGCCGTGGGCGACGGCGTGCCCTGCCCGAACTTGACCGCTTCTGCGTCCGCGCAGAACGGGCTCTCCTGCGCGCAGTGCACGGCGAGGCCGACGTAGTCGGCGGTCTCCTGGTTGCGGAAGTCTGTCTCGGGTCGGCGGCGAGCTGTGCGGCCTCGGGCGAGTCCTGGCCCGAACACCTTCGGGATGTCGAACGGCGCGTTCTCGAGCACCATGTTGGCGGTCGAGACGTCACCGACGTCGCAGCCCGCGCGCGTCCACGGCACCCACGGGGCCGGCGTCGCGACGTCGGTCGTGGTCGCCGAGGCCGGGACCGAGTCCGAGTAGATCATCGCGTGCTTCGCGTCGTTCCCGCCGTCGTTGTTCGGGTCGGTCCAGTAGACGAACGAGCCGGCCGAGGCGACGGTGCCGTTCGGGCTTCCACGTCCGGTAGGTGTTGCTGATCGGCATGCCGTGACGGTCGCCGTACAGACCCGTGTAGATCGCGAGGCTGTCCTCGGCCGTGTGCGCGATCAGCGGCGTGTGGTTGTTCGAGAGCATGACGCCGTTGTCCTGGATGAAGTCGTTCAGGTGCGGCATCAGCTCGAGATCCGAGGGCATGTTGGGGTTGTCCCGGAAGAAGTGCACGTTGTCGAACGTGATCTCGACCACGTGCTGGATGCCGTTGCCGAGGTCGCAGACGGGGTCTGCGGCCGCGATGGGGGTCGATGGCGCCACCACCGCGATCAACGGCGCCGCGAGCACCAGGGCTACCAAGGTTCGTCCGATCCGAGTCCTCATGGGCTCCTCCTCCCGTCCGTGGGACGTCGAAAACCCTCCCCGAACCAACCTAGGCAGCGCCTCTTCGCTCCCGCAAGGTTCCCGTCGCGAACGCCTGATGAACCCCGTAGGTCGGACGGGTGACCACTGCACCGGCAGCCCGAACGGCGCGGCGAGGTGCCCCGGTTCCGCTAGGCGGCGACCCCGCGGACGATCGCGAACCCACCGTCCGAGAGTCGCTTGAGCTCGACGCGAGACAACCCGGCGTCCCGGACGAACGAGCCCAGCTCGGCGGAGCGGTAGAGGCGAACGTGACCCGGCTCGAACCGTCGCAGGAACACGTCGGCGACGCGCGCCGCGGTTCGATCCGAGCAGGCATCCCCGATGGCGATCCGGCCACCGGACGCGAGCACGCGAGCCATCTCCCGCACGGCCCGGGCGGGATCCGGGTAGTGATGGAACGAGTTCGAGCACAGGACGGCGGTGAACGCTCCGTCCTCGAACGGCAAGTGCTCCGAGTCCGCGATCTCGAAGTGCACGTTCGCGAACCGTTCGGCCAGCCGCTGGGCCTGCCGGATCATCTCCGGGGACAGGTCGATGCCGACGACCGACGCCGCGACTGATGCGGCCGACCGGGAGGCCGCTCCCGTGCCGCAGCCGACGTCGAGGAGGCGATCGTCTGCGCCGAGCTGCAGCGCCTCGAGCGACTCCCGTTGGACCGGGTCGCGCCACCGTGAGGTGACGCCGGACTCGTAGCTCCCCGCCCGCCGGTCGAACCAGCGTCGCGCGCCCGCTTTCTGCTCGTCCACCGCCTGAGTGTAGGGAGCCGATCGATCCCGGCGCCGCGTCATCGCCCTTGGGTAGGAGCAGATCCGAGGCCGTGATCCGCGAGCCAACGCCACTGCTAGGCTCCGCGCATGGCTCGGCTCCGGCCGGAGCAACACGCCGTGGAGCACCCGTGATCCCGATCCGGGACGCGAACCCCACCCAGCGCGTCCCCGTCGTCACCCTCGCGTTGATCGCCGCCAACATCGCGGTGTTCCTGTTGTGGCAGCCGTCGTTCGGGACCGAGCAGGAGCAGCAGGCGTTCTACTTCTGCCACGCCGAGATCCCGTGGGAGGTCTCGCACCAGGAGAACCTCGCGCACGGTGGGCTCGAGGCGCAGGCCTCGATCGACGCGGACCTGGGACCCGGCGCCGGCGTCGCCGTGCAGACGCTCCAGCGGCAAGAGTGCCCGAACAAGAGCTGGTGGCTCTCGGTGTTCGTCGCGATGTTCCTGCACGGCGGGTGGTTCCACCTCGCCGGCAACATGCTGTTCCTCTGGATCTTCGGGAACAACGTCGAGGACCGTCTCGGCTACGTCGTCTACCCGCTCTTCTACGTGCTGGGTGGGCTGGCGGCGTCGGCGTTGCAGCTCGCGATCGCGCCGAACTCGACCATCCCGAGCCTCGGCGCGTCCGGCGCGATCGGCGGCGTGCTCGGCGCGTACATCGTGCTGTTCCCGCACGCCCGCGTGACGACGCTGATCATCTTCTTCTTCATCACGGTCATCGAGGTCCCCGCCGGCGTGATCCTCGCGGTCTGGTTCGTGCTGCAGCTGTTCAGCGGCGTCGGCCAGCTCGCGAGTCAGGTGAGCGGCGGCGGGGTGGCGTACTGGGCGCACGTCGGCGGGTTCGCGTTCGGGGCGCTCGTGGCCTGGCTCTTCTACCGGAACCGACGAGGGCCCAAGGCCGCGTACGAGATGCCGCGGAGGCCGGGCGACCCCTACTGACCAAGGCGATAGCATACTTGCTATCATCCTGAGGGATGGATGCCGGCCGAACACTTCGGGAGGCACGCCAGCAGGCGGGGCTGTCTCAGCGGGCGCTCGCCAGTCGGGCGAACATGCCGCAACCCACGATCGCTCGGATCGAGTCTCACACCGTGGTCCCTCGGGTCGACACCCTCGACCGGCTGCTCGCCGCCTGTGGGGTGACGCTCACGAGCATCCCTCGACCGGGCGCCGGTATCGATCGGACCCAGATCAGAGAACTGCTCGCCCGGTCGCCCGGCGAGCGTCTCCGGCTCGCCGCCCGGGACGGTCGCAATCTCGATCGCTTCCTGGCGAGAGCGACCCGGCGATGACGAACGATGCCTTCGATCCGGAGTTGGCGCTCCGAACGCTGGACCGTCACGGCGTGCGCTTCGTCGTGATCGGGGGGATCGCCGCGCGTCTGCTCGGTTCCCCGACGGTGACGCGCGATACGGACATCTGTTACGAGCGCAAGCCGGAGAACCTGGAACGGCTCGCGGCGGCACTCGAGGAGCTCGGGGCGACGCTCCGCGGCGTCGACGAGGAGGTCCCGTTCCTCCTCGACGCGAAGACGCTTGCTGCCGGCGATCACTTCACGTTCGAGACCCAGGCGGGGGACTTCGACGTCCTCGGCACTCCGGCCGGTGTGGAGGGCTTCGACGAGCTGGTGCAGCGAGCGAAGCCGTTCGACATCGACGGGATCACCGTGCTCGTCGCCTCGATCGACGATCTGATCCGGATGAAGCGTGCCGCCGGACGAGCGAAGGACCTGATCGAGGTCGAGGTGCTCGCCGCGGTGCGCGACGAGATCGAGAACGGCTCCAACGGCGCTTGATCGGACCTAACGATGCCGACCGCTACGGAGCACTCCTCGCATCCAGGGTGCGCTCGATCTGCTTGAGGTGCGGCCGTTCGTGGACCGCCACCCACTCGCCGTAAGACAGGACGTCGCGCTCGAGGGCCTTCCCGGCTCCCGTGACCCTCCCGCCCCGCGACCAATCACGGCGCCCCAACGCTTCCAGCACCGCCAGCAGGTCGGCTCGTTGCTTCGCGAAGGCGCGCAGCGAGCGCCGGAAGTCCAGGTCGGGATAGTCCGTCTGTTCCCTCATCCACCGGCGAGGATCGACGGCGCGGATCGTCGGCGTGTCCTCGGTCAGGATCGTGAGGATGGCCCCGCCCCGGACGTCGGCACACGCGCGCAGGTGGGCCAGCACCTCGTTCGCGGACCACTCGTCCTCGCTCGGGCGCGTGCGCAACCGGGCCGGCGCCACACCGGCGGTCAGCTCTCCGATGCGCCGCGGCGTCGCCGCGAGGAGCGTGAGGACCTGCTCGATCGTGAGCTTCGTGTTCGCCACGTCACGTCATCGTCGCAGAGCGACCTTCGAATGGAGCGCTCGGAACCGCTCGGTGAGGTCACCGAGCTGATGGTGTGCGTTCAGGCCGCTCGGGTTCGGCAGGACCCAGAGCCGCGCCTCGCCGAGATCCTCGTCCTGCGGCCCGAGCGCGGCGTTCCGTCTGCCGAACCCCGTCCGATACGCGCCGATCCCGAGCACGGCGACGAACCGCGGATGCAGCGGCATGAGCCGCAGCTCGAGCTCGCGCGCGCCACGTTCGATCTCATCGGCGCTGAGCTCGGCGGCGGTGGCCGTCGTCCGGCGGACGAGGTTCGTGATCCCCAGGTTCCGTTCGAGGAGCTGGGCGTCCTCGCTCGGGGCGAGGAGCCGGCCGGTGAACCCGGAGCCGTGGAGCGCCTTCCAGAACCGGTTGCCCGGCCGCGCGAAGTGGTGGCCGACCGCGCCCGACCACAGCCCGGGGTTGATCCCGACGAAGACGACGTCGAGGTCGGGACCCAGGACGTCGGGGATCGTCCGGCCGCGCGCGGCTTCCAGGTCTCCCTTCGACGGGTTCACGCGGTCAGCCAACCACGTCAGCGCGGGTCGGTCACCGCCGGAGCGACGCGCGCTGCGCCGGCCGATCGGCGATGCGAGCCAGGAGCGGGCCGCACACCGCGAGCAGGAGGACGTAGCAGGCCGCGAGCGGCCCGAGGTCGGGTTCGGCGCCGCCCGCCACGGCGATCCCGGCGATCACGATCGAGAACTCGCCTCGCGCGATGAGCGCCACCCCCGCGCGGATGCGGCCTCGACGGCCGATGCCGGCACGCCGCGCCGCGATCCACCCCGTGGCGACCTTCGTCGCGGCGCCGACGATCGCCAGCACCAGCGCGGCCGGGAGCGCCGCCGGGATCGTGCCCGGATCGACCTCGAACCCGAAGAAGAGGAAGAAGGTGCCGGCGAACACGGATCGGAGCGGCACCAGCAGCGAGCGCGCTCGATCCGCCGCGGGGCCCGAGAACACGATGCCGGCCAGGAAGGCGCCCACGGCGGCGGAGACGTTCAGCGCCTCCGTCGCGCCGGCGGTGAGCAGCAACACGGCGAGGATGCCGAACAGGAGCGCCTCGTCGGAGTCGCTGAACACCGCGCGACTGATCGCCGGCCCGTAGCGTGCGGCGACCGTCAGGATCGTGACCACGACGAGCGCCGCCAGGACGATCGAGACGACGACGCGCCCGGCGCTCCCCCCGACCAGCAGCACGGTCGCGAACGGGAGGAACCCGGCCATCACCAGGTCCTCGATGACCAGGACGGCCAGGATCAGCGGGGTCTCTCGGTTGCCCATCCACCCGAGGTCATCGAGGGTCCGAGCGATCACGCCGGAGGACGAGATGTAGGTCACGCCTCCCAGGAAGATCGCGGGGACGACCCCCCAACCGAGCACCACCCCCGCCACGAACCCCGGCGTGAAGTTCAGCAGCAGATCCATCGCGCCGACCCGGGAGGACGTTCGAACTGCATCCACGAGCTCGCGGGCCGAGTACTCGAGTCCCAGCGAGAACAGCAGCAGGATCAGCCCGATCTCGGCGCCCGCCGCGATGAACCGGTCGGCGGTCACCAGCGGGACGATCCCGCCCTGGCCGAACGCCAGCCCCGCGAGCAGGTACAGGGGGATGGGCGAGAACCCGAAGCGCTGGGCGACCCGCGCCAAGACCGCGAGCAGCAGGATGACCCCGCCGAGCTCGAGCAGGAACGCCGAGCCGTGCATCGCTCAGCCCGAGCGGAGCAGGACGGCCAGCTCCTCGATCCCGCGGGGCGTCCCCACGACGACGAGCGTGTCGCCCCCGCGCAGGGCGAACCCGGGGCCGGGGGCCGGGTGGGCCGCGTCGCCGCGCAGCACGGCGACGATCGACACCCCGGTCCGCGTTCGGGCCTGCGTGTCGCCGATCGTGCCCCCGTCGAACGGGCTCGCCGCCGCGAGCGGCAGCCGGTCGACGGCGAGCCCCTCGACGTCCTGCTCCAGCTCGGACAGCTCCTTCGCCACCTGCGACACGCCGAGGAGCTCGGCGAGGGTTCGGCTGTCCTCGGGTCCGAGGCGCACCAGATCGTGCGACGTGTCGGGGTCGTCGCGCTCGAACAGCACGAGCTCGCGCATGCCCGAACGGTGGTGGACGACGGCCATCCGGTCCCCGTCGAGCGTGACGAACTCGTACCGGACGCCGATCCCGGGCAGCGGGACTTCGTTCACGACCGACATCTCGTGCTCCCCGCCGCCCGCGGCCGATCAGAGCTCGTCGAGCTGTCTCCTGAACTCCGCCACGTCATCGGACTCCCGCCTCCCTTCGCCCACGAACATCAAGATGCAGCCGGTCCACGCGCCGGCGAGCCCGACGACGATGTTGAAGACGCCGCCGATCTCGAGGATGCCGAGGGTCATCACGACGTACCCGATGGCGACGAGCGCTTGCCCGACGTTCTCGACCCGCTTGCTCGGTGTCGTTCGTGCCGGCGATCGATCGAGGGTGTCCATCGCGTCCCCTCAGGCCGGCAGCCGGCCGAGCAGCTCATCGAGGAGCTCCACGGCGCGACCGGTGGCGGGGTCTTCGGATCCGTCGGGCGAGCTCAGCATCTGCTGGCGAGCCCTGACGACGGCGACGCGTCGGCCCTCGCACAGGGCCTCGAGCTCACGGACGGCCTCGTCTCGATCGACGGAGGTCCGGGCGAGCGCGAGCGCATGCTCTCGGACCGAATCGGCAGTGGTCATGATCGTTCCCCTTTTCGAGCGTTCCTCGGTGGCGAACGCCGCGCGAGCGCGTCGGTTCGACGCGTCGCTCGAACGCTGCGCGCGGTCAGGCGGCAGCGAGCAGGGGTGGACCTCGTCCCGCCAGATGCAGCGCGAGCGGGACGATCCGTGCGGTCGGGCTCGCCGGCCACGCTTCCCAGGCCAGCCCCGAGGGATGTGCGAGCGCGAGGCCGGCGGGCGTCGTGACGGCGGGTTGGGTCCCGTCGGTGCGCCGGACGAAGAGCAGGGTGCTCGGTCGATCGGACGCCACGACCGGCATCCACGTGAACGCCTCGAGCGTGGTGGAGGCGTTCGGGACCGCGCCGGACGACGCGGGAGCCCGCTCGCCGATCTGTGACGCCGCCGCCCAGGGGAGGATGGCGATCGCGAACACCAACACGGCGCGTCGGCGCCGAACGGCGGACCGGCTCACCCGACGAGCCTAAGCTCGCGCCGGGAGGGGTCGCAAGGCGCGTGCGGATCGAGGCGTCGGGCGGATCGTCCACGTCGGCCGCCGGCCGGTAGCGTCGCCGGCATGGCGACCGTGACGGCCGGAGCGCGAGACGGATAGGATATGGAGCATGAGCAGAGCTCCAGATCCGCTCCATCGAGCCTCCTCTGGACGATCCCGAGACCACGGACGCGGCCATCGACGTGCTCAAGTCGATGGAGGCGATGGGCCTGCTGCCCGACGACGTCGACGAGCTCACGCTCGAGGTCCTGCGCGCGGTCGCCACCCGCGCGGCCGAGGTCGGGATCGGGGAGTCCGCGGCCGCGTCGCTCCAACGCCCGCCGAAGCCCCCCGGTCACGTCGCTGCCGCGCTCCGCGAGCTCGGGCTCGCGCTCGAGGGGTCGCCGATGCCGGCGTTCGAGTGGCCGGCGATGCTCGAGCTCTTCGGCGCCGAACGCCTCGCCGAGCTCCTCGGGGTCTCGGTCGCGAGCCTGCGCCGGTACGCCAAGGACGAACGGCCGACGCCGGACGTCGTGGCCGCGCGCCTGCACCTGCTCGCGCGGATCGTGGCCGAGCTCCGCGGCGCGTACTCGGAGATCGGGGTGCGCCGATGGTTCGAACGCTCTCGCACCGCGCTCCGCGGCCGCGCGCCCGGCGACCTGTTGACCGGCGGCTGGGATCCCGACGGCGCCGACGCCGAACGCGTCCTGGCGCTCGCGCGCTCGCTCACGGCCTCGCCCGCGACGTGATCGTCTTCCGGCACACCGACCCGCGCTTCCCGTTCCTGTGGGAGACCTCGGACCAGCCCGCGGGCCGGTGGAACTCGGAGGGGGAGGGCCCGGTGCAGACGTTCGCCGACCGCCCGGAGGGCGCGTGGGCCGAGCTCCTGCGTCACGAGGAGATCACCGACCCGCGCGACGTGGCCGAGATCCGCCGCTCGCTGTGGGCGGTGGACGTCGGCGACCTCCCGGCCGCCGAACCCGAGCTCCCGCGCGCGACGATGACGGGCGGGCCGCGTTCGTACGCGGCGTGCCGGCGCGAGGCCGCCCGGCTGCGCGAACGCGGCCGGGACGGTTTGGTCGCGCCCGTCGGCCGCGCTGGTCCGCGGCGGCGCCCACGGGTGGCGGGTCGAGGGCGGCCTCAAGCCCGGGCCCGAGCGCGACGGCACCGTGATCGTGCTGTTCGGCGCGCGTCCCGACCTCGTCGGGTGGGAGGCCGTGTACGAGGGGCGGCCCTCGGACGAGCTGGTCTCGCGCGTCCGGCACTTCGGCCGGCGCTAGCGGAGAGGTCTAGCCGGGGCGCCACGCGGGGCAGCAGTCGTTCGCGAAGGCGTCGACACCGCGCAGGCGTCGCTGGTCGTTGCCGTCCGCGCGCATGACGAAGATCTGCGCGTGATCGGTCCGGCGCGTGAACGCGATCGAGCGGCCGTCGGGTGACCACGCGGGGTCGCCGTCCCAGGCGTGGTTCCGGCTCACGTCCACCTTGTGGGTCCCGTCCGAGCGCACGACGAAGATCTCGGCGTCGCCCTGCCCGATCGTG
Organism: uncultured Actinomycetes bacterium; assembly: GCA_963823255.1. Taxonomy (GTDB): domain Bacteria; phylum Actinomycetota; class UBA4738; order UBA4738; family HRBIN12; genus DASSJM01. The sequence goes on from CAWGKU010000003.1 coordinate 38,995, forward strand.
AACGGGTCGGCGCCGTGCAGGTACGCGACGAACGCGATCGAGCCGCCGTCCGGCGACCACGCCGGCGCGTCGTCGACGTCCGGGTCGTCGCTCACGTCGATCTGGTCGCCGCCGTCGGCGGCCATCACCACGATGTCCTGGTCCCCGTCGCGTTCGGAGATGAACGCGATCCGCTCGCCGTCGGGCGACCAGCGCGGCGAGTACTCGGGCGCCGGGTCGTCGGTGAGCCGCATCACGTCCGAGCCGTCGCTCGACGCCGAGTAGATGTCGGTGTTGCCGTCCACCTCCGCGAAGTACGCGATGCGCGAGCCGTCCGGCGACCAGGACGGGCCGGCGCCGGGCACGAGCTCGACCGGCGCGGACGGCGTGGCGCCGGCGACGTCGACCACGTACAGGCTTCGGGTCGAGTACGGACTCGAACGCGATCCGCGAGCCGTCGGGAGACCAGCCGGCGAGGACGCGTCGTCGATGCCGGGCGCGAGCTCGATGGGTTCGGCGCCGGGGCCGTCGAGCAGGAACAGCGTGCCGGGGCCCGAGGCGCAGCACGCGACGACCATCCGGGTCCCGTCCGGCGACCAGAACGGCTGCGCGATCGTCTCCATGCCCTCGGTGACGGGCGTGACCTCGCGCCCGCTCGGCGCCATCACGTAGGTGTCGTCGCCCCCGGCCGGGTCGGAGTGGAAGCCGATGAGCGCCTCACCGGCCGGCCCGAACGACGCCGCCGCGGCCGTCGTCGACGGCGGTGTGGGTGACGGCTGCGGGGCGTCAGCGGTGCACGCGGCGCCCACGAGGACGAACAGGCACGCGACCGAGCGACGCAGGAGACCCATCGGGTCGTTCTACGCGCCCGGCGCGGTTCGGTTCCGCGAGCAGGCCATCACCCCGTCCGCGCTACCCGCCGGGGCGCAGGTAGCCGCCAACGTAGTCGTGCTGCACCTGCAGGGGAACGCCCTCCGCGTCGGCGAACCCCCGCATCGCCTCGAGGACGGGGTCGCTGGGCGTGCCGAAGATCTCGTACCCGGTGGTCTCGATGAACCCGACGGCCTTCGCCATGCGCTCCTGGACACCCTGGAGGTGTCGGCCCATGGCGCTGGCGTCGGAGAAGACGTGCACGACGCTGACCTGCGAGCCCGCTTCGTCGGCGAACGCGAGGAACACGACCGTGCCGGGCTTCTCGGCGTTCAGCGCCATCGCGACCTCGCCGAACGCCTCCCGGAATCCCTCGAGCTTGCCGTCCTTCACGGTGTTGTGGCTGATGAACACGATCGGTCCGGACATCGACCCTCCCTCGTCGACGGGACCTGCCGACCGTACCGCGGGCAGGTCGGCGCTGCAGCCGGGCGGAAGCCGTCAAGCGGGATGCGAGTCAGACCGGCGCCGAAGCCTCGGCGACCTCCTCCTCGATGAACACCCTGGCCGTGTCGCGCACCCGCTCGGGCTTCCGCGCGTAGAGGTAGATCAGGTAGACGATGCCGATCACATACCAGATGCCGACCACCGGCCCGACGACGCTGAACGGGTAGGGGAGTTGGCTGACGAAGTCGAACACCGACCCCCCGACGCCGATCGCGACCAGGAACGCGGGCACGAACGCGAGGATCCCCAGGATCGGGATCACGCCATGCAGGAACACGTTGAACTCGCTCCGGTGCTCGCGCGCGTAGAACAACAGGCACGCGAGGTTGACGGCCATGTAGATCGCGATCACGACGGCGCCGATGATCGTCCCCAAGATCGCGAACGCCAGGAACGGGCTGTTGTACTGGGCGCCGAGCCAGAGCGCGACGCCGACCCCGATCACGAACTGCACGAACACGGCCACGTGCGGCGAACGGTGGATCGGGTGAGTACGGCCGAGCATCGCCGGCAGCAGCCGGATCCGGCCCATCGCGAACCAGGTCCGGGTGGCCGCGTTGGAGCTCGCGTTCGAGTTGGCGATGGCCGAGTTCGCGATCGCGAGGAAGATCAGCACCCAGCCGGCGCCCCACGCGGCGCGCGCGAGCGCGTCCCACGGGTTGCCGCCGCCGAACGCCGGGAACTTGAAGAACCGGCCGGGGCCGAAGTACACGTCCGCCGCGTACGTCGTCAGGACGTAGAACACGCCGATCCCGATGCACGACAGGATCACGGCCCGCCCGATCGTCCGGCGCGGATCCTTCGCCTCCTCCGCGAGCGGTGCCGCCGCCTCGAACCCGATGAACGCCAAGATCGTGTAGACGGACCCGGCGATCACTCCCGAGACCCCGTCGAACCCCGGCACCGTGGCGAAGCTCGTACCGAAGACCGCGAGGTCGTTGCGGCTCCCGGCGTCCACGATCAGCCAGATCGCGAGGGCGGTGAACACGCCGATCTCGAACACGCCGAGGATCGTGCCGACGCGCGTGCTGATCTGGATCCCGTACCAGCCGAGGAGGAACACGAGGACCGCGGCGGCGATCGCGCAGATCCACCACCAGGTCGAGAACGACCAGCCGAACTCGGTCTGCAGCGTCCCGGCGACCACCTGCGCGAAGATCAGGTACAGCGCAGGCGCGACGAGCGGCTCGACGAACGCGTACCCCCAAGCCACCAGGAACCCGATCGACGGGTGGATCCCGCGGGCCGTGTAGGTGTAGAAGCCGCCGGCCGACGGCAGGTGCTTGGCGAGCTGGCCGATCGAGATCGCGACCAGCAGGCACCCGACCAGCGCGAACAGCACCGAGAGCGGGAGGGCCCCGGAGGCGAAGTTCGCGCCGACGATGATCGAGAAGGCGACCGCGGCGGCGGGCGCCATGTGCGTGACGGACTGGAAGAACACCTCGCGCAGGCCGATCGCCTCGCGCCTGAGCCCACGGTCTCCGGGCGGGGTGGACGCGGTGTGTTCCACGGGCGGGGTGGGCGCGGAGCGTTCCATCGCAAGCCTCCCTCTGCGGGACTGCTCCGATTATCCGCTCAGGGAGGACCGGTCCCGCAACCTCCGACGCCGCCGGGTAGGGTCCGGGTGGATGGACATCGATCGGACCGCGCCCGCGACCGCGGAAGGCGAGCTGCAGATCGCGGCGTCGCCGGAGGTCGTCTGGGAGGTCCTGGCCGACCTGTCCGCCTGGCCGAGGTGGAACCACGACGTGAAGTCGATGTCGGTCGAGGGGCCGATCGAGCCCGGCACGACCTTCCGCTGGAAGTCCGGTTCGGCCACGCTGCGCTCGACGCTCCAGGCCGTCGAAGCGCCTCGGGAGCTTGGGTGGACGGGCGTCACGATGGGGATCCACGCGGTCCACGTCTTCCGGTTCGAATCCCGGGACGGAGGCACGCTCGCGCACTCGGCCGAATCGTTCCGCGGGTTCATCCCGAGCGTTCTGAAGGGCTACAGCCGCAAGGTCCTGCAGCGCGGCATCGACGGCATCCTCCGATCGCTGAAGATCGAGGCCGAGCGCAGAGCTGGCGCGCCGGCAGCCTGAGCTCCGCGACCTCCCGAAGAGCGCGGGTTCGGCCGCGTATACTCCATGGGCGCTTCCGATCGCGGGAGCGGGTACGCGGCCCCAACCCACGGCCGCGCGCGTTCAGCCCCAAACACTCGGCTGAAGGCTTGACGCTGGAGGCTCGAGTGCAAACGACCGAACGCACGACCCCGCCCACCGAGATGCTCGCGCTCCTCGAGCCCACGATGCTCCGGGGCCTCGAACGCCACCTGTCCGCCGCCACCGAATGGTTCCCGCACGAGTACGTCCCCTACGAGGTCGGTCGCAACTACGTGGACGAGCCCTGGGAGGAGACCGACAGCGCCCTCGGGATCGTGTCGAGAACCGCGCTCGAGGTGAACCTGCTGACCGAGGACAACCTGCCCTACTACCACCTCGCGCTGTGGGAGATCTTCGGCCGGGGCGGCGTCTGGGGCGAGTGGGTCCGCCGATGGACGGCCGAGGAGGGGCGTCACGCGATCGTGCTCCGCGACTACCTGACGGTGACCCGCGGCCTCGACCCGGTGCGGCTCGAACGCGGGCGTATGGACCAGGTCTCCCGCGGCTACTACCCGGACGGCAACGGTGGCCAGAGGGCGCTCGACCCGCTCGACGGCGTCGTCTACACGACGCTGCAGGAGCTCGCCACGCGGATCGCGCACCGCAACACCGGAACGTTCACGCAGGACCCGATCATCGAGAAGCTCACGGCGCGGATCGCGACCGACGAGAACCTCCATTACGTGTTCTACCGCGACCTGGGCAAGGCCGCGCTCGAGATCGCGCCGTCCGAGATGATGCTCGCGATCAACCGCCAGGTGACCGGGTTCGCGATGCCGGGCCTGGACATCCCCGAGTTCAAGGCGAAGGCGATCGAGATCGCGAAGGCGGGGATCTACGACCTGCGGATCCACCACGACGAGGTCGTGCTGCCGGTCCTGTTCACGCACTGGAAGATCGACCAGGTGACGGGGCTGACCGACGAGGCCGAGCAGGCCCGCGACGGCATCACGAACTACCTGTCGATGCTCGACGCGATGGCGTCGCACTACGAAGAGAAGCGCGCCGCCCGAACCTCGAGCTGACGCCGGGTCGGCGACCCGGGGTATCCTGGTGACCACGATGGCTGCCTACGACTACCTCTGCATGGCGTGCGAGCACCGGTTCGAGGACCGGCGCCCGATGACCGCCTCCGTGGACACCGCGCTCGCGTGCCCCTCCTGCGGCAGCGACCGCGTGCGCCGGCAGTTCTCGTTCATCGCCGGCACCGCGTCCACGGGTTCGAGCGCTCCCCACGCGACGGGCGGCTGCGCGTGCGGCGGCGCCTGCGCCTGCGGCCACTGACGGCGCGTCCGGTTCGAACCGCTCCCGCCACGTGGCGACCGTGCGACGAACGTGACCAGGTTCCGTTGCATTTGGGTGTCGACGCTTGTCCGCACCCCGCCGGACCGACGACGATGTCGCCATGAGCGTGGAGATGAACATGACGCTGTCGTTCGTCCTCGTCGGCACGGCCGCCGTCGCCGCGGGGGCGGTGGGCATCCGCTTGCCGGCCGGGGACCGCATCGCGGCCGGTCTTCCTCTGGTCATCGGCGCGGGGGTGGGTGTCGCGGCCGCCGCGATCGGGAGCCAGATCGTGAGCGACACGCCCGAGGGCTATTCGTCGGTGTTCCTCGTGGCCTCGGTGCTCGGCTTCGTCGCGACGCTCGTGGGTCTGGTCGTCCTGTGGCGCCGGACCGAACGCGAACGCTCGGACGCGGCGGGCTCAGCGACGAGCCAGAGCTAGCGCCAGCCGTTCGAGCGACGCCTCGGTCATGGGCTGGAGCACCACCATCAGATGGCCGATCCCGAGCTCGTCGTACGCGGCCAGGGCCTCCGCGAGCTCGTCGACCGATCCGTCGAACGCCCGGTCGTCTCCGCCCTGTTCGGCCGGCGGGAGCGACGGGTCGCGCACCTCGATCCCGACGGTGCGTTCGAGCGTCGCCGGGTCCCGGCCCTCCGCCGCGAGCGCCGCGTCGAGCTCGCCCAGACGCTCGCGCAGACGTTCGTCGGGTGCCCCGAACCAGGCCGTGTTCCACGCGTCCGCGTGCCGGGCGGTCAGCCCCAGCATCCGCGCGCCGAACGACGCCACCAGGATCGGGATGTCGCGCGCCGGCGGGGGTTCGAGCACCGCGTCCCGCGTCGTGAAGTACTCGCCCTCGAACGTCACCTTCTCGCCGCGCAGCAACGGACGGACGATCCGGAGCGCCTCGCCGAAGCGTTCGACGCGGTGGTCCTTCGGGAACCCGAACGCTTCGTACTCCGCGTCGTGCCACCCGGCCCCGAGGCCGAGGATCAGCCGTCCCCCGCTCACCTCGTCGGCGGTCGCCGCCATCTTGGCCACGAGCGAGGGGTCGCGGAAGCTCGAGCACAGCACGAGCGTGCCGATCTCGACGCGTTCGGTCGCGGCGGCGAGGGCGCTCACGATCGTCCACGCCTCGAGCTGCCCGTCGATCGGTCCGCTCGGCGGGCTTGTGGAAGAAGTGGTCGAACATCCACACCGAATCGAGCCCGTGCGCCTCGGCCGCCCGCGCGAACGACGCGATCGCCGGCCACGAGGGTCGGTCGCCCCCGGCATCGCTCGCGGCCCCGGGCACGATCACGCCGATCTTCACGCGCGGAGTGTATGAAGGATCCCGATGACCGGTCCGTTGCGCGTGACCCGATCCGTCGTGATCCCCGAACGCGAGCTCGCGTGGCGGTTCAGCCGTTCGTCGGGGCCGGGCGGTCAGTCGGTCAACACGGCCGACTCGCGCGTCGAGCTCAGCCTGGACGTCGCGAGGACGACCGCGCTCGGCCCGGTCCAGCGCGCGCGGGTGCTCGAACGCCTCTCGCGCCGGCTCGTCGACGGCGTCCTGACCGTCAAGGCCTCCGAGCATCGCTCGCAGCTCCGCAACCGCGAGGCCGCGCTCGAACGCATGGCGAAGACGCTGGCCGCAGCCCTCGCGCCGCCGCCGCCGCGCCGGCGCCTCACCCGACCCACCCGTGGCGCCGTCGAACGCCGGCTGGCCGACAAGAAGCGGCGCGCGCGGACCAAGCTCCGGCGCAGCGAGCCAAGGAACGAGGAGGACTGAAAGGAACGATGAGGACTGACCTCCTCCCCGGACGTGGACTACCATCTGCGGACCGATGGCCGGACCCTCGTACGACGCTCAGACGGCTCTCGTGGTGGTCGACGTCCAGAACGACTTCGCGCACCCTGATGGCGGGCTGTACGTGAAGGGTGGCGAGAGCCTCGTCCCCACGATCAACGCCCAGATCGCGAACGCCCGCGCCGCCGGCGCCCACGTCGTCTACACGGCGGACTGGCATCCGGCCTCGACCCCGCACTTCGCCAAGGACGGCGGGATCTGGCCGGTCCATTGCGTCATGGACACGTGGGGGGCGGAGTTCCACCCCGACCTCGATGTCGACGGTCCGGTCGTCCGGAAGGGGTCGAACGGCGAGGACGGGTACTCGGGGTTCACGATGCGGGATCCGACGACCGAGGAGACCGAGCCGACCGAGCTCGCCGAGCTCCTCCACGAACGAGGTGTCCTCCGTCTGGTCGTGTGTGGGCTGGCGACCGACTACTGCGTGAACTCGACGGCGCTCGACGGGATCAAGCAGGGCTTCCGCGTCCGGGTGCTCTTCGACGCCATCCGTGCGGTGGATCTTCAGCACGGCGACGGCGAACGCGCGATCGCGGCGGTCGAACGCGCGGGCGGCGAGATCGTCCGGACCACCTCATCCGAGGCCCCGAGCGGTTCCTAGAGGTCCATCAGCGCCTTGCGCTGCCCGCCGTCCATCGGGATGTGCGCGCCGTTCAGGTAGCTCGCGCGCGGGGAGGCGAGGAACGCCACGAGGTTCGCGACCTCTTCGGGCTCGCAGATCCGGCCGAGCGGGAGGCTGCCGATGGCGAGCTCGTGCGCGGCGTCCTGGTCGATGCCCTTGTCGCGCGCGAACGCCTTCTCGAGCCCGTCCCACCGCTCGGTGTTGACCGGCCCGGGGTTCACGGTGTTCACGCGGATCCCGAGCGGGCCGTACTGCTCGGCCAGCGACGAGGCGAAGTTGATGTCGGCGGCGTTCGCCACGCCCGCCGTCATCTCCCAGTAGCTCGGCTTCAGGCCGTCGTTGCCGACGACCAGGACGATGCTTCCGCTGCCCGCCTCGCGCATGTGGGGCACGACCGCGCGGCAGGTGCGGACATAACCCATGAACTTCAGGTTCAGGCTGCCGAACCAGTCGTCCTCCGTCAGGTTCTCGAGCAGGCCGCCCGGCGAAGAGCCCGCGCAGGTCACGAGGATGTCGATACGACCGAAGCGTCCGATCGTCTCCGCCACCGTTCGCTCGACGTCCTCGACGACGCTCATGTCGCCTTGCAGCGGTATCACCTCGCCGCCGGTCTCGCTCGCGAGCTCGGCCGCCGTCCGCTGCAGCAGCTCGTCGCCGCGAGCCGTGATCGCGACCTGACATCCCTCCTGCGCGAGGATGCGCGCGGTGGCCTTGCCGATGCCCTTGCTCGCCCCGGTGACGAACGCGATCGCGCCCTCGAGCCCCAGATCCATCACGCCTCCCCTCGCCGGCCGAACGCCGGCCGCGCCGGATGATAGGGCATCAGCTTCTCGGGACCGCCGGCCGCGGGAGCGGGTCGCCGGTTGGGCGCAGGATCTCGGCCGCCGCGAGCAGCGTGCCCTCGCCGTCGCCGGGGCCGATCAGCTGGACGCCGAGGGGGAGACCCTCGCTCGAGGTCGCGAACGGGACGGACAGGGCCGGGAGCCCCGCGACGTTGGCCGGGGTCGTGAACCACGCCGGCCCCCCGAGCGTGGACGTCGATCGTCGAGCCGTCGCCGAGGTCCACCTCCGCCGCGTCGATCGGGGGTGCGGCGTACGGCGTGGTCGCCGTGAGGAGGAGGTCGATGCCCGCGAACGACTCGGCGAACCAAGCACGGATCTCGTCGGCGCGGGCGCGAGCGCTCGGCAGTTCGTTCCGGTGCGCCTCGCCCCACCGGATCAGCGATGCGGCACCGGCGCCGAGCGACGGGTGGTGGAGCAGTCCACCGTAGCGCTCCGCGAACGCCGGCCACGCGAGCCGGTTCCACACATGCTGGATGTCGTCGAGCGACGACCCGTCGACGTCGCGCACCTCGACGCCGGCGTCTCGGAAGCGTTCGGCCGCGTGCCGGATGGCAGCTCGGATCTCGAGCCCACATCGTCCCCACCGCCCGCCGCGGAGCCGACCGACGACGGCCGCGCCCTCGTCGTCGCCGGGTCGATCCGCGACCACCTCCCAGCCCCGACGCAGGTCCTTCAGCGAGCTGCCGAGCAGGCCCGGGCAGTCCATCTCGGGGGCGAGCGGCATCATGCCCTGGGTCGAGATCCGCCCGTGCGTTGGCTTCAGGCCCCAGGTCCCGCAGAACGCAGCCGGGATCCTTGCCGAACCTCCCGTGTCCGAGACCAGGCTGATCGGGACGATGCCGGTCGCGACCGCGATCGCCGAGCCGCCGCTCGATCCGCCGCTGATCCTGGTCGGATCCCACGGGTTCCGGGTGGGTCCGCAGGCCGACCCGAGGTTGGTCACGCCCGCCGCGAGCTCGTGCTGGTTCGTCTTGCCGATCACGATCGCGCCGGCGTCTCGGAGGCGGGCGACGAGTGTCGCGTCGCGTTCGGCGGGTCGGGGTGGGATCGCGGCGCAACATCCCGTGGTCGGGTGGCCGCGAGCGTCGAACAGGTCCTTCACCGCTATCGGCACACCGGCGAGGGGCCCGTCCCGACCGGGATCCTCGACGTCGGCTCGAGCCTCGTCGGCGAACACCTGCGCGAAGGCGTTCGTCGGCCCCTGCCACGCGTCGATGCCCTCGAGCGCGGCGTCTATGACCCCGGGCGTCATCTATCCAACGCCGCCGGCGAGCTCGCGGAGCCGCTCACGGTCGAGCTTGCCGATCGCATTCACCGGGAGCTCGCCGATCGCGATGACGCGCTTGGGGCACTTGTACGCGGCGAGCCGACCGTGCGCGAAGGCGATCAACCCGTCGCCGTTCGGCACGCGGCCCGGCTCGGTGACGACGAACGCGACGACCTCCTCACCCCACCGCTCGGACGCGACCCCAACGACCGCGGCCGCGCTCACGTCCGCGTGGGTCTCCAGCGCCAACTCGACCTCTCGCGGGTAGACGTTGAGGCCGCCGGTGATGATGACCTCCTTGGAACGGCCCGTGATGGTGAGGAACCCGTCGCGCGGGTCGACGCGCCCGATGTCGCCGGTTCGGAACCATCCACCCGGGTGGAACGCGGTGGTGGTTTCGGCGTCCTCGGTGTAGCCGGTGAACACCTGCGGGCCGCGGAACACGATCTCGCCGTCCGAACCCGATCCTAGCGGCACGCCGTCCGGGTCCGCGATCGCCATCGAGACGCCCGGCAGCGGCAGGCCCACGCTCCCGGGTCGAGCGGAGACCGCGTACGGGTTGGACGTGTCGAGGCCGCTCTCGGTGGTGCCGTAGCGCTCGAGCGGTTCCCGACCGAGCAGCGCGGCCGCGCGGTCGAACAGCGAGGGGGAGAGCGGTGCGGAGCCTGAGATCGCGAGCCGGAGCGTGGCGAACGCCGACGGTCCGATACCGTCGGTCCCGACGAGGCGCTGGTAGATCGCGGGGACGGCGAACAACACCGTCGCCCGCTCGTCCTCGACATCGGCGGCGAGCCGAGCCGCGTCGAAGCCGGCGTGGATCACCGCCCGCGATCCCGCGAGCAGCGTCGCGTGCACGCCGCCGAGCCCGTGCTGGTGCGAGAGCGGGAGGGCGTGTAGGAGCACGTCCTCGGCGTTCCACCGCCAGGCGAGCATCGCCGCGCGGATCGACGACAGCAGGTTCGCGTGCGAGAGCGGCACGCCCTTGGGTCGACCGGTCGTCCCCGAGGTGAACGCCAGTACGGCGGTGGCAGAACCCGGGACCTCGACCGGGTCGAGCGGCTCACCCGTCGCCTCGGCCTCGGCCAGGCTCGAACCGGAGTCGGCGTCCAGGGCCACCACCGGCCATCGATCGGCGGCGAGCGTTCGAAGCGTCGTGCGCGAGGTTCCGCCGGCGAACGCAGCGACGGGGTCGGCGATCGCGGCGATCCCCGCGAGCTCGGGCCCGGCGAGCGTCGGGGCCAGGGGAACGGCGGTGGCCCCGACCCGGAGCGTCGCGAGGTACGCCACGACGAGCGCGAGGGAGTTCGGGGCGCAGAGCAGCACCCGGTCTCCCGGTTCGACCCCGTGCGTTCGCAGCCATCCAGCGACCCCGGCCGCCCGGTCGTCCAGGTCGCCGTGGCCAGCCGAGGCGCCGTCGATCGTCAGCGCGGGCGCATCCGGGCGAGCGTCGGCCGACTCGCGGAACGCCGCCGCCAGCGATCCGGCGCCGAGCGCCGCGAGCAGCCCGTCGTCCACCTTCCCCCCGAGGTGCGTCTCCCACGCCGCCGGAGCGGCCCGTGCGATCGTCCCGTCGGCGAGCGGGTCAGGCATCGTCGCGGAGGGGAGCGGGGAGCGAGGCCTCCGGGATCTCTCCCGACCACGTCGACAGGTTGTCCCGCCGTTCGCGTCGCAGGGCCTCGAGAAGGCCGTCCGAGGTGACGAGCCGCTTCACGCGGGCGACGGCCGGGGCGTCCAGCCGCACGAGCCGCGTCGCGAGCTCGAGGGCCTCGGCGTCCGGATCGTGGGCGACCCGGTCGACGAGGCCGATGGCCGCGGCCTCGTCCGCCGACACCGGCCGCATCGACAGGCAGAGATCCATCGCGCGTCCCCTGCCGACGAGCGAGCCGAGCCCCCACGCCCCGACGGCGAGCCCGTGGCCCGGTCCGGCGAACCGGATCTGCGCCGTCGGGCCGGCGACCCGGAGGTCGGCTGCGATCGCGAGCTGCGCGCCGCCGCCGATCGCCGGCCCCGGGATCGAGGCCACGATCGGCGCGGGCGACGCGAGCATGCGTTCGTACGTCTCGTACAGGAGATCGCTCACGGCGACACGCTCCGCCGGTTCCAGCGAGAGGTCCAACCCCGCGCAGTACGCCTCGGGTCCGCTGCTGCCGAGGATCACGACCTTCGCATCGGACGACCCGAACGCCTCGACCAGCGCCTCGGCGAGCTCGCGGTCCACGGCGTTGCGTTTGGCGGGCCGATCCAGACGCAGGCGGAGCACGCCCTCGGCGGGCTCGTCCGTCCGAAGGACGCTCACCGCGGCTGGACGAGCTCGACGATGATGCCGCCGAACCGCTCGGGCTCGAGGAAGGCGATGATCGTGTTCCCGGCGCCGGGCCGGGGCGCGGCACCGGTGGGGCGCACGCCCTTGTCCGCGAGCTCCTGCAGCGCTGCGTCCAGATCGTCGACCTCGAACGCCACGTGCTGGATGCCCGGCCCGGCGCTCGCGAGCCAGTCGGCGCTGAAGCCCTCCGCCGTGAGCGGTTGGATCAGCTCCACCAACACCTCGCCGCAGGGCAGGAAGGCGATGTCGAGCTCCTCGCCGTAGGGCTCGGTGTGATCGAGCTCGAGCCCGAGCACATCGCGGAACCCGCCGATGGCCCGGTCGAGGTCGGCGACGATCATCCCCATGTGGTGGACCCGGCCGATGTTCACCCGGGAAGCTCCGCGACCACGCGTGCGGGCGCGCCGTTCTCCCCGGCGATCCGGATCGGGAAGGCGCTGACAGTGAACCCTTCCGGCGGGAGCTCGGGCAGGCGCATCAGGTTCTCGATCAGCAGCACGTCGGCGCCCAGGAGCACGACGTGGTTCGGGAACGGCTCTGCCGCGGTCTACGGCGAAGTCCAGGCCGATCGCCGATGGCGCGGCGGCCGCGATCGCCTCGGCGGCATCCAGCGCGAGGTACGGGTTCCCGCCGTACAGCTGCGGCGTCTCGAACGCGCGATCGGTCCACCCGGTCGCGAGCATCAGGATCGACTCGCGAGAGGCGGCCGCGTCGAAGCCGGCCGCGGTGAGCTCCTGCAACCCGATCTGCGAACCGGGTTCGGAGCCGGTGAGGTCGAGACGCAGGCCTGGGCGGTGGAACCGATCGATCGCGATCTCGTCGATCGCCGCGCCGTCGGCGATGAAGTGGGAGGGAGCGTCGATGTGCGTGGCCGTGTGCAGGCTGAGCGACATCACGGTGTTGCGGAGCCCGTCGCGTTCGAGCAGATGCAGCGGCGTGAACGTCGGCTCGGGGTGTCCGGGGACCGGCACGGTCTTGGGGGACAACGGCATCGACAGGTCCACGAGCATGGGCGGTCCTCTCCGCGCGAGACGCGACTGTACTATGGCGCTTCCCCGCGGTCCGGCTCGAGGAGAGAGGTTGAAACCGGCGAGCTTCGCGTATCACCGCGCCGCTTCGGTGGGCGAGGCGCTCGAGCTCCTCGCGCGCGAGGGCGAGGACGCCAAGGTGATCGCCGGCGGGCAGAGCCTCGTGCCGCTGATGGCGTTCCGCCTCGCGAGACCGTCGGCGTTGATCGACATCAACCGCGTCACGGAGCTGCGCTACGTGAGGCGCGACGGCGACGCGCTACGGATCGGAGCCCTCGCCACGCACCGCGACATCGAGACCAACGCGGAGCCCGGCGTCCTCGAGGGCTACTCGATCCTGCCGCGCGCGGCCCGTTTCATCGGCCACTACCCGATCCGAACGCGAGGCACGTTCGGCGGCAGCATCGCGCACGCGGATCCGACCTCCGAATGGTGCATGCTCGCACTGCTGCTCGATGCCGAGATCGTCATCGCCGGACCGCAGGGCTCGCGTACCGTCGCCGCCTCGGACTTCTTCCTCGGGGTCTTCACGACCGCGCTCGGCGCCGACGAGGTCGTGACCGAGACCCACTTCCCCGGGCCGGCGCCGCGATCCGCGATCCGCGAGTTCGCGCGGCGGCAGGGCGATTTCGCGGTCGTCGCTGTCGCGACCGCGCTCGAGATGGAGGACGGGCGGGTGCGGTCGGCGCGGATCGCGCTCGCGGGGGTGAGCGACGCTCCGGTCCGAGCGATGGAGGCGGAGGCGATGCTCGCCGGGGCCGCGCCGACCGACGAGGCGTTCGACGAGGCGGGGCGGGCCGCGGCGGCGGGTCTGCGGCCGCCGTCCGACATCCACGGGAGCTCGGACTACCGCAAGGAGCTCGCGGCTGCGCTCGTCCGGCGGGCGCTCGGCGACGCGGTGCGTGCCGATGGCTGACGCCCCCCCGGCGGCGGGTCGAAGAGGCGCGCGATGGTCGGGGACGCCTGTCCGGCGCGTGGAAGACCCGCGCTTGCTCACGGGCGCGTCGCGGTTCGTCGACGACCTGGCGCCCGCCGGACTGCTGCACGCCGCGTTCGCCCGCTCGCCGTTCGCGGCGGCACGGATCGCGTCGATCGACGCCGGCGCGGCACGGAGGGTCCCCGAGGTCGTGGAGGTCTGGGAGGCCGCTGACGTCGATCGGCCGGGCCTGCGCGCGATCCTCGAGCGCGACGACTTCGTGGTCACGGAGATGCCGTTGCTCGCCCGCGAGCGCGTACGGTTCGCGGGCGAACCGGTGGCGATGGTGCTCGCCGGTTCGCGCTACGCGGCCGAGGACGGCGCCGAGGCCGTCGAGATCGACTACGTGCCCGGTGACGGCGTGTCATCGATCGACGATGCGACCGCCGATGGGGCCCCGCTCGTCCACGAGGCGGCGATGCGGAACCTGCTCCTGGACGCCGCGATGGTGGACCACGCGGAGCTCGATGCCGCGCTCGGCGCGGCAGCCCTCGTGATCGACGCCACGTTCTCCAGCGCCCGACTGACCGCCGCGCCGATCGAGACGCGCGCGTGCGTCGCCGAGTGGGACGCGCGCGAACGCCGGTTGATCGTCCACATCTCGCACCAGATCCCGCATCTGGTCCGGACCACGATCGCCGATCTGTTGGGTCTGCCCGAACATCGCGTGCGCGTGATCACGCCCGACGTGGGCGGCGGCTTCGGTCTGAAGTGCGTGATCGGGCGCGAGGAGATCCTCGTCTCGGCCGCCGCGGCGAGGCTGCAGCGACCCGTCAAGTGGATCGAGGACCGGCTCGAGAACCTGACGGCGAGCTTCCACGGCCACGAGCAGCGGCACGCCGTCCGGGCCGGGTTCGACGCCGAGGGGACCCTGCTCGGGCTCGACGCCGACATCGCCTGCGACGTCGGCGCGTACTCGTGCTACCCGTTCACCTGCGGCGTCGAGCCGTTGATGGCCGCGACCGAGCTTCCCGGACCCTACCGGCTCACCCGATACCGGGCCCGCGCCAGGGCCGTCGCGACCAACAAGCCGCCGATCGCGCCGTACCGCGGCGTCTCGCGTCCGCAGATCACGTTCGTGATGGAACGCCTGATGGACATGGCCGCCCGCCGTCTGGACCTCGATCCCGTCGAGCTCCGGGTGCGCAACCTGATCGGCTCGGGCGAGTTCCCGTACCGGAGCGCTTCGGGGCTGCTGTACGACGAGGGGAGCTACCGGGAGTCGCTCGAGCGGTGCGCGACGGCGCTCGATCACGCTACGTGGCGCGAACGACAGGCCGACGCGCGGCTCGATGGGCGACTGATCGGCCAGGGGTTCTCCTGTTTCTCAGAACGGACCGCGTACGGGACGCCGGCGTTCGCGTCGCGGAAGATGGCGGTCACGCCGGGGTTCGAGAGCGCGCACCTGCGGATGGACGCGTCCGGGGGCGTGACGGTAGCCGTCGGCACCCTGTCCCACGGCCAGGGGCACGAGACCACGTTCGCGCAGATCGCGGCGGACGAGCTCGGCCTGCGTCCGGACGACGTCCGGGTGGTGCAGGGCGACACCGATGCGACCCCGTACGGATGGGGGACCTTCGCGAGCCGTTCGATCGCGATCGGCGGCGGGGCCGTCCAACGGGCCGCCGAGATGCTGGCCGAACGGCTCGCGCGGATCGGCGCGCACCTGCTCGAGGTCGCGCCCGACGACGTCGAGGTCGCCGATGGGTCGATCTCGGTGCGCGGCGCGCCCGGTCGGTCGGTCGCGATCGCCGACGTCGCCCGTGTCGCGCACCATGCGGCCCACCGGCTCCCGGCCGAGACCGAACCCGGGCTCGAGGTCCGTTCGACCTTCGATCCGCCGGGCACGTTCTCGAACGCGGCCCACGGCGTCGAGGTCGAGGTCGATCCCGCGACCGGGGAGGTCGCGATCCGTCGGTACGTCGTCGTCGAGGATTGCGGGTCGGTGATCAACCCCATGATCGTCGAGGGGCAGGTGCACGGCGGCGTCGCGCAGGGGATCGCGGCCGCGCTGTACGAGCGGCTCGCCTACGACGACCAGGCCCAGCCACTTTCGGGCACGTTCGCCGACCTCCTGGTCCCCACGGCCGGCGAGATCCCGCGCATCGAGATCGAGCACCTGGAGACGCCCTCCGCGCATTCGGCGACCGGCGCCAAGGGGATGGGCGAGGGCGGCATGATCGGCGCCCCGGCGGCGATCGCGAACGCCGTGTCCGACGCGCTCGCGCACCTCGGCGTCGAGATCGACGAGATCCCGATCACGCCGGAGCGGCTGCTCGGCGCGATCCGCAAGCACGCGATCGCCGCGGTTGGTGACGCGACATGATCGAACGACAGCGCGTCACCCTCACCGTCAACGGCACCGAACACACGGTGGAGGTCGAGCCCCGCCGAACACTGGTGGACGTGCTGCGCCACGACCTGGGGTACACGGGGACGCACGTCGGGTGCGAGCAGGGCGTGTGTGGTTCGTGCACGGTGCTGCTGGACGGCGAGCCGGTCCGCTCGTGTCTGGTGTTCGGCGTCCAGGCCGACGCCGCCGACGTCCGGACGGTGGAGGGTCTGGGCGACCAGGAGCACCTGTCGCCGCTGCAGGAGATCTTCTCGTCGAGCCACGCGCTCCAATGCGGGTTCTGCACGCCGGGGTTCCTGATGCTCGCGACCGCGTTCCTGCGCGATCACCCGTCGCCCTCGGACGATCAGATCCGTGAGGCGATGGCGTCCAACCTCTGCCGGTGCACCGGCTACCAGAACATCCTTCGCGCCGTCCGCCTGGCCGCCGACGCGGTCGCCGACCCGTCGACGGAGCCGTGACCCGCACCGGGCGGACGCTCCGGGTCGAAGACCCGCGACTGCTGGCCGGTCGCGGCCGTTTCGTCGACGACGTCGATCTGCCCGATCAGCTCTGGCTCCGGGTGGTCCGCTCGCAGGTCGCCCACGCGATCCTGCGCGAGGTGGACACGAGCGCGGCGCGCGCGTCCGAAGGCGTGCATTCGGTCGTGACCGGGGCGGACCTGCCGGAGGTGAGCCCGATCCCGGTCCGGGTCCAGGTCGCGGACCAGCCGCTCGACGCGTACCTGCAACCGGTCCTGGCGCGCGAGCGTGTGCGCTACGTCGGCGAGCCCGTCGCGGTCGTGCTCGCCGACGACCCGTACGCGGCCGAGGATGCGGCGGAGCTCGTCGTGCTCGAGGTCGAGGAGCTCCCGGCGGTGCTCGACCTGCGCGAGGCCGATCGCGCCGCCGAGCTCGAGATGGGCTACGGGGACGTCGAGGCGGCGTTCGCGAACGCGGCCCACGTCATCCACGCCGAATTCACCGTCGGCCGGCATTCGGGGGTGCCGCTCGAGACACGAGGGTTGCTCGCCGCCCCGCGCGGCGGGCGGCTCGAGATCTGGGGAACGACGAAGGTCCCGCACTTCAACCGCCGGGTGCTGGCCTCGATGCTCGAGATCCCCGTGGAGCAGATCCGGCTGCACGCGGCCGACGCGGGTGGGGGGTTCGGCGTCCGCGGCGAGTTCTACCCGGAGGACTTCCTGGTGCCGTGGCTCGCCGCGCGGACGGGTCGGCCCGTGAAGTGGATCGAGGATCGCTCGGAGCACCTGGTCGCGGCGAACCATTCGCGGCACCAGATCCACGCGATCTCGGCCGCGTTCGACCGGGACCACCGGCTGCTCGCGATCGCCGACGAGGTGTGGCACGACACCGGCGCGTACATCCGAACCCACGGTGTGCTGGTGGCGGACCTGACGCTCAGCATGCTCCCCGGTCCGTACCGCGTTCCGGCCTACCGAGGCACCGCGCACGTGGTGCTCACCCCCCGGACGCCGTGCGGCACCTACCGGGGCCCGGGTCGCTACGAGGGGACGTTCGCGCGAGAGCGGCTCCTCGATCTGGCCGCCCACGACCTCGGGCTCGATCCGCTCGACCTCCGGCGGCGGAACCTCCTGTCGCCCGACGAGCTCCCGCTCCACCGGGGGCTCTCGGCGATCGGCACGGCGATGACGATCGATGCGGGCGACGTCGGCGGCCTGCTCGATCGCACGATCGCCGAGTCCGGGTTCGAGACCTGGCGCGAAGGGTCGGCCCGCCTCCGGGCGCAGGGCAGGATGGTGGGGACCGGCGCGGCGATCTTCATGGAGAAGAGCGGGCTCGGGCCGCTCGAGCACGCCGGCGTGGAACTGTTGCCGTCGGGAGTGGTCCGGGTCACCGCGGGGGCCACGTCGCTCGGCCAGGGCGTCGAGACCGTCCTCGCGACCCTCGCCGCCGAGCGGCTCGGTCTGGAGGCCGACGACGTCACAGTCGTGTTGGGCGACACCGACCTGGTCCCCGAGGGCGTCGGCTCGTGGGCGAGTCGTTCGACCGTCCTCGCCGGGAATGCGGTCGCCGCCGCCGCCGATCGCGTGGCCGAGCTCGCCCGGGACGCAGCGGCCGATGTCCTGGAGGTCGATGCCGCCGACCTCCGGCTGTCGGGTGGCGGCTTCGCGGCCGCGGGGTCACGGGAAAGGGTGGTGTCGCTGGCCGAGCTGGCCGGCCGTACCGGCGGGTTCTCGGCTCGGGAGATCTTCGAGGTCGACACGATGACGTACCCGTACGGGATCCACCTCGCCCATGTCGAGGTCGATCCCGACTCGGGCGGCGTTCGGATCCTCGGGTACTTCATCGGCTACGAGGTCGGGCGGGCGGTCGTCCCGGCGTTGGTGGAGGGGCAGTTGGTCGGTGGAGCCGCCCAGGGCATCGCCGGCGCCCTCCTTGAGGAGTTCCGGTACACGGACGACGGCCAACCGCTGTCGACCACGCTGGCCGACTACCTGCTCCCGACCGCGGGCGAGGTCCCGCCGATCGGCGTCTTGATCTCGCAGGACTGGCCGGCGGCGAGCAACCCGCTGGGTGTTCGGGGCGCCGGCGAAGGGGGTGCAACGGGGTGCGGCGCCGCGATCGCGGCGGCGGTGGACGATGCTCTCGGTCGCGTGGGCTCGGTCCGCGCGTTGCCGATCCCGCTCCACCCAGCCCGCCGGTCCGGCGACGGTTCGGGCCGCTGATCGGATCCTTCGATCTGGGACCTAGCGGTCCTAGACGCGGAAACGCTGGCCGCACGTCGTGCACTTCATCGACGTTCGGGCCGCGGGCCCGGCGTGCGTGTAGGGCTGCGTCTTCGTCGAACCGCAGAACGGGCACGTCGGTCGCGCCGCGACCGGTCGTGGCGCGTCGCGCGTGACCCACGCGTCCTGCAGATCGACCGAACCGCCCGCCTCGACCAGCAGGTCGCGGGCGGCCTCGGCCTTCTCGAGGGTGGTCTTCGGGAGCGCGACGAAGGGGAGCTCCACGTCGTCCAGGTCCACCGGCTCCGTCGAGATCGTGCCGAGCGCGTCGGCCACCTCGCGCTCCCGTCCCTCCGACCACCCGGTCAGCAGGACGGTCG
The DNA here is from genome assembly GCA_963823255.1 of uncultured Actinomycetes bacterium. Lineage (GTDB taxonomy): Bacteria > Actinomycetota > UBA4738 > UBA4738 > HRBIN12 > DASSJM01. The sequence continues at coordinate 58,101 of CAWGKU010000003.1, forward strand.
CACCCTTGATCTCGTCGTGCCGGCGCGGTCGGTCGCCCACCGGCTGCCTCCTTCGCGCCCGAACGACGCCCGGCAGTGTAGGACACGGGTCGATGTTGCATCGACCGCGTGCCATCATCCGGCCGAAAGGAGCCCCGCGTTGACCGAGACCGAGACCCTGGAACGTGCCCGGCACGCGCTCGAGGCGCACGCGTGGCAGCAGGCGTACGAGGGGTTCGGCGCCCTGGACGAGCAGGGCCTGAGCGGCGAGGACCTCGAACGCCTGGCCCAAGCGGCCTGGTGGAGCGCGCACCCCAGCGAGAGCATCGAGGCGTTCGAGCGGGCATTCGCATCCTTCTCCGGGGAGGGCAGGGGCCGCGATGCCGCCCGCGTCGGGCTCCGGCTCGCGATCGAGCACGCGGACCGGCAGGAATCGGCCGTGTCCAACGGCTGGCTCCAGCGCGCCACCCGCCTGCTGGCCGACGAGCCCGAGTGCAGCGAGCAAGGGTGGCTCGAGCTCTGCCTGGTCCGGTCGTCGTTCGAGCGCGGTGAGTTCGAAGAGGCGGAGCGGCACGCGACGGCCGTCCAGGGGATCGGTGCGCGGCTGGGGGACCGGGATATCGAGGCGTTCGGCCGGGCGCTCGAGGGCGCGATCCTCGTGTTCCACACGCAGGTCGAGCAGGGGCTCGCGCTCGTCGACGAGGCAACCCTGGCCGCCGTCGGGGGCGAGCTCTCGCCGTACGTGGCGGGCAACATCTACTGCCTCACGATCGGCATCTGCCGGAGCGTCGCCGACTACCGGCGGGCGTCGGAGTGGACCGAGGCGGCCGCACGATGGTGCGAGCGCGAGTCGATCACCGCCTTCCCGGGGGTCTGCCGCGTGCAGCGGGCCGAGATCTTGCGCCTGCGCGGTTCGTACGACGCGGCCGAGGACGAGGCCGGCAAGGCGCGGACCGAGCTCGAGGCGTTCGGGCGGCTCCCGCAGGCGGGGGCAGGGGCGAACGAGGTGGGCGAGGTGCGTCTGCGTCGTGGCGATCTCGACGGCGCCGAGGAGGCGTTCGCGCAGGCCCACCGGCTGGGGAACGAGCCGCAGCCGGGGATGGCCTTGCTCCGTCTCGCGCGCGGCCAGGTCGACGCGGCCCGATCGTCGATCGGCACCGCGCTGGCGGACGCGGGGGACCCGTTCGACCGGGCACGCCTGTTGCCCGCGCGCGTCGAGATCGCGCTGGCCGCGTACGACGTCACCGATGCGCGCGAGGCGGCGGAGGAGCTCGGCCGGACCGCGGAGGCGATCGGCGCTCCGATGCTGCACGCGGCGGCGTACCAGGCGCTCGGCGCGACGCTCACGTACGAGGAGGACGCCGCGGCCGCGATCGCCGAGCTCCGCAAGGCCGTGCGCACGTGGACCGAGGCCGACGCGCCCTTCGAGGCCGCCCAGGCGCGCCGCTGGCTGGCGGTCGCGTACCGCGCCGGCGGCGACGAGGCGTCCGCCGTCCTCGAGCTCGGGTCGGCCAAGGCCGCGTTCGAGGGCCTGGGAGCGGTCCGGGACGCCGAGCGGTGCGAGGAGATGATCCGCGCCGGCGACGCGGGCGACGCCGGACGCCGGGTCGTGCGGACGTTCATGTTCACGGACATCGTGGGTTCGACCGACCTGGTGCGCACGATCGGCGACGAGGCATGGGAGGGCATCCTGCGCTGGCACGACGAGACGCTCCGAACGCAGATCGGCTCGCACCAGGGCGAGGTCGTCCACACGACCGGCGACGGGTTCTTCGCGTCGTTCGGCGACGCGGCGGCCGCGGCGAGCTGCGCGGTCGCGATCCAGCGGCGGCTCACCGATCACCGCCGCAAGCACGGGTTCGCGCCCCAGGTGCGGATCGGGCTCCACGCGGCCGAGGCGACCGTGATCGCGGACGACTACGCGGGCCTCGGCGTCCACGAAGCCGCGCGCGTGGGCGCGATCGCCGAGGGCGGCGAGATCCTCGGCGACGGTGTCGACCGTGTCGGCCGGCGCGATCCCGTTCGCGTTCGGGCAGGAGCGCGAGGTCTCGTTGAAGGGGCTCGCCGAGCCCGTGCGCGTGGTCGCGATCGACTGGTCGGACGCCTAGCCCGTCCAGGTCGAGGGCTTGGCGCACACGGCCGCGACCTCGTCCACCTCGCGCGGCGACAGGGTCGTCGGCTGCTCGAGGAACCAGCGCTTGACGCTGCGGGGACTGCCGACGAAGACGTCCGAGGGCTGGCCCTTGATCGCCCAGTCGTCGGCCACGATCGCGAGGACCGCTCGGATCGGGACGGTGCGTCCGAGCCCTCCGCTCACGAGGTCGGACGCACGCGCCGCCTCGCGGGCGGCCTTGGGGAGGTAGTCGGTCTTGACGCCGTTCACGAGCAGGGTCCGGGGCGCGAGCCACACCTTCCCCGAACGGTTCTTCGTGTTGACGGTGAAGGTCCCGCCGGGCCCGACCACGACGTGATCGATGTTCGCGCCGAGCTGCCCGATCGGGACGTCGTTGAACACGTGCCATCCCTCGGGGAGCCGGCCGAAGAGCCAGCTGGTGAACCGCTCGCCGCGCGCGCCCTTGCGCCAGGCTCGGGCGTCGGTCTTGCGTCCGAGCGCCTGCTCCGCGAGGGTCCTCACGGGGTGCGCGGCTCGGAGCTCGGGTACGGTCACGCGTTCGAGGGCGTGCGACGGGCGCGTTCCTGGATGCGCTTGCGGAGCCGCAGGTCGGCGAGGCTGAGGACGAGGTGGGCGGCGAGGATCTCTCGATACCTTCCGAGTACGGGCGTCCGCGCCGTGGTGCCGCGGGAGAGGTGCGCTCTCGGTCCGTCCGGAGGAGCTCACGTGCGATGTTTCGGCCGGACGACGGCGAAGCTTGACCGTGACGGGTCAGGTTCGGGGTTCGAGGGCGATCACGGGGATCCAGCGGGAGGTCATCTTCTTGTACTCGGCGAACCCGGGCCGGCGCTCCACCTGGCGCGCGTAGAGCTCGTCGGCGTCGGGGCCGGTGATGTCGACCGCGTGCACGGGCACCGTGCGGTCGCCGAGCTCGACCGCGGCCTCGGGGTCCGCGAGCACGTTGCGCACCCAGAACGGATCGGTCGGCGCGCCACCCTTGGTGCCGAACACCACGAACCGCTCGCCGTCGGGCAGGTACACGAGGGGTTTCACGCGAGGCTGGCCGCTCTTGATCCCCTTGGTATGCAGGAGCAGCAGGGTCGCACCGTCGAAGTAGCCGCCGACCTTGCCTCGGTTCGCGCGGAACTCCTCGATGATGCCGGTGTTGTAGTCGTCCGGGTCGGGCACGCGGCCTCCTCGCGTCCTCGACCCCAAGGGTACGGCTCGTCGCGCGGAACGGCCGGTCAGTCGATCTGCGAACGGGGCAGGAGGTTGACGCTCATCGTGACGGCCTCGGCGACCTCGATGATCTTGCGGTTCGACCGTCGGGCCTCGTCGCGCAGCATCTCGAACGCGCGCTTCTCGTCGAACGAGTGGCGTTCCATCAGGATCCCCTTCGCGCGTTCGGTGATCGCCCGGCGCGCGAACGCCCCCTCGAGCCCCTGGTACTCCGCGAACCGGGACAGCACGACGTCGAGCGAGCTCTGGAGCGCCGACGCGTCACGACCGAGGGTGATGTACGCGAAGATCCCGCGCTTGGCCGCGTCGCGGATGAACGCCTCGTCCTCGACGTCCAAGATCGCGATCACCGGGCACGCGGCCTCGGTGACGATGCGTCCGATGAGGTCGAGCGCGCGCTCAGTGCCCTCGCCGACGATCACGATCGCGGCGTCCGGGCGGACGGATGCGGTCGCCGCCGCGACCTCGCCGAGCGCCGTCTGCCCGACGACTTCGTGGCCCAGCCCGGTCACCGTGCTCAGGATCTCGTCGAGGCGGTGTCCCTGCCCGTCTGCGACGAGGATCCGGAGCCGGTCGGGGTCTCCTTCGTCCTTCATGGCAGTGTCTCCAACCTCCGAGCCTAACGCAGCCCGGCCCGTGCCTGCCACCATGGCGTCCGTGCCCGGACGCCCATTGCGTCTCGTGCCGGTTGAGCGTACGGTGGGGGCTCGGCCCCAAGATCCTGGCCGTGAGCCGCCGACGGGTGGCACGCCATCGGAGCCCAGAGCTCGCTCCCTCACCGGAGGATCGCTCCTCCACGAAGGGAGTCGCGATGCGGGTTCCTTCCGAAAGCTTCTCGGTGTTGATCGAGGAGTCGAACGGCGCCCAACATCTGACGCTTGACGGTTGGCTCGACGCCGCGGCGGTCCCGACGCTCCTGGCGGCCGTCACCCGGGCCCGGCCGCAGGACGTCACCATCGACATCGATCGGCTCGAGTCGATCGACGGGGCAGGGTGGCTCGGCGTGATCGCGTGCGAACAACGCGTGAGCGGCTGGGGCGGCCGACTCCGGATCGACGACGGCATCCGCAAGATCCTCGACCTGGCGTCCTCCTGATCGCGGGATGGTGATCGTGAGCGACTGGCGGGAACAGGAGGTCCGCAACGAATCGCGTTCGCGCGACCGGAACGAGTGGATCGCCGAGACGCGCGGGGCGGTGGCACTCGAGCACGAGACCGAGGAGGACTTCGTGTGCGAGTGCAGCGACGCGGCCTGCCGGTCGCGGATCCACCTGACGCGGCTCGAGTACGAGGCCGTCCGCGGGTATCCGACGCGGTTCGCGATCGCCACCGACCACGAGAACCCCGAGGTCGACCAGCTGGTTTCCGAGGGTCAGCGCTTCACCGTCGTGCAGAAGATCGCCGGCCGCGCGGCGCGCATCGCTCGCGAGACGGACCACCGCCACCGCGACGCGTCGTAGGCGCCCGGCCGTCGTTGGGCCAGACCTCGGTATGGTCGTTGGGTGAGCGATCCCCGCACTCCGTCCGAACTGCTGATCGGCACGAGCGAGGGCGTGTTCGGTGTCGCCGGCGGCGAGCCTCGGCCCGACCCGAGCTTCGGAACGACCCGGGAGGTCTCGGCGCTCGCCGTGGGTGACGCCGGCGTGTGGGCCGTCGCCGAACGGCACGCGATCGTCCGGCGCGATCCGGAGGGGGCATGGACCGAGGTCGCTCGGAGCGAGCTCGAGCTCGTCTGCGCGGTCGCGACCTCGCAGGGCGTGTTCGTCGGCACGGAGGAGGCCCACCTGCTCCGGCTCGGCGACGACGGCGCCCTCGCACCGGTCGAGGCGTTCGAGACGATCGAGGGCCGGGAGACCTGGTTCACCCCGTGGGGCGGGCCGCCGGCCGTGCGTTCGATCGCCCAGGACCTCTCCGGGCGCCTCCACGCGAACGTCCACGTCGGCGGCATCCCTCGTTCCGTCGACGCGGGGGCGAGCTGGGAGGCGACGATCGACATCGACGCGGACATCCACCAGGTCGTCGCGCACCCGTCGGAACCCGATGTGGTGCTGGCCGCGGGCGCCGTCGGGCTCGCGGTGAGCGTGGACGGGGGAGCGAGCTGGCGCATCGAACGCGAGGGCCTGCACGCGACCTACGCCCGGGCCGTCGCGGTGGCCGGCGACCACGTCCTGCTCACCGTCTCCAACGGGCCGCGCGGCGGCCGGGCCGCGATCTACCGCACGACTGCTCGAGCCGGGGTCCGCGTTCGAGCGCTGCACCGTCGGGCTGCCGGAGTGGTTCGACAGCAACATCGACTCGGGCTGGCTCGACGTCCGTGGTGGCGAGGTCGCGTTCGGCACGGGCGACGGCGAGGTCTACCGCTCGGACGACGCCGGCGAACGGTGGACGCGCGCGGCCACCGGCCTCCCGTCGATCCGCGCGGTGCGGTTCGCCTGAGCGCTCGATCGTGCGCGCACGTCGCACGCTACGGGATCAGGCCGAACACCGTCCCCGGCGCCCCCGAACCGTCCGCGTTGCGCGGGCTCCCCAGGACGACGTACGCGCCGGTCGGTGGGAGCGCGTCGAGGTTCGTCATGTTCTCGATCGTCAGCCGGTGCCTGCGCAGCGTGAGCCACGTCGGCAGGAACGCGGCGTCCGAGGACGGATCGGGTCCGAACGTGTCCGTCCCGAGCGCCCCGGTCTTCGCGAGCACACCCGTCCGGATCAGCCAACGGACGGCGTTGCGCGAGAACCCAGGCTGGTGGACGCCGGACATCCCGGTCCCGCAGTTGAAGTAGTTGGGATCGCCGTCGCGATCGCCCCGCGCCCAGAAGTCCGAGCATCCCGTGAGCAGCAGCACGGCGGCGCCCGCCGGCATCTGACCGAACTCGTCCTCCCACGCCCGCAGGTCGGCCACGCGGACGAGGTGGTCCGGGTCGTCGGCGACCTCGTCGCGCACGTCCACCACGACGGCGGGCAGCACGAGGTCGGACGGGGAGAGGTCGTCCATGCAGAGCGCGCCGTCGTGGAAGTGACACGGCGCGCTGTAGTGGGTCCCGGTGTGGGCGCCCTCGCGCACGAGCTCGAGGTAGAACCCGTCGTCGGGCACCGTGAAGACCGTGCGGATCGAGAAGGCGGGGTCGCCCGGGAACAGCGGCGTCGTGGCGGGATCGTTCACGTGGCTGAGGAACACCGCGCGCTGGAACGCGGGCAGCTGGACGGGCGCGCGTTCCGCGCTCGAGGCGTCCTGCCGCAACGCGGCGGACGTGGCCGCCCCCGCCACGAACAGGACCAGCCCCGAGATCACCGCCACGATCCTGCGAACCGATGTCGACATCGCGTCCTCCTTCTCATCCGCCGGCGCGTTCGCCGGTGAGCGGACGCTAGCGCCGCCGGACCGCGGACGCGAGTCGAAGGGGTTCGGAGGTGGCCCGGGCGTCGCCCGGGTGCTACTCGTCGGTGCCGGACTCGACGATGTGGTCGGGCGTGTGGTGCGCGGCCGGGATCGTGCCCAGCTTGCCGGCCTGGTAGTCCTCGAACGCCTGCAGGAGCTCGTCCTTCGTGTTCATCACGAAGGGTCCGTACCAGGCCACCGGCTCCTTGATCGGACGCCCGCCGAGCACGAGCACCTCGAGCTCGGGCGAGCGCGACTCCTGGCCCTTCGAGGCCTCGAGCCGGATCGCGTCGCCGGGTCCGAACGCCACCAGCTGCCCGGTCGAGACCGCCACCTTCTCGGTGCCGGCCGAACCCGCCCCGGCGAGGACGTAGGCGAGCGCGTTGAAGTCCTCGCGCCACGGGAGCTCGAGTGCCGCGCCCGGTGCGAGCGTGACGTGCAGCATCGTCATCGGCGTGTAGGTCTGCCCCGGCCCGGCGTGACCGGCCACCTCGCCGGCGATCACGCGGACCAGCGCGCCCGCGTCCGGTGAGGAGAGCAGCGACACCTCGGTCGCGCGCAGATCCTGGTAGCGCGGCGGCGCCCACTTCTCGGCCTTCGGGAGGTTGACCCAGAGCTGGATGCCGTGGAACAGCCCGCCCGAGACCACCAGGTGCTCCGGCGGCTTTTCGATGTGCAGGATCCCGGCCCCGGCGGTCATCCACTGCGTGTCGCCGTTGGTGATCGTCCCGCCCCCGCCGTTCGAATCCTGGTGCTCGAAGATCCCGTCGATGATGTACGTGACGGTCTCGAACCCGCGGTGCGGGTGCCACGGCGTGCCCTTCGGCTCGCCGGGCGCGTACTCGACCTCGCCCATCTGATCCATGTGGACGAACGGGTCCAGGTCGGACAGGTCGACGCCGGCGAACGCCCGCCGGACCGGGAACCCCTCGCCCTCGAGACCGCTCGGGGCGGCGCTCACGCCTCGGACACGGCGGAACCGCGCGTCCGGGGCCACGGGCGGGACGCGGTCCAGGGTGGTCGGGTCGTCGACGGTGATGGCGGGCATGTCCCTGTCTCGAACCTCCCGGGTGCGCCGGCTATTCCGCCGGCCGAGCACCGAACGGCGACGGCCGGTCGTTCGGGGTGGGCGACACGCTCCTACCCGACCATCATCGAGAGGGCGTCCTCCTCGACCTCGATCTCGAGGCCCGCCTCGCCCGCCAGCGCGAACACGACGCGCTGGACGATCGGCGGGGCGTTGCGGAGCCGGACACGCTTGCAGCTCTTCGCGATCTTGGTGACGGCGCGGTGCGCGCCGGCGTCGAAGAAGGTCGCCTCGGCGAGGTCGATCGTGACGGTGCCGACGCTCCCACGGCACGCCGTTGCGAGCAGGCTCGCGGTTCCCCGGTCGAGCTCCCCCGAGAGGTGCAGGACGCCATCGCGTCGTTCGACACGCAGTGGCGCCGACGCCGTGAACCCGGCCGAGCTCGCCGCCACCGAAAGCGGGTGGGCGCGTTCCGCGCGCTCGAGCGCTTCGGGTGAGAACCGACGCTGGTCGAACTGGCACAGCAGGACCGTGTCGCCCCGCTGCAGCACGCCGAGCTCGTGCGCCATGTCCTCGAGCTCCCACCAGACCTCGACGTCCCGTATCGTGCCCAGGCTCCACGCGCCCTCGATGAACAGGTGAGCCCCGGCGAACCCGTCGCGCAGCGCCGCGTCCACCGCCGCCTCGAGCGCGCGGACGTACATCTCGGGCTTGAAGATGTCGCCGGGGGCAAGGACCGGGGCGGCATCGACCACGATCAGCCCGCCGGGGTGCCGGTGCTGCGGCAGGCCCAGGCGGACGACGTCATCGGCGGGGCTCGCGGACAGGCACAGGGCTCGGGCGCCGGCCAGCTCCGCGTGCTCCACGAAGGCCCTCGCGAGCCAGGCCAGGTCGTCGTCCGTGCGCGTGAGCGCGTAGCCATGGTCGCCGGCCCGAAGGGCCGCGGGCGACGCGAGCGCCTCGATCACGCCCGCAGGATAGGCCGTGGTCTCCGATCCTGCGAACCGGCCCGGCTCAGCCCCCGAGGACGGCGTCCCCCCGCAGGTCGCGGAAGAGCGCCCGGGCGCGTTCGCCGAGCACGACCACGCTCAGCCCGCCGATCGTGGTCCCGCTCCCGCTCGCGACCTCGTTGCGCACCCGGCTGGGCTCGAACCCCGGTGCGGCCAGCAGGAGCTCGAAGATCTGCGCGAGGGACAGGTCGGTGTGGAGCGACCGGCCCCCGGCCAGCACCCAGGGCAGGAGCGCGGCCAGGTGGCCGTTCGCGACCTGCTTGCGCAGCGTGGCGAGGGCCGCGATCAGCAGTCGGCCCTGATTGAACGACCGGCTGAAGTCCCCGGCGGGCACGTCGTGGCGAGCCCGCGCGAACGCGAGGGCCTCGCTCCGGTTCAGGTGCTCGGGTCCTTGCTGGAAATGGGCCCCCGCCGACGCGTCGTCGATCGGATAGGGGATCTTGACGTCCAGGCCGCCGACCGCGTCGACGAGCCGTTCGAACCCGACGAACGCGGTGAGGACGTACGCGTCGATGTGGATGCCCGACACCTGCTCCACCGTCCGGACGAGCAGCTCGGGGCCCCCCTGGACGAGCGCGGCGTTGATCTTGTTCGTCCCCGAACCGGGGATCGATACCCACGAGTCCCGAGGGATCCCCAGGATCGAGACGCGCCCCCGACGCGGGTTGACGCCGACGATGTGGAGCGAGTCGGCGCGGGCGTTCACGGGCGAGCGGCCGGGCCTGGCGTCGCTGCCGATCACCAGGACGAACAGGGGGCCGTTCGAAGGCAGACCGGGTGCGAACGCCGCCTGCGAGGCCTGCGGCTGCAGCTGTTCGGGCCGCGGGGTCCGGCCCCGGACGTCGTAGGAGACGATGCGCCAGGCGCCGTTAGACCTGCGGAGCACGTAGTCGCCGCGGTTCGTGACCGGCGCGTGCAGGTCTCCGGAGACCGCCGCCGCCTCGAACTCGGTGTCGGCGAACGCCGCGAGCGGGTTCCCGTTGACGTCGCCGAGGAACGTGAGGCTGACGGTGGCCCGCCGGGGGACCACCTCGTCGAGCTCCGAGCGGACCGGCCCGATCGTGAGGCGCCCGAGGTCGCGTTCGGCCTCATGCCGCGCCTCGCCGGAGAAGTGGGAGAACAGCGCCGGTCGATCCAAGGTCGGCGCGAGGAACGCCGTCTCGTAGAGGTCCTCGAGGTCGCGGCGGATCGCCTCGGCGGGTTCGGCGAGGTCCGCCGGTCGCAGCGTGCCGTTCTCGGTCTTCCCGGACGCCCGGACCAGCCGCATCTTCAGCTGCGGCGCGGGCGCCGAGGGGCCGGTCGAGCTCGACGTGCCGGTCGGATGGGCCGGCGGTTCGACGGCGTCGGAGGAGGTGCAGGACAGGCTCGCGGCCGCGACCGCGAACAGGAGACCGACCACCGCGATCCTGGTCAGTGGAACGGTGGGGGCTCCTTGTCGAACTCCTCGTAGTGCCGGGCCAGGTGCAGGTAGACGTCCTTGCGGTCGCCGTCGGGGATGTCCACGCCTCCGCGCGAGCCCATCAGGACACCCATGGCCGAACGCGCCCCGTTCCAGACCACGCGCAGACGTCCGTCGACGAGCTCATGGTGGGGCAGCTTATACGCCCCCTTCTCGTTCGGGGGGTCATCGCCCTGCTCATCCTGCGAAGGGTCGTACCAGGCATGAGCGTCCGCGAACAGCGGCCAACCGCCGGCCTCGATGATCGCGTCGGACTTCTCGGTCTCGGCCTTCCCGTGCCAGTCCCAGGGTCGATCGTCCGGCGCCTTCGGGCTGGCGTGTGGTTCGGGTACTCGACCCATCTCATCCACCTCCTGCGGGTGGGGGAGCGGCCCGTGGGCCGCTCCCCCGATGATCCCGTCGCGACCGAGCTAGGAAGCCCGGCGGATGTCCTCGCCGTAGTAGGCGTCCAGACGGGTTCGGTACTCGTCGTCACGCCAGCCACGGTCGGGGTCGAACTCGGGCGAGTTCTTGATCTGGTCCTTCGTCATCGCGACGTGGACCTTCTTCTCGTTCAGGTCGATCCGCTCGGTCGCGCCGGCCGGGATCACGACCTTGCGGCCGAAGATCCAGGGACCGGTGTCGACCACCACGGCGGCGCGTCCGACCTCATCGGTCATCTCGTCGATCTTGCCGATCTTGCCGTCGCGCGCCTCGACCTCGTAGCCCACGATCTCGTGCGTGGGGACGACGTCCTTCCGGAACGTCCAGAGTTCGGCGTACACGGGCACCACCCCTTTCCTCGTGCGGTCTGTGGTGGTACCCGTTCCGCGCGGGTCCTACGCGTTCAGACGACGATCTCTGCGCCCTCCGCCGCGGAGATGCATCGATCGTCGTCCACGCCCCAGCGAGCCACGACGTCCTCGCGCATCGCGTCGAGCTGGTCGTCCGGGTGCATCGGATCGTGATGGAACAGCACCAGCCGGTCGACCTCCGCCTTCTCGGCGAACCGTGCGACGTGTTCGGTGGTCGAATGGCCGAACCCGGGGCGGTCCTCGTACTCCTGCGGCGTGTACTGGCAGTCGTGGATCAGCAGGTCCGCGCGGTGGGCGAGCGCGAACCCCGAGATCCAATCGGGAGGATCGGTCGCGAGGTTGGCGCCCAGGGCGGGTTCGTGATCGGTGAGATACGCGAGGACCCGGCCCTTCGACTCGATCCGGTAACCCACCGTCGGACCCGGGTGGATGATCGCGTTCGAGGAGAACCGCGCCCCATCGATCTGCCACTCCGACTCGGAGGCGTCGTGGTACTCGATCGTGGCCGGTACCTCGGACAGATGCACCGGGAACAGCGGCGGTGAGAAGTACGTCGCGATCCGCTGCTCGAGCGAGGCGACGGGCGACGACGGACCCCAGATGTGCAGCTCGGTCTCCTTGCGCCAGATCGGCTCGAACATGCCGAGTCCCTCGAGATGGTCGACGTGCAGGTGGGTCAGGAGGAGGAACATGCGTTGGGCGCCCTCGCGGACGAGCCGGACGCCGAGCTCTCGGATGCCGGTACCCGCGTCCAGGATCACGACGTCGCAGTCCGGCGGCCGGAGCTCGATGCACGAGGTGTTGCCGCCGTAGCGCTTCGTGTCCTCGCCCGGCGATGCGATCGACCCGCGGCTCCCCCAGATCCTGCCCTTCACGGGCGGTCTTCTTCGATGGGCCACACCACCGAGAAGCTGCCGACGAAGTCCTCCGTGTGCGCGAACAGAGGGAACGTGGCGGTTTCGACCCGGCGATCCTCACCGTCGGCCGTCCGGAAGGTCACGATGCCGTACGCCGGCTCCTGCTTCAGCATCGTCGTGCCGAGCGGCAGGTCCTGGACCCCGACCTCTACGCCCTCCTCGTCCCGCGGCTGGGTCCGGGAGAGCCACTCGTCGGCGGTCGAGCCCGCCCCCTCGATGAACGGACGTCCCGTCAGCCGCTCGGCCGCCTCGTTGTAGTAGATGATCGTGCCCTCGGGATCGAGGAGGAACACCGCCGTCGCGAGCTGCGCGGCGAACGCGCGCGCCAGGATCAGGACCAGGTTGTGCTGCTGGGGGGTCCGTTCCACGCGGTGAGCCTAGTACGAAGGTCGGGGGTCCGTCGGTCCCTCGGCAGCCCCCGAACGGCGGATGTGTCGGGCGGCGCAAGCGCCTCCCCTCGGTGCACCATGGACACGATCAGACGGCTGTTCGCGCGACTCGTCGTCCCGATCCGAGAGGATGACGGCTCGATCGCGACCGAGTACGGCCTCACGCTGCTGCTGATAGCGCTCGCGATCATCTTGGCGGCCACCGCCTTCGGTCTCGCGGTCGCCGGCCTGTTCGACCGTGCGACGATCGTCATCCCGGTCAGCGGCAGCTAGGAGACAGGGCCGCTCCTTCCACCCGCGCCACCCGTCTCCGCTCCGACGTATCCTCTTGGCGTTCCGTCTTGATGTCCCGGCCCGTGTTCGATCCGTGGGAGAGGAAGGTCCGAGCGTGGAGCGCACCACCGACTTCTGGCTCCAGCCCGCCGAACACGCCTGGCGTCCGCGTCCCACCCTGACCGGACGCGACCACACGAGCTTCGAGGTCTGGGACGAGGAGCGCGAACGGATCTGGTGGGGGGACTGGGTCGCGTTCGGGCGTTCCGAGGAGGTCGCGGGCCAGGGCGACTACGTCGTCCGGGACGTGGCGGGGGAGTCGGTGTTCGTGGTCCGGGGCGCCGAGGGACGCCTGAACGGCTTCTACAACGTGTGTGCCCACCGGGGGACGAAGTTCCTGGACGACGACGACCGCGGGAACCGGCGCAAGGCGTTCACGTGCCCGTACCACGCGTGGACCTACGACCTGGACGGGCGCCTGATCGGCACCCCGAACGTGAAGGAGGACGAGCTGTTCGACCGGTCCTCGTACCCCCTGCACCCGATCGGGGTCGACGAGTACGCGGGCTTCGTGTTCGTGAACCTCGCCGACCGGCCGCGGCCGCTGATGGACGCGCTCACGCAGGGGACCGAGTCGATGACCGCGTTCGAACGGTTCGCGATGCAGGACCTGCGGGTCGGCGTCCGGCTCGTCTACGAGGTCGAGGCGAACTGGAAGATCATCGTCGAGAACTACAACGAGTGCCTCCACTGCCCGACGGTGCATCCCGAGCTCGTCAAGGTGGTGCCGCTGTTCCGGTTCGGTGAGGTCTGGGACGACCAGATGCGTGACGGCGGCAACGAGATGGTGGAGGGGGCGACCTCGTTCACGATCGAGGGGCGCTCGGAGCTCCCGCCGCTCCCCAGCCTGCTGCCCGAGGACCGTGGCCGGTACTACGGCTCGTACCAGTTCCCGAACCTGATGCTCAACCTGCATCCCGACTGCGTCATGTACTACCTCGGCTATCCGAAGGGTCCCTCGCACACCACGGTCGTCTCCGAGTACCTGTTCCCGCCGGAGGTGATCGCCGACCCCGAACGCTTCAGGCCCGAGCCGGTGGTCGAGCTGTGGGACCTGATCTCCAAACAGGACTGGGACGTGTGCGAGCGCGCGCAGACCGGCGTGGGCTCGCGCTCGTTCACGACCGGCGTCTACCCGCGGCAGGACCGGTTCCTGTACTCGTTCAACGAGGACTACCGGGTGCGGATGGGGCGCGAGCCGCTCGGCTAGGCGTCCGGGCCGGGGCTCGCGTCGCTCCCGCCCGCCGCGTCGCGTTCGGCGAGGATCCTGACCGTCTCGCTGCCGACGCGCGCGAGCCGCTCCATCTGCGCCGCACCGACGTCGAACGTGGCCTCGGCGTCGAACGACACCCGCCTCGTCCACCATCGCGAACACGTCGTCGGACACGACCGCCATCGCGCCGCCGCGCAGCCCCCAGATCCGCGCGAGGACCATCACGACGCTGGACTCCATCTCGGCGGCGAGGGCGTTCTGGCGCCGCGCGTCCTCATAGGTCTCGCGCGCCCAGGACTGGTGGTAGCCGCCGAACGCGACGCCCTCCTGTGGCGTGTAGAAGACGTCGGTCGACAACGTCGTCCCGACGTGGTGCGTCACGCCCAGGCCGCCGGCCGCCTCGATCGCCGCGGTCACCACGCCGTGGTCGGCTACGGCCGGGAACTCGAGCGGCGCGTACAGGCGGGACGCGCCGTCGTACCGCGCCGCCGAGTCGAAGATCGCGAGGTCGCCCACCCTGACGCGCGCCTGGAGCGAACCGCATGTACCGATCCGCACGAAGGTCGTCGCCCCCACCCGCGCGAGCTCCTCGAGCGCGATCGCGGTGGAGGGCGCCCCGATCCCGGTCGAGGTGCACGAGATCGGCGCACCCCGATAGGTCCCGGTGTAGGTCACGTACTCGCGGTTGCGGTTGACCTCGCGGGCCTCGTCCCAGTACGAAGCGACGATCGGAACCCGTCCCGGGTCGCCGGGCAGCAGCACGTACGGGGCGACGTCGCCCGGCGCGAGCTTGACGTGGTACTGCAGGCTCACGTGGCGGGATCTCGCGCGGCGTCGCGCTCCGCCACGATCCGGACGATCTCCGAGCCCATACGGGCGAGACGCTCGATCTCGTCGCCGCCGTGCTCGAACTGGTCCTGGGGGTCGAACTCGCCCGACTCGCCCGAGACCTTCAGCACGTTGTCCAGCACGACCGCGACCCCGCCGGCGCGCAGGCCCCAGACCCGGGCCAGCACGAAGATGACGCTCGCCTCCATCTCGGCGGCGATCACGTTCATGCGCTTGAGGTCCTCGAAGTGCTCGCGCCACGACGACTGCCAGTAGTCGCCGAACGACGAGCCCGGCCGAGGATGCCGCGCGTAGAAGCTGTCGGCCGTCCGGGTCGTGCCGACATGGAACGGGTACCCGAGCGCCTCACCCGCGGCGATCGACGCCTCCACGATCTCGTGGCTGGCCACGGCCGGGAACTCGAGCGGCGCGTAGAGCCGCGACGCGCCGTCGTAGCGCGCGGCCGAGTCGAAGATCGCGATGTCGCCGTTGTGCACCCGGTCCTGGAACGTCCCGCAGGTCCCGATCCGCACGAACGTCGTCGCCCCGACCCGCGCGAGCTCTTCCATCGCGATCGCCGTGGAGGGACACCCGATCCCCGTGGACGTGCACGAGATCGGCACGCCCTGGTAGGTGCCGGTGAACGTCACGTACTCGCGGTTGCTCGCGACCTCGTGCGACTCGTCCCATAGGCTGGCGACGAGCGGGACCCTGCCAGGGTCGCCCGGCAGCAGCACGTACGGCGCGACGTCGCCGGGGGCGAGCTTCAGGTGGTACTGGACGCTCATGCGCCGTCTTGTACCACCGGAGGCGTCATCTCCGCTCGGACCCCGACCAGACGCACGGGGCGGTCCAGGTCGAACCGTTCGAGCGCGCGGGCGGCGGCCTCGGCCACCGCGTCGGCGTCCGCGGTGGGTTCGGCGAGGGTCACGCCGTGAGTGCTCGTGAAGAACGGGGCGAACCGCACCTTGACCACGACGCGGGCGGCCAGCCGCTCGTCCCGGCGGAGGTCGCTCGCCACCTCGCGCGCGGTCCGGGCGACCTCGTCGGCGACCTCGTTCGGGTCGGTGAGGTCGCGCTGGTACGTGTGCTCGCGGCTGCGACCCTTCGCCGTCCACCCCTCGGGGTGCACGTTCGCCGAGCCCTCGCCGCGTCCGAGGCTCGCGAGCCACGGGCCGGTGGAGGGCCCGAAGCGTTCGGCGAGGGCGGCCTCGTCGGCGGTCGCGAGCTGGCCGACGGTTCGGATCCCCAGCTCGGCGAGCTTGGCCGCGGTCTTGGAGCCGATGCCCCACAGCTCGGTGGTGGGGAGGCCGAACATCGACTCCTCCCACCGGTCCGAGGTCAGCACGAACACCCCCCGCGGCTTGCCGAACCCGCTCGCGAGCTTCGCTTGGAGCCGGTTGTCGCCGATCCCGATCGTCGACCACAGACGGGTCCGCTCGAGCACCCGCTCCTGGATCGCCCGCGCGAACCCCTCGGGGTCGTCGGTCGTGACGGCCAGAAAGGCCTCGTCCCACCCCGCCACCTCGACCTCGGCCTCGAACGTGCGGAGCGTGTCCATGACCTCGCGGCTCGCGGCGAGGTACGCGTCCGCGTCGACCGGGAGGAAGATCGCGTCCGGGTTGCGCTTGTACGCGGTCCGGAGCGGCATCGCGCTGCGGATCCCGAACACGCGCGCCTCGTAGCTGGCGGTCGAGACCACGCCGCGCTTGCTCGGATCCCCGTCGCCGCCGACGACGATCGGCTTGCCCTCGAGCTCGGGGTGCCGGAGCCGTTCGACGGCCGCGATGAACTCGTCCAGATCGAGGTGGAGCACGAAGCGCCGAGCCACGGCGCCAGCATGGCAAACCGGGACGACGTCGCTCCGCGATCTCAAAGCGAGGGTCGAAGCCTCGAAATGAGCCCGGCCGGCCACCGGTCTTGGCGTGCGCGATACTCCGCGCATGCGCGCGGCCGTGCTCTGGGACGTCGACGACCTCCGCATCGAGGAGCTCGACCTCGATCCGCCCAGGACCGGCGAGGTCGCGATCCGGATGGCGGCCTCGGGCGTGTGCCGTTCGGACTCCCACGCGGTCCACGGCGTCCACCGCCACGCGATGCCGATCGTGCTCGGCCACGAGGGTTCGGCCGTGGTCGAGGAGGTGGGGGAGGGCGTCACCGGGGTCAAGCCCGGCGACCACGTCGTCTGCTCGTGGCTGCCGTACTGCGGCTCGTGCCGCCGGTGCACCGCCGGGCGCCCGGTCGTGTGCGAACGGTTGGGCGTGTTCGACGCCGGCTTCCTCGCCGACGGGACGACGCGGTTCTCGCACGGGCAGACGCGGATCCACCACAACGTGCCGTCCTCGTTCGCCGAGCGCTCGGTCGTGCCGGCGAACACCGTGTTCCCCGTGGACGCATCGCTGCCGCTGGAGCAGGTCGCGCTCCTGGGCTGCGCGGTCATGACCGGCGTCGGCGCGGTGCTGAACACCGCGAGGGTGCGCCCCGGCGATTCGGTGCTCGTGATCGGGTGCGGCGGCGTCGGGCTCTCGGCGATCCAGGGGGCGAGGATCGCCGGCGCCTCGCCGATCGTCGCCGTGGACGTGGTGCCGTCCAAGCTCGAGCTCGCGGAGGAGCTCGGCGCGACCCAGACGTTGCTCGCCGGGCGAGACCGGATCCCCGAGGGGTTCGACCACGCGATCGAGTGCCTCGGGCGCACCGAGACGATCGAGCAGGCGATGAGCGCGGTCGCGCCCGGCGGGACGACCGTCCTGGTCGGGATGGCCGCGCCAGGCGTACGCGCCCCGCTCGATGCGCTCCGCACGACGACCAAGGAGCTCACGGTGGTGGGGTCGTGGTACGGCAGCGTCGTGCCGCCCCGCGACCTGCCGATGCTCGCGCACCTGCTGGGGTTCGGAGAGTTGCGGCTCGAACCGATGATCGCGCGGACGATCCCGCTCGACGGGATCCACGACGCGCTCGCGCGGTTCGAGGCCGGGGACGAGGCGCGTTCGGTGATCGTCTACGACTGAGCGGGCTGCGGCGGCGGGAAGCCGAGGCCCCACGCGTCGTTGCCGCCGTCGACGACGATCGTGGTGCCGGTGATGTAGGCGCCGCCGGAGGTCGACAGGAACGCGATCACGCTCGCCACCTCCTCGGGCGACGCGATGCGACCGAGGGGCGCCGTGCGCATCGCCTCGTCGACGAACCCTTCGCCGTACGCGCGGAACGCGTCGGTGTCGATCGCGCCCGTGGCGACGCACACCGCGCGGATCCGGTGGCGGCTCCACTCGATCGCGAGCCCGCCCGCCAGGTTCTCCAGCCCGCCCGCGCGGCGGAGGCGTGCACCATCAGCGGGATGCCCCGGCGAGGGCTGAACCCGATGAACACGACGAGCCCGCCGCCACCCGGGATCATCGAACGCTCCGCGACGGTCCGGGTCAGGTCCCACACCGCGTCGCCGTTGAGGCGCTGCACCGCGCGCCAGCCCTTGGCAGAGATGGCCTCCGGCGTCGCGACGAACTGGCCGCCCGCGTTGTTCACGAGCACGTCGATCCGGCCGAACCGATCCAGGACGGCGTCGACGAGCGCGGCGACCTGGTCGGGTTCGCGGACGTCGGTCCCGGGCACCGACAGGATCTCGACGCCCGCCGACGCGAGCTCTGACGCGACCTCCTCGAGGGGCTCGGCCCGCCGGCCGGCGATGGCGACGCGGGCGCCGGTCCGCGCGTACTCGCGCGCGATCGCTCGTCCCAGGCCGGTCCCGCCCCCGGTCACGAGGGCCACCAGCCCCTCGTTCGCGTCGGGAGCGAGCGGGGAGCGGTAGTCCTCGGACATGCGCGCCATGATGGCACGACCGCGTTCGTGCTTCCGGCGCCGTCGCTGTGCGGCTCGAGCGTCTGCTCCTTGACCCGATGCCCGCGGAGGCGTACCACCTGCCCGTGAGCTCACGGCTGGACGAGCTGGCGCGGGCTACACCGGCCACCCGCGATCGCTACGTCGACTTCCTGCGCGCCGCGGCGATCGTCGCGGTGGTGTTCGGCCACTGGTTCATCTCGATCAACCACCTCGAACGCGGCATCTACTCGACCACCAGCGCCGTGGGTCTGACCTCGGGGCTGTGGCTCGGCACCTGGCTGTTCCAGGTGATGCCCGTGTTCTTCTTCGTCGGTGGCTTCTCGAACCTGGTGACCTACGACGCGTTCGTGCGGCGCGGCGAACCGACCTCGGCCTTCGTGCGCAGCCGCCTCGAACGCCTCCTGCGTCCTTCCCTGGTCTTCCTCGGGTTCTGGCTCGTCGTGCAGGTGTCGCTCCATCTGTTCGACATCGGGGGAGCCGCAGGGCCGCGGCTCGTGGGGGAGACGCGGCTGCTGCGCGGGATGTATCCGCCGGCGGCCACGCTCCCGTTCGGGCCGCTGTGGTTCCTGGGCT
This sequence comes from uncultured Actinomycetes bacterium, assembly GCA_963823255.1. Taxonomy (GTDB): domain Bacteria; phylum Actinomycetota; class UBA4738; order UBA4738; family HRBIN12; genus DASSJM01. Next base: position 77,182 of record CAWGKU010000003.1, read on the forward strand.
TCTACTTCGTGGTCGTGTGCATCGCGCCCGCGACGATCTGGCTCCACCGCAGGTACCGCTGGTGGGTGCCGGCCTTCATGGTGGCCGGAGCCGTCGTCGTCGACATCGTCGGGTTCGGCGCCGATCTGCATCTGCTCCGCTACCTGAACGTGGCCTTCGTGCTGCTGCTCCCGCACCAGCTGGGGCACTTCTACGCTGACGGGACGTTCGGGCGGCTGCCGCGGAAGGTGTTCTGGGCGATGGTGGTCGTCGGGCTCGGTGGCCTCGTCCTGATGACCACGCCGTGGGTGTTCGAGCCGTTCGGTTCGGCCCGGTTCGATTGGTTCCCCGGCATCGGCCACTACCCCAAGAGCTTGCTCGGTACCGACGTGGAGTCCGTCTCGAACGCCTACCCACCCACGGTCTGCTTCCTGCTGGCGGACATCTGGTCGATCGGCGCCGTGATGCTGCTCCGCCCGATGCTGACCCGATGGCTCGAACACCCTCGTCCTTGGAAGGCGACGATCTTCCTGAACGGCGTGATCATGACGCTGTTCCTGTGGCACATGACCGCGTACTTCGTCGTCCTGCTCGTCCTGTGGCCGATCGGCGTAGGGCATCAGCAGGACAGCACCGCTGCCTGGTGGCTGCTGCGCCCGGTCGTCATCGGCCTGTCGGCGCTGGTGCTCGCCGGCATCGTGGCGCTCGTCGGACGGTTCGAACGGCCTGTCCGGCGTTCTCCCGCAACGTGAAAGCCGGATCCGCCTTCAAGTTTCGGACCCTCGGATGCCGATTCCTATCGGGAGACTCGAACGCTCGGTGACGGCGACGTAGGACGCCCCCGCCTCTCGGCGCGGGTGGCGTCGAGGCCCGGCTCTCCCCCACGCGTCTTCGGAGCCGGGCCTCGGCCGTTCCGGGATCTCCGACACGGCCGTCATCACCGAAGGACCGTTGTGCGATGGGTGCGCGTACCCTGACGGCATGGCGCAGACGGCACCGGTCGAAACCGAACGCCCGGTCGGCGACGAGGACGTCGCTCCGGACGTGCCGTGGATCGTGATCGTCTGGAACGATCCGATCAACCTGATGTCCTACGTCGTGTACGTGTTCCAGAAGCTGTTCGGCTACCCGCGGGACAAGGCCACCAAGCTGATGCTCGACGTGCACCAGAAGGGTCGAGCCGTGGTCTCCTCCGGGCCTCGCGAGCGCTGCGAGTTCGACGTGTCGCGTCTGCACGCCCACGGGCTGTGGGCCACCTTGCAGAAGGACCGCTGAGCGTGCCCGGAGCCCCCGTCAAGCGGTCGCGCCGGGGCGGGTTCGACCTGCGGATCCCGGCGCGCGAACGCGACGTCCTCGCGACCCTGCCCGACATGCTGCGCGCGCTGCTCGTCGACGGGGACGCCAAGGACCCGGTGCTGCAGCGGCTGTTCCCGAACGCCTTCACCGACGACGAGGAGGCGTCGACGGAGTTCCGCGAGATCGTGCACGACGACCTGCTCGAACAGCGGCTCGCGGCGATCGACACGATGGAGCGCACCCTGCGCTCGGATCATCTGACCGAGGACGAACTGATCGCTTGGCTCGCCGCGCTGAACGACGTCCGGCTGGTCCTGGGGGTGCGGCTCGCCGTCACCGAGGAGGCGACGCCCGCGGACTTCGCCGGCGATCCCGAGACCGAGGGCGCCTTCGAGCTGTACCGGTACCTGTCCTTCCTCGAGGAGTACGTCGTGGAAGCGCTGTCCTCCTGAACCGGCTCGCCCCGGCCCACGCCCCGCGGTAGTCTCCCCGGGATGCCGACGACAGGGGGTTCCAGGATGTCTCGACGTGCCCGCACCGCCGGGCGGATCGGCGCGTTCGTCGCTCTGGTCTTCCTGATGACGGGGTGCATCAAGCTGAACATGAATCTCGGGATCAACTCCGACAACACGGTGAGCGGCACGGTCGTGTTCGGCGTCCAGAAGGAGCTCCTCGATCTGACCGGGCAGAACGTCCAGGACCTGCTCGGCAGCGACGCCCCGTTCCCGAGCAACGCCCCCGGGGTCACGGTCGAGCCGTTCGACGACGGCGAATTCGTCGGGCAACAGTTCATCTTCGAGGACGTGCCGATCGCGGAGTTCAACTCGGGCGGCTTCGTGGGTGGCACGGGCGCGACCGGCATCTCCGGGGCGACCGGCGGGGGCGACACGCTGAACATCGCACGTCAGGGGGACACGTTCGTGGTGACCGGCGTCCTCGATCTGTCCTCGGGTCTGTCGGGCGCGACGGGGCCGTTCGGTGGCAGCGGCGGCGCGCAGTTCTTCCAGAGCGCGGACATCAAGATCGCGCTCACGTTCCCCGGCGCGGTCGTCGAGGCGCCGGGGGGTCAGATCGACGGCAACACCGTGACCTACGTGCCGAAGTTCGGCGAGCGGTTGGAGATCAACGCGACCGGCAGCGCCGTGGACAACGGCGAGGCAGCCGACGTGGTGGGCGGCAGCGATTCGATGCTGCCGCTGATCCTGATCATCGTGGGGGTCGTGCTCGTGCTGCTGATCATCATCGCCCTGGTGATCCGGAGCCGCCGGCACAAGGGGGACGACGCGGGAACGACGGGGTTCGGCGAGACCGGAGCCCCCGCCACGCCCGAGGGGGCGGCGCCACCGCCGGGAGCTCCGACCGATGGAACTCCTCCGGCCGCACCGCCGATGCCGCCGGCCGACACCACCACCGCCGCCACCCGCCGAGGGCTGAGCCCGAGGGCTGAGCCCGAGGGCTGAGGCAGCGGCCTTCGTGCTCGGTCGGCAGGGATCGCGTCAGGCGGCGCGGGGCAGCACCCGTCGGATGAAGACGTCCTCCGGGAGCGGCGCCCACTCGCCGCCGTCGAGACGGATGACCGTCTCGACCGGTGCGAGCGCTCGGGTCGGGCCCTGGATCTCCACGATGCCACCGTCCAGTCGGACGGACGAGCGTCCGCACCCGCACGATCCGTCGGACCCTGCGAGCTCGAACGGTTCCTCGCACGCGAAGCAGTACAGCCACTTCACGGGCGTCGGTGCGAGTGTGTCGGCCATCGTCATCACCTCGAGGTTGACGTGCGGTCCGGCGAGCAGGGGGGAGAGGGGCGCGCCGGACCGCACCGTCAATCTTCTTGGGACCGCCGGCCGGGGGGCCGTTGGTCGCGGACGGCATGTGGGTACCCGGCCGTTCCGGTGACCAAACACCGGGAGGTACGCGTGGACTAGGCGGCTCGGCGGGAGGAGAGTTCGAGCACGGTCATCGGTCGCTTACCCCGGCAGCGGGTCGGCGGCGTCCTCGAACGGCAGACGCTCGTCGAGCCTCGTGAGGACGAACACGCGGTGGACCGCGTCGGACGCCCTGATGATCGCGAACGGACGGTCGTGTTCGACCGCTCGCGCGTGCGCCGACAGGATGAACCGCAACCCCGTCGAGTCGATGAACGCGAGGTAGCGGAGATCGAGGGTGATCCCGCCTCGACCCTCGCTCTCGGTCCGCGCCAGGGCGTCCTCGGCGTCCGCGACGGTGGCGAGGTCGAGCTCGCCGCTCAGCCGCAGGACCGTGCCGGTCTCGGTGATCACGGGGTCGATGCCGAGCGCCGTCATCCGACCACCTTGATCGCGAGGATCGCGATGTCGTCCTTCGGCTGCCCGGTCCGGAACCCGACCACCGCGTCCACCACGCCGTCGGCGATCCGTTGGGCTCCGGCGCCCGCGAGCTCGGTCAGGGCCTCGTGCAGGCGCCGCTCGCCGAACTCGTCCGCATCCCGGCGTTCGTCGGTCACCCCGTCCGTGTACAGGACGAGCGTGTCGCCCAGGTGGAGGTCGACGGCGCGGTCGACCAGCACCGGGTCGTCGAACACCCCGACGATCGTGCCAGGGCTCCCCACGACCTCGGTGGTGCCGTCCGCGCGCAGCACCAGGGGCAGCGGATGGCCTCCGCTGCACACGGTCGCGCGCGCCACGTCACCGGACGGTCGCAGGCGCACGGCGCAGGCCGTGCAGAAGCGCTGGTCGTTCGTCTGCGTGAGGATCGCCTGGTTGAGCGTCTCGAGGATCGCGCTGGGGCGTCCCTCGCTCATCGCGGCGGTCCTGATCGTGTAGCGCGCCAGGCCCATCATGGCCGCCGCCTCCACCCCTTTGCCGACCACGTCGCCCATCACGGCGATCCAGCGGTCGGGCGCGGCCTCGAAGACGTCGTAGAAGTCGCCACCGACCTGCGTCCCCTCGGCGGCGGGGAGGTACCGCGCGGCGATCTCCAGACCCTCGATGCGCGGCAGCTCCGGCGGCAGGAGGCTACGGCGCAGCGTCTCGGCGACGTACTCGCGTTCGGCGTACAGGCGCGCGTTGTCGACCGCGAGACCGGCGCGGGCCGCGAGCATCCCCGCGAGCGACTGGTCCTCCTCGACGAACGGCCTCGACGGATCGTCGCGCACGAGTACGAGGACGCCGAGCGTCCGCCCTCGCGCCGCGAGCGGGACCGCGATCACCGACGCGAGGCCGAGGGAGCGAGCGAGCTCGAGCTGCTCGCCGGGCGCCATCATCCGCTCCATCTGCTTGTGGGGGACGTTCGGGATCCACGCCGCCTCGCCCGTCTTCAGGACGTTCGCGACGATGCTGTCGGGGTCGTCGGGGTCGGGCAGGTGCGCGTTGGCCATCCGCTCGACCATCCCGAACCGTGCCGGGTCGCGGTGCGCGCCGACGGCGGCCTGCACCCGGCCCTCCCGGTCGACCGCGAAGGCCACGCTGTAGTCGCAGACCCGGCGCGCGGCCGCCGCGGTCGCGGCCGACAGGACCGAACGCACCTCGAGCGACGCCGCCATCGCCACGCCGGCCTCGACGAGGACCTGGAGCCGCTCGCGCGCCTGGGTCTCGAGCCGGTGGGCGCGTTCGGCTTCCTCGCGAGCGCGGACCGCCTCCTCCCGTGCGGCCTCGGCCTCGGCCTGCGCGTTCTCGGCGATCTCGCGCGCGCGCCGCTCGGCGTCGAGCATCCGCTGCTCGAGCGAGAGTGCGGGGTCGGTCATCCCTGATCCTTCCGGTGGCACCGTTCGTTCAGTTCGGGGTGATCGGCACGGCGACGCGGAGGACCTGATCGTCGAACTCGGCGTCGGGGAACAACCCCTCGATCAGCGCCCGTCGCGTCGAGCGTTCGGAGACCCCGTCGAGGCCCTCGGGTGCCCGGTCGAACCGTCCACACGGCTCGATCTCCAGGAGCAGCCGGCCGTCCTCGAGCAGCGAGCGGACCTCGATCCCTTCGGGCGGCGCGTCCTCCTCGATCGCCTGAGCGCACGCCTCGGTCGCGACGAGGCGGAGGTCGTCGACGGCCTCCTCCGAGCATCCGGTGCTTCGGCCGACGGCCCCGACGAACGCGCGGACCGAGGCGACGTGCGCGGTGCCGGGAGGGATCCGGATCGAGAGCTGTGCCATCGGCGCAGGTCCCTCGGCGTCAGCCCGCCGGGAGCTCGGACGTCGAGCCGACGATGTCGAACACGCGGTCGAGCCCGGTGAGGGTGAGCACCTTCATCGGCGTTCCGCCGACGCCCACGAGCACGAGCTTGCCGTCGCGCTCTCGGATGCGCTTGAGACACGTCACCAGCGAGCCCAGGCTGCTCGAATCCATGAAGTCGACCTTGGTCAGGTCCAGCGCCAGATGGTCGACGCCCCCGTGGATCAGCTCGAGCAGGTGATCGCGGAGCGGCGGCGAGGTGTGGAGGTCGAGCTCGCCGGCGACCTCGACGACGGTCCACGGTCCCTCGGTGCGCGTCCCGACGATCACATCCATCCGTGGCCTCTCTCGGTCGGTGGCGTTCCCCGCACGCACTCGACGGGGGTCATGCCGGAGCTTCCCTAGTATAGGGAGCGCGATGGCGAGCCCGACGAACGAAGTGATCACCGTGTCCGTCCCACCGGAGGCCGGGTACGTCCACGTCCTGCGTGCCGTGACGGCGTCCGTGGCCGCCCGGCTGCCGATCTCGTTCGATGGGGTCGAGGACCTGCGGCTCGCCGTCGACGAGGCGTGCGCGTGGTTGCTCGCCCGCGGGCGGTCGGAGTCGGGGATGACCCTTCGGCTGCGTCCCCTGGACGATCGCCTGGAGGCCGAGGTCTCGATCGATGCCGTCGACGGGCCGTGGCCGCCACCCGACCTGCAGCAGAGCCTCCCGTGGAAGATCCTGTCGGCGCTCGTCGACACCCTCTCCGTGGACACGGACGGGGGGAGCCCCTCGATCCGACTGACCAAGCGGACGCTCGAGCCCTCGCGGACGACATGAGCTCCGTCGAGCGCCCGATCGGGTCCACCGACCGCGAGGTCGAGACCGAGCTCTTCAAGCGCCTGCCCGACGACGCCGAGGCGCGGGAGCAACTGGTCCGCATGTTCCTGCCGCTGGCCGAGTACCTCGCGCGCAGGTTCGACCGGCGAGGCGAACCGCTGGAAGACCTGGTGCAGGTGGCGAGCGTCGGACTGCTGAACGCGATCGACCGCTTCGACGTGGAGCGTGACGTCCAATTCTCGACGTACGCCGCCGTCACGATCATCGGGGAGCTCAAGCGGCACTTCCGCGACAAGGGGTGGGCGATCCGCGTGCCGCGGCGTCTGCAGGAGGTCGGGCTGCGGGTGAACGCCGTCCTGCCCGAACTCTCCCAGGAGCTCGGGCGCTCGCCGACGGTCGAGGAGATCGCCGCGCGGTGCGAGGCCTCGCCCGAGGAGATCCTCGACGCGATGGAGGCGGTGCAGGCCTACTCGACGACGTCGCTCGATTCGCCCGTGGGCGAGGAGGGCGCGGCACCGATCGACGTGCTCGGCGGCGACGACCCGTCGCTCGAGATCCTCGATGGATGGGCGTCGGTGGCTCCGGCCGTGAAGGAGCTCCCGGAGCGCGAACGCAGGGTGCTGTACCTGCGCTTCTTCCGCGGGCTCACCCAGTCCGAGATCGCCAAGGAGGTCGGCGTCTCGCAGATGCACGTGAGCAGGATCCTCTCGCAGACCTTGTCGTTCCTTCGGGGAGCGGTGCTCGAAGAAGGAGATCCGCTCCGCGAGGCGGAACCTCACGGAGCGGACCTCGACGAAACGTAGACGGGACGCGTCACGCGTCAGGAAAAGAGGCTGACGCCTCCCGGACCCACGAGCAGCCCGACGATGATCAAGGCGATGCCCGCGAGCACGCCACCGCGGATCAGCGTCACGATCCCCGCGATCACCAGGACCACGGCGAGGACCCAAAGAAGTGTTGCCGCGCCGTCCGTGGCAGCAAGCATGAGACCCAACATGGTGGTTCCTCCTTCGCTCGGCTAGTCGAACGCCGGGACGATGTACCAGGCAAGGAAGGCCAAGATCGCGAGGACGATGATCACGATCGCCGTGTACTTGATCGCGGCGTACCCCGCCAGCCCCGAACCCGGCTCTGGATCGTGGTCGTGATACTCGTAATTCGGGTGGGTCATGATCGGTCCACCTCCCGAAGACGCACTATGCGGCTTCGGCACCGGTGTACCCGCACCTCGACCCGTGCAAACCGCCGCGGCTCGTCGGCGACGTTTCGCGCGCGCCGTCGAGCGGTACCTCGTCCCCGTGAGCGATCCTCGTTCGGGCACCGTGGCGCCGTCCGGTGACGATGCGCGTGAGGAGCAGGAAGCACCCGACGAGCGTCTGAACCGAGAGCTGATCGAGCTCCTCAACGAGCTCCGGGTCGCGTTGCCCGGCGTACAGGTGCTGTTCGCGTTCCTGCTCACGGTGCCGTTCAGCGACCGGTTCCAGGACCTCACCGGGAGCCAGCGGGGGTTCTACTTCGCGACCTTCGTCGGCACGACGATCGCGACCGGCCTGTTCATGGCGCCCACCGCCTACCACCGGATCCGGTTCCGAGAGGGCGACAAGGAGCGGATGCTCCGGACCTCGAACCGGTTCGCGGTCGTGGGGATCGGCTTCCTCGCGTTGTCCGTGACGATGGCGGTGGTCCTCACGGCCGATCTGCTGTTCGGGCTGGCCACCGCCGCGATGGTCGGGCTCGCGACGTTCGCCTTCCTCGTGTGGGTCTGGTTCGCGATCCCGGTCGCGCGCAAGGTCCGCGACGAGGACGGTCGCGCTTGACCTGCGGCCGTTTGCTCGAACGTCCGCTGGGAACACACACGGGGATGGATCCGACCGGATCCGTTCGCGACGATCGCGAGGAGGTTCCGATGGACGGCAAGGACGATCGCAGGGAAGGCCGCTTCGACGAGGCCAAGGGCAACGTGAAGGAAGCGTTCGGCGACGCGACCGACAACGACGAGCTCGAGCGCGAAGGCAAGAAGGATCAGACGAAGGGCAAGGCGAAGCAGGCGTTGGGCTCGACGAAGGATGCCGCCGGCAAGGCGAAGGACGCGGCCGCCGACGCCGTGGACAGCGTCAAGGATCGGAAGTAGGGCTCGAACCCGCGACGTGGCGCCGGCCAACCCCGGCGCTACGTCGCGGGCCGTCCGGCGAGGAACGCGATGCGCTCGAGGCGGGGGATCACCTCGACGCGGTACCGCTCGGCGAGCTCGCCGACCGGTCCCGGATCGTCGCCGGGCTCGAGGAGCGCGACCAGACGCGCGAACTGTGTCCGCCACCCGAGCGTCCCCAAGATGAAGCGACCCCACCCGAACACGATCCCGCGGACCTTGGGACCCGCCGCCCCGTTCAGGCTTTCGAACTCCGGACGGCGGAACGCGTAGATCCCGCACTGGCACGACTCGTCTGGGACGCCCTCGTGGACGGGCGGTGTGACCCGCTCCGGCCAGGTGATCGGTCGCAGGCATACGGCCGAGAAGGGCCGGTCGTGCGGCCAGGTCGTCGGATGGAACAGCGAGAGCAGTTGAGGGGGCAAGCCGTCCGATTCCCTTCGGATCGACCATTCCCGGTAGCCGACGAGCGGGACGATGCCGTCGGGGGGCTGGAGCATCACCTGGCCGCCGCGGGTTCCAGGACCGGTTCGTCTGGCTCGGTCTCTTGCGTCACAGGTTCGTCCGCCGGCACGACTCGCGGGAACACCAGGGGTTCGATGACACCGGTCTCCTCGACCTGCCCGATGAACATCCCGGCCTCCTTCGCGTCCGCGGTGTGGTTAACCCACCACGTCGGGTCCACAACGCCCGACTCAGGCCGCCCGTGCCTGGGACTTGATCGTTCTCATCTGCTCGCCGAGGGAGTCGAGCGTCTCCTCGTCGAACAACTTGCGCACCTGCCCGAACATCTCGTCTTCCTCTTCCTCGATGTGGTGCAGGAGGTTCTCGCGCATCACGGTCAGCTTCGCTTTCCAGGTCTCGTCGTCGAACGGGGTCCGCTCGAGCTCCGCGAGGATCGTGTCGACGACGTCGTGCTCCTCGTACGCCTCGAGCACGATGTCCTTGGTCTGCGCGTGCTCCTTGAGCGCGGGGTACAGGACGGCCTCCTCCATCTGCTCGTGCACCGTCAGCGAAAACCTCAGCCGCCCGAAGAGATCCTGTCGCGTCTTGATCGCTCGGTCGGACGTGGCGTCGAGGTCCTTCAGCATCTTCTTGACCTCGTCGTGGTCCTTCTTCAACAGCGTGAGTGCGTCCACGGTTCCTCCTCCTCGATCGTCGGCTCGTCGGTCTAAGGGAGGTACCCTCGGGAGCGAAGTCCACGCCTCGGCCCCTGGTTTGGCCGCGGGTCCCTCGGGCAACACCTTCAACGCGATGACGCGGTTGCGACGGGTGTCGAGCGACGATCCGGGGATCCGGCGGCAGCGCCGTGGTCGCGGCTTCTCGTACACGGGGCCGAGCGGCGAACCGGTCGAGGACGACGAGACGATCGGACGCATCCGCGCCCTCACGATCCCGCCAGCCTGGGCCGACGTGTGGATCTGCCCGGACCCGCTGGGCCACCTGCAGGCGTCGGGGACCGACGCCGCCGGACGGCGGCAGTACCTGTACCACGAGCGCTGGCGAGCCCGGCGTGACGCCGAGAAGTTCGACCGGATGCTGGCCTTCGCGCACCGGTTGCCCGAGGTGCGCGAGCGGGTCACGGCCGATCTCGAGCGCCGGGATCTGCCGCGCGAGAAGGCCCTCGCGGTGGCCGTGCGGCTGCTCGACCTCGCACTGTTCCGCGTGGGCTCCGAGTCCTACACCCGGGACAACGGATCGTTCGGGCTCGCGACGGTTCGGCGGGACCACGTTCGCACGTCGGGCGAACTCGTCCGGTTCGACTATCGCGCCAAGAGCGGTCAACGGCGGATCCAGGAGGTCGCGGACGCCGAGATCGCCCCCATCGTCCGGACGCTCAAGCGCCGCCGCGACGGGAACCCCGAGCTGCTCGCGTACCGCAACGGCTCGGGGTGGCGCGACGTGCGTTCGGAGGACGTGAACGCCTACGTGAAGGAGCTCGCGGGTGACGGCTTCACGGCCAAGGACTTCCGGACCTGGCACGGGACGGTGTTCGCGGCCGTGGCGCTTGCCGTGGGCGGGGAGGTGCCCGCCGCTCCGACGGCACGCCGGCGGCGGATCACGGCGGCGGTCAAGGAGGTCGCGGCCGAGCTCGGCAACACGCCCGCGGTCGCGCGCGCCTCCTACATCGACCCGCGGCTGCTGGATCGGTACGAGGAGGGCCTCACGATCACTCCGAGACTCGCCGAGACGGTCGACGGCGATCTGACCGATCCCGCGTTCCGAGACGCGGTCGAGGCCGCCGTCCTCGAGCTCCTGGAGAACGGCTCCCGCCAGCTCGCCGCCGCCTGAGGGCGCCGTTTGCGCGCCTGCCTGAGCGGGAACAACAGAGCCTCCGACGTGGATGGAGGAGTGCCCGATGCGCATGCCCGAGACCGCGGTCGAAGTCACCGAGGCCGACAACGGTGACCTGTTCCTGCGCGTCCTCGACCAGGCACTGGACGCGCTCAACGAAGCCGAGATCCGGTTCCTGCTGATCGGGGGCATCGGGTCGGCCGTCTACGGGCGCGACCAGGGGACGCGCGACATCGACGTCTTCGTCCGTCCCGAGACGGCGCGCAAGGTGCTGGAGATCCTCGGGCAGCGAGGGTTCGAGACGAAGGAGGTCGCCGAGCGCTGGCTGTCCAAGGCGATCAAGCACGGGGTCCTCGTCGACGTGATCTTCCGCTCCAGCCGGGACATCCTGCTCGGCGACGAGATGTTCGAGCGAGCGAACGTCGTGTCGTTCCGCGGCAGGATGGTTCGGGTCGCGCCCCCCGAGGATCTGATCGTCATGAAGGCGTGCGCGATGAGCGAGGACACGTCGCGGTACTGGTACGACGCGGTCTCGATCATCGCGCACACCGAGCTCGACTGGGACTACCTGGTCGAGCGGGCGCGCCAGCACGGCGCGCGGAGGCTGCTGAGCCTGCTGCTGTTCGCGACCTCGCTGGACATCGTCGTGCCACCGGAACCGATCGAGACGCTCCACGACGCCATCGGGACGGGGAGGCCGGCATGAGCACCGACGAATCCGAGTACGTCGCGGCGCACGTGCAGGAGGCGCTGGCTCGAGACCCACGCGTGAACGAGCCCGAGCTCGGGGTCACGGTCGTGAGGGGACGGCGGGTGGTCGTCCACGGCCACGTCCCGAGCGAGGAGCGCCGTCGATCGGTCACCGACGTCGTGCATGAGTGCTGCCCGGACCTGGAGGTCGAGAACCGCACGACCGTGGTCCGGTTCCCCGACGCCGAGGGGATGGAGACCGTCCAGTGATCCGCGTGGCCGCCGTCGGCGACCTGCACGTCGGGCCGGACTCGGCCGGCGCCCTGCGCGAGCAGCTGAGCGCGGTCCCGGACAAGGCCGACGTGCTGCTTATCGCCGGCGACCTCACCAAGTCCGGCGAGCCGGAGGAGGCCGAGGCGCTCGCTCGCGAGCTGATGGGCCTGTCGATCCGGGTGGTCGCCGTGCTCGGGAACCACGACCACCACGCGGACCGTCCGCAGGAGATCGCCGGGCTGCTCCGCGAGGTCGGCGTCGCCGTCCTGGAGGGCGACGCGGTCCGGATCGACACCCCGAGCGGGTCGCTCGGGGTCGCGGGCGTCAAGGGGTTCGGCGGCGGGTTCGCGGGCGCGAGCGGTGCCGAGTTCGGCGAGCCGGAGATGAAGGCGTTCATCCGCCACACGAAGGAACGCGCCGAGGCGCTCGAGGGGGCGCTCGCGTCGCTCGAGACCGACGTACGCATCGCGCTCCTGCACTACGCCCCCGTGCGCGACACCCTCCTCGGCGAGCCGCCCGAGATCTTCCCGTTCCTGGGGAGCTACCTGCTGGCCGAGGCCGTCGACCGCTCGGGCGCCGACCTGGTGATCCACGGGCACGCGCATCGCGGGACGGAGCACGGCGTCACCCCGGGCGGCGTGAACGTCCGCAACGTGGCGCAGACCGTGATCCACCAGGCGTACGCGATCTACGGGTTCGAGGCCGCCGCCGGTCGGCGGGAGCCCGCGACCGCCGGGGCGCAGGGTTCGCACGATGCGGCGCCGAGCGCTCCCGCCTCCGAGCGCTGACGCCGTTCAACCGACGAGCGAGCCGATCAGGTACACGATCGCCGAGGCGGACATCACGAGCAGGGCGATACCCATGAGCCCCGTCGAGAGCCAACCGCTCCGGAGCTCGGTCTCGCGTGACCGCGAGAGGATCAGCATCAGCAGGATCAGCGGCGGCGCCGCGAGCCCGTTCAGGATCGCCGACACGTAGAGCGCCCTGATCGGGTCGATGCCGACGAAGTTGAGCGCGAGGCCGACCACGATCGCGGCGGCGAGCACGCCGTAGAAGCCCGGTGCCTCCCTCAGCTTGCGCCCCAGACCCTCGCGCCAGCCGAAGGTCTCGGCCAGCGCGTACGCCGCCGAACCCGCGAGCGTCGGGATCGCGAGCAGGCCCGTGCCGACGATGCCGGCGGCGAACAGCGCGGAGGCGAACCGACCCGCGATGGGTTCGAGCGCCTTGGCGGCCTCGGCTGCCGTCTGCACGTCCCGGCTCCCGTGCGCGCCGAGCGTGGCCCCCGAGCTCACCATGATCGCGAACATCACGAGCACGCCCGCCGACATGCCGGACAGGACGTCGACGCGCATCGCCCGGATCTGCCGGGCGTCGACCCGCGTGGATCCGCCCGGCCTTGCGCTCCTCGACCTCCTCGGCGGCCTGCCAGACGAACAGGTACGGCGAGATCGTGGTGCCGAAGATCGCGACGAGCGCCTCGACGGACGCGAGGGTCGGCTGGAAGCTCGGGATCAGACCGGCCGCGACCTGGGACCAGTTCACGTCGACGACGAACAGCTCGAGCACGTACGCGAAGATCGACAGCGCGAGCCAGCGCAGGATCAGCGAGTAGCGGTCGTAGCTCACGAAGACCTCGAGCAGCAGGATCGCGCCGGCGAACCCGACCACCAGCACCGCGAACGGCAGGGGGATCAGGAGCCGGAACGCCTCGGCCATCGAACCGAGGTCGGCGCCGATGTTGAAGACGTTGGCCCCGACGACCAGGGCGGCCGCCAACCACAGGACCGGTCGCGCGAACCGCTCCTTGATCAGCGACATCAGCCCCCGGCCGCTCGTCAGGCCGAGCCGCGCGGCCGTCTCCTGCACCGCGGAGGCGAGCGGGAGGGAGACCAGGGCGGTCCACACCAGGTCGAACCGGAACGCCGCTCCGACCTGCGAGTACGTGCCGATGCCGGCCGGATCGTCGTCGGCCGCCCCCGTGACGAACCCCGGGCCGAGCCGCCGGAAGTACCCGAACCCGCGAAGGCGGCCTCGGCCCGGGTGGTGTCGGTCCCTCGGTCGTCGCTCCCCGGAGCCCTCGCCGCCGGTCGTCACCCGCTCATGCTGCGCGTTCGCTGGGGGAGGGTGAGCTCTTCCATGGGATCTCCTTCGCGATCCGGAACCCGAACGCACGAGGGCCCGGCCCGCGATCGCGGGCCGGGCCTTCGCGCTCGCCGAGGTTCAGGAAGCCTTGGGAACCAGGTCGTTCAGGACCTCGACCTCCGCGGGGCGGCGCCCCCGGACGGCCGAGAGGTACTCGTGCCGAGGCTCGTGCTGCCAGCAGAGCTCGGAGTGGTTGTAGCGGGACAGGACGGTTCTGCACCGCGCCGCGCCGCAGATCCGGCCGGCGGTGTTCATGCGTGGACCCTTCCCCGCGGTCCCGGGCCGGCTCCCGATGAGTCGGAGCTGATCGCGCTCGAGACCGATTGCCATCTGGCTCATCCGCCCTCCTTGGCTGAGGCTGGACCGCTGGGCGGGCTGTACCCCCCGCGAACCCGTCCAAACCGGAGTCGGCCAATTTTTTTCGGGGCCGTCCGGGCCCGAGCCGGGAGGACGGTTCGGGCATGCGCCCGCCCGTTCCGGGGTAACGGGACGGCATGAGCATCCTGCACGGCACCGAGGTCTCGAACCCCCCGCCCGGCGGACCGGCGGGCTCAAGCGCGAAACCCGCGAGAGCGCCGCCCTGATCCTGATGGCGCTCACGATCGTGCTGACCGTCTCGTTCATCGGGATGGCGATCGGGCTAGGCCGCCAGCATCGCCCGGCCCCGCGATAGCATGGGCGGCCGGAGGATCACCATGGTGCACGAGTTCGAGATCGCGAGGGACATCGAGGTCGACGCGCCCCCGGACAAGGTTTGGGAGGCGGTCGCGACCGGTCGCGGCTGGGACTCCTGGTTCATGGGCCGCAACGAGATCGAGCAGCGCGAGGGCGGCCGCGTCCGCTGGAGCATCGGCGGGTTCACCGCCGAATCCACGGTGACGACCTGGGATCCGCCCAACCGCTTCGTCAGCACCGGCGACACGATGCCCGACGGCTCGATGCACCGGTTCGACTATTCGATCGACCAGCGTGAGGGCGGCGGCTCCACGATCCGCTACGTGCACAGCGGCGCGTTGAGCGGGGACTGGGAGGCCGAGTACGAAGCGATGAGCGAGGGCGACCCGATGTACCTCGCCAAGCTCGCCGAGTACATCACCTACTTCTCCGGCCGGTTCGCGGTCTCGGTCGACGCCTGGGGTCCGAACGTCTCCGATCGCGATCGGATGCAAGCGACGTTCCGACAGGCGCTCGGCCTGAGCGACGGCGTGAAGGTGGGCGAACGGGTGCGGCTGACCCCCGACGGGTTCGAGCCGATCGAAGGGGTCGTCGATCACGTGTCGCCGAGCTTCCTCGGCGTGCGTTCGGACGATGGGCTCTACCGGTTCATCGCCTCGTTCGAGGGCGCGTCGATGATCGGGCACCATCTGTTCGCCGAGGGCGTGGACCAGCAGGAGGCCGAGGCGGCCTGGTCGTCCTGGCTCACCCGCGTGTTCGGCGGCGACGACAAGGCTTCGGACTAGACTGACGACCCTTCCCGCCACGTCATCGGAGGTGCGGTGGCGCCCGGACGATCGTCCCCGACCGCGGAACGCGACAAGGAACGCACCCGCGTCTCGCGGCTGCTGAAGTCGCACGCGCCGCCCGACTGGGAGCGGCGGTTCCGCGCGACCGAGCTCCTCGACGCCGTGATCGACGGCGAGCCGATCCAGATGTTCGTCATGGCCGCGGACATCCGCGAGTCCACGACGCTCATGAAGGAGTCGGTGAAGTTCGAGCGCTTCGCCACGATCATGGACAAGTTCGTGAGCTCGGTGCGGCTGGGGATCCGGCGTTCGGGTGGGTGGTTCGACAAGTTCACGGGCGACGGGTTCCTCGCGTACTGGATCGTGCAGTCGGCCTCGCCGGACGAGTACGAGGAACGCTTCGTCCAGACCGCGGGCGACATCGCGCACACCGCGAACATCCTGATCGACCTGTTCCACCGGCGGGTCCTCGAGGACTTCCGCAGCAACTCCCGCAACCTGTCCGCCGGCGTGGGACTCTCGATGGGGCTGGACGCCGGACCCGGCTACCTCGTGAAGATCGCCGACGAGCTCACGATCGTCGGGCCCCCCGTCGTCGGCTCCGTGCGGATGGTGACCGCGGCTGCGACGCCCAAGGAGATCGTCGCGAACGTCTACCTCGGCGAACGCCTGCGCGAGGGGCAGGACGGCGTGTACGAGGCCCTCGGCGTCAGGGTCAGCCGCGAGTTCCGCCCGACCAAGGAATACCCGAGGGGGCAGGAGGTCTACGCCCTCACGTTCGAGCAGGACGGGTCCGAGCTCGAGACGCCGGACGAGGATGCGGAGGTTGGGACGGACGTCGTCGACGTCTCGGATGCGACGGGGGACGGCGACGGCAAGGCCTCCTGAGGGCTCGGCTCGGCCCGCGATCAGACTCGTCCCGAGCCACGAGCTTCACCCGGACGAGCAGGCCGCCCTGCGCGAGCTGTTCGACGAGGCCTGGAGCGACGCCGCCGAGGGCGGGTTCACCGACCAGGACTGGGGCCACGCCGTCGGCGGCGTCCACGTGATCGCGGAGGCCGACGGCCTCATCGTGGCGCACGCCTCCGTGGTCGAACGCGAGCTCCACACGGCCGGCCACCGCCTGCAGACCGGATACGTCGAGGCCGTCGCCACCCGCCCCAGCCACCAACGGCAGGGGCTCGGCTCCCTGACGATCGGCGCGGCCGGCGCGCTCATCGACCGGACGTACCGGCTCGGGGCCCTCGCGACCGGCGTCGTGGGGTTCTACGAGAAGCTCGGGTGGGTGGCGTGGCAGGGACCGACCTCGGTCCGGACCGACGCCCGCATGGTTCGAACGGCCGAGGAGGACGGGAACGTCTTCGTCCGCCTGACCCCGACGTCCCCGGAGCTCGACCTCTCTGCGCCGATCAGCTGCGAGTGGCGGCCGGGCGATGTGTGGTAGGCCTGGGCCCGTGCAGGCCGGATCCGAAGGGATGAGCGCGTGAGCACCGCGAGCGGCGGGTCGTTCGAGACCACGATCGCGCCGTGGTTGGCCGTTCGCGACGCGCAGGATGCGGTGGACTTCTACGCCGCCGCGTTCGGCGCCATCGAGGAGGATCGGCTCGAAGGCGACGACGGACGCGTGGCCGTGGCGCGGCTCTCGGTGGGCGGGGCGCCGTTCTGGGTCCAAGACGACCCCGACGCGAGCCCCGTCGCCCCCGGCGTCGGCTCGGTCCGGATGATCGTGTCCGTCGAGGATCCGTTCGCCGCGTTCGAGCAGGCGATCGCCGCGGGGGCCACCGTGGTGGCGCCCGTCCACGACGAGCACGGGTGGCGCACCGGCCGGCTCACGGATCCGTTCGGTCACGATTGGGAACTCAGCCGTCGGCTCTAGCGTGGTGATGGACGGGCTCATGACCGAGGAGAGGACGCACGTGCTCGAAGCGCTCGCGGCGGGGGGTTCGGTCGAGCCCGGCGCCGAGGCCGACGCGCTCCTGGAGGCCGCGAACGACGGTGCCGGACCGATCGAACGGCTCGTCGGGCGCCGGCTCGAAGGGGAGCCGCTCCCGTGGATCACCGGCTGGGTGCGGTTCTGTGGCGTCCGGGTCCTCGTAGACCCCGGCGTGTTCGTGCCCCGTCCGCAGACCGAGGCCCTGGCGCAACGGGCTGTCCAGCTGCTGCCGGCCGACGGGATCGCGGTCGACCTGTGCACGGGCAGCGGCGCGATCGCCGTGGTCCTGCGCGCCGAACGCCCGGGTGCGACGGTGATCGCGACCGACGTCGATCCGGTCGCCGTCGCGTGCGCCCGCCGCAACGGCGTCGAGGCGCTCCTGGGCGATCTGGACGAGCCGCTGCCGCCCGCGTTGCGCGAACGCGTCGACGTCGTGACGGCCGTCGTCCCCTACGTGCCGACGGAGGAGCTCCATCTCCTGCCGCGCGACGTCCTCGCGCACGAGCCCGCTCGCGCGCTGGACGGCGGACCGGGCGGGACGGCGCTCCTCGAGCGGGCCGCGGGTGCCACCGCGCGCTGGCTCCGGCCGGGCGGGACGGTCCTGTTGGAGCTCGGCGGGGACCAGGCGGACGAGATGTCCACGACCATGGCGGGCGCCGGGCTCACGGCGATCCGCGTCCACCGGGACGACGAGGGACGAGATCGCGCGATCGAGGCGCGGCGACCCGATCCGCCTTGGAGGGTCGGGTCGTGACCGCTCGGGAAGAACGGGTCGCGCGCAACGAGGCCACCTCGAGGGAGATCAACGAGCGGCTCGAGCAGGCGCACGAGGGCGCTCCTTCGGACCGCTACCTCAGGATGGTGTGCGAGTGCGGGCTCGCGTCGTGCGACCGGATGATCGCGATCACGGCGCCCGAGTACGAGCAGACCCGCAGCGATCCTCGACGGTTCGCCGTGGTGCGCGACCACGTGCTGCCCGACGTGGAGGATGTCAGGGAGGAGAACGACCGGTTCGTGGTCGTGGTCAAGCGCGAGGGCACGCCGGCGGAGGTCGCCGAACGGGAGGATCCGAGGAGCCCGTCCTAGACGGTGGCCGGCTCGTCGATCTCGAGCTCGAACCAGTACCGGCCGGCGCCGTAGCCCCAGCGGCTCGAGAGGGTCTCGACCAGGTACAGGCCCCAGCCCGACTCGGCGCTCGGGCGTGGGCGGATCGCGCCGGCCAGCACCGGGGTGCCGGCCCCGACCGCCGTCGACCACGTCGACGCGGAGCCGGCCGTGCTCGACCTCCGCGGTCACCCGGATGGTGTCCTTCGGGCCGAGCCGCGCGTGCCGCATGCTGTTGGCGACGAGCTCGCTCAGCAGGAGCCGGGCATCGTCCAGGGCCCGAGCGGAGAGTGGGAGCTCGGTGAGTGCCGCCCGGACGCCCGAAAGCATGCCCGACGTCGCGGGCACCTCGAGGTCCAGGCGGTGCCCGGCCACGGTCTCCGATCTGCGGCTCTGTACCTGCATCCGATGGGGTTGTTTCCCCGTCGGCCACCATCCGACACCTCCGGAGCGGGCCGGGGATGGCCTTGACCACCGGCTCAGAATGGGCCTCCAGGCACGACGAAAGGGGGCACGCCGTGAAGTCCGAGATCCTGTACGGACCGTCCTACTCGCTGGCCGTCCTGTCGCTCGCGAGCGGGGAGAGCATCCAAGCCGAGTCCGGGGCCATGGTCAGCATGACCGAAGGCATCGACATGCAGACGTCTACGAAGGGTGGCGCGCTCAAGGGGCTGAAGCGGGCGGTCCTGGGCGGCGAGTCGCTGTTCATCAACACGTTCACGGCCGAGCGCGATGCCGGGATCACGATGGCCCCGGCGTTCCCCGGCGACGTCCGGCAGATGCGCCTGGACAACGAGACGCTCTTCGTCCAGTCCGGCTCCTACATGGCCTCGACGGGCGACATCGCCATCGATACGAAGTGGGGGGGCGCGAAGACCTTCTTCTCCGGTGAGGGGTTCTTCCTGCTCAAGCTGGCCGGGACGGGCGACCTGTTGATCTCGTCGTACGGAGCGATCCACGAGATCGCACTCGAACCCGGCCAGAAGGCGATCGTCGATACCGGGCACGTCGTGGCGTTCGGCGAACACGTGGGCTATGAAGTGCACAAGGTCGCGGGGTGGAAGCAGACGTTCCTGTCAGGCGAGGGTCTGGTCGTTCACCTGACCGGACCCGGACGCGCCCTGCTCCAGACCAGGAGCGCCGCCGCGCTCGCTGGATGGCTGGCGCCATTGCTTCCCACCGGCGGGGATTCGGCCGGCAAGGGCGGCTTGAGCATCGGCGGGTTCCAGCTCGGGGGGTGAGGGGCCGGCCGCAGGCTCGGCGGATCCTTGGTGTGAGCTCGTCGGCACCCTGAACCGCCCTCGCCTACCCGCTCACACGGACGAGCCGTGCGACCTCGTTATCCCCGGTGAGCGCGTGCTCGCTCACGATGCCGATCCCCGGGCCGTAGACCTTCTCGTCGTAGGCGCCGGGCTCGATCCGTGTGGACTCCAGCGTCGTGAGGACGTGCTGCACCTTCCCGTAGGGGACCTTCGACGAACCGGTGGTCGCGACGACCCACGCGGTGTCCTCCGCCTGCCCTGCGTAGCACTCCTGTCGGTAGGCATCGGGGATCCGCGGGTTGCCTTCCATGATGATCCCCGGCTGGGCTCCGTCGACCCCGGCCACGAACGAGCCGGACGTGTCCGTGTGCCCGTTGGGCTCGAACGCGGTCGTGTCCTCACCCAGGTACCAAACGGTGCCCTGGTCGTCCTGCGCGTAGAAGTCGAACGTCTTCTCCAGCAGGTCTCCGTGGTGGCGGGCCACGTCCCGCACCACCGTGGTCGTGATGCCGAGGATCTCCTTCGTCCGGTCCGTGACCGTGACCCTGTCGGTCTGACTCTTCCCGTCCTTCGTTCCGATGTAGACGAGCGTTGTGCCCACCGGGAGCGGGAAATAAGGGTTGTCGACCACGGGCACGAAGTGCGCCGGGTCGAGCACCGGCGAGTACGTCGTTCCGCAGGCGGACGCAGCACCTGGGGTGCTCGACGCCCAGGGCGCCCACAGGATCGCCGTCGTTCCCGCGATCGCGGCCGCCGCGATACCCGTCAACAGCTTCGAACGCATCGCGTCCTCCTCTCGTGAGCTTCCGACGGTGCGCCCTCGAAGGTGAGGGGAGGATGAGTGCGGGATGAGCTCGGGTTCGGTCAGCGGTCGCGCGGCGGCCGCCGGGACCTCGCCGGCGCCTCCTCGGACTCCTGCTCGACCCAGATGAGCCGGCCGACGTTCGTGCCGATCGGCCGGGTCACGCCGCCGACGTCGACAGGGATCGCCTGGACGCTCGCGTCCGCCCCGCTGACCACGATCCGGGCCCCGGTCACGAGCCCGTATGCATCGAGCTCTCGAAGCAGATCGGGTGCGTCGTGCTCGGCGACCTCCGAGATCCTCCGCACCCGCGCCGGGACGCCGGGTTGCAGGTCCGAGAGCGCGACGAGCTCGCCGTACGGGGCCTTGCGACCGGGGACGACGTTGCCATGCGGGCAGGTGGTCGGGTGCCCGAGGGTCTCGTCCAGTCGGTCCGCGACCCGCTCCGAGACGCCGGAGGCCAGGCGCTGCGCCTCCTCGTCGGCCGTCGCCCAGTCAAGCCCGAGAACGTCGGTGAGCCAGCGTTCGAGCAGGCGGTGCACCCGGACGATCTTCGCGGCCAGGTCCTCGCCGGTCGGCGTGAGCGTCACGCTCCGGTCGGCGCCGATCTCGACGAACCCGTCGCGCGCCAGCCGCTGCAGCGTCACCGTGACCGTCGGCGCGCTCACGCCGAGCCACTCGGCGAGCCGTCCCGGCCGGACCCGACCCTCCTCCTGGCGGATGTAGAAGATCGTCTCGGCGTAATGCTTGACCGTCTCCGAACGGGCCGCGCGCTCCGATGGGGCGGGCTTGGGGACGCGGGCTTGCGAGCGAGCCATGCGCGAATCGTAGCCGGGCGGCGTTCGGGGGACCTTTCCTTGACGCTTCGACGCGTCTAAGTCTAGAGTTCCCGACCGCGAAGATCGGATTCCGACTCGAACTCGGAGGTCTCGTTCGGTGAGCACGTGGCAGACCGTCCTGCTGGGCGCGGTGGCGGGGTTCACGATCTTCTTGGGGCTCCCGCTCGGCCGCATGAAGCGGGGGAGCGTGGGGTTCAAGACGTTCCTGAGCGGCCTGTCGGCGGGGATCCTGGTCTTCCTCCTGTTCGACGTCCTCGCGCACGCGACCGAGCCGGTCGAGGAGGCGGTCGTCGACGGGGACTGGGGTCAGCTCGTCGCCGTCGGCCTCGTCTACGTCCTGGGGCTGGGTCTCGGGCTCCTCAGCATCCCGTACTTCTTCCGGTTCACCCTGCACCGCGCGCGCCCCGCGAGCCTCGGCCCCGGCGCGATGGCGGTCGCCGAGGTCGGGCTGACGCCCGATCGCGAGGCGCTCCGGCTCGGGATGACGATCGCGGCCGGGATCGGCCTGCACAACTTCTCCGAGGGTCTCGCGATCGGCCAGGCGGCCAACGCCAACGAGATCTCGCTCGCGGTCCTGCTCGTGGTGGGCTTCGCGCTCCACAACGCCACCGAGGGGTTCGGGATCGTCGGACCGCTGGCGGGGGCCGGCGTCCAGGCGACGTGGAGATGGCTGCTGCTCGCCGGGCTCGTCGCCGGTGGGCCGACCTTCGTCGGGACGCTCGTCGGGACCGCGTTCAGCTCCGAGTACGTGTTCGTCGGTTTCCTCGCGCTCGCCGCGGGCGCGATCCTGTACGTGGTCGGCGAGCTGTTCGCGAGCGGCCGGCGCCTCTCGTGGATCCTGACCCTGTGGGGCGTCTTCGCCGGGTTCCTGTTGGGCTTGGCCACCGATCTGGTGATCGAGGCGGCGGGCGGCTAGAGACGCGCTTCGCGTCGGCCGTTCAAGGCGATCCACGTCGGTACCGACCCTTGCTCCATGGAGTGGCCGATCCTCGTCCTTGCCGTGCTCGCGATCGGTCAGGCGTGGTGGCGCCGGCATCGCAGCGGCGCCCGGCAGCGGCGACTGATGCTCCTCTGCGAGCACGCCGGTCTCGAGTTCGCACCGATGGACCTGCGGCTCGACACGGCCTGGTTGCCGTTCCCGATGTTCGGCGCCCGGAAGCATGGGACCGAGAGCGTGGTCTGGGACCGGCGTCTGGGTGACGACGTGCACGCGTTCGACCTCTGGTACGTGGAGCCCGGAGATGAGCGCGGGAGCGGCACGCGTCGAACGCTCACGTGTGCCGTCGTGCCGTTGCGCTCGTCGTGCCCCCGCCTGCGGGTCGCGCCGCGCGACGTGGTGGACGACGTCGCGCGGGCGTTCGGTGGCGAGGAGGTGCGGTTGGAGCTCGAGGCGTTCGACCGCCGGTTCCGGGGTCGAGACCGAGGACGTGCGGTTCGCCGTCGCGTTCCTGGACCAGCGGCTGATGGAGGCCCACCTCGGGCTGCCCGAAGGCGTCAGCGTCGACGTGAACGAGGACGTCCTGCTCCTGTCGGCGCCGCTGCTGCCTGCGGAGCAGACGCTCGTGCTGTTCGACGCCGCGGTCGCGATCCGGCGCCGGATCCCGCGGGTCGTCTCGAGCCTGTTCCCCCGCGACCCGAACGAGGGGCGCACGAGCACCGCTGGCTCAAGGGGCGATGGAGTCCCGAGTCCACCGGCTCCGATATCGCTTGATCGAGGTCTGAAGGCGCGCGATCGCGGGCGTCAGTTCGACGTCTCCTCCGCGAAGTGACAGGCCACCAGATGGCCCGAGCGCATCGACCGAAGGGGGGGAACCTCCGACGAGCACGCCTCCGGTTTCCCGAGCTGCTCCCGCAGCCAGCATCGGGTATGGAACGGGCATCCGGGGGGTGGCGCTGCAGGGCTCGGGATGTCACCTCGGAGCACGATGCGTTCGCGCGTGGCTTCCACGACCGGATCGGGGATCGGGACGGCCGAGAGCAACGCGACCGTGTAGGGATGCCGAGGCTCCCGGTACAGATCGGCCGCGCGCGACCACTCGACGATCCGGCCCAGGTACATCACCGCGATCGCATCGCTGACATGCCGCACCACGGCGAGGTCGTGCGCGATCAGGATCGATAGTCAGTCCCAGCTCTCGTTGGAGCTCTTGCAACAGGTTCACGATCTGGGCCTGGATCGAGACGTCGAGCGCGCTCACCGGTTCGTCCGCGACGACGAGGTCGGGATCCAGCGACAACGCCCGGGCCACGCCGACCCGTTGGCGCTGACCGCCCGACAGCTCGTGCGGGTAACGGTCGGCGTGGGTCGGATGCAGACCCACGGTCTCGAGGAGTCTAGCGACCTTGCTCGTCCGATCCGCGCGCGAGCCGAGGCGGTGGATCTCGAGCGGCTCGGCGATGCTCTTGCCGACCGTCATCCTGGGATCGAGCGACGCGTACGGATCCTGGAACACCATCTGCACGCGCCGCCGGAGCCGTTTCTGCGCGTCGCGACCAAGCGACCAAACGTCTTCGCCATCGAACACGACGGTGCCGGAGCTCGGCCTCGCGAGCCCCACGACGGCTCTCCCGAGCGTGGTCTTGCCGGAGCCGGACTCGCCCACCAGGCCGACCGACTGGCCGCGCAGGACGTTCAGGTCGACCCCATCGACCGCTCGGACCTCGCCGGTCACCCGCCGCAGGAGCAGGCCTTTCGTGATGGGGAAATGGACGCGCACGTCGCGCAGCTGCAGCAGCGGAGGGTTCGAGGTCACGCGACGGCCTGGGGCGGCGGAGCGGGTTCGAAGCCGGGACGGTCGGGTCGTGCGAGCTCGACCTCCGCTGGGGTCGACGGGGTTGTGGCATGCGACGACGTGCTCGACCTCGTCGTCCGAGGCGGGCTCGAATGCGAGGAGCTCGGGCATCTGCGACCAGCACGTGTCGAGCCGCCACGCGCATCGTGGCGCGAAGGAACATCCGGTCGGGCTCCCGCCGAAGATCCGGCGGCGAGCCCTCGATGGGGCGGAGTGCGCCCACGTCCCCGTCGAGCCGTGGGATCGAATGCAGTAACCCGACGGTGTAGGGGTGCCTCGGATCTGCGAAGAGTTCGCCGGTCGACGCCGACTCGACGACCAAGCCCGCGTACATCACGGCCACCCGTCCGCGTCATCCGCGCCACCACGCCGAGGTCGTGCGTGATCAGGATGAGCGCCGTCCCCGTCTCCA
This sequence comes from uncultured Actinomycetes bacterium, assembly GCA_963823255.1. GTDB lineage: Bacteria > Actinomycetota > UBA4738 > UBA4738 > HRBIN12 > DASSJM01. Next base: position 101,579 of record CAWGKU010000003.1, read on the forward strand.
GGGTGAGCTTCTGCAGCAGCTCGAGCACTTGCGCCTGGATCGTCACGTCGAGAGCCGTCGTGGGTTCGTCGGCGATGAGGAGCTTCGGTTCGCAGTGCGAGCGCCATCGCGATCATCACCCGCTGCCGCATGCCGCCGCTGAACTCGTGCGGATAGCGCTCGAGCTGTCGTTCGGGGTCGGCGATCCCGACGAGCCGGAGCAGCTCGGTCGCGCGGGCCCGGGCGCCGGCGGTATCGATCTCGCGGTGGGCCTTGATGGTCTCCTCGACCTGTTCCCCGATCCGAAGGACCGGGTTCAGGCTCGTCATCGGGTCCTGGAAGACCATCGCGATGTCGCGTCCGCGCAGCGGCCGCATCTGCTTCTCCGAGAGGTTCGCGATGTCCCGCCCGTCGAACTGGATCTCGCCGCCGATCTCGGCTGCGGGTTCCGGCGGCAGCAGGCGCATGAGGGCGAGGCTGGTCACGCTCTTGCCGGAGCCCGACTCGCCGACGAGTCCGAGGGTCTCGCCTCGATCGAGATGAAGGCTGATGCCGTTCACGGCGAAGATCGTCCCGTCCAGCATCCGGAAGCGGACCCGGAGGTCCCGGACGTCGAGCAGCGGGTGCTGCGGACCCGAAGCCAGGTCGTTCGCGCTCTCCGCGGTGGAGCTCACCCCGGAGGCTTCGGACGCGGCCGGAAGGTCCCGCCGTACATCGGCAGGTCGATCTCGGGTCCTTCGCGGTCGAGCTGATCCCACATCCGGCTGAGCCCGACGGAGCCGAACTCGCGGACCCGAGTCACCGCGTCCAGGTCGAGGACCTCCGTCAGGTACTCCTCGCCGTTGCCCCCTTCCTGGAGGACATGTCCCTCGGGGTCGACGATGATGCTGCGTCCGGGACCGGGTCGACCTCCCATGTTCGGGTTCACGAGGTACACCTGGTTGACGATCGCGTTGGCTCGAGCGAGCACGAGCTCTTGCGCTCGATCGGTGGTCGCCGTTGCCGTGGGTTGCAGGATGACCTCGGCGCCCTTCCAGGCGAGGTGGCGCGAGACCTCCGGGAACCAGCCGTCGTAGCAGATCATCAGCCCGGCCCGACCGATGCCGTCGAGGTCGAACACGACGAACTCGTTCCCGTGGCTCGTACGCTCCCAGGGTTGCCACGGGAAGAGCTTGCGGTACCGAGCGACGATCTCGCCCGATGGCGAGATCGCGATCGCCGTGTTGTAGATCTTCCCGTCCTCGCCCTTCTCGTAGATCGATCCGGGGACGAGCCAGACGTCGAGGGCCTCGGCGAGTTTGCACAACCGGTCGGTGAGCGGACCGGGGATCGGTTCGGCGACGGCGGCGTCGTAGCCCTTGGGGAAGGCGGTCGCCATGCCGGCGATCGCCGACAGGTAGAGCTCTGGGTACACGAACAGGCGCGTCTGCGGGAACGAGGCCTTGAGCGTCGCGAGCTCGGTCTCGAACTTCTGATACGTCGCCGTGGCGTCGTACGCGACCGGTGCCGCCTGAACCGCGGTGATCGGGAGTGGTCTGCTCATGCTGCGTCCTCCTCGCTCGTCGTCCGGTTCGTGCACGTCCGTCGTCTCGACCAGGGCGGCGCTCGCCTCGGTTCTACCATCGGCCGGCCCTCAGCGAGCCCCGCAGGCGCGGATCCAGCCAGTCGCGCAACCCGTCGCCCAGCAGGTTGAAGCCGACGACGGTCACGGCTAGCGCCAGTCCGGGGAAGGTGGGGTACCACCAGAAGTCCTCGAGGAAGCTCCGGGCATCGGTCATCATCGCACCCCATTCCGGCGTCGGGGGCTGCGCGCCGAGGCCCAGGAACGACAGCGACGACGTGAACAAGATGGCGTAGCCGACGTCCAGCGAGGCCTGCACGATTACCAAGGGGAAGACGTTCCGCAATAGGTGCTTGAACACGATGCGGCCCGTGCTCGCCCCGGCGACCCGTGCGGCGAGGATGAACTCGCGTTCCCGCAGGGAGAGCACCTGCCCTCGAACGAGCCTCGCGTACCAGGGCCAGAACACCGTCGAGAGCGCCAGCATCGTGTGGGTGAGGCTCGGACCGAGGGTCGCCGCGATGGCGGCGGCGAGGATCAGGGCCGGGAACGCGAGGAACAGGTCGGTCACGCGCATGATGATCTCGTCGGTCAGGCCGCCGACCAGGCCGGAGATGATCCCGAGGATCGTGCCGATCCCCACGGACACGAGCAGGATCACCGCGGCCACGTACAGGGAGATCCACGCCCCTGCGAGCACCCGGCTGAACAGATCGCGGCCGTAGTCGTCGGTCCCGAACAGATGGTGCACGGATGGGGGACGCAACCGCTGGAGCAGGTCGATGTGGTTCGGCGGGTAGGGGGCGAGCAGCGTTCCGAACAGCGCGACGCCGACGACGAGGCCGACGATCACGACGGCGATGACGTTCAGGCGAGAGGCGCGGAGGAACCCCTTGACCGAGTCGAGGGGCCGGCGGGCGCGGACAGGCTCGACGGCGGTGACCTCGATCACGTGTACCGGATCCTCGGATCGAGGAAGAGGTAGACGACGTCGACCACGAGGTTGACCAGGACGTAGACGAGCGCGATCACCAGCGTGACGCCCATGGTGGCGTTGTAGTCGGAGGCTCGGATCGCGTCGTAGGCGTACCGTCCGACGCCGGGCCAGGCGAAGATCGTCTCGACGAGGAAGACCCCGCCGGCGAGCAGTCCGAACTCCAGGCCCAGGACCGTGACGGCCGGCAGGAGCGCGTTGCGGAGCGTGTGCCGGAACAGCACGCGCCGCCGGCTGAGACCCTTCGCCTGCGCGGTCCGGATGTAGTCCTCCCCGAGCACCTCGAGCATGCTCGTCCGGACCATGCGCGCCATCAGGCCGACCTCGGCGAGCGCCAGGACCGCGACCGGCAGCACGAGATGCGTCGCCGCGTCCGCGAACGTATGCCACTGGCCGGCCAGGAGGCTGTCGACGGTGTAGAGACCGGTCACGCCCGGCGGAGCCGGGACGCCGGTGGCGAGCCTGCCTCCGAACGGCAGCCATCCGAGCCGCGAGTAGAACGTCAGCTGGAACAGCATCGCCAGCCAGAACGCCGGCAGCGACAGGCCGGCGATCGCGATGAACCGTACGCCCACGTCTCCCGGCGCGCCCCGTTTGAGCGCCGCCAACACGCCGAAGAACACCCCGACGGTCGAGCCGATCAGCATCGCGAACAGAGCGAGCTCGACCGTGGCCGGGAAGAACGTCGCGAGGTCCGAGCGCACCGGCTGTCGGGTCACGAACGAGGTCCCGAGATCCCCGTGCAGGAGGTCGCCCATGTAGGTGACGTACTGCTGGACGAGCGGCTGGTCGAGGCCGTAGATCTGGCGGATGTGCTCGAGCGCGGCGGCGTTGGCCCGCGGGCCGGCGATCGAGTCGAGCCGGATCACCCGGTGCGACCCTGGATAGGAAGAACGTGATGAGGGTGACGCCCCACAGCACGAACACCATGAACACGAGCCGTCTCGCGATCAGACGGCCCATCGGCGACCCCTCGTCCCGGGCCGGGGAACGGTCCGATCAGCCTCTCGAGAGCGCGTAGTAGTCCCAGGTGAGGATGTACAACGGGTTGAACACCTGGCCCTTGATGTCCTTGCGGAAGTAGGTGTCATCCAGCTGCTGGCCAACCGGGATGACCGGTGGATCGACCCTGGTCATCAGGTCCTGAGCCTCGTACATCTCGTTCGTCAGCTTGGTGTCGTCGGTCTGGCTGAAGCCGTCGTAGATGATCTCGTCCACGCGGTCGTTGTGGTAGTAGCCGCTGTTGTAGCAGGGGCACTTGTCGGGTGCCGCATCGCTGTTGAAGATCACCCACGAGTAGTCGGACGGGTCGTTGTAGTCCGGCCACCAGCCCCAGTAGTACATGTTGGCGCGTTCGCTCTCCGGACGATCGGTGGTGAGGTCCGCGTTCATCGCCGAGAACTCCTTCTCGACGAGCTTGAGGTGGAGCCCCACCTTCTCGAGCTGCTGCTGCATCACGAGGCCGGCCTCTTTCCCGAACCCGGTGTAGTACTCGTAGGTGAGCTCCGTGCCGGGTTCGACGCCCGCCTGATCGAGCAGTTCCTGTGCCTTGGCCACGTCGGTGTCGTACAGGAACACGTTCGGGTCGTGCGTGAACAGGAGGTCGGGGAACGGGCCGTTCGCGCGTTCGAGGGTGTTCTTGCTGATCGTGCTGAGGAAGTCGTCGTACGGGAAGAGGTAGTTCATCGCCTGCCGGGCCTCCGGGCTCGCGAGCGGTCCGTATGCGCCGAGGATGATGTAGGTCATGTCGAGGTTCTTGAAATCGCCGACCACGAAGCGGCCGTCGCTCCGCACGGCGGCGGTGTCCTCCGCCGTCCCGGCGTACGCGATGTCGACGTCACCCGATTCGAGCAGCTGACGCCGGGTCGAGCCCTCGGGGATCGACCGGATGATGATGGTGTCGAAGTGCGGGCCGTCCCATCCGCGCCAGTAGTCCTCGTTGCGGGTCAGGATGATCTGGTTGCCGGGCTCGAGCGTGTCGAGCACGTACGGGCCGGTCCCGACCGCGTGCGACAGCAGGTACTCGTGCCCCTGATCGGTCGCGCCCGTCGAGTGCTCCTGGAAGACCTTGGGGCTGACCAGGCCGGTGCCGTACTGCGCGGCCATCACGACGTCGAAGTGCGGGTAGGGGTACGCGAGGTCGAACCGGATCGTCTCCGGATCCTCGACCACGATCTGCTTCTCCGGCTTGGGCAGGAAGGAGCCGAGGATGAACTGCGTCCCGAGCTCGATCGTGATCGTGCGCACGTAATTGGCCTTCACCGCCTCGGCGTCCAGCGGGGTGCCGTCGCTGAACGTGACCCCGGGGTGCAGGTGGAAGGTCCAGCTCGAGGAGTCTGCGTTCGGCTCCCATGAGTCGGCGAGGAGGGGCTCGACCTCGCTGGCGCTGTCGCCCTTGAGGCGGATCAAGCTCTCGTAGATGCCACGCCAGATGAGGGCCTCGCTCAACAGGTAGGCGCTCGCAGGATCGAAGTCAGCGTTGAATGCGTCGACGGCGACGACGAGCGTGTTCGGATCCCGATCGAGCGGCGCACCGGTCGAGCCGCTCGTCCCCGATGATTCGCCGGTGCCGGTGCAGGATGCCGTGAGTAGACCGACCGTTGCGATGAGCGCGAGCCAGATCGAGCGACGATGCGTCATACGGCTTCCCCCTCGAGCGCCGGTGGGCCGGTTTCTAGCATTCGACCGAGCGCTTGGTCAACACTAGACTCCCATCCGTGGTCGAGCGGGTCGAGGCACGAGAGCGCCGTGGCGTCGAGACGCGGCAGCGCATCGTCGAGGCGGCGTGGGGCGTGATCGCCGAGCGAGGCCTCGCCGGGATGACGACCCGCCACGTCGCTCGGGCCGCCGGTATCTCGCACGGGATGTGCCACTACTACTTCGAGCGCAAGGACGACCTCGTCCTCGCCGTCGTCGATCATGCGAGGCGGTACTGGATCGATCCGCTCGAGCGGTTCGTGGACGGCACGGGCTCGCCGATGGACAAGCTCGAGGCGGTGATCCGGTGGATGGCCGAGCCGGCGACACGCGAGGTGATGCGCGTCCACCTCCAGCTCATGGCGTTCAGCGCGTACGACGACCGGCTGCGTGCGCGTATGTCGGCCGAGTACGCGCGTTGGCACGGGAGCTACGTGCGGCTGTTCCGCGAGCTGAAGCGGGAGGGCTCGATGATCGCGCAGACCGACGAGGTGACGCTCGGCGTGGGGTTCGCGACCCTCGCCGACGGCCTGGTCGACCAGCAGTCGCTGGATCCCTCGCTCGAGCCGGCCGGCGTCATGCGCGCGTTCCTGGCTCCGTTCGTCCCCGCGGTCGGATGATCGCCGCACCCCGGCTCACGGTGCGACCACCCGGGTGCATCGGGGGTCATCGATCGAGGAGAGGGATCAGGAGGCGCTGCGGAGATGCTGCCGTGCGTGCCGCCATGCGAGGATCGGCACGAACTCCCTGACCTTCGCACCGCCGAACCGGTCGAGGGCATGCTTGGCTGCCTCGTCGATCCTGTCACCGGGTTGATCCCGGTACTCCTCCGCGAGCTGCTTGCGCAGGCGCGGGAGCGGATCCCTGATCGACCCTTCCGGCCTGCTCGTGCTCACCGTGCTCATCGTGGCTCCCCCCGGCTCCCGTCTCGCCCCATCTGTACAAGGAACCATGGCGGCAGCGCAAGGCTTCCCTGTCGTGGCGGATCGCCAGGCACGGCGGCGAGGATGACACCCACTTCCGGGAGTTGGAGATGACCCTGCCCGAGGTCGCCGCCCGCATCCCCGCCACGATCGAGGAACGCCGCGCGGCGCTCTGAGCATCGTCAGCCGAGCTGCTGCACCCATTCCCGCAGGCGGGGGAGGTGTTCCGCGTAGTGCGCGGGTCCCGCCTTGTCGATCCACCGGTCGGCCTCGGGCGAGTGTTCGGACAGCGAGCCCCATGCACGTCGCATCCGCTCGCGTGCCGTGATCGCCTGTGCCCGCACGTCGGGGTAGGGAACGTCGTGCAGCGAATCGAAGAACTGTTGGTTCATGGCATCGATGTCGATCTCGTCGGGCTGGTACGTGCCGAACCGGATCCGGTCCAGGACGACACCGGCCTCGGCGAGCCAGCTCCCGAGGTGGGCGATGAGGTCCTTGGCGGTCCACCCCTCGGCGAAGTACCCGGGCTCTTCCACCTTGTCGGCCGGGAGCGTGTCGATCAGCTGGTGGAGCTCGGTCCACAGCTGCGCTTCCTCGGCCATCAGGTCCCGGTCCGAACCCGTCTCCGACATAGCAGGAGTATGCCGTGCCGAGGATCGGCCGGCGCCTTGGTCAGAGGTCGAGGCCGGTCAGACCGTGGCTCCCCAGGATCAGCGAGACCTCGCCGCCGTGGTGGAGATCGTGCTCGATCAGGTGCCAGACGACCCACTGCCGCGTGAACGTCTGGGTGCCCGTCCGCCGCTCTCGGGAGAACTCGACCGCGAGGTCCTCCGGCGTCCAGCGCCCCAAGCACTCGTCGATCATCGCCCAGGAGCGTTCCAGACCCTCGACGACCTCGGCCGGTCCGCGCGGGTGATCCTCGTCGTCCTCCCAGGTGGCGTCCTCGACCGCCAGGCCCGGCACGGTCGTGCTCTGGACGCGGAACAGGTCGCGGAGCGCGGGGTCGCCCTCGCCCAGGACGTGGAACCAGTAGGTCCGAGACGCCGCCATGTGGCTGGTGAGCTGCCAGACGGCCCACAGGTTCGGGGCGGGCTTGAGGAGGAGCTGGTCGGCGGTGAGGTCTCGGAGCGAGTCCAGGAGCAGGCGGTGGTAGTTCGCCCACCCGTCGTAGAAGGTCTGCTGTTCGGGAGCCGCGGAGGCCATGCCTACTCCTGCCATCGGACGGTCGACAGACGGTACATGCCGGACAGACCCTTCAGCTCCGCGTCGGTGGGTCCTCCGAACGTGAACTCTCCCGCGCTCTCCGTGAGCTCGCGCACGAGCGAGGAGACCAGGATCTCCGAACCGCGAGCCTCCGCCGCGATGCGTGCGGCGAGGTTCACGGCCTTGCCGTAGAAGTCGTCGGCGTCACGAACGGGCTCGCCCGTGTGAAGCCCGATCCGGACCCGCAGGTCATCGGAGTTCCGCCGGCCGAGCGCGCGCTGGATGTCGATCGCGCACTTCAGCGCCTCGCGGGCGGACGGGAACGCCAGCATGAACCCGTCCCCCTGCGACTTCACCTCGAACCCCGAGTGCCGAGCGACCTGCTCCCGCACGAGCTCGTTGTGCTCGCGGAGCAGGTTCATCCACTCGAGATCGCCGAGGCTCTCGGTGATCTGGGTCGACCCCTCGATGTCCGTGAACAGGATCGTGACCGTGCCGTTCGGGGCGGTGGCCGACGCCAGGTCGGGGCGACCCTGGGCGACGTCGTTCGCGATCAGGTCAAGCGCCCCGATCTCGCGGAAGCGCGCGACCGCGGGGCCCTGGACGAAATCTTCGAGCTCGAAGAACTCACGGACCTCGATCTCGGCGTCGCCGTCCTCCAGGGACGGTTTCGGGTAGCGCTTGGACCACTCCATCGCCTCGTCCCTCGAGGCGACCCGGATGATGGTGTAGCCGGCGATGAGGTCGTTCGAGTCCATGAACGGCCCTTCGACCACGGTGCGTTCGTCGCCGACGTACCTGATCCGCCAGCCGTGCGAGGAGCTCTTGAGGCCGGCGGCGTCTTGAAGGATGTCCGCCTCCGCGAGCTCCTCGTGGTACGTGACCTGCTCGCTCAGCAACTTCTCGGTCGGCTTGCCGCCCGCCTCCGAGCTGCGGCTGGCCTTGACCAGGATCATGAATCGCATCTGCCGAGTCCCCCGCGGTCGGTGGGCGAGTGCCGTGTCGTTCGGAGCGCCCATCGTAGCGATGGAGGGCGTGCGTAGACTGGCCGTTCCGGCCGGCCGCCGTGGACGGCCGGTCATCACCGAAGGGGAAGGGGTCACCGTGCCATCGATCCTGCGTCCGAAGGCCCTGCGGCCGGGCGATGCGGTCGCGGTAGCGGCCCTGTCCGGTGGACTGGACGACGACGAGGCGCCGCTGTTCGAGCGCGGTGTCGAGGCGATCGAACGGATGGGGTTCGCGGTGCGCGTCTCGCCGCTGGTCGATCGGGATCGGCGGTGGTGGTGGGCGGCGGCCACGCCCCGCGAGGTCGCCGAGGAGTTCAACCGCCTGCTTCGGGACCCGGAGGTGCGTGCGATCTTCGCGCTCACCGGCGGCAGGATGGCGTTCAGCTACCTCGACCTGATCGAGTACGACGCGGTGCGCGCCGACCCCAAGCCGCTGCTGGGTTTCAGCGACATCTCGGCGCTGCATCTCGCGTTGCATTCCCGCACCGGCCTCGTGACCGTTCATGCCGACCTCGTGACGCACGGGTTCGGGTATTGGCACGAGTCCAACGAGACGCGCCGCAAGGAGCTCGAGGACGTCTATCTCCGCGTGCTGACCGGCGACGGCGCGCCGGGCGCCTTGTCGTCCGGCCGCCCGTGGGAGTGCTGGCGTTCGGGCCGGACCCGGGGCCCGCTGATCGGCGGGCTGCTGAACCGCCTCGTCAAGGTGCAGGCCACGCCCTTCGCGCTCGACCCCGACCGCTTCGACGGGGCGCTACTGTTTTGGGAGGAGGTCGGTACCTCGACCGCGGTGGTCTGGAACGACCTCCACGCGCTGCGGTCTGCGGGCGTGTTCGACCGCATCGCCGGGATGGTCGTGGGCACGCCGTTCGAGGTCGAGCCCACCGACGGCGGGCCGGACACGCTCCGCGAGGTCGTCCTGGACGTCCTTGGCGAACGCGACATCCCGGTACTCGGCAACGTCGACATCGGCCACGACCCACCGAACCTGCCGATGCCGCTGGGCATCCGCGCCGAGCTGGACGCCGACGCCGTGACGCTCTCGCTGCTCGAGCCCGCCGTCACCCGGTGATGGGTGGATCCGGCTGGGAGAACTCGCCGGGATGCCAGGGCCGGAGGCCGCGAAGCCGAACGACGGACGTTGGAGCCGTCCATACGAGGGCCAGGACTCCCGCTCCACTTCCCCGCGGACATGAAGCAAGATAAGGGCAACGAGCGATGCCGAACGCCAGCACGTTGATACGTGAAGCGGCAGCCGCGTGCCGTGCTTCCCCGTATCTCGAGATCCCGGGGGATCGCCGGGCCGAGGCCGAGGAACTCCTGGAGTGCGCGGCTGGGCGACCGATCGCGAGCGATGAACTCGTCGAGGGTGCGGTGCTCGCGAGGTTCCGCCGTCTGACCGCGCGGAGGGTGGCCGGGGAGCCGCTCGAGTACCTAACGGGGCAGGCGACGGTTCGAGATATGAAATTGCAGGTCGGCCGGGGCGCGTTCATCCCTCGGGACTCGAGCGGCTTCCTCGCGGACGTGGCGATCGAACGGGCAAACGAACGGCCGACGCCGATCGTGGTCGATGTCTGCACAGGCGTGGGGCCGGTGGCGCTGCTGTGTGCCGCGGGATCGCCGAATGCCACCGTGTACGGACTGGACATCTCGGCGACGGCCCTCGCGTTCGCCCGGAGGAACGCTCGCTCCCTAGGCATCTCCAACGTTCGGTTCCTTCGGGGCGACGTGTTCGATCCCCTCCCCGGCAAGGTGCGGCGACGGGTCGATGTCGTGTCGGCCCATCCACCGTATGTGGCCCGCTGGGAGATGCGTCACGTACGCCACGAGTTGCGGGCCGAACCGAATGAGGCAATCACCGACTCCTCGAAGACGGGGCTGGCACTAGCGGGTCGGATCGTGCGCGAGTCGCCGGCATGCCTGGTCCCGGGCGGGTGGCTGTTGGTGGAGGTTGTGGACTTCCGTGCCCGAGAGGTCGCGGCGATGTTCCGGAGGGCTGGATTCCGTGGCGTGCGGCACCTCCGCGCCGAGGGGGAGGTCAACCGGGTCATCGCCGGACGGATGCCGGACGTCGTCTAACCGCGGCGAGGCGTTACATTCGAAATCGGTTCCTCGACCCATGGGTGGAAGCATTCGCATTCGCGTTCGGCTGCTAAGAGACCGGTCTGCTGCCAGGGCCTTGGGCTTAGTCCGGACGATGGTCGATCTGTAGGCCAACGGCGGAAGAGCTCATCACCCGCCATCCCCATACTGACCACCAGATGGGCTACGGGAGGGGTGTGAATTCGTCGAGTTGCTACGGCATAGGGAGTAGGGATCGAGGTTCCAGTTCCTTCCAGGAACCGGAAGTTGGTGACGGGAACTGACCTGATGCCCTCGCCGGTGGCGCACGGGCTTTCATGCGTCGTCGCGGTCAGCGAATAGGGGCGATCAGGCGCAGTTACTACCAAGAAGTCAAAGGAGCAGTGGGATGCTGAGTAGGTCTGCCGCAAACATCCGTGCCAGTTTCTCCTTGATCACCCGCCTGACCGCCGGGAAGGTGGCGGTCGGGACGATCGTTCTCGCCTCCTTCGTAACTCCCCAGGGGTGGAGGCTGCTCGTCACCATCGCAGCCCTCGGTCTGCTGTTCGCGGCTGCCGGTGCATACCTGGGCATCGATCTCGAGGCCGACAGGAAGGAGAGCACGGATGCTTCCGCCGACCCGTCGTAGGCTCCGCAGGTTCCACGACGACGAGGACGGCGCCGTCCTGCTCATCGTCGTCTTCGCTCTGCTGGCTATGGTCGGAATGCTTGTTCTGGTGGTCGACCTGGGGTCGCTAGTGTCGACGCGCAGGGCCGCGGTCACTGCGGCGGACGCCGCCGCCTTGGCTGCGGCGCAGTCCTGCTTCGATGGGGACGCTGTCGGAGCGCCGGTCGCAGCCCAACAACTTGGTCTGGCCAACTTGGAGAACACCGGCACGAGCCTCTCCGGGACCACCTCCACCATCGTCGCGCAGCAGGGCTGTGGGACGAGCAGGGAATACGGGTATGTGACCGTCAAGGTAGCCACCAACCAGGACCTGTACTTCGCTCCGATCTTCGGCATCGACTCGCACGGCGTCGCCGCCGAGGCTACGGCGGCGTGGGGAATGGTGGTCGGACCGCCCGTGCCGGTCATGGCCTCGATCGGCGGCCCGAACGCCTTCTCCTCGTGCGATATCCCCGACCCGACTCCGGGAGAGACTTGCTACGTCCTCATGGACAACGACCACAATGGAGGGGGCCAGTTCGGGTACCTGAGTCTGACCGATTGGTATTCGGTAGGGACCGACCCGCTGACGATGGACTGCAACTCTGCGGGCGGCACCAGCCTGATCCGCGATGAGATCGCCGGGATCAGCATGCCGAGGTACGTCTATGGAGCCCCGGCTTGGTCGTGCCAGGTCCCCGGTGAGAGCGCCCAGACCTGGCCGACCCTGGCGGGACTGACTCGCTGGTTCCCGTTGACCAACCCGGCCATCACCGAACCCTCTGGCAAGTTCTATTACGTCCAGGGGTTCGCGCAGGCCACCGTCGTCAGCGTCGAGCAGAGGAGCTGGAGCAACGTCGGCACCGGCCCTGGCAACGGGAACGGCAACGGGAATGGGAATGGGAATGGCAACGGGAGTCCCCCCCCGATCGACACGACCCAGCAGACGTGCGGCAACGGCATCCTGGTTCCGCCGAATGGCAGCTACTCCTGCATCGGGGTGACGTGGCACACGTCCTTGATGTCAACACCAGGCGACCCGGCGATCGCTGAAGGCGTTCACCTCATCAAGTAGTGCACATCTCGCGGGTTATAGAGGAGGAAACATGCATTCGCTCATCGACGACGGGCAGGGAAATTACAGGCTCGCGAAGGGGCACGAACGGTTTGTGGAACAGGAGACGACCCCCGAGCCCGACCAGACGTACACGGTGCGCGCGCTCCTGCGCGACGCGGACGAGGTGGGCAGGAATATGACGCTGGACGAGCTGAAGGCGAGGATCACCGCCATCCTGCCGGGGGCCAGCTTCCAGATGGATGACCTCGGCCAAATCGTCATCCGCTCCAGCTCCCGGCTGCGCTTCGACCCCGACGCATTGGCCCAAACCCTGCGCGACAAGGCGCTCAATCGCGCCCCGCGTAAGCAGGGTCTGTTTCGGAGACGCAAGTAACTCCGGGCGAACAGGTGGGCGACCGCCACGCCCGGATAGGGTGACTTGCTTGCATGAGACTGGGAGGGGTTCGCTGAGTGGCCCGACTGGGAGGGGTACCTGCTTGACGCGATGAGCCTCCTCGGCGCGATCGATCAGAGCTGACCGCAGAGTGACCGCAAGAACGCCACTCTCGGAGAGCCGTGAGGGGCGTTTGCGTTGGTCAGAGAGTG
>CAWGKU010000004.1:0-507766 GCA_963823255.1 uncultured Actinomycetes bacterium
GCCCGTGAGTCGAACCGTGCTTGTGATCGGCAAGGGTTCGCCAATGTTCCCCGAGCCTCCTTGCCTTGGACCTTAGTTCGACCCCACGGCGTACAGGTGCCATGCTCCAGGCACGCCCTTGAGCCCGTGCTCGCCGCGGTCCTCGAACGGGACGGCCGAGCCTGCGATGAGATCCTTCACCGTCGAGGACACGAAGATCTCCGAGGGCCCGGCGAGTCCGGCGATACGGGAGCCGATGTGTACCGCGATCCCGCGGACCTTTTCGCCGTCCAGTTCGACTTCACCGGTGTGCAGTCCAGCTCGAAGCTCGATCCCAAGATTGCGCACCGCGTCACGGACCGCCATCGCGCATCGCACTGCACGGATCGGGCCGTCGAACGTGGCCAGGAAGCCGTCGCCCGCGGTGTCCACCTCGCGTCCTCGGAACCGGCCGAGCTGGGCGCGTACCTTCTCGTTGTGCTGTCCCAAGAGCGCCAGCCACCCGTGGTCTCCGAGCTCGGCCGCCTTCGCTGTCGAGCCAACGATGTCGGTGAACATCACGGTCGCGAGGACGCGATCGAGTTCGGCCTCTTCGACGCGGATCTCCTTCACAATCGGTGGACTCGTCGAGCAGCCGGTCCCCCTCGCCGACCCAGAAGAAGTGATCGACTCCCGGGTGCTCGATGAACCGGGCCCCTGGGATCCCCTCGGCGATCGCTCGACCCTGCTCCGCGGTGAAGGCCATGTCTTCGGTCCGGGAGACGACGAGTGTCGGGACATGGATCGCAGGAAGGACATGCGTTACATCGATGCCCAGGTTCATCTTCTCGAGAGCGATCGCTGCACCCGGACTCGCCGAGCGACGGAGGTATGAGGCAAGCCATGTCACCATCCGTTCGTCGGCGGCCAGGCTCGGCGCGGCCCAGTCACGGAGCTCCTGACGCGCAAACTCCTCGGTCCCCCAGGATCGATCCATGCGCTCGATGTACGCGGCGGACTCGGCGGAATCGCTCACTTCCCAGGTCGTCCCGGTGCCGAAGAGGACGAGAGCGATCGTTCGTTGCGGGTAGGTCGCAGCGAACGTGATGGTCATCGGTCCACCCTCCGAGATGCCGAAGACAACCGCACGTTCGGATCCGGCCGCATCCATCACGGCTCGCACGTCGTCCATCCGCGTCTCGAGGGTGGGTAGCTGCGACTCGGGGACGCGATCGGAGAGTCCCACGCCTCGCTTGTCGAAGATGATCAACCGGCCGAACGTCGAGAGTCGAGTTAGCCATCGGGCGAGACTCGGTTCCTCCCACATCGCCTCGATGTTCGTGGTCCACCCAATCGATGCACGATATCGACGGCGCCACTGCCCACGACCTGGTAGGCGATGTGTACACCGTCTACGGTCTTCGCGTACCGGGTCTCGGGAATCACGGCACTAGTCTCCGCCTGGGTCAGCGCGCTAGCAATTCGGCACTCCGCGACTCGAAGCCCGTGCGAGTTGCCCCTGATCTCCAGCTCAGTGAGGATGTCGCCAATGGGCGAAAGGAAGGTGATCGAGCCCGCCGCCTGGGGTCGGGAGCTCGGATGGTATCGCCAGAACCGCCTCTCCCCGGCCGTCCAGGTAGGCGATCTGCTGTTCGTTTCGGGATGCACGGGAGCCGAGGCGGCCGCGGACGGGGCTCGAGCGCAGATGCGTCTGGCGTATCAGGAGATCGGCGAGGTCCTTCATGCGGCAGGCGCGAGGTGGGGCGACGTGGTATCGATGACCACGTATCACGTGCACTTCCGCGCGATATCGACGCGATGATCGAGGTCCATCGCGAGTTCATCTCCGAAGAGCCGTTCCCGGCTTGGACCGCCGTCGGAGTGACCGAGCTGTACGAGGCCGAGGCCATCGTCGAGATCTCCGTCGTCGCGGTCGTCCCCCCACCGGTTGGACTTGCCGATTCTGATCGGCGTAGATGACACACGATCGGCCTGCAACCTCTCTGCTGTACATACGGCTGACCTGTCCTCGGGAGTACCCGTTCGCATCGAGACGCACCGCAATCTACCGGTGGTCTCGAGGCTGCCCTCAACGCTCCTTGTGCGTAGACCGGTCACCGGGCGAGCCGATCGGATCGGCGAGTTCTGGAGCTACCCGCAGAGCCGTACCTTCGCCGAACTCCTGATCGACTGCAAGGAGGACCGGACGCTCAGGGCGGTGCTGGTCGGGAGCCTGCGGGAGGCCGACGCACCTGCTCGACCTTGCGCACGACCTCCTCACCGGTGACGTCGGAATCCTCCGTGGTTCAGCCCGGACACTCATCCGTCTCCGGCAACGGACGTCCTAGCGCCGAGGGGCAGCGACGAAGATCTCGGAGACGGCGCCGGTCGCGATGGCGCCTGCGATCGGGGCAACGACCGCACCGATGGGCAGCTGGGTCAGGTCGGTTCCCGACACGACGACCGGCACATAGATGCTCACCAGCGCGACGGCCAGCCAGATACGCCCACGATGAGGTCGTAGAAGACCCAAAGCCTCGGGCCGCCGATCCCGTGGGTCGCCGCCTCACCACCGACTTGGTAGCCGCGAGCCCAGCAAGCAAGCCGACCACCATGGCGATCGGGAAATGGTCCTGCATGGTGCCCGTTACAAGGTCCGGCGAGAAGATGCTCAGGAGGACGACCGAGAATTTCCAGATGGCTCCGATCGCGACAATGCCGTAGAGAAAGGCACTCCTGGTCTCAACTGGTGGCTCTGCCATGCCGCGGCGCCTCGGGCACCTCCGGAGGCCGAATCTTTGTCTGGCTGAGCATGGCAAATCACCTCCGACTGTGACGCTATCGGCTGGTTTGGTCGCTGGTGAGGTGCGTTGGACCCGCCCATGGCAGGTCTTTCGCCAATGACCTCGTCGACGAGGCCCTCGCCGCCTTCCTCGGCGGCGCTGATCCGGTCAGTGATCCACAAGAATGCGTAGGCTGCGGAGACTCCTGATCGACTGCGAGGAGGACCGGCCGCTCCGGGCGGTGCTCGTCGGGATCGTCCGTGAGACTGAGCGCTCGGGTCCTTCCTAGCTTGAGTCTCTCGTCTCACAATCTGGCAGCCGTTGGCCCGCTGGGCGTCCGGTCAGGGAACGCTAACCGGCATTTGACCCTCTCTCTCCTGGCATGAGCCTCGGGATAGATTTCGCCTTACCGTCTTCGCAGTAATCGATCGGCGATCGTTCACGGCCTGAGCAGGCTTCGATCTCATCTCCTCTCACGCGACGTCATGACTCGGCGCCGCGCCAGGCCTCCTTCAACCGCACCCGGCCGCCGAACCGAAGCACGCCCCCGGCGTAGATGCGGCCAGCCACCTGCACGATGATGTAGATAGTCCCCACCATCAGCCCAACCGACAGGACGATCTGCCACCACGGGACGGCGCCATGCGCGATACGGACGATCATCACCATCGGAGCCGTGGGTGGGAGGAAGAATCCCAGGAGCGCCGCGACGCCATCCGGCGACTCGGTCGCCACGAACGCGAGGATGTAGGCGACGAAAAGGACTCCTGTCATCGGAAGCTGGAGGCTCTGGGTCTCCTCCTGCCGCGAGACCAACGAGCCGGCAGCTGCGTACAGGACCGCATAGAACGCGTACCCAAGGACGAACCAGAACACGATCCACCCGAGCGTGCTCGGCGTCGTGTCTGGAGCCAGGGTGTTGTCTGCGACCGACAGCGCCACGAGGGCCGACAGGACGACCAGGGCGAATTGCGCGAGACCAACCAGTCCGATCCCGAGGATCTTGCCTGCGAACAGCTCAGTCGGCCGAACTCGAGACAGGAGGACCTCGACTACCCGGCTGGATTTCTCCTCGACGACGCCGACCAAGACGAACCCGCAGTAGAAAGCGATCGCCATGAACAGCAGCACCACACCGATCCGGCCCAGATCCTCACGTGCCGTCTGCTCCTCGGTTCCTCGTTCGAGGCTCGTGGACCGAAGCTCCGGAGCCCGCAGGAGCCGCTGCGCCTCCTCGGAACTGAGACCGAGATCCTCGATCCCCCGCTGCCTCTCCAGGGCCCCGACCGCCGAGACCACGATGCCCTGGAGCTGTTTGTCGGGATCCGTCTTCCACACGAGCCGCGCTTGGTCGACCAGCAGGACCGACACGTCCCCCGATCGCAGGGCGACCCGACCGGCGGGCTCGTCGGCGAACCCGCGTGTCTCCACGGACACACCCAGCTGGTCACCCGAGGCTTCCAGGACCTGCGACAGCCGCGCCGAGCTCGCGCCGACGAGGCCAATCGTCCGCCTGTTCCCGTCGCCTGCCCCATAGATCTCGGGCGCCATGATCAGGATCACCACGATCCCGATCGAGATCATCGTCGAGATCTGAAAGGCCCGCGTTCGAGCCCGCTGGTTCCACTCGCGACGTGTCACCAGCCATACGCGTTTCAGCACGCCGTTCATGCGGCCCGTCCTTCCGAGACCGCTTCGAGGAACAGGTCGGTGAGCGAGGGCGGCTCGAAGGCGAAGCTCGTCACTTCGCCCGCCTGGTGCGCGGCCGCGAGGATCTTCTCCACGTCGGCCGTCGCGTCGATCAGCACGCGCAACCGGCCTCCCTGCTTGGTGACGGTGCCGCTCGGCAGGATCGGCACCCACGGCTGGCCGTTCACGGTCACCTCAAGTGACCGGTGGGGCGATGCGGCCTTCAACTCCTCGACCACCCCCGCCATCACGACCCTTCCGTGGTCGATGATCACGACGTCCTCGCACACGTCCTCGACTAGATCGAGCTGGTGGCTCGAGAACACCACGGCGACCCCCATCGCGGCGATCTGCTTCAGCAGCTCGGCCAGCGACTCGACCCCGAGTGGATCCAGCCCGCTGAACGGCTCGTCCAGCACCGCGAGCTCCGGGTCGTGCACGATCGCGGCGGCCAACTGCACCCGCTGCTGGTTGCCGTGGGAGAGCTCCTCCAGACGCGCGTCCGCTCGGTCGCCCAAGTGGAGACGCTCGAGCCAGCCGGCGACAGCCTCGGTCGCCGATTCCTCGCTCATCCCGGACAACTCGGCGAAGTACGTGAGCTGCTCTCCCACCTTCATCTTCGGATAGAGGCCGCGTTCTTCCGGCATGTAGCCGAACCGCGCGCGCTCCTCGGGGCCGACGCGCTTCCCTCTCCAGCGCACCTCACCGCGGTCGAGACGGACTAGCCCGAAGATCGCCCGCATGGTCGTCGTCTTGCCCGCGCCGTTCGGACCGAGGAACCCCACGATCCGACCAGGGGCGACACTGAAGTTGGTTCCATCGAGCGCGACCACATCGCCGAAACGCTTCGTGACGTCGCGAATCTCGAGCATCGCCGGCACCCCCGTCCGGTCGAACTCTCCCGTCTACCCACAGTTGACGACTTGAATGTCCCGAGGCCGGGGGCCATAAGACCTTGCGCGCACAGGCCCGTTCGACACGTCATCCGGGAGCCAGCCGCAGGATCCCTCCGGGGCACTGGGCGCGCCTGGAGTCCATTGCGGCACGGCGATCGGCCCTCCCCTGACGATCTAGCGGCTCGCCTGGAGTAGGTCTCCACGAGCCTCGTCCCGGGAGCGTTCGGTTCGACGAAGCCGGATGCATTGGGTGACGCGGTACCTGTGAAAGGCCCGCCGAGCCTTGGCCGGGAAGTAGGTCGTGGCCGCCACGATCGGGATGACCTCCGGGTGCTCGACCGGGTAGGTGCCCCCCTCGTAGACGATGGTGGCGGACCCGCTCGCGAGCACGTTCTTGAGCCAATCAGTCCGGGAGCCATACACGATCGCGATCACGAACCCGTCCTCGGTGGCCACGGCCTCGACGGGGGTCCGGTAGACCTTGCCGGAGCGCCGACCCGTGTGGGTGATCACCGACGCCATCGCACCCGGTTTGCCGGCGGATCGCATCTGGTAGGGGTTACCGACGGCACGAGCGAAGTGCCGGACCGCGTCCAGCACCCACGGCGCCTTCGCCCGCATCCCCAGCCGGAACACGGTCAGGATGGTCGGGACGACCAGGAGAAGGGCACAAACCACCACCAGCATCGGAGTGAACATCGATACCTCCTCGCTCTGCTCCCACGCATCCTCCAGCACGTGGGGCCGGACGTTAAGGGCCGAACGACCCTGCGCCGAACGGCCCTGGCACTGGAACCATCGGGACGGAAGCCTGTGCTGTCGACGGTGGATTGAGAAGCACTTGGACGGGCGAGTGGTGGGGGCCTATGAACCGGATGGGAAGGATTCCGAGCGCACGTAGAGCCCGGAGCGGCGCGTCCCAGCGACGATGCTCGTTCCTACGCTTCCCACCCTCTCGATCCGCCGATTGTGCTCCACGTAGAGCGACACACGATCCCCACAGCTGTGGATCTTGGCTAGTCCCCTAGATGCGCTCGAGTTGCCAGAGCGCTCGGCCGCGAGGATGCTTCGGAGTGGTCCTAGTGAGGGCCGCTGGGGGCGCATGTCCGACACTCTCTCCGAGTTCGCCCAACCTGGGCCGAGGGTTGAGGCTCAGGCGGGCAAAGACAGGCTCGCCCGTCGCCGGGTCGCCGTCGTCCTTGCAGCTGGACGGTCGGAACGCCTTGCCGACGTGACCGGCGGGGGGTCGAAAGCCCTCGTCCGTGTCGGCGGCCTCAGCCTGGCTGGACGCGCCGTACGTAACCTGCTTGCGGCAGGGATCGAGCGAGTCGTCGTCGTCGTCGGCTACCAGGCCGGTCCGGTAGCAACCGTCGTGAACCGGATCGCGCCAGGTCGGGCACGTGCCGTGTTGGCTGAGAACTGGGAGCGGGGTAACGGGGCATCGCTCGCCGCGGCCGAGCCTCACGTGGTTGAACAGGGAACGTTCCTGCTCGTGACCACAGACCACGTGTTCGGCGAAGGTGCACTCAAGCCGCTGCTGTCGGCGAGCGGTCACGGAGTTCTGGTCGACCACGCCCCAGACCCCGAGGCATGGGCTGAGGGCACCCGCGTGCGTCTGCACGAGGAGCACGCGATCGCCTTTTCGAAGGAGTTCGAGGACCCCTCGATCGACTGCGGTGCTTTCCTGCTGCCTGTGGCAATCTTCGAAGCGCAGCGGCGCGCAGCGGCGCGAGGGGACGACTCGCTCGCCGGCGCGGTGAGCGAACTCGCTCGTACCGATCCGCTCGCGGCCCTACCGCTACCCCAAGGCGCGTGGTGGCAAGACGTGGACACGCCGGCGGACCTCCGCCGCGCCTCCAAGCGCCTGCGCCGCTCGCTGATCAAAGACGCCGACGGCCCAGTCGCGCGTTACCTCAACCGACCGGTCTCCACCCGTCTATCGATGGCCCTCGCGCACCTGCCCTTGCACCCCGATGTCGTCTCGCTCCTCGCCTTCCTCATCACGCTGGCCGGCGCATGGAGTCTCGCGATAGGTGCGGGAGTCGCCGGTGGGCTCCTCGTGCACGCTGGTTCACTCCTCGACGGGGTCGACGGGGAGATCGCGAGGCTACAGGTACGGGCGAGTCCGGCGGGGGCACTCTTGGACGGAGTCCTCGACCGCCTCGCCGATGCCTGTGTGATCGGCGCGCTCGCGCTCTGGGCGATCGAGGCCGGGACCGATCCGTCGGTCGCTGTTGCGCTGGCCGTCGCCGCCACGACCGGCGCGATGCTCTCGATGGCCACCAAGGATCGCATCACGGCACTTGGCCTCCCACCTGCCCCCGAGCGTTCGATCGGGTTCGTGTTCGGTGGTAGGGATGCGCGCTTGCTCATCGTGACGGTGTTCGCCATCCTCGGGCGCCCTTCGGTAGCCCTCGCTACGGTGGCCATCACTTCTGGCGTGAGCCTCGCGATCCGGCTCTACCTCACGCGCCGCGCGATCCGCCGCTAGATCCGCCAGAACTGAACGATCGGAGTCTCGCCCAGCTAGCCTTCGACTCGATCAACGACACACGGTTCGCGGCATCGCTGGTCGATTGGCAGCCGAGTCGATGTCCGCCGCGGAGTCGTACGCGATGCTGACCGTGAAGCCGTAACCCTGACGGTCTTGCGCGGAGCCGTCGTCGGCAGTCTCGGCGAGTCAGTCAACCACTCGGTACAGGTGACAGCGGTCGGGAACGCCCTTCAGCTCGTGCTCCCCGCGGTCCTCGAAGGTGAGTTCCAGAGCCGGCGACCAGGTCCTTCACCGTATTCGAGACGAGCACCTCGCCCGGTCCTGCCAGGGATGCCACGCGGGCACCGATGTGGACGGCGATTCCCCGGACGGCGTCGCCCTCGAGCTCGATCTCACCGGTGTGAAGCCCGACGCGCACCTCGAGGCCAAGATCCTGCATCGCCTGGCCGATCGCCGCGGCGCATCGGATGGCTCTGGCCGGTCCATCGATGGTCGCGAGGAACCCATCGCCCGCGGTCTCGACCTCGCGGCCCCGGTACCGAGCCAACAGTCCCCGGACTCGCTGGTGGTGCCTGCCGAGGAGCTGACTCCACGCTCGATCGCCCATCTGGGATGCACGCTCGGTCGAGCCGACGAATATCCGTGAACATCACAGTGGCGAGCACACGGTCGAACTCGGCCTCTTCATCGAGAACCGACCTCAGGCGCACCGGAGGAACGTGGAAAGAGGTGGTGCCAACCGTAGCCACAGGCAAGGGCTCCTCCGCGAGGCAGGGTGGAGCCGTGGCTCGGGGCGGCCTCCTCTTACTGCTTCCATCGGCGCGTCGGACGGGCCCAACCCAGGAAGTACCCGTGGACCTCACGGCTCCGGAAGCGGTGCATGATGGCTCCATCGGGCCGCGATGCGCTGCACGCGGTGCGAGCGGTGCCGCTGGAGCGGTGTGCGGGTCGTGGCACCGAACGCCTTGAAGAAGATGACCTTCCCCAACTCCACGGAGCCGAGGTACGCGACGACGAAGACCACGAGCACCAGGAAGAAGCCGAGCGGCAGCGGGGCGAAGCCGAGCGTGGGCCCGATGGAGGACCCCGGCAGCAGAGCACCGATGGCGACGACCACGATCATCGAGACGAGCAGCGGCCTCGAGGGACGACTCCGGAAGAAGGGGACCCGCCTGGTCCGGATGACGAACACGACCAGGGTCTGGGTGGCGAGCGATTCGACGAACCACCCGGATCGGAACAGGGCCGGGCCGGCGTCGAAGACCCACAGCATCACCGCGAAGGTCGCGAAGTCGAAGATCGAGCTGATCGGTCCGACGCGGACCATGAACCGACGGATGAACCCGATATCCCAATGCGAGGGCCGGGCGAGCTGCTCCTCATCGACGTTGTCCGTCGGGATCGTCATCTGGCTCGCGTCGTAGAGCAGGTTGTTCAGCAGGATCTGCGAGGGGAGCATCGGAAGGAACGGCAGGAACGCCGCCGCCACCGTCACGCTGAACATGTTGCCGAAGTTGGAAGACGTTCCCATCAACACGTACTTCATCGTGTTCGCGAAGATGCGCCGGCCTTCCGCGACGCCGTCGACAAGGACATCGAGATCCCGTTCCAGCAGGATGATGTCCGCGGCGTCCTTCGCCACGTCGGTGGCCGTGTCCACCGAGATACCTACATCGGCGTGGTGCAAGGCGAGGGCATCGTTCACGCCGTCGCCGAGGAACGCGACGGCCGACCCGGCAGCGCGTTGGGCCCGCAGGATCATCGCCTTCTGCTCCGGGCTAACGCGGGCGAAGATCGTCGTCCTCGAGACCTTCGCTGCGAGCTCAGCTTCGGTCATCGCATCCAGATCGTTGCCGGTGAGCGTGCCCTCGGACTCCAGCCCGAGGGTCCGGCAAACGGACTCGGCCACCACGGGGTTGTCGCCCGTCACGATCTTGACGGTCACGCCCAGACCCGAGAGGCGGGCGATTGACGCTCCCGCGCTCGACTTCGGCGCGTCGGAGAACACGAGGAAGCCGGCGAGGCGCAGATCGTGCTCATCCGCGGGCGTGACGCTCTCGAGCCCGGCGCCGCTGCGCGAGGCCACGGCGACGACCCGGCGCCCCGCGGCGAACTCTCGATCCACGATCGCTTCCGCGCCCGCGTCCACCCCGACGCAGCGGGCAAGGAGCGTCTCCGGCGCCCCTTTCGTAACGATCAGTCGCTGCCCGTCGTGATCAACGAGGATCGAGACCAGTCGACGATCGTGATCGAACGGCGCAAGGCCGACGCGCGCGAACTCCGCGGAGGGAAGGGATGCTGCACGCGGATCATCCCAGAGGGCGATGTCGAGCGGATTGCCACCCACCGGCTCGCCGTTCGAGGTCATCGCCTCGTTGCACACGAGGCCGAGGAGGAAGACGTCGTCGTCGTCGCTCCCGGTAGGATCGACCGCTCGTTCGAAGCCGACGTGGCCATCCGTGAGGGTTCCGGTCTTGTCGGTGAACAGCACGTCGATGTCACCGAGATCCTCGATGCAGACCAACCGCTTCACGAGGACCTTCTTGTGCGCCAGCCTTCGGGAACCGGTCGCCAGGCTCGTCGAGACGACCGCGGGCAACAGCTGCGGGGTGATCCCCACCGCCACCGCGAGCGAGAACAACACCGAGTCGATGAAGGGGCGACCCAGGATGATGTTCACGGCGAAGATCACCAAGCTGAGCGCTCCTCCCACGCGCGCGAGGAGGAGAGAGAACCGACTCAGACCGAGCTGGAACTCGGTCTGCGGCTGCTGCTCCCCCAGCCCCATCGCGATCACGCCGAACTGCGTGCGAGACCCGGTCGCGACGACGACGGCATCGCAGGACCCTTGGCTGACGACCGTGCCCATGAACAGACACGACGACAGCTCTGCGAGCGTCGCGCCGGCCGGGACCGGATCCGGCGACTTGACCGCCGGGACGGATTCCCCCGTGAGGATCGACTCGTCGCAATCGAGGCCGCTCGCCGCTAGGATGCGCAGGTCGGCAGGCACGATGGACCCGACGTCGAGGTGGACGACATCGCCGGGGACCAGGTGCGTCACCTCGTGACTGGTCGGTTCATCCCCGCGGAACACCGTAACCATGTGCCTGATGCTCGAATGGAGCGCCTCGGCGGCTCGTTCCGCTCGGTACTCGTTCACGAACCCCAGCCCCACCGACGCGGCGATGATGACCCCGATGATCATCGCGTCGGTCCCCTCGCCGACGAACGCAGAGACGGCGGCTGCCGCGATCAGCAGGAGGAGCAACGCGCTTCGTAGTTGACGGAGCAGCACCGAAACAGCGCTGGCATGGTGGGTCCTGACGGCGTTCGGGCCGTACGACGCGAGCCGGGCCTCGGCTTCGGCTGCGCCGAGACCGGAGGCCCGGGTTCCCAGGAGGTCGAGCACCTCCTGGCTCGGCATCGCGGCGAGCGCTTGGATCGGTGGAACACCCCTATCAAGGGTCCGCGCTGCGCCGCGGGTCGCATCCTCGGACTCGAGTCCCATGGACGGCGCCAGTTTGGCACGACGGCAACAGAGCTAGTCCTGCCTTGAGGTCGAGCCAAGCCCCGAAAGAGACGTCGGTCTTCGGCTCCTCAGATCTCGGCCGGAAGGCCGGCTACGGCCTCCTCGTGGATGGCGCCCAACCGCGCGACCCCCCCGGGGGTCCGGCAATACGGCGGACGTCGGGATCAGTTTCGGCTCCCGAGCGTCCCACCGGATCCCGATGGCCTATCGGAACCGGGTCGTCCGACCCAGGTCGCGGCGGCAGAACTAGCGGACGATGAGGGCGGTCGGCAGTCCCGGGCGGTCGGGAGGTGAGCACGATGTCTGTTCGCAGCCCCGAGAGGGAGCTCGCGCCCGTTCGAGCCGCCGCGCCCGCACCGGCCGACGTCGAGCGGATCCCGGGCAAGTATCTGAGCATCACCAGCTTCCGCCGCAATGGCTCCGGTGTCGCGACCCCGGTGTGGTTCGCCACCGAGGGTGACCGGCTGTTCGTCATGACGGCGCTCGGATCCGGCAAGGTCAGGCGGATCCGCCGGAACCCGTTCGTGAGCATTGCCGCGTGCTCGGCCCGCGGGCGGCTCCGTAGTGAGCCGATGACGGCCCGAGCCCAGATCCTGCCGTCGTCCGAGGAGGAGCACATCAAGCGACTCATCGCGCGCAAGTATCGGTTCGACCTGCTCTTCATCAGGCCCATCCGCGCGCTTCAGGGTCTGTTCCATCCGGAACGTCGACACGAGGCGACCGCCGTCCTTGCGATCACCCCAGTCTCGTCCTGACGACGCTCGGCTCCGGATGAGGAGTTGGCACGTGGATTCGAACTGCTCACCGGCTCAGCCCCGCCCGCGTACGCCGATGCCAGCAACGAGCAGGCACCCTCCACACACAAGGGCGTGGTACGCGTATGGCGGACTGCGCCCGGTTAGGCAGTCTCCTCAGCCCGTCGACGTAGAAGAGCCTCCCGGCCCGCCTACGTACATTCGCGCACCCTCGAACACGCTTGGGTGACTCACCGGATAACCACATCAAGGGGACGTCTCAGGAGGTATCCAAGCCGACGCGTCCAGCGACGTTCGTTGTGCCTGCGCTTCTCCACCCTCCCGAGCGGCCCTCAACGCTCCTTGTGCGTAGACCTGGAGGGAGGAGGCCCCCTGGGCGAACCGGGAGCCCGCGCCGCACGGCAAGTCGGCGGGAACCGTTACTCGGTCAATGCTCTGTGGAGAAGGGGCGCTAAGAAAGTTCGTCTACACGGGGTCCGGCATTTACTCGGTTTGCGGCTGTGGATGGTCCGTTGAAGGATGCCAGATGTGGACGTGCCTGAGACCCGCTACGCGAAGACCGCCGACGGCGTGCACATCGCTTACCAGGTCTTCGGTGACGGTTCGACCGACCTCGTGCTCGCGCCCGGCACCGTCAGCCACGTGGAGATCTACTGGGAGAACCCGAGGCTAGCTAGGTTCCTCCGGCGACTCGCGTCCTTCGCCCGCCTCATGGTCTTCGATAAGCGAGGGACCGGTCTATCGGATCGAGTCACGGAAGCGGCCACTCTAGAGGAACGCATGGACGACATCCGCGCGGTGATGGATGCCTGCGCATCCGAGCGCGCGGTGCTGCTCGGCGTGTCGGAAGGTGCCCCCATGGCGGCCCTATTCGGAGCGACCTATCCGGAGCGCACCGTCGGGCTGATCCTCTACGGCGGCTACGCGAAAGGACTGCCCAGCGATGACTACCCATGGCCACCCACAAGGGAGGAGCAGCTCGCGGATATCAACGAGTGGGAGGCGAAATGGGGATCGTGGGGCGCCGACGAGTGGGCGTTCGCCCCGTCAACCCGCGAGGACCTTTCGATGGCCGCGTGGTGGAACAAGATCTTCCGTTACGGATCCAGCCCGAGCGCCTCACGCGCACTCGATCTCATGAACATGGACGTCGACATCTCCCCCGTCCTCCCCACGATCCGCGTTCCCACGCTCGTCCTCCACCGGACCGGTGATCCGGTCTGCAAGGTCGAGGAGGGCCGCTACATCGCCGAAAGGATCCCGGGTTCGATGCTCGTGGAACTACCCGGAGACGACCACCCGCCGTTCCTCGGAGACAGCGACGCGATCGTGGATCGGATCGAGGCCTTCACGAAGGAGTCTTGGCGCGAGATCGAGCCGGATCGGGTGCTTGCGACGGTCCTTTTCACAGATATCGTCGGGTCGACCGCGCGGGCGGCGGAGCTCGGGGACGCTTCGTGGCGCGAACTCGTCGAAGGGCACCACGAGCTCGTTCGAAGCCAGCTGACCCGTTACCGCGGGAGAGAGATGGACACGGCGGGCGACGGGTTCTTCGCTACCTTTGACGGTCCAGCTCGAGCCGTACGTTGTGCGCGGGCCGCGGCCGCCGCCGTGAGGGACCTCGGGATCGAGATCCGGGCCGGCGTCCACACCGGCGAGGTCGAGACGATCGACGGGAAGGTCGGAGGCCTCGCCGTCATCATCGGGGCGCGGGTGGGCACGAAAGCTGGCCCTTCCCAGATCTTCGTCTCCCAGACCGTGAAGGACCTGACGGCGGGCTCCGGTCTCGTGTTCGAGGATGCCGGTGAACACGAGCTGAAAGGCGTCCCCGACCGCTGGCATCTCTACCGGGTGGTGTCCTGATGAAGCGTTCGCCCATCACCTACACGTGGAGCGAGGAGTTCGCGATCGCCTACCAGATCGTCGGCGACGGCCCGATCGACCTCGTCTACCTACCGCCGTGGTGCTCCAACCTGGACGGGAATTGGATGTGGAGCCACCACGCGCGCTTCCTCAACCGCCTGGCGTCCTTCTCGCGCCTGATCTTGTATGACCCGCGTGGATGGGGATGCTCCGACCGCCTCGCGCCCGGCCAGGCTGCGGAGCTCGAGGACCACGTCGCGGACCTGATCGCGGTGCTCGACGCGGCGAACGCCCGACAGCCCGCCATGTTCGCGTCGATGGATCTGGGTGAAGTTGGGCTGCTGGCCGCGGCGACACACCCGGAGCGCTTCTCCTCGCTCGTGCTGTTCAACGTCGCGCCGACAGAGATCGGTACGCCGGAGGAACCGTTCTGGGGCACCGAGGCCGGACTCGAAGCGACCATGGAGTCGGTGCGTCGCTCGACCAACTGGGACGACTGGGCTCGAACGTTCGTGCGTGATGCGCTGCCCTCGCACGTCGACGACGAAGAGGCGATCGCATGGTTCGCCACGATGCAGCGCCTAACGGAGGGGCCAGGGTCCGTCTTGTCCCACATGAAGAAGCAGCGAGAGCTCGACGTCCGAGACCGGTTGGCCGACATCCGGTCGCGCACGCTCATCATTAGTCGCGGCAGCGATCCCTGGCGCGTGGAGGGCTCGCGGTACATGGCGGATCGCATCCCAGGGTCGACGGCGGCGCAGCTGCCCGGTGAGGACGTGTATCCGTGGGCCGGCAACTGGGAGCCGGTGACCGACGAAATCCAGCGGTTCCTCACCGGATCGTTGGCACCTCCAGAGCACGACATCAGTATCGCCACTCTGTTGTTCACCGACATCGTGGCGTCCACTGCACTGGCCGCCGAGCTCGGTGACGCCGAGTGGCACGCTCGCCTGCAACGTCACCACGAGATCCTTCGATCCCTGTTACGTCGCTATCAGGGGACGGAGGTCGACACCGCAGGAGACGGCTTCTTCGCGACGTTCGCATCTCCCGGTCGCGCCGTCCGGTGCGCGACGGAGATGACCGCCGCCGTCCCGGAGCTCGGACTGGAGATCCGCGCTGGTTTGCACACCGGTGAGGTCGAAGTGGTCGAAGACGGAGTTCGAGGCATCGCCGTACACGTAGGCGCTCGAGTGATGTCGCAGGCAGGACCGTCCGAGATCCTCGTGTCGTCGACCGTCAGAGACCTTTCCACAGGCTCTGGTCTCACCTTCGAGGACGCCGGCGAGCACGAGCTCAAGGGCGTACCAGACGTGTGGCGTCTGTATCGGGTGATCGCGTGAATGGACAGGAGCACCGGCCGTGCTGAAGGGCGTCCCTGACCGCTGGCACCTCTACCGAGTCACGGAGTAGGTCACTCTCGACCGAATAGCGGCTGACTCACCTAAAGGGCGGTAAGAAATCGGGTCTGCACGCGAGAGCCGTCCGGAAGTCGCGCGTCCACCCAAGGTGACGTTGCGTCGACCCGGAGACCCAGGGGTGCCACGATCCGTTCGATCACGTGGAGGACCGCCTCCTCCCCCTCAAACAGACGGTCCCCCACCCTCTCGATCCGCCCTCAACGCTCCTTGTGCGTAGACCTAGATCGAGGCCGCGCCTAGGAGTCTGCGCTCATGGGCGGCCGCTCCGAAGCGTGCGCGACAGCGTCCCGCACGATGTGGGCGGCATGCACGTCCGTGAGTTCATACACGACCTCACGTCCGCGGCGGCTGGTCCGAACCAAGCCCGCTCCACGTAGGACCCGCAGATGCTGACTGACGAGGGGCTGCGGCACCCCGATCGCATCTACGAGTTCGTGCACGCAGTACGGGTGATCGGCCAGCAGATCGATGACCGCCAGGCGGATGGGAGCGGTCAGCGCACGGAGGAGGCCGCCCGCCGCGTCGTACTGCTCAAGTTCTGGGTGCGGGACCGAGAGCGGTGACTCGTGCAAGTCCTCTTCCATCGGGCGGCTCCCATGCACGTATGCGCCTTAGACAATATGGCGCTTCGGGTGTTCGCTCGTGATGATGAGTCATCGAGGGACTATCGACACAGACACAGACCCAGACCTTCGGTCCATGCGGCGGCTGCTCGTCGGGGTGGCCGTCGTTGCCGTCGTCGCGGTGGGCATCTACGTCTTCTTCTGGAGCGGGGTGTTCAGGTTCCAGCCCGAGGAAGGGGAGACCTTCTGGCACCTGCTCCATCAGAAGGGCCACTGGTACCTGGAGGTCTTCATCAGCGGCGTCGAGACGATCCTGTTCGACATCCTCATCGGTCTCATCGGCTGGCGCTACGTGCTGAAGCCGTACATCGCTCACCGGCAAGCGCAGGCGGTCGCCCAAGACCACGCACTCCACGGCATCGAGGCTCACACGAACGACGTTGAGGAAAGCGGTGAACAGCCGGTGGCCGAACGCCGCGGCGCGTGAGCGTGCGTCAAGCAGGGGTCTGGCAGCTGCAGCGTGCGCCTAGCGACGGTCTCCGTGCCTGCGCTACCCAACCCTCGCGATCCGCCCTCAACGCTCCTAATGCGTAGACCTAGCGGATGGGCCAAGGTGCCTCACGCGCCGGGGGCGCGTGGCAAGTCATAGCGTTAGGCCGAAGGACGGCCGCCCATGCGCCTTCCGCTGGGGCAAGAACACCGATCCTCGGAGCGGTCGCGCAGTCGCCGGAGCGGGGGACGCCTCCGCCCAGTCATTCTCTCGACGGCCGCCAAAGGTGATCCAGGACCCTCGTCCGTGCCCCCGCCGACCGGCCTCGCGTGCAGGTCACAGCTCCGAACGGAGGAACGCGATCGAGGCATCGAGGACAGTGCGCGATGAACCGGGGACGGGATCGTTCGCGTACTCCCCGGCGTGCTTGTCGCCCGGCATCTCGATGACCCGGACCGACACCCCCGCCCGACGTAGCTCGGCCGCCATCTCCTTCGCCTGCGCGATCGGGATGAACTCCTCCACCGAGTTCACCAAGAGCATCGGCGCATCGGAAGGATCGACGAACGTGACCGGCGATGCTTTCCGGAACCGACGCGCGCACGAGACCCCGCGACATCCAAGGAACGGTTCGACGACGTCGTCCCGGATCATCAGGCCGTCGGTCACGACGTCCCCGGCGTCTCGCACGAGCGCGTTCAGATCCATCGGACCCGACCAGGCCACGGCTGCGGCGATCCTCGAGCCCACGTCGAGGGAGTCCCTCCCGAGGACCGCGAGCATCGCGGCGAGATGCCCGCCCGCGGATTCGCCGATCGCGCCGATCTTGCTGGGGTCGACGCCGTACTCGGCCGCATGGGCCCGGACCCACGCGACGGCCGCGAGGACGTCGTCGACGGCGGCCGGAAACGGGAACTCCGGCGCGAGACGGTAGTCGATGGAGAATGCCGCGAAGCCCTCGTCGGCCAAGGCGGTGGCCAGATACGTTTCCCACCCGCGCTCGCCGGACCTGAAGGCCCCACCGTGGATCAGGATCACGCCCGGGTGCGGCCCTGGCGAGCCGGGCAGGTACGCGTCGAGCTTCAATGGAACCCCACCTGGCGACGCGTACATGGTCCCGAGTTCCACGCGAGGCGAAACGGGAACGGGCACTGATGGGCCGCCGGAGTTCCCGCCCGTACAAGCGCTGGCGCTGATCGCCATGCCCAAGGCAAAAGGAAGGAGCGCCTGCTTCCTCATCGGGTGGTCCGGGTCTCCACAGCGGGAGCCATCATCGGCGAAGCGGCAAACCGATGCACGACACTCCTCGGGTTCTGCGTCGTGGGCGCCGACCTGAAGCCCTCGGGCAGCACATCAGACATTCTGGGCGCGCCGATCTCTCACGCTGGGGCGCGTGAGACCTCCGTCTGGACAATCACAGCTGGGAGCGTCGCGTCCAGCGACGGTCTTCGTGCCTGCGGTGCCCAACCCTCCCGATCCGCCCCTTCCGCTCCTTGTGCGTAGACCGGTCCGAGCGGATGACCTCCGGGACGTTGCGCTCCAACGAACTGGAGCGCCGCCTACAGGAGCGCCTCGACGCCGTCGGTCCGGCTCCCCGCGCCGAGCTGCTCCACGTCCTGATGCTCCCCGACCTCGAGCGAGCGACTAGGAGCGGTCGGACCAATCCGGAGAGGTCTCTCGAGGAGCGATGGCGGTCAAGGAACCGCGAGGGCTAGTCTCGAGCCCCGTGTCTCAGTCGGAAGAGCTAGACAAGTGGGCGGAGTGGCTCCTTCATCGCCGAGATGGGGATGATGACGAGCAGCGCAGGCAAGCGTTGAACTACCTCGTCCCCGTGAGGGACCGCGTACTCGACAATGCCCGCATAGCGCCTGGTGAAGTGTTACTCGACGTTGGAGCTGGCGACGGTCTTATCGCGTTCGGTGCGGTGGGGCGGGTACAGCCCGGCGGCCGGGTCATCTTCTCGGACATCTCCGAAGACCTGATAGATCACGCTCGCGCCGCCGCGGAGGACCTCGGCTTCGCGAATCACATCTCGTTTCTTGCGTGTAGCGCCGAGGACCTTTCCGCCATAGAGGGTGCAAGCGTCGATGTTGTCACTACACGGTCGGTCCTGATCTACGTCACGGATAAGGCAAAGGCGTTCGTCGAGTTCGCTCGCGTCCTGAGGCCGGGGGGTCGTCTGTCGATCTTCGAACCGATCATCAACTACTTCCCGGTCTCTGCGGATGAGTTCTGGGGATACGAGGCGCAGCCCGTGAGCGACCTGGTACGGAAGGTATACGAGTACGAGGGATGGACCGCATCCAACGCGGATGACCCGATGGTGAACTTCACGGATAAGGACCTGGTGCGCTACGCGGAAGAAGCGGGCTTTGCCGAGATCGGCCTGGAGCTGAAGGTCGAAGTCAAGCCTTCGACGTGGGTCGTGGACTGGGATTGCCTGCTGCACACGTCTCCGAATCCCAATGCCCACACTCTTGGCGAGGCGCTGGAAGGGGCTTTGACGATTGATGAGCGAGAAAGGCTAGCGGCGCATCTCCGACCACTAGCCGACGCTGGTAGGGCGGTTTGGCGATCCGCTGAGGCCTACCTCACGGCATCCAAGGCAAGTCACTAGTCATCGCGAGCGTACCGAAGCGCTCGAAGCATCTGGCCACACGCCTAAGATCGACCGGGATCAGCACCCGCTTCCACACCTTGACGTGCTCGCTGCGAAGGCCGCAAATGGTCCCTGCGCCATGCAGGTTCGCCGCACTTCTGATCGACTGCGGTAGGACCAGATGCTCCGGGCGGTGCTCGTCGGGTTGCTGCGGGAGGTCGAGAGCTCCAGGAACCTCCCTAGAGGAACCTACTCACGGCCCCGTGTAACGATCCGCGCTGGAGCGATGTCGGCCCTCAACGCTCCTTATGCGTACACCTCTGGAAGGAAGCCTCCAGGGGGCACCGGGAGCCCGCGCCGGACGGCCAGCCAGCGGGGCGATGGGGTCGAAGGTGGACGCCCTCATCGAACTGCTCATCGATTCTGCGAAGGACGCACGCCGTGCAGGTTCAATGGAGCGAAGAAGCAGGCTACCCGACGCTCATCGATCTCGATCTGAGCCCCGCCATCGACGACGAGATTACATACAGAGTCATCTGGTCTCCACGCCGCGGGGGGGCACGGGCGCGGGCCCTCGGATCACGGTGGATCTCTCAGGTCTATGGGCACCGATCCACGTGAAGGTATTGGCGGCATTCCTCGTCGGTGAGCGATCTAGTGACCTGCTGCCGGGCGATCTCGAGGAGGTCGTCGATGTCGAGGGCCCAGATCCGAACACCATCGCACGCGCTCGCGGAGGCGAGCTTCGTGCCGTCCGGGCTGAAGGCCACGCTCTGGACGCCGCATCGATGCCCCCGCAGAACCAGTTGCTGCGCGCCGGTGTCCGCCTCGAACAGCCGAACCGTGCCGTCTGAGCCCGCGGTGGCGACGCGCGATCCGTCGGGGCTGAAGGTGACGTCGTTGATCCCTCCCGAGTTCCCGGCGAGGACCGCCAAGCGCGTTCCGCTGTCCACGTCCCAGATCTCTGCCTCTCCGGACTGACCGGCCGTCGCGATACGGGAACCGCTGGGATCGAAGTCCACCGGGGACGCGTCAGCGCTGATCGTGCGGACGACCACGCCCCGCTCCCAGTCCCAGATCGTCACGCGGTATCGACCTTCGGGGATGCGGGCCGCCGTAGCGACCCAGCGGCCGTCGGGGCTGAACCGTGCAGCGAAGAGAGACCACCCCTCGTCTGACAAGACGCGAATCACACGGCCGGCGCGATCGACGACCTTCGCCTCTCCGTCCCAGCCCGCGGTGACCAGATGCTCTCCATCGGGACTGAACGCAACGTCATTGACGTCCCACCGGTGGCTGATCCGGAAGAGCTCCTCCCCGGTCGCCAAGTCCCATGCCCCCACCACCTCGCCGCCGAGGTCAAAGAGCCCCGAGCCGCCCGCCGCGATCGACCCGCCGTCCGGGCTGACGTCGAATGAACCGTAGATCACACCCACGTGGAAACCCACGTCGAAGGGTAGGGGCCCGATCGTTCGAAGGATTTGCCTCGTCTGCAGGTCCCAGACCCCCACCCTCCTCCACCCGCTGCTCGCCACCACCCCGCGTCCGTCCGGCATGAACTCCGCGGGTATGCCAGCGGCGGGAAGGTTCGCCCACTCGGCGTCGGCGTTGGGCCCCAGGTCCCAGATCTTCACGGCGGTGATCCCCGCGTCTCCGGTCATGACCCGGGTCCCATCGGGCGAGAACGCCACTCCCACGATCCCGCTCCTCGTCTCTTGCGTCGACAACGACCAGAGCTCCTGGACACCCCCCACCCCGATCCCCCACACCCTCGCGGTGCCATCGATGCCGCCCGTGACCAGGCGGGAGGAATCCGGACTCCAAGCCGCGCTCAGGACGAGCCCGCTGTGGCCGAACAGACTGAACCGGAGCCTTCCCGTCCCCGCGTCCCACACTCCCGCGCCGTCGGACCTCGTGGCGGCGATGAATCGGCCATCCGGGCTCCAGGACACGCCTCCGTGCACGACGACGATGCTATTTGTGGTTCCGTTCAGCTCGAACGCTTCCTCCCCGGTTTCGAGATCGAACACGGCGCCGTCTTGCCAGAAGGACGCCACGGCGAGACGCTTCCCATCGGGACTGAAAGCGGTGTCGATCGGGCCGTCGATGCCAAGAGTCTTGACCACGCGGCCCGTGGACAGGTCCATGACTTGGACGACGCCCCCGAAGTCTTCGTGCCAGCCAGCGGCGACGAGCGATCCGTCGGCGCTGAAGGAAGGGCCGACCACCGCGCCCGCTCCCGACGCGCTTGCCAGAAGATCGCCCGTCGAGGGATCCCATACCTTCAAGGTCCCGTCGTCACCGGTCGAGGCGAGCATCGAGCCGTCCGGACTGAACGCCACGTCGTTGACGTCACCGTCGTGTCCTTCGAACGAGAGGATGCTCTGCCCCGTCTCGCCGTCTCTGATGTCGATGACCCCCGAGTCCTTTACCCCCTCGGTCACGAACACGCCAGTTGGGCTCCAGTCGAGGAGCCCGCCCACCCCGGGCACCGACATCACGAGCCGGGATGCCACGACGGCCCGGTGCAGCGCCTCCTCGGCCTCCGGAAGGACGGTCCCGTCGGCCGATCTGGTGAGCCCTACGGCGTTCGTGGCGAGGAGGACGCTGAGCTCGGCGTCGGTTTCAACGTTGGCGACCGCGGCGGCCGCGAGCTCTCTCGCCGTCGCGATCCTCGCCTCGCGCCCCGCCCGCTCGCTCTGATCGGTCGCCACCACCGTGAGCGTCGCGGCGACCAGAGCCGCGACCGCGAACACGGCGACGAGGCCACGCAGCCGGCGTGCGGATCGCCGCTCGATCCGCGCCTCGTGCTCGCGCCGCCGCCCCTCCTCCTCCCGCTCCCGGTCGCGCTGATCGACGCTCGCCTTGAGGTACGCGCGCTCGGGCCGCCCGATCGCCAGGTCCGTGATCCCGACCCATGTCTCGAGCTGCTCCAGTCGGGCACCCCGCAAGAGGAAGCTCTGATCGCCGTCGGAGCCGCGCCACTCGGTGGCCGCTCGGGCCAGCCCCCGGTCCAGGCGGAGGTCCTCCCTTGCGTCGTCGATCCACGTGTTCAGCCGCCCCCAGGCGCCGAGGAGCGCCTCGTGGGCGATCTCGACCGTGGGCTCCCGAGTGGAGGGTTCCCGATCGAAGGTCAGGAGCCGGTGGCGCCCGAAGGTGTCCACCACGAGGTCGATCGCCTCCTGTTCCACGTCGAGGGCGACCAGCTCGCTCCTCGCGACGCGGCGCCGGGTGTCCTGCCTCCCCTCTCCGAGGGTGACCAACCGCAGGAACACCTGCTTGGTGGCCCGTTGGCCCGGCGGGTCGGTCGCCTCGTAGATCCGCTCCGCTCGGGCGGAGAGCGCCCCGCCGACCCCCCCGATGTCCTGGTAGGAGGTGAGGGTCAAGCGCCCCTCCTCCCGGCGTTCGAAGAGCTCCGTGAGCGCGTACTGCAGGAGTGGGAGCGCGCCAGGCTGATGGGCCACGTCGGCGATCATCTCCGCCACCAGCCCCGGCTCGGGCGAGACGCCGACCCCTTCTGCCGGGGCCCGGATGGCCTGCTCGAGCTCGTCGGGGGTGAGGGCGGGGACCGCCTCGGTCCGTTGCGCGAGGAGCTCCCCGAACCGGGGGTAGAGCAGCGGGCGGTCGTAGAAGTCCGCCCGGAGGGTCGCGATCACCCGGAGCCGGCTTTCCGGGTCTGCCGTCCCCACGCGAAGCGACTCCAGGAACAGCTCACGCTCCCGCTCGTCGGTGGTCAGCGTGAAGACCTCCTCCAGTTGGTCGACAACCAGAACGACCTCCGACGCGCCGGCCGCGAGGAGATCGACGGCCTCGAGCAATCCCCGGGACCCGGAATCGAGGAGGTCGCGTAGCCGAGGGACCGGACGCACCGCGATCCGAAGGAGCGCCTGCTCGAGCTCCTCCAAGGGATGGACTCCGGGGAACATCTCAGCGATGAAGGCGTCTTCCGCCTTCCCCAGGACCCCTCGGCGGATCGCAGGGACGAGCCCCGCCCGGACCACCGAGGACTTTCCTCCCCCGCTCGGTCCGACGACGGCGAGGAACCTCGATCCGGGCCCGGCCTCCCCGAGCCTGACGACGAGGCGCCGGGTGAGCTCTCCCCTTCCGAAGAAGTCGCGGGCGTCGGCCTCGGTGAACGCCCGGAGGCCCTTGAAGGGGTTCCGATCGTCGGTCCGTTGCGCGGCGGCAACCGTCGTGGGCTCGAGGGCCGTGCGGGCGGCCGCGGCAAGCGCGTCCGCTCCGGGCACGTCCGTCCCTGCATCGACCCGCTCGGCGATCAGGGCAAAGGACCCCTCGTCCGGCAGCAGGCGCGTGGCGAGCCCCGCGAGCTCCCGGACGTCGGCCGCGGGGTTCGGCGCCGACCCGACGCCGACCTGGAAGTCCCCTAGGTAGGCGTTGCCCTCGGGGTCGAAGTAGACGTTGGACGATCCCACGTTTCCGTGTGCCACACCCTGACGGTGGGCGAAGGCGAGCGCCTCAGCGACCTGCTCCACGACCCGAAGGGCCTGATCTCGTGGCAGGGCCTCCCCTCGCTCCAGCAAGCCCCGCAGGCTTCCCGCTCGGAGGTACCGGGACACGAGGTAGGCCCGACCGGGCTCTCGCCAATAGTCGTACACGGGCACGATGCGGGGATGCTCCAGGGCCAAGGCGGCTTGGGCCTCCTGATCGAAGCGCCGAACGAAGGCCGGGTCGGAGGCAACGTGCCCGTGGAACACCTTCACCGTCACGTCGCGCTCCACATGGGGTTGGATGGCCCGGAAGAGCGACCCCGTAGGCCCGTCGTCGATCTTCTCCATGAGCCGGTACCCGCGGAGGGGCTCTCCGCGCAGATCGAGTCCAGGGTCTTGCTCCAGGACCCGCTGATGAAGCCGCACGAGCGCGGGGGAGGGGTCGATCCCCAGCTCATTGGCGAGGATCTCTCTCGCCCGCTGGTAGGCGCCGAGGGCCTCGGCCTGACGGCCCTCGCGGTACAAGGCGAGCATGAGCAAGCCCCACAGGCTCTCCCGCAAGGGGTGGCGAGCCACCAGGGCCTCCAGCTCCCCGATGGCTCGGGCCTGGGACTCGCTTGCCAGGAGCCCCTCGATCCGAGCTTCCTGCGCTTCGATCCGAAGCTCGTCCAGCCGGGCCGATTCGGCAAGCAGAGAGGGCTGGTCGGCGAGGTCGGTCAGCGCCGGCCCACGCCACAGCGCAAGGGCGTGCTCGAGGGTGCCGATCGCGATGAGCGGATCGACGGGGAGGGCCTTCTTCGCATCCCTCATGAGCGCGTCGAACTGTGCCGCGTCCAGCTCGGAGGGATCGAGCCTCAGCCGATAGCCGGGCCCGTGGCTCTGGATACGGTCGGGGCCGAGGACCTTCCGGAGGCGCGAGACGTAGGTCTGGATGATGTTCCGCGCTCTCTCCGGCGGTTCTTCGCCCCAGACCTCGTCGACGAGCGTCTCGGCAGGCACGAGCTGATTCGCGCGGACGAGCAGATGGGCGAGGACCGCGCGCTGCTTCGGTCCCCCGAGTGGGATCGGTCCGCTCCCCGCGTCGACCTCCAGTGGCCCGAGGACGCGGAACTGCATCCTCCCCCCGTACACGCGCCGCGCCGGCTGCCTGGGGAGGAGCGCTCGCATCTGCTCAGCGACATCGCTCCCCTCCGAAACGATCGCCAGAACGTGGACGGGGTCGGAAAGCCCCTTCAGGTGCAGCTCGCCGCGATCGAGGTAGCTGATGCCGTCAACTGCGCGAGCGAGGTGAACGACGCTCTGACTGCACAGGATCTCGCCGGGACCGGCCTGCCCGCACAGCCGCGACGCGAGGTTCAATGCCCCACCGCGGAACCCGCCCTCGACCTGAACCGCCTCGCCGGCATCCAGCCCGATCCCCACGGGGAACGGGAGATCCGGAGCCGCCAGCGTCTCCTGAAGAAGACGCGCCTGCAGCTCGACCGCCGTCCTGATCGCCTGACGAGGCGAACGAAAGACCGCGAGGGCCTCGTCTCCCCGCAGCTCGGTCACCGAGCCTTCCCGAGCCTCCACCTGTTCGCGAACGATGTCGGCGAACCGAGCCGCGAGCGCCGCACCCGCCTCGTCACCGCGCTCCTGGGTGAAGACGGTGTATCCGCGTATGTCCGCGATCAGGAAGGTCTTGATCCCCTCGGCAATCTCGTCCGGCGGCGCGGCTCGTCCCGCTTCACTGACACCCGTCCCGTCCGGTCCCCGGGGAGCCTGCTCGATACCCCGCATGCGACCGAGTATCGAGCCTTGGATTCCGGACCGCCAGGCCGCCGTGTCGTCCTGTCTGTTGCTCACGGTCTCCCAAGCCTCGAGTGAGGCGCTTGAGAACCGCTGGAAAGAGGTTTCCATTCGTTCTCAAGCCCCCTCCGGCAACCTCGCACCTGGTCCTCATGAGAGATGAGAGCGATCCAACAGAGGGAGGAAGGCATGACTCCGATGGATCGAACCTGCGGCAGGGCGGACCGCTCCTGCACCGCGATGCGGCGGCCTGCTGCAGCTTCGCTCTTGCTCGCCATCGCCCTGATGGCGGGGGCATGCGAGACGCAACACAAGAGGATTCCGTCGTGACAACCGCCACGCCAGAAGCGACCGACGCGGCGCCAGGTCGAGTTGGGGGGAGGACGTAATGCGCAAACGATCCGTCTCGCTCGTGTCGGTCATCGCACTCGCCGGGCTCGCGGGGGTCGTCGCACCTGCCGCGCCTGCGGCGGCGGCTGTCAACGAGGTTACGAACTGGAACCGGATCGCGACCAACACGCTCGTCCAGTTCCCTGCGTTGGCAGGCGGAGCTGCGCCTGCACTCCAGATCAACATGGGGATGGTGCAGGGCGCGGTATACGACGCGGTCAACGCGATCGAGCCGAGGCACGAGCCGTACCTGCTCCACTCGACCTTCCCCTCGACCGCCTCGAAGAACGCGGCCGTCGCGACCGCGGCCTACACGGTCCTGTCCGACATCATCGCCGGGGTCCCGCTCACGATCCCCTTCCCGCCCGGCACGGTTCCCCCACTTCCCTCGAGCCTGCAAACGTCAATCGACAGTTCGTACGCCGCTTCGCTCGCGCCAATCCCTAACGGCCAGTCCAAGACCGACGGGATCAACGCCGGGCTGACAGCGGCCGCAGCGATGAGGACCGCACGGCTGGGTGACGGACGCTTCGGCCCATCGCAGTGGGACCATCGCACCGGGGCCGGTTACTGGCAGCCACTGTTGGACGCCAGCCAGATGCCGATCCTCGACCCCACGCCCTGGGTCGGCTTGGTGAAGCCGTTCCTGATGACGAGCTCCTCGCAGTTCCGCACCGACGGCCCGAACGCGCTCACCAGCAACCATTACGCGAAGGACGTCAACGAGGTCAAGGCGCTCGGCGGCAACGGCATCGTCGGGGGGACCCCTTCGGCTCGCACACCCGAGCAGACGCACAACGCCATGTTCTGGCAGAGCGCCGGGGGCCCCGCCCTGCTGTGGAACGATGTCGCCCGCGACCTGGTCGAAGACCCAGGCTACGGCGTCGACATCGATGACAGCGCCCTCTTGTTCGCGATGCTGAACCTGTCCGGCGCAGATGCAGCGATCAACTGCTGGAACGACAAGTACCACTTCGACTTCTGGCGGCCATGGCAGGCGATTCGCCAGGCGGACACCGACGACAACCCCAAGACCGACCCTGACACCTCATGGACGGCGCTCCTCACGGCCCCCTACCCAGAGCATCCGTCGGGGCACATGTGCCTCGACGGCGCGCACCTCTACGTGCTGCGGTCGTTCTTCGGCAAGGACAAGATCGCGTTTGGCGTCACGAGCAGCCAGTTCGGTGGCGAGACGCGCTTCTTCGGCCGGTTCTCGGAACCTCTCAATGAGATCGTCGAGGCTCGCATCTGGGCGGGCTTGCACTTCCGCACCGCCGATGTGCAGGGGGCGGAGCTCGGTAAGAACGTCGCCGAGTACATGGAGGAGAACTACTTCCAGCTGGTCGACTGACGCGGAAGCGGCTAGGAGACGTTCGGTCGACCCGCTCGCGCGGGTGTGGGAAGCGATGGCGCGTCTCAAAGGGAGTGACTGAACCCGTGGCTGCGTCCAGCGACGGTTTCCATGCCTGCGCTGCCCTACCCTCTCGATCCGCCGATTGTGCTCCACGTGGACGACACACGGTCTCCACGCTCCTGGGTCTTGGGCTTGTCGCCTAGCCCATCCTCCATGGGCTGCTACGAGGGCACGTGGGAGATTGTGTAGCCGCCGGGCGGTATCACTGCTGCGGTCGCTCGTAGCCAGACAAACGGAACGGGGGCGAAGCGCCCCCGTTCCGTTTTGATGCCAGCCAGCTGTTCCTTATGAATGGGTCGTAGTACGTTCCGAGTCGCGTCCGATAGTCCTCATCGAACTGGGTCGGGTCGTACTCGGGCGAGTCCTTGACCTGATCCTTCGTCAGGCCGACGAGGATCTTCTTGTCATCGACGTCGTCCGGAACCCGTCCCCTGCGAAGCGGCTGAGTCCGGAACGGCCTCAGACGACGCCGGACATCTGCCGCTCGCGCCCGCCGACCAGCGCGAACGACCGGGCTCCGACGTACACACCCGAGATGCCGACCAGTCCATAGACGACGCGGGTGAACGCGTTCGTCTCGCCGAAGTCGAGGCCGGCAAGTGCGGCCACGAGGTCGAACT
This sequence comes from uncultured Actinomycetes bacterium, assembly GCA_963823255.1. Lineage (GTDB taxonomy): Bacteria > Actinomycetota > UBA4738 > UBA4738 > HRBIN12 > DASSJM01. The sequence goes on from CAWGKU010000004.1 coordinate 27,707, forward strand.
CAGCCAGGGCCACGAGACCCCAATTGACGGCACCGACCACCACGAGAAGCAGCGCCACCGCGTCCAGCTTCTTCATCTCCATCTACCTCCTGACGAACCCGTATAGGTTCTGTCGAGAGTGAGAATAGAGTTTGCCACCCCTTGCTGTCAACCGTTTGTAGAATGTTCTGTCGAGATAGTGTACGGTTCCGCCCGTGGCGAATGAGAACGGTTACCTGCGGATCGGTGAGCTAGCCAGGCGGACCGGCACCTCGCCGGAGCTCCTCCGCGCCTGGGAGCAGCGGTACGGGCTGCTGCGCCCGTCGAGGTCGGCCGGCGGGTTCCGGCTCTACTCGGACGATGACAAGGCGAGGATCCTCCGCACGAAGCAGTTGATCGCGACCGGACTCTCGGCGTCCGAGGCGGCGCGACAGGCGGTCACCGCCGAGACTGTCACCGAGGGCGCCACGCCGGTCCTCGAAGGCCTCGCCGGCGAACTGCGCGATGCCCTCGATCGCTTCGATGAGGATGGCGCGAACCGAGCGCTCGACCGTTTGATCGCGGCTGTCTCGGTTGAGACCCTCATGCGCGAGGTGCTTCTGCCGTACCTCCGGATCCTCGGAGATCGGTGGACGCGAGGCGACGTGTCGGTCGCGCAGGAGCACTTCGCCTCGGCGCTGCTCCGCGGCCGACTGCTCGGTCTCGCCCGTGGGTGGGGCTCCGGGAGCGGACCGACGCTTGTCCTCGCATGCCCGCCCGGTGAGCAGCACGACCTCGCGCTGATCATGTTCGGAATCGCGGCGTGGCGCCGTGGCCGACGGATCATATACCTCGGCCAGGACACCCCGTTCTCGACGATCGAGGCGACGATCGACGCCGTCGGACCCGAGCTCGTGGTGTTCGCGGTGGCGGAGAGCACGTCGCTCGGACAGCACGCGCGCGCTATCAGGGCGCTAGCCAAGCGGGTGCCGGTGGCGGTGGGCGGCGCGGGGATCACCAAAGACGAGGCTCGAAGGCTCGGCGCGCGTTTCCTCGAGGGCGATCCCGTTGAGGCTGCTGGCGCGCTCACCGGCTGAGCCGTGACCGGTCGCGTTCTTCCGTGCCATGGGCAGCAGCCGCAGGTCCTATCCCTGGAGACGGGGGCCGGACCTCTATCCGTCGGTCGTGTACCTCCCCACCTCGATCAGGTCAGAACTGCCGAGACGTTTGGGCGTTGGCCTCTCCCAACCTGCAAGCCTGTCGGCGTGGCGGTTCAGCAGGACCCCAGCCACCTCCCACGCCCAATGGAGCGTCTGCCCCGCCAGGAGCCACGCGGCTGCGACGCCGGAGGCGACGAATGCGAGCGCCGTCCGCAGCCACGCAAGATACGTCCGCTCATTCGCTAGTTTGGAACTGCCCTTCAGGAACACCCCGGTCGCTCATGTCCGCACCACCCGATCAGGCCAACAGGTACCTGCGACTCAGCGGGACCTCCGCGACCGGCTCGACGGCGAGCACGCGCCCTTCGAGCGTCACCGTGCCGTCACCGGGATCGACCTCGACCGGGAGCGCGGCCGTGTTGTGGACGAGCGATCCCCGGGTGGCGGACCTCGTGCCGCTCACCGCGGCGAACCGCCTCCGGCTCCCCAGCCGCTCACGGATGCCTGCCTCGAGAGCCGCCCGCGAGACGAACGTCGTCGAGAGCGCGGCGGCTGCATCGCCGAGCGCCCCCCAGTGCCCGCCGTAGCGTGACCGGCTCGACCCCTTCCACGGTGGCGTTGCCCTGGCCGAGGGCACCCCAGGCGAAGGCGCCGGCCTTAAGGATCAGCTCGGGCTTCACGCCGAACGCGGCGGGCCGCCACAGGACGATGTCGGCCAGGCGGCCGGGGCGGAGGGAGCCCACGTCGGCCTCGATCCCGTGGACCCGCGCCGGCTCGGCCGTGACCTTGGCCAGGTAACGCAGGACGCGGGTGTTGTCGTCGCCGTCTCGTCCCCACCCGCCGCCACGCCTTCATGACGTGGGCGAGCTGCCAGGTCCGCCGGACGGTCTCGCCGATGCGGCCCATCCCCTGCGAGTCGCTGTTCACGATCGAGATCGCGCCCAGCTCGTGCAGCGGGCCCTCGGCCGCCATCGTCGCGGGATGGATCCGTTCGCGCGCGGCCTCGACGTCCTCGGGCACGTCGGCCGAACCGCCGTGTACCGCCAGGATCATCTCCAGGTGCTCGGCCGCGGTCGCGCGTCCGTACGGGATCGTGGGGGTCGTCGAGGAGCAGACGACGTTGGGCTCCCGGACCAGGCCGATCACATCCAGGTGTGCCCGCCGCCCACGCCCTCGACGTGGTAGGCGTGGACGACGCGTCCGGCGATCGCCTCGACCGTGTCCTCGAGCTCACAGGACTCGTTGAGCCCGTCCGTGTGCAGGCACACCGCGACGTCGTGCGCGTCCGCGAGTTCCAGCGTGGCGTCGATGATCTCGGGGTAGGCGCCCCAGTCCTCGTGGACCTTGAGGCCGCACGCGCCCGTCTCGATCACGCGGTCGACGTGGCCGGGCACGTCCGTGCGGGCGCTCGCCTGCAGGCCGAGGTTCACCGGCAGTCCCTCGAAGGCCCGGTACGTCGTGTCCATCACGTACGGCGGCTCCTCGAAGCCCGCCGTGATGAGCGTCGTGACGCCGGCGGAGAGCGCAACCGGCACCAGCCTCGGCGTCAGGAGGTGCACGTGGCTGTCGATCGCGCCGGCCGTCGCGATGAGCCCGTAGCCGTTCACGGGCCACGTGTTCGGTCCGATCTGCAGCTCGACCCCGTCGGTGATGTCGGGGCTGCCCGCGCGGCCGATCCCGGCGATCCGGCCGTCCTTGATCCCGATGTTCGTCTTCACGACGCCGAGGAACGGGTCCACGACGAGCACGCCGGCGATCAGCATGTCGAGCTCGCTCTCGGAGGTGGCGCGGTCGAACTGCGTCATCCGCGACCGGAAGTTCTTCGCGTACCCCCAGATCGGCTCGTCCCCGTAGCCGACGCGATCTTCCTCCACACGGATCCACAGGTCCGTGTCGCCCAGGCGCACGCGGTCGCCCGTGGTCGGTCCGTAGCGTTGCGCGTACTCCCGGCGCGACAGCTCAGCCATCCGAGCCTCCCCGGCCGCCGTACCGGACGAGCGTGACCTCGCGGGTCTCGCCCGGCGCGAACCTGATGGACGAGCCCGCGGGGATGTCGAGGCGAAAGCCCTCCGCTGACTCACGGTCGAACGCGAGACGACGGTTCGTTCGCCAGAAAGGGTAGTGGGAGGAGACGCGGACGCCGCGGGCCGACGTGTTCGTCACCTCGAGGCGGATCCGGTCGCGCTCGGGCGCGAGCTCGATCCGATCGCTCATCCCCACGGCCTGCGAAGGACGACGAGCCGGCTCCCCTCGTCGAGGAGCACCTCGAGGCGGATCTGGTCGATGAGCTCGGCCACGCCGTCCATGAGTTGGTCGGCCGCGACCGCCCGCCGGCCGACCTCGAGCACCTCGTCGAACGAGGCGCCCGACCGCGCCGCCATGTGCATCTCGTCGCAGATCAGCGCCGTGGCCTCGGGGGCGTTCAGCGCGAGCCCGCGGGCCAGGCTGCGCCGCGCGAGCTCGGCCGCGGCGAAGATCCGCAGGCGATCCTCCTCGGTCGGGTTCAGGTACATCTCACGCCGGCACCGCGACGCCCACCGGACGCTGCTGGGTGATGCAGTGCGGTCCTCCGCCGCCCTCGTTGAGGCAGTTACCGGGGACGGGCACGACCTCCCGGTCGGGGAACATCTTGGCGATCTGCTCGAGCGCCTGATCGTCCTCCGGGCGCTCGGCGATCGGCATCACCAGGCCGCCGTCGTTCGCGAGGTAGAAGTTGAGGTACGGCACGCGCCCCGGCGGGCGGGTCTCGAACGGGATCACCTCGAACCCACGCCCCTTCGCATCGCGGGCGCGCCGCAGCCGGTCGAGGTTGTCGCGCCCGCGCTCGTGGTCGGGGTCGTCGGGATCCTCGGGGAGCAGGAGCGCCACGGTCGCCGGCGCGAGGTAGGGCGCGATGCCGTCGATGTGACCGTCGGTGTCGCGATCGGTGGAGTGGCCGAGCCCGAGCCAGACGATCGCCTCGACCCCGAGGTAATCGCGCAGGCCCCGCTCGATCTGCTCGCGCGAGAGCGTCGGGTTGCGGTTGGGGTTCAGAAGGCACTGCTCGGTCGTGATGAGAGTCCCCTCGCCGTCGACGAAGAACGAGCCGCCCTCGAGCACGAACGGAGCCTCGTAGCGTCGCATGCCGAGGTGTGAGGCGATGTGGCGCGGCACCTCGGCGTCCCGGTCGTACGGCAGGTACTTCTCCCCCCACGAGTTGAACCGGAAGTGGACGAGGGCGATCCGGCCCGCCGTGTCCCGGACGAAGATCGGGCCGTTGTCGCGCATCCACGAGTCGTCGATCGGCATGGCGAGCGCCTCGACGCCGTCCCCGCAGAACCGACGGACCTCTGCCTGCTGTTCAGGATCGCAGACCATGACGACGAGCTCGAACGCCGCGATCGCGTTGGCCACTGTCGCATAGTCGCGCTTGGCTTCCTCGAACCGCTCCGCCCAGAAGGCCGCGCGCGTCAAGGTCGGCCATTCCATCAGGCAGGCCTCGTGGGGCTCCCACTCCGCCGGCATCGAGAAGCCGTCCTCGCGCGGGACGGACCGTTGTTCGCTCATGGGCACCTCCTTACCGCTCATTCTGCCGCCATCGGCGGCCGGCGTCCCGACGGCCGGGGTGAGAACCCTCATCGACCGGCCTGGATAAACCATCCACGTATCTGGGTTGACTTCGGAACGGGGACGTTCCTACGGTGGGACGTGTAGCCGGATCGGAGGAGGTGGGTCGTGACGAAGCGTGTGCTCCCCCTGCTCGTCGGGGCGGCCGCCGGAACGATGCTGCTGCTGGCGACCTTCGTGTCACCAGCCGGAGCGGCGGGGGCGGAAGTCTCCGTGGGCAGCAACGACGGCTTGTTCTCCCAGAACAAGCAGAACGAGCCGGCCCTAGCCGTCGACCCGGCGCACCCGAACATCCTCGTCGGCGGGGCGAACGACAACATCGATCTCGAGGGTTGCAACGCGGGCGACGACACCACGTGTCCGTTCACGGCGGGGGTCGGCACGACCGGCGTGTACTTCTCGTTCGACGGCGGGGTGAGCTGGCAGCAACCCACGACCTACAGCGGCTACAGCGCTCGCACATGCATCGGAACCGCCGGGATCTCCACCGACCCGTGCGTTCCGTTGACGCCGGAGGATGGAGGTCAGATCGGGACCCTGCCTTGGTACTACGAGAACGGCCTCACGTCGGACGGAGATCCGGCGGTCGCGTTCGGTCCGGCTCCGTCGTCCTCCGGGTCGTTCGATTGGTCGAACGGTTCCCGTCTGTACTTCGCGAACCTCACGGCCAACTTCTCATCGAAGCGGACGGACTTCACGTTCAAGGGTGTGGAGGGGATCGGTGTCTCCCGGCTCGACATCCCGGCGGCCGGCATCTCTTCGCTGCCCGCGAAGGACGACTGGCACGCGCCGGTGGTCATCACCGGGGGTGGCGGTGCGGGGTTCGCCGACAAGGAGCAGGTGTGGGCCGACAACGCCGCATCCAGCCCCTACTTCGGCAACGCCTACGTCTGTTTCGGTGACTACGTCGGCGGCCCGAGCGCTGGCTCGAACACCGTCCGCGAGACGATCGCCACGTCGACGAACGGCGGGGACTCCTGGCGGACGCAGATCGTGCAACGGAACACCGGTTCCTCCTCGGGCTCCTTCTCCCTGATCAGCGGCACGAGCGGATGCACGCTCCGGACGGACAGCCTCGGCAACGTCTACGCCTTCTGGGTGGGCTTCGACCAGAAGACCAAGCAGCAGTCCCTGTACATGACCCGTTCGTTCGACGGAGGGTCGACCTTCGAGACCGCTCGCGCCCTCTTCCCCGTCGTCTCGACCGGGGCGTTCGACCCCACCCAGGGACGGAACGTGATGGACGGGGTCGCGGGGGCTCGCGCCGATCTGTCGGTCGCCCCGAGCGTGGACATCGCCAACGGCTCACCGACGGGAGCCGCGGCGACCGATCAGATCGTGATGGCGTGGGCGGACGGTGCCGACGGGCTGAACCACGAGCACCTGATGTTCTCGACGTCGACGAACGGCGGGGACGACTGGACAGCGCCCGACAGTATCGAAGCCTCCGGTGACCGGCCCTACTACGCGGCGCCCGCGATCTCGCCCGATGGCACCGATGTCTACGTGGTGTACAACGCATTCACCCAACCGTTCCAGGACACGACCGGCACACCTCGACCGTTGATCGGCGTGCTCGTCCACGCCGACATCGACGTCTCGTCCGGGTCCGTCGGCTCGTTCAGCGAAGTCTTCAGTACGCGGAGCACCCCAGGGGACGCGAGGGCGTCGTCGGCCAACGCGTTGGTCGACGAGTTCCTCGGCGACTACGTGTATGCGGTGGCTCGGAACGACTACGGGGCGGCCGTCTGGAACGACACCCGCGACGGGGCGGTCTGCCCCGCGATCGACGCATGGCGGCAGTCGCTGGTGGATGGGACCGGAGGGGTGGCTCGGCCCGCCCCGATGATCGACTGCGCGGCGGACGGGAGCAAGGTCTTCGGGAACTCCAGCATCTACGGCGTCTCGGTGCCCGATCCGAGCTAGCCGGGAGGAACTGAACGAGCGCTCGACCGAGGGGCGTCCGAAACGGGCGCCCCTCGGAGCGACGAGTACTACCGGCGAAGGGAGGTCTCGGGTGCGCACGCGAGCACTACCCCTAGCAGCGGGGCTGGCGGCATCGATCGCCATGGTCCTCGTAGCAGCTGGTCCGGCCTGGGGCTTGCCTGGCTTCGACGACGAGGCGCCCGCCGGGTACGACATCAACCCCAAGCACCAGAGCAACTGGGAGCCGACGATCGCGGTGGACCCGAACCACCCGAACCGGGTCTACCAGCTGATCACCGGCATCAACGCCCACGCCTGCAAGGGAAGTTGCCCCGGCACCAGCATCCTGTTCCGGCGCTCCATCGATGGCGGGGCGGATTTCGGCCCGGAGTCCTTCGTCTGCGTAGCCGCCTGCAAGACGATCGGGTGGCAGTTCGACCCCCAGATCCAGGTGGCGAACGACACGAACGCCCTCTGCAGCTGCGGAACGATCTACGTGGCGTTCATGGACCAGTACGACCCCGGGGTGCAGCTGTTCACGTCGCGCGACGGCGGCGATAGCTGGAGCCTTCCGGTCACGATGAACGGCGGACTCACCTATATGGACAAGCCGATCCTGGTGATCTCTCCGTCGGGTCGGGATGTCTACGTTGCGTTCAATCACAAGTTCGACAACATGGTGGTGGCCTCCCACGATTTCGGTCACTCGTTCCTCCAACCACAGAAGGTGAACGACGATCACCTGTGGTGGTACGCGACCGGTGGGGACTACGCGCCGAACGGCGATGTGTACTTCGCCCTCGACGGCGAGAGCAGCCTATCGGGACACGGGCACGACTTCGACGGGCCCGTGCACGTCGCCCTGCTGCGGTGCTCGCCGACAGCGACGCAGTCGTGCGCGAACCCCACGCTGATCTCCTTCGAGGCCGCCGCCCAGCCGCCGCCCTGTCCGATCTCGGGGTGCTACCCGGACTACTTCGCCGCGACGGGCTCGATCGCGATCGATGCGACCGGCCACATGGTCTTCGCATACGCGTTCTCCGACGAACCGAACGCGCCGAAGCGGCTCTACGTACGTACCTCGAACGATGGGGTGCATTGGACCCCCGCCACCCTCGTGAACGCCCTTGGTGATAGCAGCGTGCCCCAGATCGACAGCGGCCCTGCTCCCGGTGACTTCCGCCTCGCGTGGCAGGACGATCGGACGGGCAGGTTCAACACCTTGTATGCGCGGAGCACGGATGGCGGGAGCACGTGGGGATCGGAGGTTCGGCTCTCGAACCTCGGGTCCGGTGCTCCGTACAAGGACGCGGACGGCTACACGTTCACCGACGGCGACTACTTCGGGATCGCGGTCGGCTCCACGGGCGTCGCCCATGTGATCTGGGGCGAAGCCGACGGCTCATCGCTGTACTGCTGCGGCGACGTCTGGTACACGAAGGGGTCCTGATCGCCGCCTAACGGGGTCGCGTGAGCTGGGCCGATCTTCAGCTCCACCGGATCTGCACGGTCTCTCGCCAGAGATCGAGCAGGTCGGGTTCTCCGTCCATCTCCGATCCGGCCGCGTCTCGCCGGTTCCACAGCAACACGTAGAGCTCCGAGGCGTCGCCCGTCACGAGGAGCTCCGCGTCGTCGTCGATCGGATCGGCCTCGATCTGGAAGCCCGACGACGCGAACGTCACGCGCCAGCTCCGGGGTTCATCCTTCGCGCGCACGACCATCGACCGCGTCGTCTCGACCGTCGGCAGCGGTCGGCCGGACCGGTTCGCGAAGCGGAGCAGGAGCTCGTCGATGCCGTCCACCGCGAAGCCGGACGGGAACCCGGTGACATCCCCGCCGGCACGCTCCGCGTCGACCCGATGGATCGCGGTCTCGTGGGCCTGACGGCGCGCCCAGAACGCGAGCGGCGTCGGAGCCTCGAGGAACGTCCACGTCTCCAGATCGGCTGGAGCCGACGCGAGCGCTTCCACGAGGGCTCGGTGGCCGTCCGAGAACCACGCCACCAGCCCGGCGTCCTCGGGCCACCCCTCGACGAATCGCTCGAGGTCGCCGTCGGGCGGCTGGCGTCCGGCGCCCCGGACGAACCCGGTCGCCCATCGATGCACGCCACCAACGTGATGAACCAGATCGCGGAGCGACCAGTCGGGGCAGGTCGGCACCGGCGCGCCCGGATCGGCGAACGAGGCGACCGTCGCCAAGCGTTCGCCGTCGCGTCGTAGCTGGTCGACGTAGTCGGGAACTTCCACGGCTGGAGCCTATGCCTTGCTGCCCACGCTAGAGACGTCGGTCCTCTGCAAGGGATCTTGTCTGCATCGGTAAGGCCTCCGGCAGCTCCGCGTAGGAGTTCGAAGAGCTCGAAGACCGCGGCGAGCAAGCCGCTGAAAGAGAAGCGCCAGGCGAAGAAGGAGAAAGCCGGTCGCTCGGGCTCTTCCTCGATGGGAACCTCTAACCAGTAAGCCTACGGAGTCAGCGGACCGACGAGGGTGTCTGCGGCTCAGGCTCTCTTCGATGACCGGACGATGCGGGCTGACCCACCCTTCGGTGCGATCAGGGTCTGATGTCCGTCTGCCCACCGGACCAGGTAGCTAACGCTCACCTCGCCATGGATGACTTCCAGAACTTCGCCCTCGCGAGGCGGGGAACCGACCTGAGGTGAGTCGATGACGATGAGATCGCCCGACCGGCCTGGCGCGGCCAGGGTGGGTGCGCGACTGGATGGCGTTGCGGCCCGACTCGCACGCGTCCTTCCGGGCTGAGACGAAGCTCGAGCCGTGGCCTTCTTGGCCGTGGCCTTCTTCGCCGTGGCCTTCTTGGCCGTGGCCTTCTTGGCCGTGGCCTTCTTGGCCGTGGCCTTCTTCGCCGTGGCCTTCTTGGCCGTGGCCTTCTTGGCCGTGGCCTTCTTGGCCGTGGCCTTCTTGGCCGTGGCCTTCTTCGCCGTGGCCTTCTTCGCCGTTGCCTTCTTCGCCGGCACGGTCACTCCCCGCTTCGCGATAAGCCGCCTTGTCTCCCTGATTACATCCTTCAAGGACACTTCGGGCAAGAGGCAATCCACAGATGCAAGCTTTTTGGCGAGGACGTCGACCTCGACATCGGCCCTCGTACGTCGAACCCTACTCAACAGACAACCTGGGAAGCAGGTTGACGCTCATCGTGACGGCCTCGGCGATCTCGATGAGTTTGTGGTTCGAGCGGCGTGCCTCGTCGCGCAGCATCTCGAACGCCAGCTGCTCGTCGATCGAGTGCCGCTCCATCAAGATGCCTTTGGCCCGCTCCGTGATCGCGCGGCGGGCGAAAGCACCCTCCAGGCCCTGGTACTCGGCGAACCGTGAGAGCACGACGTCGAGCGAGCTCTGCAGCGCGGATGCGTCCCGTCCCAAGGTGATGTACGCGAAGATCCCGCGTTTGGCGGCTTGGTGGATGAAGGCCTCGTCCTCGACGTCGAGGATCGCGATCACGGGGCACGCTGCCTCCGTGACGATCTTCCCGATGAGCTCGAGTGCGTGCTCCGAGCTCTCGCCGACGAAGACGATCGCAGCATCGGGGCGAAGGGAGGCCGTGAGGGCGGCGACGTCAAGGAGGGTCGCCTCGCCCACCACGTCGTGCCCGAGACTCGATACTGCGCGCGCGACCTCGTCGAGGCGCGCTCCGCGCCCGTCGGCCACGAGGATCCTGAGCCGCTCGACGACTCTCTCGTCCGTCTTTTTGACGGCCTTATCCACCGCGTATCGAGCCTATCGCAGGCACGCGCCGGGGTCCAGACCGAACGTAGCCTCCATGGCCCATTGATTAGTCGATCAACGAGGGATACCTTGAGCGTGCGGACCCCAAGTCCCGGCCCGCTACGCGCCTGGCTACCAGACGCAGCATGGAGCCCAGAGACACGCTCCCAAGCCGGAGGTGACCACCTCCAGGAAGGGAGCTGCGGATGCGGGTTCCCTCGGACACCTTCTCCGTCAAGGCCGTGCGATCGAACGGCGTCGCCCGCTTCCGTCTGACAGGCCGATTCGACGTGGAGGCGATCCCAGCGCTCGACGACGCGATCGGCGAGCTGCGTCGCCGTGACGTCGTCCTCGATCTCAGAGGGATAACGGCCATGGATAGCGCCGCGTGGCTTGCGGTCGTGGCCTACCAACACCGTGTGCACGACACCTGGGGCAAGGACTTCCGCCTCGTGAACACGCCCGATCATTTCCGGAGGATCTTCGAGCTCACCTCGAGCGAGTACCTGCTCTCCGAGGTGGTGAGCACATGAACGATTGGCGAGACCAGGAGGTCCGGAACGAAGCGCTGTCGCGCGACCGCAACGAGTGGATCGAGGACATCCATGGCGAGATGGGGGACCATGCCGCCGTCGACGTGTACGAGTGCGAGTGCGGAGACGCGGCCTGCGTCGAGCACATCAGCCTCACCCGGCCGGAGTACGAAGCCGTACGGGGCTACTCCACGCGCTTCGCCATCGCCGTCGACCACGAGAACCCGGAGATCGACCAGCTCGTCTCCGAGGGCGGCCGTTTCTCGGTCGTCCAGAAGATCGCTGGAAGGCCGGCCCGGATCGCACGGCAGATGGACCATCGTCACGACGTGTTGGGGGGAAAACAGTGGATCGGATGATGTTCCTGCCCGGATCGGAGCGAGATCTCAATCTCATGACCGAACGGCACATGCTTCAGGTGAGCGACCTTCCGGCGTTCCAGAAGCGCACATGCGTGCGCTGTGGTCGTCAGACGACCTTCGAGCTTCAGGATCCAGCGGGCTGGTACTCCTGCTCGGAATGCGGGCGCTACGCGTGAGGCATGGCCGCCCCGAGTATGCAGATCTTCGGCGGCCGCGGTTACATCCGCGAGAACGTCGCCGAGCGCTTCTACCGGGAGCTCCGCGTCGAGCGGATCTGGGAGGGGACCTCCGAGATCCAGCGCAACATCGTCGCCGATCAGCTCGCCAAGCGCGGCGCGCGTATGCTCTCCGGTTGATGGAACGTCAGGAGTTGTTGAGCCGAGAGGCCTCGTCCTGGGAGTCGCTCATGGCCTCGGTCGCTCGGGTGCCCGAGGGCCGCAGGACCGAGCCCGGAGTCGTGCCTGGATGGTCGGTCGCCGACCTCGTCTGGCACTGCGGGTACTGGGTCGACGACGCGGCGCGCCGGATCGAACTCATCGCGGCCGGCACGTCGGAACCCGACGACCCCGAGTCCGTCTGGCAGAAGACGAACGACGAGATCGCCGAGGAGTCCAAGGCGATGTCGTGGGACGAGATCGTTTCGCGTTCCGAGGCGGCGAGGGAGCGGATCCGCGCGGCGCTCCTCGGCCTCTCCGAGATCCCGTCCGACGCCGAGTCCGAGTTCGTCGACGAGACGTTCGACCACTACGACGAGCACGCGGCCGAGATCGAACGGTTCGCCGGTTCCTGAGCCTCGATCCATCGATTCTTGCGCCAACTGACGCGACACCCGGTCTCTTGCCTGCCGTAGTTTCGATCCATGACACACGGTTCGCTACATCGGCGGTCGTCGCAGTCGCCCGGCTATCCGCAGGGGACAGCCTGCCGCTTCGGGTCATGACTCCTTCTCTGTATGGAGTCTTCTCTCCACGTATCGGCGTCGACGAGGAGGATTAGGCCATCTCGCCTGCCCCTCCCGTCCACCGGCCGAGAACCCGCCGGGTGCCTGCCCCGCCCCTCGCCGCTGATCCGCGTCGGGTCGAGGAGTTGCGCCCCCGATCCTGCTCCCAGGAGAACTGGCCGATCTCAGCCGATGGACGCCGATGGCGCCACGTTTCGTCAGGCCGAGAAGGGCCATTTGCGAACATCACAGAGGTCATAGTCAACGGATCCGACGACGTCTACGTGGATCCAGAGCGGCGGATCGAGCTGTAGCCACCGCCCTCAAAGCGGCGTCAAGACGGCCCGGCTTCCCACCGGACTGTGCTGCTGCGACCGACGCGCGTGAGTGAGCCTTCCGGACGGATCCGTGCCGTTATGGTGCGAGCGTGACGGCGTTCATCCTAGCCATCGCTATGGCGTTCGCCTTCGCGCTCACGAACGGTTTCCATGACGCCGCGAACGCGATCGCCACGCTCGTCGCGACCCGTGCCGCTCGCCCCCTCCCCGCGGTCACGCTCGCCGCCGTCTGCAATCTGCTCGGGCCGCTGCTGCTCGGGGCCGCCGTCGCGAACACGATCGAGAAGATCGTGCAGGTTCCTCCCGATCAGACGATCGCCGTGATCGGTGCGGGACTCACAGGCGCGGTGGCCTGGAACCTCTTCACGTGGATCAAGGGGCTCCCCTCGAGCTCCTCTCACGCGCTTGTCGGCGGACTCGTCGGTGCTGCCCTCCTCGACGCGGGCGCGGGCGCGGTCTACTGGGGAGGCATCGAGGACGGACGGCCGGTTGGCGTGCTCGGGACGCTGATCGCGCTAGCCGTCTCCCCGATCCTCGGACTCCTGGGCGCAGCGCTGCTCACGCTGCTCGTTAGGAGGCTCCTGCGGCGGGCGTCGATCCGCATCGAAGGCACGGTCCGCGGCAGCCAGTGGTTCACGTCTGGGTGGCTCGCGTTCAGTCACGGTGCCAACGATGCGCAGAAGGCCGTGGGGATCGTGGTGGCCCTGCTCCTCGCCCACGGCACGATCTCGACGCTCGCCTCACCCGTGTGGGTCGAGCTCGCGTGCGCGACCATGGTCACGGTGGGGACGGTGATGGGTGGATGGACGATCGTGAAGACAATCGGAAGACGGATCGTCAAGCTCCGCGCGCTCGACGGGCTCGTAAGCCAGACGAGCTCGGCTGCCGTGATCCTCGCCTCGTCGGTGGTCGGCGCGCCCGTCAGCACGAGCCAGATCGTGTCCTCATCGGTCGTCGGGACGGGGGTCGGCCGCGGTCGGGCCAAGCGCGTACGCTGGCACGTTGTGGGCAAGATCCTCCTCGCCTGGGTGACGACCCTTCCTGCCGCCGCGCTCATCGCCGCCACGGTGCTCCCGTTCTGGAGATGGTTGGCATGAAGCTCCCCTGGTTCCTTCCCGAGACGCCCGACGTGATCGGGCTCCTCCGGGAGCAAGCCGCCGTGACGATCGGAGGGCTCGAGGCGCTCACCGAGTGGGCCGCGGGCGAGTCGGCCGCCGCCGAGCGGGTGCGTGAGTCCGAACACGCCGCCGACGAGAGGAGGCTCGCGCTCCTCAAGGCACTCACGGCATCGTTCACGACGCCGATCGACGCGGAGGACGTCTTCACGATGTCCGAGCGACTCGACGCCGTGATGAACGGGGCGAAGGACGCCGTGCGCGAGGCCGAGGTTATGGACCTGCCGCCGGACGAGCACGTGCTCGGGATGGCGGGGTTCCTGTTGGAGGGCGCGCGGCACCTCGCCGAGTCGTTCGTGCGACTCGGCACGGGTGGGAAGGTCACCGACGGGCTTGCGACCGATCCGGCAGACGCGGCGATCAAGTCCCAGCGGCAGCTCGAGCGCGTGTACCGCAAAGCGATGTCGACCCTGATCACGGTCGAGGATCTCCGGGAGGTGATGGGCCGCCGCGAGCTGTACCGGCGCTTCTCACGTGTCAGCGACGACATCGTCGCTGTCGCGGAGCGCGTCTGGTACGCGACCGTGAAGGAGGCCTGACCGGGCTCCCGGGGGCGTGCTCCGTCGATGCGACCAACTCGCGGGCGGCGTCGACCTCACCCTCGTCGACGAAGAAGGGTCGGCGTCCGTCCCGGGGATCTGCATCGTCCCACCCGCTGGCGCCGTGCCGAACTCGGACGGGGCAGGCAGGATAGAGGAACACGGCTCACCGCGCGCCGGGGCGGGTCTGCGCGAGCTTCTGGGTTCCAAGGACCTGTGCTACAGCTTCGTAATCACGACACACGGTCCCCACCGTCGAGGCTCTTGCTCGTTGGGTTCCGGACGAGGACCGAGCCGAGAATTGGAATCTGCCCTTCCCCGCTCGCTTCCGGCCACTCGTGAGTCCGGGGGTAACCACTCACGGTCGATCAGGCCTCGTGGATCATCTCGCCAACCAGTAGAAGCTGATCGCCAGGATGCTGAGGTGCAGCGCCTGGTCAGTCGCGATCACGCCCCAAACGACGGTGGAGAAGCTCTTGCTACCGGTCGTCCCGAGGACGAGCTTGGTCGGCCATCTCCTGTCCAGGAGTGCGTGGGTCGCGACCGAGATCGCAAGGAACCGCACAGCGCTCCAGTCGTGCCACACCGGGACCACCAGCACGGCCATCGTCAGGTGGTAGGTGAAGACATGGGCAAGATCGGCTCGCCAGCTCCTCTCCTTGTTGGTGGCCTGCCAATCGGTCTGTGCGACGAAGTCACCGAGGAGATGTCCAGCGAGAACGAGCAAGAACACATCACTCATGCCCGGACCTTCACGTTCCTCTTGCCAGCATGCTGGATGGCCTTGGCTCGGAGGACCTCGACGTCCCGTGGGTCGAGCGGAAGGACCTCGAGCCAGCGAGGCTCTCGTCGAACCCTCACCTTCTCGATGCGGATCCGCTTCATCGGTTCTCCTGGCCTGAGAGGGTCTGACGGAGCGTCGCGATCCCTGCTCGGACGCGGCTCTTCACCGTTCCGCGGGGGATGCCTTGGAGCTCGGCCACCTGTGTCGACGACCGTTGCCCCAGGTAGGAGAGTTCGACGGCCGATCGCTGGCCATGCGGGAGCCGGTCCATCGCGTTCCGCGCGCGCCGCATCAGGTCGCGGTGCACCGCGTACGACTCAGGACTGAGCTCGTCCGAAACGTCCGAGTGCCAACGACCGGACGACAGGCTCCTGGCTTCCAGCGTGCGTCGACGGAGCAGATCGATCGCGAGGCTGCGAGCGTTCAGCAGGATCCAGGCGTCCAGGGATCCTCGTTGAGGATCGAAGGACGAGCCTCTGCGCCAGACCTTGAGGATGGTGTCCTGAACGAGGTCTTCGGCGTCGGTCTTGTTCCCAAGCAGGACGAGCCCGAGGCCATAGATGCGCGACGCGTACCGATCGTAGAACGCCGCGGCGGCCCAGGGTTCCCTCTGGAGGAGCCCGACCATCAGGCTGGCGTCCGCTTCCCGTGGCACCGCATCGCGACGGGTGTGGCTCTTTCCGCGAGACGGCCGATCTGCCTTTGGAGCCGTGAGGAGTGCCATCGCTCCGATCCCTTCCGTCCGACGTGCCCACCGTTCCGGTCGGCTTCGACGCTAAGGGGAAGGGATCGGGCCGCAAACCTTGGAATCGGTACGTTAAACGCCCTTTGACCTCATGAAATGGGGGGGCCGCCCGGTTCTCGAGGCATCGAACGAATCCCCTCCGGCTCGAACGCCGCCTATCGCTCGGCCAGCTTCCGAGACAGTTCGGTCCGCGACCGGACGCCGAGCTTCTGATAGATCCGCCGGAGGTTCGCCTCGACGGTGCTGACGCTCAAGAACAGCGCCTGGGCCGCCTCCCGATTGGTGAGTCCGCTCGCCACCAGGTCGGCGACCCTCTGCTCCGTCGGCGTCAGGCCGACGGGACCGGGAGCCCGACCTCCCACCCTCGCGATCTCGGCCCGCGCCTTGTCCGCCCACAGAGCCGCGCCGAGCTGCTCGAATATCGCCAACGACCGACCGAGCGAGTCCCGCGCGAGCCGCCACTTCTTCGTTCGGCGCAGGGCTTGGCCCTGCGCGAGCAGCGTGCGCCCGAGCTCGAAGGGCTCCTCCAGGGCTGCGTGATGCTCCAGGGCCCGGTCGAACGCGGCGAGCGCCTCGGGGAGTTCGCCCCGCGAGGCGGCGAGCAGCCCCCCGCTTCGTTCGGCGGCGGCCAGCGCCCACGACCGCCCAAGCGCCTCGGCGCGAGCGAGGAACGGTTGCAGGAGCGAGTGTGCCTTCTCCGCCTCGCCCAGCGCGATGAGCGCCTCGATCTCATCGGGCAGGAACCGCAGCATGCCCGGCTCGCCGATCCCGGCCTCGAGTACGCCTTCGGCGAGCGGCCGGAGCAGGCGATCGGTCGCCTCCGCGTTCCCCAGCGACAGTTCGAGGAATCCGAGCGCCGAGAGGTTGAACTGACCGGCCTGCTTCAGACCGGACTGCCGGGCAAGCTCCAGGCCCTCATCGGCGGCGGTCCGTGCGGGCTGCTCCTGTCCCCGGTGCGCCTCGATGAGCGCCTTGGCGGAAAGGGCGAGCGCACGGTACGGCTGCTGGCCGGTCCACACCGTGATGGTGCCGCTCTCGTCCGCGTACCGACCCGCCTCGCTCCAAGCACCGGCCCAGCACTCCAGCAGCGCAAGCATGAACAGGATCACGGCGAGCGAGCCCTCATCGCCTCCGTCCCGGCAGCGCTTCTCGATGTCCGTCAACGTCGATCTCGCCGCGTCCAGGTCGTCCGTCCATAGCGACACGCAGGCCTCGCGGAAGGTCGGGCTGCGGAGAGGCCGGAGATCCCCTCCCATCTCCTCGAGCCCCACCGCGCGATTCATCACGCTGCGCTGGGTTCCCTTCCCGGAGACGAAGTCGTAGAAGGCGACCAACGCGAGACCTTCGGCAAGCATCGACTCGTCACCCTGACCCTCCGCCAGATCCACGGCGGCACGCGCGTGAACCCTCGCGCCGTCGTGGTCACCGGCTGCCTCCGAGGCCGCTGCGAGCTCCATCTGGATCCGCGTCCTCAAGTCCGGATCCTGCGCCGCTTCCGAAAGGGCCTCTTCGGCGAGTGATCGCGCCGAGAGCGCGTCATGGCTGTGGTAGTGGATCCTGGCAAGGAAGAGCAACGCCTCCGCACGCAGCCAGCCGGTGGGAGCAGCCGCCACCGCCTCCTCGAGCAAGGCGGCAGCCCTGCCCATGTCCGCGGCCTCGAAGGCGTACTGACCGGCGTGCACCGTTCGATGGATCCGCGCCTCGGTGTGTTCGGACGGGGTCAGCTCGCGAGCGAGCTCCGACAGTTGGGCTGCGGCGTCCGGCGCGCCACGCCCGGCTGCCTTGCGGGCCGCCTCCTCCAATTCCGCGGCGACGCCCTCGGCCGGACCCTCGGCGGCGAGCGCGAGATGACGCGCCCGCTCCTCCTGATCGACCACGACCGCGGCCAGCCGTCGGTGGACATCTCTCCGTGCCTCTGCCGAGGACTCCGAGTACGCCACGGTCGCAAGCAGCGGGTGGGTCGATCGGACGCGTCCGCCGCTCCCCTCGATGATGCCGGCCTTGAAGGCATCTTCGATGTCGTCTTCTGCCGTCGGACCGCCGATCGCTCCCGCGACCAGTGAGACCGTCGGCTGGGACGCGGCCGAGATGACCAGGAGCACCTGCCTGACCGGATCGGGGAGCTCGGACAACCGATCGGTGACGAGGTCGGAGAGGTTCGACGGGACGGGAAGGTTCGCTTCCGGTACCTTTTCGATCCCACGCCGGACGAGCGCTCGTCCGAGTTCCAGAGCCAGGAACGGGTTCCCCGCCGACGCCTCGTAGATGCGAAGCAGCAGCGGGCGCGGGAAGCGCGCGGACAACTCAGAGCTCAGCAGGTTGCGCGTCGCCTGGAGCGTCATCGGCCCGACCATGACCCGTTCGATCCGGTCGTCCGAGAGAGCGCGCTCGAGTCCGAGGGGAAGCGGATGGAGCTCCTGAGCGCGCACGGTCATGACGAGACCGATCGGTGCATCGTTCAAGCGCCGAAGCGCGAACTCCAGCACTCGGGCCGAGGGCGCGTCCAGCCACGATGTGTCATCGATCGCAACCACCAACGGGCCCCCCGAAGCGAGCGCGAGCAGGGCGCCGTGGAAGGCGGTCGAGATCGCCCGCTGGTCGGGTGGGAAGCCGGTCGCGTCAGCGCGAAGGAGAGCAACCTCGAGGGCCGATCGCTGGGGTGAGGGAAGCCGTTCCAGGCTCTCCTCGACGACCCCTTCCAAGAGGTCTCCAAGAGCGGCGTAAGAGAGCTTCGCTTCCGACTCGTCGGGTCGACACGAGAGCACCCGATAGGCACGCTCCCTGGCTTGGGAAAGGGCTTCGAGCCACAGGGTGCTCTTGCCGATGCCCGCCTCTCCGCCGAGGATGAGCGCGACCGGCCCCGAGGGTACGCCTTCCAACAGCCTCGAGACGTGGGCCAGTTCGGTCTCCCTGCCGAACAGCCCTCGCTCCATCACCGCTCCCGGTGTGTTCGCCAGCATTATGCAGGTCAGCGACCACAAGTCGCGATGGAGGGGTCCCGCCACCCAGCCATCTCCCGCACCGATGAGCGGGGATCGTCACCACGCCCACCCGAGTGCCTGCCCGGAACTCGTGCGCGCCAAACGGATGGGCCAAGCGCCCTACTCGTCCGTACACCTGACGATGTGGTCGACCGACCGCGTCGCCACGAGAGAAGGGAGAGCGTCGATGATCAGAGACCGCTCACGAACGATCCGTAGGGGATCGCCGAAGCCGCACCGTCTCCTGCTGCTCGCAGGTGCCGTGCTGGTGATGGTTCAGCTCACGGCGTCCGCAGCGGGTGCGGCCGGTTCGCACGTCGGGTTCGGGTTCAACGCCCGCCAGATCAAGGGGTTCCCCACCGGGGAGGTCGCATTGACCGGTGGCGGTGCATTCGACCTCACCGCCGGATCGGTGCACGCCGGCGGTTCGTTCAGCTGCGTCGCGCAGGTGGACCAGGTGCCGCTCGCGGGGTGCCTGGCGGGGCAGGGCGTGCGGTGGGACGCCGAGGCCCTGCTGTCGAGCACGACGTTCAAGTGCACCGGCGCGGCGACCGAGGCCCTCAAGACCGCGAACACGAGCGATCGGACCGTCGTGGTGCAGGCCGACTTCTATCGAGCCGGCGATGGCAACGATGAGTCGTTCACGGCGAAGATGATCGTCTCGGCCGTGGACATCGCTCCCGACATCACGGGCATCCAAGACGTCTGGGTGCAGGGCGTGGGCTGCACAGACGGGCTCGTGAACTTCAGCTCCTGATGAACGTCCGAGAGCACCGTTCCATCCGGTGACGCAACACGAGATAGGGAGGTTCGTATGCGAGGGATCAGAGCCACTTCAAGGATCGGAGTCATCCTCGTCACGGGGGGCCTGTTCGTTGCCCTGACGGGTGGCGCAGCGTTCGCAGCAGGGGGGAGCCCGAACGGCGCTGCGAGCCAACGGCCCGTCTTCTACGAGGGGAAGCAAGTCACCGTCAACATGTTCGAGGTGCCGTCGTCAGAGACGCTGCTCGATCACAACCGAAGCACCAACACGATCTACGCCACGAACGACCTCGACGATGAGCAGGACTTCCTTTCGGTGATCGATGCCATCCAGGGTGAGGGGATGAACCCCCTGTGGCAGCAGGTCCTGATCGTCTTCAACGACGGATTCACTCCCCACCAGTTCACCTCCGAAGATGAGGTCCTGGCGGCTGCGGCCGGAGCCGATCCTGAGATCACGCTCGTCCCGACGGACGAGGTCTACCGCTGCTCGATCGTTCGAACGAAGTAGCAGGATGACGGAGACAACCCGCCTCCAAGCCAGACCGCAGGAGGCGGGTTGTCTCCGTCACCTTCGCTTGGTCCGTTGGACGAAGACGTGGAGCCGACTGCGCGATCAGACTGAACAAGAAGCAGATTCGCCCCCGGTGCCACCGTGGCTCGCCTAGCACCCGGTGATCTTCATCACCCTCCCGATCGGAAGTCGCGCGTGCGTCCAGCCGTTGTGGAGGGGTAAGCACGCAGAATCCGAGCAAGACAAGCCGAAGGAGGTCCAGCATGGATGATTCGAGCGGCATGCAGCGGCGCAGTGGTTGGACCTGGAAGGTCTGGGTCGGGATCCTGGTGGGCCTGGCGGTCGTGGCCGGGCTCGTCGTCCTCATCGCGAACGGCGGCGGTGGCTCGGGCGGCATCTACTGACGAACCCGTTCGAACCCGGATCCGTGTCGGCCGTGGGATCGGAAACCCCCACGGCCGTGCCGCACGGCGAAGCGGCGAGAGGTCACGGCCGCGGTTTCCAGGAAGGTGACGGATCCCGTCGGCAACCCTTCGACCCCGCTCGAACGGGACCTCAACTTGCGCACCTGGCCGGTTACGAACCCACCGGGACGATCCTGTACTTCTTCGCGGCGTTCAGCAGGCGTCTGCGCGCCCGCTCCTCGGCGGCGTCGTCTTCGAACGCGACGCGATCGAACCTGGCGAGCGCGTTCCGGACATGCGCTTCGTCGTGGATCGGCACGCGGCGGTGACCCTGCGAGTCGCGGCGGTGACCCTGCGAGTCCACGTACGCGAACGCACGGTCAGGGAGCCCGCCCGCTCTTTCTTGGTCAGCTCCGCCACGCCCGCCCCAACCTCCCTGCACCACCCGCGATTCCCGGGATGGATCTCGCCGGAAACGCTCGCGAGACCGCCACGCTACTCCCGGGCGCAGACATCGAGGAAGGCGCACTGCGCCGCTGAACGTCGAACCGACGTGACGAATGTCACACGACCGGCTTGTGGGCCCGGCCGTACTACCACCAGGTACCGAGGCACGCTCCTGCGGAGGGAACGAGGAGTGGAAGAGCCTGCAGTTGAGATGGAAGGAGGAAGAGTGATGTCTGCACAACCTCGATGGGAACAGAGTGAGGAGCGCTTCCGCCCGGCCGAAGTGCCGGCACAGGGAACGCTCGCCGACCAGGATCGGAACGCGGCGGCTATCGTCACGGTGATCGCGATGGCCAGCATCGCCTCCGGTGCGATCAACATCGCGGCAGCTGCTTCGATCCCCGGCCTCAACGGGCAGAGCCTGGCGTTCTTCTGGACGATCGGCGTCGCGCAGGTCGTGTGGGGTCTCGTGACGCTGGTCTGGGCTCCGCGATGGTGGCTCGCGCTCGGCGCCTTGGGCAACGCGGTCGTCGCGGCGACCTGGCTGGTGTCCAGGACGGTGGCGCTCCCGTTCGGCCAGTTCGCCCACGTCGTGCTGCCCGCTCGGTTCGCCGATGCCCTCGCCCAGATCCTTGCGGTAGTCGTCGTCATCGGTGCCGCGTGGCTCGCCGTTCGAGGCTCAGCCCCGGCTCGGTCCGCTTCACGGGTGCGCGGATTCGCGCTCGCGGCCGCCATCGTGATCGGCGCTTTGGGTGTCGCCGGCGTGATCTCGCAGGCCAATGCGTTCGCGTCGGGTAGCGGCGGAGGCGGCGGTCAGAACGGCCCGAACGCACCCTACGGCGGGGGCGGTGGAGGCGGTTACGGCGGCAGCGGTAGTGGTGGTGGCTACGGCTACTGACGCCTCCCGCTCGACAGAGAATGGTGGCTAGCGGCGCTCGGCCGGATCCGGCCGAGCGCCGCGCTGGCTACCCGCGCGATCGGTCCCGGCAACCCGTAGATCCTTTCGCAAGACAGACGGTGCTCTACCCTTCGATCCAGCGATTGTTTCTCGATAGACGGACACACGGTCCCCGCGGTTCTGACTCGCGGTCCACATCTTCGACGAGAGCGTGTTTGTCACCTACCCAAAGATTCCTGGGTAGGTCTGAAACACAGGGTTGGTCCGCCCTTCTACCCCTCGGCATGCGATCGGTGACCGCCAGCTGAGTCGCGTGCTCGCCCGAGCGAGGCAACTCTGTTGCCTCGCTATCCGGACTTTCCTGCAGAGCTCCTAGTCGACTGAAAGGAACAACGGACACTCCGAGCAGTGCTCGTCGGCATGCTACAGGGAGAGCGATCGCTCCCTGGCAATGACGCGGGCCTCCATCTTGCCGAGCGTCCCCTCGATGTTGTCCCGAGTGACTCGGCATTCTCGGGGATCAGCGAACGGTCGAGCCTGGGCCAAGGAAGTGGGCATTACCCAATCCTTAGGTCGAAGGGTGGATACAGAGCCGCCTCAAATGTCCGACTCAGCCATGTCCTGTGCAATCAAGAGGATTGGAGCATCCGTGATCGAATATCGACAATGCTCGACGATGGCATGTCCCTCCAAGACATAGCGGACGCCCTGAACCAAAGGAAGAGACGCGAGCCCTTCAACAGCATCCTTTGGACGCCAGTGATTGTGCGCACATCGCTGGTGTCCTGATGGACTTCGGGCTGACCGGCGGGGTGAGCCCGCCGGACCCGAGGGCCGGCGGTCCGATGTCGTTCGAGACGTTCAAGCCGGCTCGCTTCGCCATGGGCGACACCGTCCGATACGCCGAGCGGGTCGGTTCGTCGACATGGAGCTGCGACCGGATCTCAGCCCCACACGGTTCACGCTGGCGAACGCGGACCTCGAATACCTGGCCCTGCAACCCGAACGCGGCGATTTCACCGTCACCCTCGAGCCGGGCACGTACTCCGTCGAATGGTTCCGAGTCGACGGCCGAGAGACGGTCGAGTCCAAGGACGTGACGGTGGGCGCCGGGGGCCCGGTCCGCGTCCATCCGTCGCTCGACACCGAGCCTTCGGTTGTATTTGCGTTCCGCGTAACGGCCCTGAGCGCGCTCGCTGCGTGGCGGCGACGGCGAGTCGAGAGACCACGCCGTCCCGCATCATGGATGGCTCATGGAGACCGCCGAGGCCGACCGGACGGAACCGGCCCTCGCCGACGGAGGCGAGGGCCCGCGGGACCTGTTCGGCCGCGGCGTGCGCCTGGTGGTCTCGTACATCCGGATGCACCCGCGGCCGTTCGCGATCGCCGTGTTCGGGGCGTTCCTGTTCGCGATCGGCTCCGTGGCGGTCACGGTCGCCCTCGGGTGGGTGACCGACCAGGTCCTGCGGCCGGCGTTCACGCCTGAAGGGGTGGACGCCTCCACCGTCTGGATCGGTATCGGCGCGGTGATGGGCCTGACCGCCCTACGGGCGCTGGGCATCGGGATCCGCCGCTACTACAGCGGCGTGACGGGGGCGGCCGTGGCCGCGACGCTGCGCGAGCGCGTCTCGGACCGATACCGCGACCTCGCGCTCTCCTACCACCGCACTCGGCCGACCGGCGAACTGCTCGCGCACATGGAGGCCGATGTCGAGGCGGCGATCGAGGTCCTCTACCCGGTCCCGTTCGCGATCGGCGTGATCTTCCTGGTCCTGTTCGCGCTCGTCTCGCTGGTGGAGACCGACCCCTTCCTCACGCTGATCGGGCTTCTGACGGTGCCTGCGCTCGGTCTGATGAATCGCTCGTTCGCCCTGCAGATGCAGGCTCCGGCCCGGCGGGTCCAGGAGCGGATCGGCGAGGTGTCCGCCGTGGCGCACGAGTCAATCGACGGGGCGCTCGTCGTGAAGACGCTCGGGCGCGAGCGCGTCGAGGTAGGCCGCTTTCGCGAGAAGGCCGAGCAGCTGCGGACCGAGCGCGTCGCGGCCGGCTACATCCGCGCCTGGTTCGATGAGGCGCTCGAGGCACTCCCGACCCTGGCCGTGATCCTGATGCTCGCGATCGGTGCCTGGCGGGTCTCGACCGGCGATATCACGCTCGGGACCCTCGTGCAGGTCGTCACGCTGTTCGGCCTGCTCGCGTGGCCGATGCGCTTCGTCGGCTGGATCCTCTCGGAGCTTCCGCGGGCCGTCGTCGGCCACGGCCGCATCCTCGAAGTCCTCGAGCAGCCGGACACCATGACGCGGCCGGCTGAACCCATCTCGCTACCGCCCGGCCTGCTCGATGTCCGGGCCGAGTCACTCACGTACGGCTTCGCCGGCGCTTCCGTGCTCGACGCGGTGTCGTTCCACGTCGAGCCAAACGAGTCGGTCGCGATCGTGGGGGCCACGGGCGTCGGCAAGTCGACGCTCGCGCAGCTCCTGGTGCGCCTGGACGACCCGGCGGACGGTCGGATCCTGATCGGCGGCGTCGACATCCGTCAGGTCGACTCCGACGAGCTGCGCCGGGCCACGTCGCTCGTCTTCCAGGAGTCCTTCCTGTTCGCGACCACGGTGGCCGAGAACATCGCCCTCGACTCCGGCGCGACCCGGGACGAGACCGAGCGCGCCGCCGCGATCGCGCAGGCCGACCGCTTCATCCGAGCACTCCCCCAGGACTACGACACCGTCCTTGGCGAGCGCGGGCACACGCTCTCCGGCGGCGAGCGGCAACGCGTGGCGCTGGCCCGCGCGCTGGTCCGGCAGCCCCGCGTGCTGATCCTGGACGACGCCACGAGCGCCGTGGACCCGACGATCGAGGCGGAGATCCTGGCCGGCCTTCGGCGGGAGCTGGAGACCACGCTGATCGTCGTCGCGTACCGCCTGTCCACGATCCGGCTCGCCGACCGTGTGCTCTTCCTGGAGGAAGGCCGCTTGCAGGCGACCGGCTCGCACGAGCAGCTGATGGCATCCCAGCCAGGCTACGCTGCGATGATCCGCGCGTACGAGCGGGGCGGGCGATGAGTGCCACCGCGATCGACGAGGCGCCGGTGGAAGCTCCGGGCCGCGAGGAGCTCCCGATCCCCGAGCACCTCAGGAGCGCGTGGCGCGTCCTGATTGCCGGGCTCCGGCTCAGCCCGGAGCTGCGCCGGGGTCTGGTCCTCACGGTCGTCGTCTCGCTCGGCGCCGTCGCGGGCAACCTCGTCGTTCCGATTCTGGTGCAGCAGATCTTCGACCACGGGTTCGAGGGCGGATTCCGCCCGGGGTTCGTCTTCGGGCTCTGCGGCGCGGCGTTCGCGCTGGTCTTCGTCGCGTTCGTCGCGGGCCGGGCGGCGGCGCGCCGGCTGGTGCGGGCCTCCGAGGAGGCGCTGATGGCGCTCCGCGTGCGGGGATTCGAGCACATCCACCAGCTCTCGATCGCAACGCAGTCGCGGGAGCGCCGGGGCGTGTTCGTGGCGCGCGTGACCGCGGACGTCGACACATTGTCCGAGTTCACCGAGGAGGGCGGAATCGAGTGGATCTGGGCGGTCCTGCAGATCTCGGCGACGCTCTTAATAATGCTTCTGTACTCGTGGCAGCTCACGATCCCCGTCGTCCTGATGGTCGCACCCCTGCTGCTCGTCATGGGCAAGCTCCAGGGCAAGCTGTCTGAGGCGTACGACCTGGTGCGCGGGCGGGTCGGCGAGATGCTGGCCGAGGTCTCCGAGAGCGTGATGGGCGCCGACGTCGTGCGCGCCTACGGTCTCGAGGACCGAGTGGACCAGCGGGTCAAGCGCTCGATCCACGACCGGTATCGGGCGCACGTCCTCGCGCACCTGCGGACGGCGAGGCTCTGGCCGATGGGAACGATCTTCTGGGGACTCGCGCTCTCGACGGTCATCCTGGTCGGCGCGACCTTCGGACCCGATTGGGGGCTCACGTTCGGCACAGTGTCGGCGTTCCTGTTCCTCGCCGACCTGTTCCTGCACCCGTTCACCGACCTGCCAGAGATCTACGCGCAGACCCAGACGGCGATCGCCGGGTGGCGCAAGATCCTCGCGCTGCTCGAGCTGCCGGTCGAGATCGCCGAGCCGACATCCGGGGTGACGCTGGGCCACGGGGCGCTCGCCGTGCGGGCGGAGCGCGTCTCGTACCGATACGGCGACGGGCCGGTGGTGCTCCGGGACGTGTCCTTCGAGGTGCCGGCGGGCGCGCACGTGGCGATCGTTGGCGAGACCGGCTCGGGAAAGACCACGTTCTGCAAGTTGCTCACACGGCTCGCGGATCCCCTGCGCGGTCGGTTCGAACTCGAGGGCGTCGACCTGCGCGAGGTTGCGCCGGCCTCGCGCAGGGGCGCTGTACGGATGGTGCCGCAGGACGGATTCCTGTTCGACCTCACGGTGCGCGAGAACGTCCGGGCGGGCCGCGAGGGCGCGACCGATCACGAGGTCGAGGCCGCGTTCGACGATCTCGGCCTCGGCGACTGGGTCGAGTCGCTGCCCACGGGCATCGACACGCGCGTGGGCGAGCGGGGCGAGTGGCTCTCGGTCGGCGAACGCCAGCTCGTCTCCCTCGCGAGGGCGCAGATCGGCAACCCGGGCGTGCTGATCCTCGACGAGGCCACGAGCGCCGTGGATCCCGCCACCGAACGACGGATCACCGAGGCGCTCCGTTGGCTGTCGGCGGGCCGCACCACGATCACGATCGCACACCGCCTGAGCACGGCCGAGGACGCAAACGAGATCTTCGTCTTCGACGCCGGGCACATCGTGGAGCGCGGGACGCACACAGAGCTCGTCGAGGTCGGCGGGACCTACGCCGGCCTCTACCGCAGCTGGCTCGGGAACGTTCGAATCTGAGCCGCGAGCGTCTCGATCAATGACACGCGGTTCGCTGCCCGTGAGTCCGACTCTGCTTGGATACGCTGCCACCGATCTACGGCCGAAGTCGGCAATGACTCCCTTCCTGTGTCCTCAACCTCCTCGGGGTGCCACGCGCATGCTTCGCCGCTCCGACGCGAGGGGACAGAGTCGGCCCCTGGGATCGGCGCAAGGTCACGGCGCGGGCGAACCGCTGGCGGGAGGAGTAGACCCAGGTTGCCACGATTGTGCAGGGAAAGATCGACTTCGCCAGAGAAGCAGACCTTCGCTCGGCTTGGGAAGGACCCACGGCCCGCGATCCCCAGCTGGTCTTCGTGGATCAAACCGAACCGACGGCGAGCGGACAGCGGTACCTCCCGTGCGAGCTCGTGAAGAATAGGGCGCGAGGGTGGCATCGATGTGCATTCGCCGCGTACAAGTGTGTCTCAGGGCTGGCAGGCGCCGGCCCAAGTCGCCGCAAGAGAGAGGGGACGTGAAGAAGGCACTCGCTGTCGCTCTAATCGTCGGGTTCCTGCTGGTGGACTTCCTCTTCTTCCACGACATCTTCAAGGCAGGAGAGGTCGGACGTTCGCGCAGTACCTCACCGGAGCGCTAAGCATCCCCGTGCTCGTCTTCTCCGCGTTCTTCCTCTTGCGAGGCACCCACGCCGGACAGAAGTAGTTCCGCCTCCCCGTCGTGAGTTGGTCCTCGAGCAGTCCATCCCTTCGCCGCGATCGCGACAGACTCCGTGCCTGCGCCACCCAACCCTCTCGATCCGCCGATTGTGCTCCACAGAGACGACACGATCCACGCGGTCGAAGGTCCAGTTACGACGCCTACACGAAGCAACTGCGTTTGCCATGCTCCGGCATCAGCTGCGGATCCTTGACCGGCGGGAGCCCTGAATGATGCTCCTGCCGGACTGAGGACGGCTGGTACCCTCCGCGCCATGACGACCCACGCACACGATCACGGCGCCCACGGGAGCGGCCCGCCGTTGGCCTCGGAGCTGGAACCTCCAAAGCATGCGTTCGACGGAGTTGGGCATCCGGCCCACACCGTCCTCGCCCACGAGGACGAGCTCGAGCGCGAGCTCCACCACGCCGTCGCCGCCGAGGCGCCGGCGATCGAAGACCTCCTTCGGACCCTGATCGAGCAGCCGACGACGTTGGGGAACGAGGAGGCCGGCCAGGCCGTGATGCGAGACGCGCTGCGGGATCTCGGCCTCGAGCCGGTCAACGTGCCGATGGACTCCGAAGGGTTACGCGCCCACCCCGCCGCCGCCCCCTTCGACTGGGACGTGGAGGGAAAGGCCAACGTCGTCGCGACGTGGGGTCGGGACGGCGGCGGTCGCTCGTTGATCCTGAACGGGCACATCGACGTCGTCCCGCCTGACCCGATCCCCGAATGGTCGCAACCGCCCTTCTCGGCGACCCGGGACGGGGACTGGATCCACGGGCGCGGCGCGGCCGACATGAAGTGCGGGCTCGCGGCGATCGTCGGAGCGGTGCGGGCGATCCGCCGCTTGGGCCTGGAGCCCACGGCGCGGGTCCACATCGAGTCGGTGGTCGAAGAGGAGTGCACGGGCAATGGCACGCTCGCCACGGTGATGTCGGGCTACACGGCCGACGCGGCCGTGATCGCGGAGCCGTTCGGCGCCGCGATCACGACGTCGCAGGTCGGGGTGCTGTGGTTCCACGTCCGCGTGCTCGGGACGGCCGGCCACGCGGCCGATGGGGCCCGCGGCGGGAACGCGATCGAGCGGAGCTTCGACGTGATGCGGGGGCTTCGAGGCCTCGAGGCAGAGCTCAACACCGCTCCGCCGTCGCCCTATGACGCTCTGACGCACCCGATAAATCTCAACGTGGGTGCGATCCGCGGCGGCGAGTGGACGTCGACGGTCCCGTTCTCATGCGAGACCTCGTACCGGATCGCCTTCTACCCGGGCACGTCGGTCGACGACGTGCGCGAGCGGATCGAGGCCGTGGTACGCCACTCGGCGGTCGGCTCGGGTCCCGCTCCCGAGGTCCGGTACGCCGGTCTCGCCTCGGAAGGCTACGAGCTCGACGAGGCTCATCCGCTCGTGACCACGCTCGCCGCGGCGTTCGCGCGCGGCACCGGGGAGCCGCCGGAGCTTGTCGCCACGACCGGGACCACGGACGCCGTCGTGCTCGGCGCCGCCGGGCGCACCCCCGCGGTGTGCTTCGGACCGTACGCCGAAGGCGCCCATGGGGTGGACGAACGGGTGTGGTTCCCATCGGTGGTGCAGACGGCCCAGGTCATGGCATCGTTCGTCCGGGACTGGTGCGGGCTGTCCGGCTGATCCGGGCGCGTCGCACCGCCCCCGTGGGTCGGCCGTCGCTGGGCGAGGGGGGTCGCAGGAAATGGGTCACACGCGGACGACGCTTCGAGGCGTCCCGGAGATCCGCCGGTTCTTCCGAACGAACGAGATCCCGATCTACTTCGTGAGCGCGACGGCCTTCAACCTCCTCGGGATCGATCGATGGGTCGGCAACTTCCGGTTCGTGAACTACTACGACTCGTTCGACGGCCAACATCCGAACGTCTTCGTTCCCGCCGAGCGCGAGCCGCGCCCGTTCACCTCGATCGAGGAGATCGTCAACTACCTCCTCGGGCACAAGGAGGTCGTCGACTGGGTGCGAGGAAGGGGGGGCGGCAGGGCCACGTTCCTGATGTTTGACGAGGAGACGGAGGCGCTGGCGCACGAGCTCGGCCTGGAGGTCGCGTTCCCCCCCGCGTCGCTCCGGCACCGGCTCGACTCGAAGATCGTGACGACACGGCTCGGCAACGACGCGGGCGTCCCGAGCGTGCCGAACGTGCTCGGCCGCGCGACCAGCTACCGGGACCTCCTCGAGCTGGCCGACCGCGCCGGGCTCGGACACGACCTGGTCGTCCAGCTGGCGTACGGCGACTCAGGCCAGACCACGTTCTTCGTCGCGGACGAACCCGGGTGGGCGCAGCATCGAGCGGAGATGGTGGACGAGGAACTGAAGGTGATGAAGCGGATCGAACCGCGGGAAGCGGCGATCGAAGGCGTCGTCACGCGGCATGGGACGTTGGTCGGCCCGCTGATGACGGAGCTCGCCGGGTTCACGGAACTGACGCCGTATCCGGGGGGTTGGTGCGGCAACGACGTCTTCGCGGGCGTCCTCACCGAGGCCCACCGCCGCAAGGCACGGGCGTACACCCAGGCCATGGGCGAGCGCCTGCGGCGGGAAGGCTACCGAGGCTACTTCGAGATCGACTTCCTGGCCGACGCGGCGACCGGCGAGCTCTACCTGGGCGAGTTGAACCCCCGGGTCACCGGCGCGTCGAGCATCACCAACGTGACCGCCGTCGCCTACGGCGACATGCCGCTGTTCCTGTTCCACCTCCTGGAGTTCATGGACGTCGACTACGAGATCGATGTCGACGAGCTGAACGAGCGATGGACGGATCCGGCCAGCATCGACGCGTGGTCCCAGTTCGTCATGAAGCAGAGCGAGGACGTCGTCGAGCTGATCACCGCGGCGCCGGCCTCCGGTCGCTGGCACCTCGACCCGGGGGGGCCCCGCTTCGTCCGGCCGGACGTCGATTGGCACACGATCGGCGATCGTGACGACGCCTTCTATCTCCGCATCGCGGGGGCGGGCCACTATCGATACAAGGGCGCCGACCTCGGGATCCTGGTGACGAGGGGCCGGTTGATGGACGACGACTACGAGCTCACGGACCGCGCCCGGGCCTGGATCTCGGGCATCAAGGCCGCCTTCCGCGGCGTCCCGGTCGAGGAGGAAATGCCCCCATCGCTCCCCGTGCTGGAGCCGTTCGGCTTCAAGATGTTGTAGGGAGGCACCGAGTTCTCTTCGATAAGCGCATGCGATCGATCACGTTCACCTTCCGAGCGATGCAGGAGCCGGAGCCCGGCCCGAAGTGGCAGGGCGTGTTCGAGCAGCACTGGGCCGCCTACCGGCAGTGGTTCCTCGCCGAGGGCGAGGGGGCGCGAGCGTCCTACGCGACCTCGGCGAGGATGCTGCGCGCGCACATGCCGGAGCTGTACCCGGTCTACGAGCGCCTGGTGGAGCTCTCGGGAGGAGGCGACCTCGCGGCCCGGATGCTCTCGATCTACAAGCCGCCGCCCTACCTCGCCGCGTGCACGCAGGGCGTGTGGACACGCACCGGCCACCCGGTGCTCGTCCGGAACTACGACTACTCGCCCTCCCATCTCGAGGGGCTGATCTGGCACAGCCGTCTCCTCGGCCGGCGAGTGATCGCGATGAGCGACTGCCTCTGGGGTGTGCTCGACGGGATGAACGAGGACGGGCTGGCGGTTTCGCTCACGTTCGGAGGGCGCCGCGTGCTGGGTGACGGGTTCGGGATCCCCTTGATCCTTCGATACGTGCTCGAGACCTGTTCAACGGCGGCCGAGGCTCAGGAGGTCCTCGCACGGCTCCCGTGCAACCTTGCGCACAACGTCACGATGGTCGACCGCTCCGGCGACGTGGTGACCGCGTTCCTGTCTCCGGATCGCGAGCCGGTCCTCAGCCGGTCGCCGGTCGCAACCAACCATCAGGGCTTCGTCGACTGGCCGGAGCAGGCGCGCGCGACCCGCACGCTCGAGCGCGAGCGGGATGTGCTCGAGCTGTTGCATCGTCCTCACATGACGGTAGGACGAGTTCGCCGATGCGTTCCTTCGCCCGGGGCTGTTCAGCCGAG
Organism: uncultured Actinomycetes bacterium; assembly: GCA_963823255.1. Lineage (GTDB taxonomy): Bacteria > Actinomycetota > UBA4738 > UBA4738 > HRBIN12 > DASSJM01. The sequence goes on from CAWGKU010000004.1 coordinate 59,087, forward strand.
CGTACGACCGCGGCTTCGGCACGCTCTACACGGCCGTCTACCGGGTCACCGAGTCGCGCGCCGAGTACCGGTGGCCGACCTTCACGTGGCCGCAGAGCTTCGACGTCTTCGACGAGGGTCTGCACGAGGAGACGCTCGCCGAGGGTTCGGTCGCGTAGCCGCGCCCTCGAGCTCAGGCGAGGTACGAAGCCGGTCGTCGACGAAGCCGTCCAGACAGCCCTTCCGAGTCCACCAGGGGCAGCCTCGGCCGCGTTCGACGCGGGGACGACCACGCCTCCGGGGCGAGGCCCGATCACCCGCAGGCTGGAACGGACGTCGAGTCGTCCTAACGGTTGGGGGCCCTTCGGCCCTCGGGGGGGCCCGCCCGCGTGCCTAGGGTGGAGGTGGTTCATCGAGGGGCAGTGGTTGCCCCGGTTGCGAAAGGAGTGGAGATGGCTGCCATCAGTGCTACCAAGCCGTACGTCGTGGCTGACGGCGCCGTGGCGCCCGCGGTGGCGCCTCAGGTCGAAACACGAACGGGATGGGTCACGTTCGCCGGGATCGTGTTGCTGGTCGGCGCCGTGGCGAACTTCTTCTGGGGGCTCGCCGCGCTCGACAGCAAGGCGTACCTCGACGAGAGTGGGTTGCTGTACGGGACCCTGGAGACGTGGGGCTGGATCGCGGTCGGCTGGAGCGCCCTGCTGGCGATCGGCGGCATCCTGCTGCTCGCGCGGACCGGGGTCGGGCCCGTCGTCGGGATCATCCTCGCGGCCGTCAGCTGCTTCTTCTGGCTGTTCGCGCTGCCCGTGATGCCGTTCTACGCGATGACCGTCATCCTGATCGACCTCTTCGTGATCTACGGTCTCGCGGCGCACTCGACGGAGTAGGACGACCACTCCGTCACGACGTCGGCTCGCGCGAGAGCACTCGGGCGAGCCGACGTCCGTATGGGGATGGAACCCGAGGATGTCTACCGTAGCGATGTCGCCGGGTGCGACGGTGCGACCTTGGCCGAGCAGATCCCGGCGACGCCCTTGGCCATCGAGACGATCGTGAGGATCGGCGGTTGAGCAGACCGCCGGAAGCTGCGATCTCGCCCGCCTCCTCAGCCCAGAACCGCGATGCCCTCGAGGGTCGCTCCAGCGCCCTCCGTCGCTGGTCGCTCTACTCGCGGGCGGAGCCCCCAGAGCAGCTCGTCGAGATCGCCGTTCGTCGGCATGGCAGTAGATGTCCGTTGAGCCCGCGCCACGTTGGAGCGCTCGCGCTCACCATGCTCGCCGGGAGCCAAGTCGGATATCGTGATCGAGCAATCGACGAACCGCGCGTCGAACCGCGCGGGAGATGTCAAGGTTGCCGTCCACTCGGGCGGGCTCAACGTTCACCATCCCACTTGCTGTGCCACTGGGCGCCCGCGTGAGACCGGCCGCCGACTGACAGCACCGGTCGCGCTTCGACATCTAGGGTGGACCTATCTCCCAGTCGGGGGATTCCTGAGTCAGGGTATGTCGAGTCGACGGGAACCTCGGGCGCAGGCTCCGAACCTGGGGCGACCGGTGCTGGTGCCACCCCCGATCGGTACCTCGGATCGGCGACCGTCACGATCACCTGGGCGATCGGGTAGCGCAAACGGGCAAGACGCCTGCGACGGGTCTGGTTGCAGATGGCCCTTCGTCGGCGGCCAGCATGCCGGGGTCGTGCAATGCCGCGGTCGTTGACTGGTCTCACGAGGTCGAGCGGAGCCGGGACTTCCGGACGAGGCTCTGAGGGAGTTCGCGGATGGGTGCGGGAACTGAATCGCGGGACGTGGGCGCGGCGAATGGAACCATCTCCAGCACGGAGAAGTGGTGTTAGGGCGACAGATCGAGGTAAGGCGTGGAAGTCTTCGTGTAAGTCGTGGCGGCTACAATCCACGATGGCATCAAGAGTGGCTCGGCTCGATAGCCGAGCCCGGCAACCTGGGACGGACAACCCAAGGTGCCTTCCGCGGAAGCGGGGATGTGGCTCCACAAAGGGAGCAACAAAGTGTTCGAGGCGTGACTGCCTTCCGATGCTTCGGAGGCGGACCTTCTTCGTTCCGGAGCCGCTGCGCGCGGCCCCCCGTCCGTGACGTCACCAACGGCTCCCCGTCCGGAAGGAGGCGATCGTGGCGAAGCCATACTCATCCTGGTCCGGGCGGGAGATCATCCAACCGTCTGAGCTACGGCACTACCGGTTCGTCCGCGACGCTCGACGTGAAGACACCTACGAGGTCTGGCGCGACGACCACCTTGTCGTGGGCTCGGCCGTGGGCTTCGGGCTCGACCGCCTCACCGCCGACTACGTGCGCCGCGAGGAGGAGGAGCGCGAGACCGAGGCCGCCCAGCGGTCCGGTGATCCGCTCACGCTCTGCCGCCTCGGATGGCACCTCACCGACCCTGGGGTGTGGTTCCGCCTAGCGGCGGGGAAGTCGAACGATCTTTGGATCTATCGGGTCGGACCTGAGCCGTTCGACCATCTGTGCAGGACCATCTGGAGCTACGGCAACCCGCCGATTCCCTGCAACGCCTGCGGGCGTCCTATCGACCGGGACCACGCGAGACTAGACGAACCGGAATCGTAGACGCACTTGTGCACGCTGATGCTCGCATTGAGTCGTCTCGATGCTCGCCCTAGCATCATGGTTGATCCCGATGACCCACGGTACGACGGCGAGGCCTCACGGCAGGTGCATGTATCCGTGGCGCACCTTCCAGAGGAAGTAGCGCTCGAACATGATCTTCCCGAGATGGTTCTGTGGTCCCGGGATCATCACGCCCCACTTCCGCGGGGGGAGCATCCGATCCGCGAGGATCGCCACGCCGTTGTTCCCCGCATCCATCACGCATACCGCCGGGATATCGGCGAAGTTCTCCTCGGTCGTGGGTTCCTCGCCACGCACCTGTGAGGCGATGTTGGCGGCGGCGACTCGTGCCATCGTCTCCGACGGGAACCCCGTCTTCGGCACCCCGACGGCGTTGAGCAGGTTCCATGGGGAGTTGACGGCGGCTGCGCCCCCGACGGCGTAGACATCCGGGTACTGCAGCGTCTGGTACGTGTCCTTCACGTCGATGAAGCCCCGTGGGTTGCCGATCCCCGACGCCGACACTGCTTCGGCACCGACGAACGGGGGCACGACCATCGCGTACCGGAAGGGGAACGTTCGGCCGTCCGTCAGGCGGAGCTGGCCGGGGCCGATCTCGTCCATCGCCACGTCGAATACACCCCGGATGCCGGTCATCTTGAAGAACATCTCCAGCAACCTCTGGCCGCCCGCGAGCCCACCGATGCCGAAGTGCCCGGCGAACGGTTCCGCGCTGATGTAGTGGAGCGGAACCCGCTTCTGCAGCCCGTGCCGCTTCAGCTGATACGCGACGTTGAAGACGAACTCGTAGGCGGCGCCGAAACACGCGGCACCCTGTGTCGCTCCGACGACGACCGGTCCAGGTTCGTTCACGAACCTGGACCATCCCTCGGCGGCATCGACGGCCCCCTCGAGCGCGGTGATCGAGTACGCGTTCCCCTCGGGTCCGAGGCCGGGGACCACGTCGAAGTCGTTCATGAAACCGGTGGCGATGATGAGGTAGTCGTAGCCGTGCACAGACCCGGTCGTCTCGACCTTTCGCGACGCCGGATCGATCTTGGTCACCTCGGCGTGGACGTACTCGATACCGTGCTCCTCGAGCATCCGAGCGATCGGAACCGAGATGTCCCGCGCCGTCCTCTTCCCGAACGGCACCCAGATGAGCGAGGGATAGAAGACGAACCGATCGGACTTCGACACAAGGGTCACGTCGACGTCGCCACCGAGTTCGCGCTTCATGGTGATGGCTGCCGTGAGCCCGGCGAAGTTCCCTCCGAGGACCAGCGCCTTCGGTGGCATCGCGATACCTCCTCGAGATCGGCTGCGGGAGCGAATCTCACTCTAGCCGCCTGGGGGCGGATCCCGACCGCATACCCGCAGGGAGCTCAGGCTTGCCGCTCTGGCCCTCGAGAGCGCGGCTCGACGTGGTCTCGCGACGGCTCGAGCAGGCCTGCCGGGAAGGCGACCAGTGATGCAATCCCGTCAACGTCGTGGCCTGCCCGAAGGAGGATCTCCAGTCCACGTGCTCGCCGACCCCTCCCCCTCTCGCGGCTCGACCTGACGGAGCTCCCAATACCGTGGGCAGGTTGGCGAACCCGTGGGTACCGCAGATGGACCCCTGACACGTCGAGGCCCCGGCTAAGAGGGGTCGCAAGCCCGTTAGGTCGCCGGACCTGCTGACTGCAGGCCGGACGGCCCTTCGCTCACGGCAGCCTCACAAATACGATGAGCTGTCGCGTTCAGAAGAAGGAGGAGTGTCATGAACGCCTCCGACATCATGCGCCGGCCTGTGGTCGCGGCCACCCCGACCGCCACTGCTCGGGACGTTGCGATCCAGCTCCTCATGGGTGAGTTCAGCGGGGTTCCGATCGCTCAGAGCGACGGGAGCGTGGTCGGGATCGTGACCGAGCTCGACCTGATCCGAGCTGTCCTGCGCGCTGGAAAGGCTTTGGAGACCACGCTCGCCCAGGACATCATGACGAGGGACGTCACGACCGTAGACGCGCAAACGCCCATGGAGGAGGTGATGAGGGTCCTGGAGGAGAAGAACATCATCCGGGTCCCGGTGACCGACGAGGGCAAGCTCGTTGGGGTCATCTCGCGGTCGGACATTCTGAGGGCCATGATCGAACCAACGTTCCTACGGTTCGCCTGAGGTCATCGCGGTTGCTCGGACGATCGCGGCCGGGCTAGTGCCTCCTGCAGGGATAGGGCTCGCGCCGAGTCTAAAGACCCTGTCCCAGGGGGTCCTTCTCCCCTGTCTCCGTTCACGTGCCGCCTTCTAATGTTGCCCCAAGGAGGCCGTCATGGGGAACTGGATGCAGTTCGAGAAGTGTGCCGGGTGCGGTTGGGACATCGGGACAGGCGAGGGCGAGCGGAGCTGTTCGTGGGGCGAATGTGCGTACCTGCCCGAGGAATTGGATGTGTACTGCGAGCAGTGCCGCTTCAACTACTTCAGCCTCGAGGGCAATCCCTCCTGTGATGATCCGTTGACCTGCGAGCACGCCTCGGTCCCTCTCGCACACGCAGAGAACTACCGCCGGTGGGCGGCGGGGCGCGGCGTCTCTGTCGTCGCCTCATGAGCGGCACGGAGCCTCGAGGAGACGCATGAGCACGACGGCGGCCCCTCCAATCCTACTTGTGGAGCATGACGAACAGCGAAGGGCTCTCATCGGCGGCTGGCTGCAAGACGCCGGTTACGATGTCCTCACGTGCCCCGGCCCGTCAGCCCCAGAGTACTCCTGTATCGGCAGTCGAGCAGGTGGATGCGCGCTGGTCGATCCCGCCTCGGTGGTCGTACTCGACCTCTCGTTCTCGCCCGACGCGACGGTCCGAGCTCCGATCGGCGCCCATCTCCTCGGTTTCTACCTCCTCACCGGCAAACCAATCATCGCGATGGGACGCGGGGACGATCTCCTCGCAGATCCGCTCGAGAACCAACTCGTCGCTCTCGAGCGGACGCCAGATCGTGGCGACCTCCTCGCGATGGTCCGCTCGGTGATCCCCGCTTGAGCTAACGTTGCGACTCCGCTGCGTTCATCAACCGCCCGTCATCCCTCGGGCGGCGAAGCCCATCATGCCCCGTGTGAGCATCCACATCATCCCTCAGCCTCCTGGTGCTCCCGTACCTTCCGTCGAGGCGAACGCTCGTCGACTCCGGTCATTACAGGTATCTCCAAGCTTCCTGCGGGTCCGCTCCTCCGAAACTCGGCACGATCTTCGTGCCCGCAGCCTCCTCGATCACGACACACGATCCACGTCCCCGCGAGTCAAGCGCCGGGGAGGAACGGGGATCCGTCTCGCCGCGATCAGCATCGGGCGTCGTCCGAAGGTGCGGGCCGAACGGAGTCAGTCCGAAGCGAGCACCCACATCTCCTCGAACGGTGTCGTGACGTGCCAAGTCGTCGCGATGCCCGGCGGAAGCGAGAACAGATCCCCGACCCCGACATCCAGCGTGTCACCACCCGCGATCTCGATCCGCACGGACCCCTCCAGGATCAACGCGACCTCTCGCCCCTCGGGGGTCCATGGCACCGGACCGTCCACGCTCGTGAAGCGTGTCAGCCCGGCGTGGACGCCGTCGGCGTGGACGAGCTCGTGCATCACGCTTCCGGGCACCTCGGGGTCGGATTCCCACTCGTCGGTCGAGGCCTTCGAGACGAACACGCCGGGGTACGGCTCCATCCTTCGCCCTCCTTCGGGTCCTCAGGTCAGCGAGAGCACGCTACAGGGCGAACCCCCGAGCTGGTCGAGGGTTCTCGATGGGACAAGGGGTTGCCGTAGCTCTCCGGTCCGGGGCTAGGATCTTCTGAGTTGGATGAGGAAGGAGCATCGATGCCCATCTTTCAGACCGCGCACTACCAGGTGAACAGCGACGCCGTCGGGAAGGTGAAGGATGCGATCGAGGATTTCGTCGGCTACGTCGGCGAGCATGAGCCGGGTACCAAAATGTATGCGGCGTGGCAACAGCTCGACGACCCGACGCGGTTCGTGCACCTCTTCATATTCGAAGACGAGGCCGCGCACGCAACACATGGCGCGTCCGAGGCAGTGCGGCGATTCGAGGCCGTCTACAAGCCGGAATTAGTCGATGGACCGGTCGTGTTCACCGATTACTCACTCGTGGCGGCGAACACCGAGACGTGAATCTGAGGATGGCTCGTCCTCATTTCGGCGGCAACTGTCGACTTCGGCCATCCCTGTTCGACCATCACGAGGGGGAGGACGAGCTGGACGAGGAGGACCGATGAAGTATCTGCTCTTGCTGGCGGGCGAGCCGGGCGTTGGGCCGGCCCCCGGATCCGCCGCGTGCCCGCCTCGACGTTGCACGCGGACAGGACTAACGAGAGCGCTCGCGGTTGTACAGCTTCAGCGCCCACCCGTAGCTGATCAGCGTGATTCCCAGACACCAGGCGACTGCAAGTAGAGCGCTGTCGCCGATCGCCGCGCCGAGGAGCAGCCCGCGCAGCGTCTCGATGATCGGGGTGAACGGCTGGTGCTCCGCGAACCACGCCAGGCTGGCCGGCATCGATCCGGTGGGGACGAAGCCGCTGCTCAGGAAGGGCAGTAGGATCAGCGGCATGGGGAGGTTGCTCGCGGCTTCCACGCTCTTCGGGAACAGGCCGAGCGCGACCGCCAGCCAGGTGATCGCCAGGGTCGACATCAGGAGCACGCCGGCGGCAGCCATCCACTCGACCGGCGACGCGGTGGGCCGGAACCCGATCACGAAGGCAACACCGACGACGGCGGCCAGCCCGAGCATCGTCTGGACCGTGCTTCCCAGGACGTGACCGGTCAACACCGAGGCGCGGGCGATCCCCATCGTGCGGAACCGGGCGATGATGCCCTCGGTCATGTCCATCGAGACCGCGATCGCCGTTCCCTGGGACGAGCCCGCGATCGCCATGAGCAGGATCCCCGGAACGACGTAGTCGACGTAGGCGCCCCGGCCGCTCGAGGCGATTCCGAGACCCGCGCCGAGCGTGCCGCCGAACGCGTACACGAACAGGAGCAGGAGCACGACGGGGATCCCGAACACCATGAAGGTAACCGCCGGGTAGCGCACCGCGTGTTTCAGGTTGCGTCGCAGCATCGTGTTCGAATCGCTGAGGGCATTGGCGATGGTGCTCATGGCGAGGCCATCCCTTCCGTGTCGGAGTCACCGGTGAGGGTGAGGAAGACGTCGTCCAGGTCGGGTGTGTGGACCGAGAAGCTCTCGACCTCGATCGATGCCGCGATGAGGCGATCGAGGAGGTCGTGGAGCGATCGGACGTCGGCATCGCTCGGGACCATCAGCACGAGGCCGCCCTCGTCCCGCGCGGAGCCCGGGATGATCGAGGCGGCCGACGCAAGGGACCGCGCATCCGCGAACTGCAGCCGGACGTGCGCGCCGGGGATCAGGCGCTTGAGCTCGTCGGGGGTCCCTTCGGCGACGATCCTGCCCCGGTCCAGGACCGCGACCCGATCCGCCAGCTGATCCGCCTCCTCCAGGTAGTGCGTCGTTAGGAAGATCGTGACCCCGTCGGCGACGAGCCCGCGGATGATCCGCCACATCGTGCGGCGGCTGCGAGGGTCCAGGCCGGTGGTCGGCTCGTCGAGGAAGATGATCCGAGGCTCGCCGACCAGGGTCATCGCGAGGTCGAGCCGTCGACGCTCACCGCCCGAGTAGGTCGAAGCCGGCCTGCCCGCCTCCTCCACCATGTCGAGGCGGTCAAGCAGCTCCGCCGTGACACGCCTGCCTTCGACCCTGCCGAGGTGATGCAGGTCGGCCATGAGCGTCAGGTTCTCCTCGCCCGTGAGGAGCGTGTCCACGGCGACGAACTGGCCGGTGACGCCGATCACGCCCCGGACCGCATCCGCCTCCCGGACCGGGTCGTGGCCCGCCACGCGAACCTCCCCCGCGTCGGCCCCGATCAGCGTGGACAGGATCTGCACGATCGTGGTCTTCCCGGCGCCGTTCGGCCCGAGCAGTGCGAAGATCGTGCCCTGCCTGACGCTCAGGTCGATGCTGTCCACGGCCACCGTGTCGCGGTACGACTTGCGGAGCCCTGTCGCCGTCAGTACGGGCCGGTCGATACTGATGGTCATGAACCCCCCTTCCGCGTGCCGGCCTCCAAGGAGCGGCGGATCGTGATGTCGCCCATGGACAGTCTGGGCGTGTACCTCGACCGCATCCTCGCTCGCCTCGGGACGGTCCCCCGCCTCGAGATCGTTCTGCACCGTGCCGAACTTCGTATCGAGATCCAGCCAGGCGGGGACGCCATCGCGGACGCCGACCTCGACGCTGCCGAACGCGCTCTGAGCAACCACGGCGCCGCGTTCCACCTGGTTCAAACGGACGTTGCCGTTGGCGGTCTTGGCGACCACCCCCGCGTGTGCGCGATCGATCGAGATCCTGCCGTTGGCCGCGTTCACCCGCGCCTCCCCCGTGACCTCGCCGATCCACGTGTCGCCGTTGCCGTTCTTGACGATCGCCCGTCCGTCGACGCTCGCGATCGCGACGGAACCGGATCCCGTGTTGACCTCGGCGGTGCCGTCGATCCGGTCGACGATCACGTCGCCGGCGCCGGTCTTGAGGTCGGCCTGACTGGCCCCTTCGACACGGATGTCCCCGACGCCCGTGCGGAAGCGGCATCCGCCGATGCGACCCGTGGAGCGGACCGCCCCCACGCCGGTCTGACCCGAGAGGCTGGAACCGGCGGGGACGTCGATCTCCACCTCGATCGATTCCGATCGCCCCGTGGGCCCAACGGGCTCCACTGCCTCCAGCCCTTGGGAGCGCGAACCAGGAGCCGGCCGTTCGCGTACTCGACCCTGGTCTGCTCGGCGGCCATGACGTCGGAACGGTTCGTCGGGTCTCTCGGGCGCACGTCGACACTCGTGTCGGGTCGATCGGTGGCTGCGATCTGGACGCCGCCGACGCCGAGCTCCACGGTGACCGCGATGGGTTCGGGGGTTTCGAAGGTCTGCATGGATGACTCCTTTCGGCTAGCGCGCCCAGCCCGTGTATCGCTGGGCGCCGTACGACCTTCGCCGTTCGCGCCGCCGCGGCGGATCCGTCCAGTCGAGCGCTGCGGCGGCGGCCCGGACGAGCCACGAGTTCACGGACAGGCCGTCGTCCGCCGCCGCGCGCTCGATCCGCGCCTTCAGGTGCTCGGGCAGGCGAAGGTTGATCCGCGAGATGGCACCCTCGTCGCCCTCCGGGGTCCGCACCACATCGGGCCACGCCGACGCGTCGTCCCCCTCCCGGACCTCCTCGACGGAGGGATCGTTGGGGGGCGGGGTCACCACGAACTCCGGATCGCGGCCGCGCAGACGCAGCTCGACCGAGCCCGGCGCCAGCTCGACCGTGATCTCCTCCGCCGCGGCCGCCAGAGCGTCCTGCAACGAGAGGCGGATCGACGCGTCGAGGGGTGCGAGCAGGCGCTCCACGAGGAGCCGGGCGTCCTCGCCGCCTGCCTCCGCGGATGCTTCGAGCTGGCGATGGATGGCCTCGATAAACGGTGAGAGGTTCATGGCAGCATGATGGCATCATGTTGATGTCATGTCAACCCACTTTGGTACCGTGATGATGTCTCCGCTTCTACCTTGCCGACGTGCAGTACTCCGGGTCCGACCACGTGCTCGTCGTGACCATCGAGGGACGCGAACAGGAGCATCTCGACGCCTTCGGGTCGATAGTCGAGCCGCTTCTGCCTACCGTGACCGTTCCGGCGCACGCTCGTAGCGCGTGAGCAATGTCCTGCCTCGAACTGCCTTGGAACGTCGGGCGCTACCGATCCGTCGCGACGGTCACGGTGCCTGTGTCGGGTCCTGGGATGCACCAAGGCTTCGGTTGCTGGGGCGCATGAGGCCTCTGACGGCAGCGAGGTAACCCCAGCGACGGACGGCTACTTCGACCAGCGCGATCAAGAGCGGGGTCGCCACGTGGTCAAGGGCCGAGCCACCCATGCGCCCCAGCGGCTCCTCCAGCGTTTACGCGCCGAGGGCGCGCTTGATCCCTCGGGTCGCCTGACGGATCCGGTGCTCGTTCTCGACGAGGGCGAAGCGCACGTGCCGGTCACCGGCGACCCCGAAGCCGACACCGGGCGAGACCGCCACTTTCGCCTCCCGTAGAAGGAGCTTCGTGAACTCCAGGGACCCCCCACTACGATGTGGTTCGGGGATCTCCGCCCAGACGAACATCGTCGCGCGGGGTGCCGGAACCTCCCAGCCGGCGCGGGCCAGCCCGGCGATCAACGTGTCGCGCCGGGAGAGGTACACGTTTCGGTACTCCTCGGTACGGTCCTCGCACTCGTTGAGCGCGATGATCCCCGCGATCTGGATCGGCTGGAACACACCGTAGTCCAGGTAGCTCTTCAGCCGAGTCAGCGCCTCGACCATCTCGGCGTTGCCGACGACGAACGCCAGGCGCCACCCCGGCATCGAGTACGACTTGGACATCGAGAAGACCTCGACGCCCACTTCCTTCGCGCCGGGCACCTCGAGGAAGCTCGGCGCTCGGTAGCCATCGAAGCACAGGTCTGCGTAGGCGAAGTCGTGGATCACGGCGACGTCGTGCTCGCGGGCGAACGCCACAAGGTGCTCGAAGAACGACCGCTCGACGCAGGAGGTGGTGGGGTTGTGCGGGAAGCTCGTGATGATGAGGCGCGGGCGAGGCCAAGTGCGTTCGAACCCCTCCTGCAGCTCTGAGAAGAAGTCCCCGTCCGCTCCGAGAGGGACCGAGCGGACGTCGGCGCCGGCCAGCGCCACCGAGAACGTGTGGATGGGGTAGGTGGGCTCAGGCACCAAGCAGGTGTCGCCGGGGGCGACGAGCGTCCACGCGATGTGCCCGATCGCTTCCTTCGCCCCCATCGTGACCACCACCTCGGTCTCCGGGTCCAGCCGGACCCCGTAGCGGCGCTCGTACCGGCTTGCGATCGCCCGGCGCAGGTTCGGGAGACCACGGCTGGTGGAGTACCTGTGGTTCCGCGGATCGCGTGCCGCCTCAGCGAGCTTGTCCACGACCGGCTCGGGCGAGGCGAGGTCGGGATTGCCCATTCCGAGGTCGACCACGTCCTCGCCCTCGCGGCGTGCCGCCGCTTTCAGGTCGTTGATAACGTTGAAGACGTAAGGGGGCAGCCTGTCGATCCGTCGGAACTCCTTCACCATGATCCCCATCGGCCGTGCGCACGCCCCCCAGATTCGGGGCCGGTCGCGCCTCCGGTGCAGTCTTGCAGAGCCCGTCGCCGCTCCACCACCCCGCCACACACCTCGGCCCGCGCGGTAGCGTTCCGGCCACTAGCGGGTCGCGGGGGCATCGTGTCCGGAGCACCTCCCGACCTCTATCCATACCCGTGACCTCGACCGGCCGACCGGGGCGCGCCGGACGCCTCTTGGCTCCGGCCGGGTTGACAGGGCGTGGCGGATGGGGGATATCCGCCGAACGGATCGTCGGTGGGGCGGGTCGAGCGGCGGAGGCCGCCGACAACTCCCGCCGCTGGATGAGGGATCGGCGGAGCGATGGTCGAGCGAAGCGAACGGGACCGGGCGAGGAGCGACCGAGCCGCGCGGGGACGCGTCGGTCCCCATCGCGGTCGATCGGGTACCGCCGAGGCGGCAGCGCCGACCCACCGGAGCGCCGGCGCCGTTGCCGAAGACGATCGGCGTCACCGGGTGGCTCTGGGTGACGGCCGCGCTCGTCGTCGTGCTGCTGGGCTCGCTGTGGCTCTATCTCTCGCCGGGACCGCTCGACCGGTTCGACGCGGCGCTGATGCGTCCGATCGTCGCCCTCCGGACCGGGTGGCTGAACTCGCTCGCTCGCGGGGTGAACGCGATCGGCTCGACGTGGGGATTGGTCCTGCTCGGCCTCGTCACGATGGGGGTCACGGCGTACTTCCGGCGTTTCCGCCACCTCATCGTGTTCCTCGTGAGCCTGGCCGTGCTCCAGTTCGGGTCGGCGACGTTGAACATCGTGTCGACGAGGGCTCGGCCGTTCAACGTGACGCAGATCGCCGGTTGGCAGGGATACTCGTCCCCCGCGCTCCCGATCGCTGCCCTCACGGCCCTGCTGATCGGCATCACGTTCATGCTCGTCGTCCCCGGCCGGCCGCGCTGGCGCGCGAAGGTCGCGACCGCTGCGATCGTCGCGACCGTGGGCGTCCTCCGGATCTACCTCGGGGTCGAGCACCCGACGGACCTGGTCTTCGCGGCGATCCTCGGTGTGGCCATCCCGATAGCGTTGTTCCGCGCCTTCGTCCCCAACGACGCCTTCCCGGTCCGCTACGGCCCGCGCGGCAAGGCCGCCCATCTGGACGTGGGCGGTCGCCGGGGCGAGGCGATCCGGTTGGCGATGCAGGATCAGCTCGGGTTGACGATCCTCGAGACAAAGCTGGTGGGGCTCGAGGGGTCGGGCGGCTCGACGCCGCTGAAGCTCCGCGTCGTCGACGAGCAGGGCGTTGAGCGATCGGTGTTCGCGAAGCTCTACGCGAAGAACCACGTCCGCGCGGACCGCTGGTACAAGCTCGGTCGAACGATGCTCTACGGCGGCCTCGAGGACGAGACGCCGTTCCAGACCGTCCGGCGGTTCGTCGAGTACGAGGACTACACGCTGCGCCTGCTGGGCGAGTACGGCTTCCCAACGCCGGCACCCCTCGGCGTCGTCGAGATCACCCCCGAGCGCGAGTACCTGATCGCGATGGAGTTCTTCGAGGACGCGCGCGAGATCGGGGAGGCGGAGGTCGACGACCAGGTCATCGAAGAGGGCCTCCAGCTCGTCCGGCGGTTGTGGGACGTCGGCCTCGCCCATCGGGACATCAAGCCCGCGAACCTGATGGTGCAGGACCGGCACCTCCGGCTGATCGACGTGTTCTTCGTGCAGGTCCGGCCCTCGCCGTGGCGCCAGGCCGTGGACCTCGCGAACATGATGCTGGTCCTCGGGCTGCGCTCGGACGCCGACACGGTGTATCAGATGGCCCTGCGGTACTTCTCACCCGAGGAGCTCGCCGAGGCGTTCGCGGCGGCCCGCGGCGTCGCGAGCCCGACCCAGCTACGGTCGATGATGAAGCGGGAGCGACCCGGGCTCCTCGACGAGTTCCGTGCGCTCGCGCCGGCCCGTCGGCCGATCGCGATCCAGCGGTGGAGCGCCCGTCGCGTCCTCCTGATCGTGCTCACGATCGTGGTCGTGGTCGTGGCGATCCCGAACACCGTGTCCCTGTTCTTCCCCGCTGCCCGGTCGCGCGGGCGGGGGCAGGTGCGCACGATCTCGAACCGGATCGAGGGCACGGTCGGCGATCCGGGCGCCTGCGCGACGGATCGGACGGAGGTCCTGATGGCGCAGGCGGTGCCGTCGGCCAGCGAGCTGCCGTGCGTGGGGATCCTCCCCCTGGGGTGGACCGTCATCGGCGCCACGATCGTCGACGGCCGAGCGACGATCAGGATGGGCGTCGGGGCCGGAGGGGACGCGTTCGTCGTGCAGGCCGGGGAGCCCTCCGCGGTTCCGATCGTTGAGGTCACGCTCTCGAGGTCCTGCGATCCCGCCGAGCGGAGCGCCGCCACGCGGATCCTCGACGTGCGTGGGGCGTGTATCGGGTACCGGTCCTCGGTCTCGCCGAACGCGGCGGTCGTTCCCACGTTCGATCCGGGCGGCGGGCTATCGCTCGTTCCGCGGTCGGCGCTGGTCGCCTTCGTCGAGCGTGACGAGGGGCTGAAGCTCTGCGGCGCGGGCGTTCCCTGCCCATGACCCCGACGAAGAGCCCGAGCACACACGGTGCCCACCGGCTGACTCGCACGGAGGCACCCAAGCAGGTCGTGGTCTCGGCCGTGGCTCACCGTGACAGGCGGAGATCACGCGGACCCCTTCAGCTTGTTGAGAAGAGACCTGGGGATCACGCCGGGCCGCCGGGCGCACGCGGAGCCCGCGCCACACGACGAGCCTGCTGTGTAGTGCCGAACTGCTGATCGACTGCGAGGAGGACCGGACGCTCCGAGCGGTGCGGTCCGAAAAGCCGGTTGCGCAGCGACCAGCGTCAGGGTGGCCACGCCGTCAGTGTCCAAGAATGTTGCGACTGGCCTCCCGACGCTGGTCAGCCTCTTGCCCCTCACTCCTCGAGTCGGGCATACACGTGGCGTTCCGCGGCGTTAAGTAGCTAGGTCGTTCCATTCGGAAGTTGGACGGAGGTTGGACCGATGTCGGACTGGAATCGAGGTGTCATCGAGGAGTTTCGCGCGAACGAGGGGAGGGTGAGGGCGTTCGCGCGGCAGCCGCTCCTGCTCCTTACGCACACCGGATCCAAGACGGGAATCCGGCGCACGAATCCGCTCGCGTCTTTCCGCGACGGCGATCGATACGTCGTCGTCGCGTCGAAGGGTGGAGCGCCAACGAACCCGGACTGGTACCGCAACCTCGTAGCGAACCCTCGGGCATCGATCGAGGATGGGAAGGAACAGCTCGCCGTCACGGCCGTGCCTGCTGGGCCGGATGAGCGCTCACGTCTGTGGGCGATGATCACCGAGAAGAACCCGGCCTTCGCCGATTATCAGAGGAAGACGACCAGGACGATCCCCGTGGTGATCCTCACACCGGACGTGTGAGGCCGGGTTTGGGCTGTGGGGTGGGTGCGGTGATCCCGCACCAGCCCGATGCCTGGCCCGAGGCGGTGGTCGTCGTTCTCGATCGAACCCAGCCCATGGTGACCTGGGCCTCGCGCCTTCCCGTTGCTCGTCGGAGACGCGGTTCGGGATCCGTTCCGGGATCGCTCGTCAACCCCCTTCGACTCCATGCCATGACAGTCGACGCGGCTTCATGCGAGCGTAGCGGCGACATCATCTGAGAACGGAGGCTTGCTTCGATGACGCTCGAGCTGATCAACCCCGAGGGGCTTTCGTCACCGCTGAGCTACACACACGTCGTCGCCGCGACGGGCAGCCGGCTCGTCTTCGTCGCCGGTCAGGTGGCCGACGACGCGGACGGGAACCTCGTCGGCGACGACGATCTCGCAGCGCAGGCCCTCCAAGCGTTCGCCAACGTCGGCCGAGCGCTCGCGGCTGTAGGCGCTCGCCCCGATCACGTTGCGAAGCTCACGATCTACGTGGTCGGGCATCGCGTCGAGTACCTGCCCGTCATCTCGGAGGCGCGGATCGCGGTCTTCGGCGACCACAAGCCGGCCGACGTGATCGTCGGCGTCGAGACGCTGGCCGAGTCCGGCTACCGGATCGAAGTCGAAGCGCTGGCCGTCGTCGATTGATGCGGACCGCGATGAGCCTTCCGCCGTGGCGAGACACTACGATCGTCGCGTACCTCGACGAGCCGCCATTCGCCATCTCGGGGCAGGCGGGCGAGCGGCCGTCGGGGTGTGACATGGACGTGGCACTTCACGTCCTCACGGGCGCGGGGGTCGGCGATATCCGCTACGTCCGGACGACATTCGACGAGCTGATCCCCGGGCTGCTCGATCAACGCTGGCACCTGACGACGGCGATCTTCGTTACGGACGATCGTGCCGAGGTCGTGGACTTCAGCCGGCCGATCTGGGCGATGACGGATGGGTTCATCGTCCGCCGCCACGATGCCGCGCGGATGACCAGCTACGAGGCGATCGCCGCCGCCCATGCGACGCTCGCGGTGGTCGCGGGTCAGGTTCAGCGTGAGACGGCCATCGGTGCCGGTGCCGGCCGACCGGATCGTCGAGTTCCCCGATCAAGAGGCGGCGGTGGAAGCCGTCCGAAGGGGGGCGGTGGACGCTTCGGCGAGCACCGCCATCGGCAACCGGGCGTTCGTCGATCGGACGAACGACTCGACGCTCGCGGCCGTTGCGACCACTTCCCGGTCGGCCCGAGCGCCAGTCGGCGCCTTCGCCGTCGGCAAGAATCTGCCAGACCTGACGGCGGCGCTCGACGACGTGATCGGCCGATACCTCGGTACACCCGACCATCTCGCGCTGATGCGCCGCTACGGCTTCTCGGACGACGAGCTCGCCCCGGTGCTCCCGGGGTGATCATCCGCCCACGGGTCCGGTGGGACCTCACGGAGCTCTTCCAGGACGCCTCCCGGCGCGAGGAACCCGGGTCGCTTGGCTGCAGCTCGCTAATCGCCCTGCGCGGTTGTTTCCCAAGGCGATCATCTTCATGCCAATCGCGCCCGAAAACCGAGGCGAGAAGTAGGGATTTCGTGCGTCACTTGACCACTTCGAATCGGAAGTGGGTGCACCGTGGTTCGCCTGTGTCGAACGGCGAACAACGTCGGAATCAATCCGGGTACGCAGGCTCCACACGTACGTCATTCGCAAAATGTATCGGGCTAAAGGAAGCTGCCAGCCGGCGCGCCTGTCGATGCGGGACGCCTCTCGTCGGTCGGCAGCGGAAGTGGTGCTCCCCATGCAGGCGCATGTCTGGAAGCGCACGCGCCGAGCGGGCCTCGCCCGATGAGTAAGAGATTGGTTGACCGTACGTCCCGGATCGCTGATCGGGTATCGCCCGATCAGCTCCGTCCATGAGCGATGGGGTGGCGGGGCTCGTAGAGCAAGACGTCCACGCCACCGGGCAAGACCATGGTCGTTGCGACCCCCCATCGCTGTTCCTCAGGCTCACCCCGGAACGTGATCCCCTTCGACTGGAGCTCGGCCACAGTGGTCGCGATGTCGTCGCACATGAGCGAGAACTCGTGGCGCGGCTGGTCGCTTGGGTGGACGCCGAGCTCGGCCGGAGGGAGTGTGAAGATCAGCCACCCCTCCCCCGCGTCGACGGTGGACCAGCCGATCGCATCGGCGAGGACGGCGCGGAGTGCGTCGGCCTCAGGCGTGTAGATCAGTGCGTGGACTCCGGTGATTGCCATGTCTCGCCTCCTGAACGGATCGTGACACCCGCGACCCCAGCGGCCGAGTCTACCGAGCTGTCCCACTTGATCCGTAGGGCGTTCTGCGTGGGACGGGTGCCGAACGGGCCGGCAAGGATGCCTCATGCGCCGGGACTCGTGACAAGGTTATGGCGGTATCGGGAGTCGCGCGGGCGAAGGGAACGTGCAAGAACCCGCGGGCCGCTCAGGATCACACGTTCGATGCCCCGACCAACGACCTAAGTCCGTGTGGGCTCCGGCGGGAGCGCCATCCGGAACATCACCATGTCACGGGCGCGGATGCCGTTCTCGACCACCGCCATCGGGTAGGTATCGAAGTAGCCCTCGCGGACACCGGCGAACCGGAAGCCCACCTTCCGGTAGAAGGCGATCGTGCCGAGGCTGCAGTCGGAGGTGCCGACCGTCAGATGGGAGGCTCCGGCCCGCGTGCAGCGATCTGCGACGGCCTCGATCGTCGCCCGCCCGAGCCCGCGCCCGCGGTAGTCCTCGGCGAGCGCGATGTTCCAGATCTCGATCTCATCGGCCTCGCGAACGAGGACCGCGACGCCGATCATCCCGTCGGCGTCGTGGACCTCGAGCAGCTCCCCGCCGTCGAGGTAGCCACGCATGTGCTCCTCGGCGTCGTCCGCCTCGAGCAGAAGCGGCAGATGTCGCTCTCGATCGAACGGAGCCAGGACAAGGGAGACTTCCACCACGTCGGAGCCGACTCTACAGTGCGGAAGGATGCGAACGGACCGCGGTTCGCGACGTTGCGCCCGTCTCGACGTGAGGAGCCGCTGGTGGAGTTCTTCATCTACTGCCGAGACAAGCCGGATACCGATGCCCTCCTCGAGGAGCTCGCCGAGGCGCATTGGTCGTTCATGGATGGATACGCCGATGCGATGATCGCCCGGGGTCCGACCTTGACCCCAGACCGCACGAGGCACACGGGCAGCATGCACATCATCGACGTGACCGACGACGACGCGGCGCACGCGTTCGCCTTCGAGGAGCCGTACTTCCAGGCGGGCGTGTACGCGCAAGTGCTCATCTACCGGTGGGTCAACGAGCTCGGGCGCACCATGTGGGACTTCCGGAGCGAGGCAACGGATCATCCGCGCTTCCTGGTCATCGGTCTCGGACGCCCGGGCGCGAGTTCCCTCGTGAACTCGCGGCTCGAGGATCATCGCCGGTATCTGGCGGAGAAGCGATACGAGCAGCGGATCATACAGCGCGGCCCACTCCTGTCCGACGGCGGCAGGGGATGGGTCGGCGATGTCATGCTCGTCGAGGTGCCCGGTCGCGCCGCGGTCGAGGCCATGGTGAGCGGCGACCCGTACGTGTCGGCCGGGTTGTACTCGAGTGTCGAGATCCACGACTGGGAGTTCGGCGGACGACCGCAGGGGATGTGATGCCTTGGGGTGTTCGCTGTGCTCGAGCCTCGACGCCTCACTTCGCGGCCTCAGTTGCCAGCGCGACCGCCTCCTCCAAGGACATGGCACCGCCCTCCGTGCGTAGACGTTGCGACTCCGCTTCGCCTAGAGCGCTCCCTAGCACCTCGATCACGTTTCGTTGGGCCTCCGCCCTCGGTCCTTGCGGATGCATCCCCACCTTCTCTTGCATGGCTGTCGCCGCACCGAGCAACAGAGCGGCGCGTTCGCTCTCACCGTTGTTGGCCAGCATGTGTGCAACACCGGTCAGGCCGAATGTCGTCTCCCACTCCGATCCCTGGGAGTGGGCGCCGCGGAGCCCGTTTCGAAACTCGCGTAGGGCGCCCGCGTAGTCCCTCTCGGCCTCACCCAGATGGCTCGCGAGGATGTACTGGCCCAAGACGGTCGCTTCCGGGGTCCCCTCCTCCTTCACGATCTCCAAGGCTTCGTCGACCGCTCGCTTCGCTCCATCGAGATCTCCCTCCATCCTCCGTCGATGAGCCAGTTGCCGGAGCCACACGATCTGCATCATCCGATTCCCGGTCTGTCGCAGCACTCCGACCATCTCTTCGAGCGCTGGGCCCGCATCGATGTCTTCGCTCACGTACGACAGCCCTACCAAGACGTTCATAGCCATCCACCGCTCCCCGACCTGCTGCGAGAGATCCAACGCTTCTGCGTAGAGCTCACGCGCGCGGTCGTTGTCGCCCGCACGAACATGCAAACGGCCCAGCGCGTAGAGGAGGTAGATCTGGGAGACGGCATCTTCTGCCTTGCGCGCCACCTCGAGGCCCTCCTCGTAACGAGCGCGGGCTTCATCTCGATCGTCATCCGCCAACAGCCGACCGAGGACCTGCAGGGCGAAGGCGAGGTCGGCCGCGGCCCCATGAGCCCGACTCAGCTCAACCGCTTTGTTCGCCGAGTCGATCGCGGACGCCCGATCCCCCACGCGCTGCTCGATCACCGCTTCGAATCGAAGTCCTCGCGCCTCGGTTGGCTTGTCGTGTGCGCGGACGGCCGCGGCTAGGCCTTCGGTCACCATCGAACGCGCCGACTCGAGCTGGCCGCGATAGAAGGCGAGGAAGGACGCCGCGACCAGCGCGCGTCCGCGAAGTACGTCATCCGCGTCGGGGGCTCCAGCGAGCGCGTCTTCGAGCCAACCCAACCCTTCGGACCAGTGTCCCCGGACCTCCCAGAATCTCGAGAGCGCGGCACCGAGTCGGAGCCCGAGCGCGGGATCACCGTCGCCCAGGCTCCAAGCCAGAGCGGTTCGGAAGTTGTCGAGCTCCGATCCGATGCGGTCGAACCAGGGCGCTTGATCCGGTCCTCCGAGCATCGACTCGGCTCCGGTCTCGGCAAGGTCCGTGAACCACTCCGAGTGCTTGCTCCGGAACTTCTGCGCCTCAGAAGATGAGACGAGCTTGTCCAGCGCGTACTGGCGCGAGGTCTCCAGCAATCGAAATGCGGCACGGTCACCCGAGCGTTCTCTCATCACCCAGGATGTCGCCACCAACCTTCGAAGGAGGGTCACCACCTCCGTACGATCGATCCCGTCGCCGACGCAGACCGCCTCGACATCCTCCAGTGAGAACGACCCCGACATCACCGACAGCCTGCGCAACAGAACGCGCTCGGGTTCGGACAACAGGTCGTGACTCCACTCGACCGTCGCCAGGAGCGTCTGCTGCCGTCCCAGGTTGCGTCCGCCTCCGCCGGTCAGTAACCGGAACCGGTCGTCGAGCCGGGCGAGGATCTCTCCGACGCTCAACGTCCCGACCAAAGCAGCGGCCATCTCGATCGCCAACGGGATCCCGTCGAGCCGGATGGTCAGGTGAGCGATCTCGGCGAGTTCCGTTTCGCCCCATTCGAACTCCGGCTCGTGACTCCTCGCCCGTTCGATGAAGAGTTGGACGGCCTCAGAGGTTTCGCCGGTATCGGTGTCCGAAGGGATCTGCAGACCTCCCACCCGGCGGATCACCTCGCCCGCGACACCGATCGGTTCCCGCGCAGTCACGAGGACCGTGAGGCCCGGGGCGGCCGAGAGCCACTTCTCCGTGAGCGCTGCGCAGGTCGGGATCAGGTGCTCGCAGTTATCCAGGATCACCAGAGGTCTCCCTGTCGACAGGAGATCGATCAAGGCGGAGTCGGCAGAGGCCCGGCTCTCTTGAACCCCCATCGCGTTCGCCGCAACCGAGAGAACGAGCTCCCGGTCGGAAACCGGCGCAAGGTCGACGAACCAGATCCCATCCGGTCGGACGGGGAAGGACGCGGAAGCTGCTTCGATAGCGAGGCGCGTCTTCCCGCAACCTCCCGGACCGGTCAACGTGACGAGCCGGGCGGTTTCCAAGAGCTCCGCGACCTCCGCCACGTCGCGGTCCCGGCCGATGAAACTCGAGATGGCCTTCGGCAGGTTGTGTCGTGCGCCGGGAGCGGTGCGTGGAGCGGGGAAGTCGCCCTGAAGGTCGGGGTGATGCAACTGGAACAGGTCTTGGGGCTCGGGGAAGTCCTTGAGCCGAAAGCGTCCTATCGGCTTCAGTGACACTTCCGGCGGCACCCGCTGTTCGGCCTGAGCTTGGACAGCCTTCGAGGTCAGGACCTGGCCTCCGTGCGCGGCGGCCGAGATACGCGCGGCCTGATGCACTGCGAGGCCGACGTAGTCATCGTCCTCGTCGATCGTGACTTCGCCGACGTGGATCCCCATCCGCACCCGCACGTGCGAGTCGGCGGGCCACGTGGCGTTGGCCAGCGCCAGTTGTCCGTCGATCGCACCGAGTATCGCCGACGAGGGATCGGCGAAGGTCACGAACAGGGCGTCTCCTTCACGTTGCAAGACCGTGCCGCCGTGAGCGGCGAATGCATCGCCGAGCACACGCCGGTGCTCGGCCAGGAGCGTCCGGTACTCGGCTCCCAGGGTTCTCAGGAGGTTCGTCGAACCCTCGATGTCGGTGAAGAGCAGAGAGAGCGTTTCGATTCGCTCGGCCACCGGGGCTCCTACGCGGTTCGGACGAAGCGGCGGACCACGTCCATCAGACCTTCGAGCTCGGGCGCCGTCGGGGGCAGCTCGTAGGAACCATGATGGCAGGCTCGCGACAACGCCCACCATGCCAGGTTCACCTCGTGCGCGGTCTCAGTGTCCTCGAGGTAGGACTGGAGACAGAGCAGCTGCACCCGAACCGGAGCGTGCCGTATACCTGGGACTTTTTCCGAGAGCGCCTCGTGCAGACCGACCTCGAGAGCCTGTCGCGCCAGGACCGCGGTCGCACGCGGCCACAGCCCGGCGGTCTCCGCGGTCGGATGGTTCAGGAGACCCGTGGCCCGCTCGAGGATCTCGGCCGACGTCATCTCGCTGGATCCACTTATGCTCATCAGGGAAGTTGCACCAGTCCGCGGGCGAGCCTCTCGCTCTCCTTGACCAAGGTCAGCACGGCCGCCTGGCTCACCGGCTTGTGCGCCGCCTCCTGCACCCGCCGATAGGCTTCGACCGCCCACGCTCCGATCCCTCTGTCGAGCCGCGGGGCCAGGTCCTTGGTCTTGGTGATGTCGTCGAACAGGGCCAGTGCCATCAGCTCCGAAAGGCCCTTGGCGGAATCGAGGAGAGCCTCGATCGACTCGTAGTCCTCGCCGTTGGCGAGCCTTCGCCGCGTGACCGCCTCGGTGCACGCGGCCTCCATCGCCAGACGGCAGAACACCCCCACGATACGAACCTTCACCGCGGGATCGAGGTCCTCGCTCTTCGCCACCGCCCACGCGTCGTTGCAGTAGCGGCTGACCGGATCCTGACCGGGGCGCAGCTCGACCACCGACTCGGGCCTTCGAGTCACCTCGACGATCTTGGCGTCGATCCCCAACAGGCGGCACGAACGTGCAAGGCGCTCGTCGTGCGTGAAGACGACGACCTGGCGTGTTTGCGCCGCCCTCTCGAGCATGCGCGCCAGCCCATCGACCCGCGCCGGGTCCATCGACTGCACGGGGTCGTCGATGACCACGAAGCGGAACGGGCTCTCCGGGAGCGTCGCCCTCGGCATGAACAGACTGAGCGCGAGTGAGTTCAACTCCCCCTGACTCATGACCCCGAGCGCAGCGCCCTCCATCCCGTCGACGCTCACGTCGAGGACGACCTTCCGTGCCGATCCGGCACCGGTGAGCACGATCTTCTTCAGCAGCACGCTGCTTTGCATCCGGAGCATGTCCCAGACGCCCTGAGCCTGATCGGCGATGGGAGCGAAGCGCTCGTTGCGTATGTCGTTGGAGGCAGCACGGATCCATTTCTCGGCGGCACTCAGGTCCTTCAGCACGTCCTCACCGCTGCGGGCTCGCTTCGCGGTGTCGAGCCATCCCGCGAGATCGGTTGCGATCGGACGCCAGACGTCCTCCCTTCGCTGAAGTTCCTTCGAGGCCGTCGCCTTCAGCCTCGTCACGCCCTCGGAGACCGGCTGAAGAGATGCCCGGAGATGCTGCGCGAGGGCCTCCGACTCCTCGATCGACGCGCCAGCCGACCACGCCTTCCACGCGCCGATCACGTCTTCGACGTCCAGCCCGATCTCGGAGGCGCTCGACAGCACCGCGGGCACCGGCAACAGATGCGCTCGGGCGCTCTTGATCGACTCTTCCATCAACTGGTGGGCCAGGTCGACCTGCTCCGCCAGCTGACGGAGGCGGCCGAGCTCCTCCTCGGTCGCCGTGCGCCACTGGGCGTTGAGCGCTCCCTCTCCGCACACCGGGCAGCCCTGATCGCCGTGTCGTTCGTGGAACGCGAGCGCGGCCCCCAGGAGCTCTGCGGTCTGGCGCGCCTTGGCCGCCTCGGTGCCTCCCATCTCGCGAAGGGCGGACGCGGCGGCCTCGAGTCCGTCGGCGGCCGTCTTCACCTCATCGGCATCGGGCGGCTCCAAGACCGCGAGCTGTCGAAGCACCGCGAGCTGACTCTCCTCTCGGTCGGCCTCCTCGGTTCCGATGACGGCCTTCTCCACCGCGTCGAGATCCCAGGTCTTGGCCGAAATTGCCTCGATGCACACGCTCGCCCTCTCGTCTTCGACCATGGCGAGCCGTTCGAGGATCGGCGGCAGAGCCAGCTTCGCCTCGTCGGAGAGTTTCTTCCTCTGTTTGCTCGCTTCCTTGAGTCGAGCCTCAGCTTCGATCAGTTCCTCGAGACCCAGGATCGCGGAGAGGGCGTCATACAGAGCGGAAGGGCCGGCGTCGAGCATCGAGCCGAGCTCGCTGTAGGACAGGAAGGGGCGGTACATCTCGATCGCGCCCGCCCACCCCATCGTCTCCAGATCCGACTTCGTCGAACCCTGAGCTGAAACGATCGTATCGGCCTCCTCCAGCTTGGCGTCGGGCTTCCACTCCCTCGATACCACCGTCGTCCCCTTCGCCCCCTCGATGACGAACTCGGCATCGATGCGGGCGTCGGACTGGTGCAGGTTGCGCCATCCTTCCTTCCAGATGGCCGATCGGGTACTCCAACGGCTGTTGTCGCCGGTGAGCAGTAGCTCCAGTGCCTCGGCGAAACTCGACTTGCCGCTTCCGTTGCGCCCGACGACGAGCGTGAGGCCTGGGCCGGTGGTGATCGGGAGCGACGCCGGATGGGCCAACGCCGCGAAAACCCCGCACTTCGATCGATCGGATGTAGGCGGGATTCCGGGCAGAGGCCGCTTTGGCCTCAGCCTTCTTTGGGGATCTGGGGGCCTTACCCTCCAGCGTTACGTCGAGAGCATCGGCGCCGTGGCACGCCCCGATGACCAGGGCCCGGGTGCGCTCCGCCAGCTTGTCGTCGGCGTCTAGCCGCCCGAGGATGATGCCCTCGAGTACGTCGTCCATCGCTTCAACGAGGGTATTTCAAATCCGGTCTAGCCGGCAGGTCAACCTGGATCCGTTGTCGACAACGAACAGGAAGGGTTGAGGTAGTTCGTAGCGTCAGCGATGGGGGTGGGAAGTCGGCGCCCCGCGCGCGGCGTTGCACCGTTGATGGTGGGTCCGCGGCAACTGAGGGTTGCGCTGACGTTTCGTTGCGTCGGGCATGTACGGCCGGGTCGCCTTGGCCCGGTATCTCGCGGCATGATCTTGATCCCTCCCACGTACCCTTTGCGCGACCGCGTGTTCGCGCCGCACGGCGAGCCGGTCGTGCAGCCGTTTCCAAGCTCGCGGACTTGCACGAGCGCGCAAGTGCCGTCGTGGTCCTCCGGGCTGAACTAGATACTGAGAGAAGCCTCCGTCGACTTCGAGATGTCTCTACTCACCCGAGCAAAGGTGCGGTTCCCCAGCGAGGTGAGCTCTCCCATCGATGCGTCCGCGTCAGCGGCTTGAAGTGGTCGATACGCATGTGGTCGTCGAAGTGCCCGATCCAGACATCCGCGTTCCCTTTCCTACCGACGCCCGGGTAGACGCCGATCGTCATCCGGGTGCCGTCCGGCGAGAACGAGGACGACGTGAAGGAGAACTCGCGGCCCCCGTCGATGAGCACCCGGAACCCGCTGCCGTCGGGGTGGCTGAGGAACACCTGCTGCGTGCCGGGAGCCTCGTCGTTCCGGTAGATGATCCACCGCCCGTCCGGAGACCAATCTGGGGAGTCCCCCGCCAAGAGACCCTTCGGCGAGACGCGCTCGACGTCTGATCCGTCGGTGGAATCCGCCGTGAAGATCGCAGGCTTCCAGTCTCGGCGCGCCAGCCTGCGCTCGAAGACGATCCGGGTTCCGTCGGGAGACCACTGAGGATCGAAATCCTCTGATCGCTGGAACCCGGTCGGTTGGGTGATCTGGCGGAGCCCTGTGCCGTCGGGATGGATCGCCCAAATGCTGACGTCAGCGGATTGGTGGTTCGTCACCGGCCCCGTGGCGAGGCTGAAGGCGATCCACTGTCCATCGGGGGACCAGGATGCCAAGAGGGCCGCACGGCACACGTCGTCGCCGGGGCACGGGAAGAGTCGGTGCGGGTTCGACCCGTCGACGTTGACGACCCAGATCTCGTGCGTCTCGGACTCGGGCGTGAACGTGACCCTCTCGAAAGCGAGCTGACTCCCGTCGGGGGACCAGTTCTGCGTGTAGTCGAGCTGGTTCGGGGCCGGGAACGTTATCCGGGTCTCGTGACTCCCGTCCGGGTTGACGACGAACAGCGCCCCGTTCGTGTGCTTGTCGTTGAAGTACCGCCGGAACGAGATCAGCCCATTCTCGCCCGGAGCGGTGGCGTGCACCGGCGCCGCCACGAGCACCAGCGTGCACAGGGCCGTCGAAAGCGCGATTGCCCGCGAAAGATGCCTCATCGATCCCCCTTCGCGGGCGCGCTAGTAGGGGCACGGACGCTACTACGTCGGTGACTCCGGCGTGCGAGCCGGTCATCTCCCCCTCGAGGCGAACGCCTCCACTATTCGCGGCTGCGGCCCGACGAGGCGAACCTCGATGCTCCAGCGTGGGATTCAGCGCGTCGCCGAGTTGGCCGCAAAGGCCGACGATCTCGTCGACGAGGCGATCGCGGTCGGGCACAGCCGTCCGATCCGCTCGTCGTCCACGCGCTCCGGCTGGAACTCCTCAAGGTGACGGCCGACCTCGAACGTGAACTCGGGACGTTTCTCGACACGCGGGTCCCGGCTCGCCACGGAGAGAGCAGCTTCCTGTCTCACCTGAAGAGCGACGGCGCGAGAGCCGCTCGATGGATCTATGAGCGGGTCTGGGGACCCGTCAATAGTCCGAATGGGTGATGGTCGGGTGGGCCGCGCCGTGCCGGTCCGTAGACCCATCGTGCGACATGACCGACGGCGCGCGCGATGGTACTTAATGCGTCTCCGAAGTCGAAGTGGTCTACGACGCCCACCAGGAGCCAACGGACCCATGTCGATCATCGAACGTTCCGCCTCGCCACAGGCTCCGGCCGCCGGGTCGAAGCCGCGCGGCGGCCGGTTGCGCGTGATCACGGCGGGCAGCGTGGGCAACATGGAGGCTCGGCTCGGGACGAGTGGGTTCGACGTCGTCGCGGTCGCCGAGACGGAGGAGGCGCTGATCGATGCCGTGTCGGCGGACGAGGCGGACGCGATCGTCGTCGAGGCCGACCTTTGCGACTCGCTCGAGCGCGTTCGAGATCTGGCACCCAATGCACTGCTCATCGTCATCGGCGATCACACGCCCGCCGGCGCGCTCGGTCGCATCGAGCCTGGTGTGTCAGGGACCGTGATGGCCGGGCTCCTGCACGCGCTGGTCGCCGAAGGCGTCGGGGGGGCCGTCGGGTGGGGGCTCGTGCCCGCGTTGGGACCGCGGGGCGTGCTGCAAGTTCCCCAGCGCATCAGCGGATGGCTGCTATCGGCCAAAGCGGATCTCGTCCGAGAGTACGTTGCGAACGCCTTTCGCGACCACGCGGAACTCCTTACCGCGGCGAGCACCGTCGCGGTGACCGTTTCCGCGAGCCTTGTGCTGACGCTGAGCGCAGCCCACACGCACGAACGTTCACACGAACGCTCGGAGCGCGTCCATGTTTCCGCGCCGGCCGTGGAGCGCGCGCCGCTGTATCCGGCCGTCGCTGTTTCCCCCACGACGCCAACACCCGCCTATGTTCCCTCCCAGAACGAGGGCGAGCCCGGCGACCGACGAGGGCTGAACCGCGGTGAGTCAGGAGCTGATGGTCGCCCAGTGGGCCAGGACGCCGACGATATGGGCCAGATCGAGAACGCTGGCGACGATCTGGGTCAGGTCGAGACCGCCGCCAACGATCTGGGCCAAGGCGAGAACGCCGGCGACGATCACGGCCAGGACGAGAACGCCGGCGCCGATCACGGCAAGAACGAGAACGCCGGCGACGATCACGGCCAGGGCGAGAACGCCGGCGACGATCACGGGCAGGGCGAGAACGCCGGCGACGATCACGGCAAGAACGAGAACGCCGGCGACGATCACGGCAAGGGCGGCGACGATCAGGACGGCGACGTGAGCGAGGGTGACGACCAGGACGCTGGCGACCAGGACGGTGAGAACCAGGACGGTGAGAACCAGGACGGTGAGAACCAGGACGGTGAGAACCAGGACGGTGAGAACCAGGACGGTGAGAACCAGGACGGTGACGAGGAGGACGGTGACGACCAGGACGTCGCGGGGGATACAGCGACCGCCGCCGGGACCTCGGCGTCAAGTCCAGCGACTGGAGTCGCCCTGACCTACTAGCGTCCGGTCATGTCCTTCGAGGAGATGGGAGCAAGCGCTCCGCCACGCCTTAATGGATCAGTGGAGGATCGAGCAGCCTTCGTTCGCATGAGGGTCGCCCAGTAGCCGGGCAACCCCTCGATCCGTCGGTCAGCCACCGGGATTCCAGGGCCCGTGGCCCGGCTTCTGGGACGTCAGGAACGGAACCAACAACCCGTGGCGTCGTGTTCGGCGACGCTTTTCGTGCCTACGCTACCCAGCCCTCTCGATCCGCCCCCAACACTCCTTGTGCGTACACCGAATGGTGATGGGTCGTGTCAGATCAGCTTCATGGCGCAGATGGCAATGGGGTCGAGTAACGGGGTCGAGTAACGGGGTGCAAGTCCGAGGGCCAGGCACTGGGCGCACCGGGAGCCCACGCCGCACGGCGAACCGGCGGCCTAGACTCCGCAGGAGAATCTGCGATCCGTGCCCGCGTGACTAGCCGAGGAGGCCGTTCTGAGCGAGCGGGTCTGCCTCCGGTGTGACTGGACCGGCGAGACGGAAGCGGCCGTCTGTCCCAGGTGCGGGGCACCTCTATACGGACTCCCGGAACCGACGACTCCCCACGAGGTCACCCAAGCCCCCCACATGCAACGGCATCCGGCGGATGACCGCATGGACAGCTCGCCGATCGAGGCGGCCCGAGACGAGAGCGTCCCACCTGCCGAGCCGGTCGCCGCCAGCAGGCGGTGGGCGGTGATCGTTGGTGCCCTCGCGGTGGCGGCGGTCTGGAACGTTGTGAGCCACGGCCCGTTCGACCGCCTCCAGATGCCCGTCGTCCCGGGAGGGGCGCAGACAGGACCGACGGTCATCATGGGGTCGTTCTACCCCGAACAGGTGGGCGCCTCCGTTCTTCCACCCGAGGGGGCATCGCCGAGCGCTCCGGAGCGCGGAAAGCTCGTCGCGGGCAAGGAAGACATCTACGTCTACGCCGACGGGCGGATGATCTGGGGTCGAGAGGGTTTGCCCGTCTGGCTCGAGCAACGCCTCACACCTGAGGGCGTCGAGCTCGTGCGTTCGGGTGCGGTACGGCTCGATGGTCAGTCCTTGGACCCCGGGTCGGCCCTGCCGGAAGGCGTGTTGGAGCCTCGGCTGATCGAGGCGTACGTCCCGTCAAGCTTCGCCGTCTGCCCCGGGCGCTGGCCTTGGAACACGGGATCGCCCGAACCGTCGTCCATCCTGGCCCATCTCCCGGTCCCGGCCCAGGCGTTGCTCCGAGGCAATGAACGGACGTACGACGCATCCGGGGGGGTGATCGGAGGCAACCCACCACGTCCATTCACATGCTTCGAGGTGACCACCGAGGAGGCTCGAGCACTCGACGGGATCTTCCGCGATGCGGGGATCGAACGGATCGACGAACTGGATAGCTCGACACCCTCGCAATGGGTCGTCTACGAGGTCAGGGCCACGGCCGCGATTCGCCGATCGTTCATCTCGATGATGCCGCTCCTCCCGCATGGAGAGTGGGGATTCTCGGACGCCGGATGAGCGCCCACGGGTTCGAACGGCCCAGGTCGGCCGCGAGCCCGAGCAGTCCACCCCGCCGTCGCGTTCAGCGACGGTTTCCGTGCCTGCGCCACCCAACCCTCTCGATCCGCCCTCAACGCTCCTTATGCGTCGACCGAACAAGACGGGGTTAGCGGTCTTGAGATCACGTCCGTGCTACCGGGCGCACCGGATGCCCGCGCCGCATGGCGATCCGTCCAGTCGGGGTGGCGAAGTGTCTCGTCCCGCTTATCTGCTGCAGCTCAGGTCACTCCAGCTTCGTATCCGAGGGTCGGGCGTTGGACCCGTGGCGACCTCTAAGGCCCAGAGGTATGGTTCGCGGAAGTGGACGACCTGCCAGCAGCCGACATGGCCGAGCTGTGCCACGAGCACCAAGACTGCATCAAGGGGTTCAAGGCGACCGCGACTGGCGACCTTGCGCCGCTGGCGGGTTGGTGGCATTTCGTGTGGGACCAGGAAGACATGCAGTGGAACATCACTGATCCGACCGGCGAGAACGGCTATGTGGTCGTCCAATCTGTGGATGCGTCGTTCCCGCCCGCGGCTCTGATCGATGCGGCTCCTGGAATATTGCTCCAGCCGATCGTCTCCATCATCGAAGAAGAGGGCCTCTTCCCTCCGATACGCCGCTCCTAGCGCCAGGAGCCTCCTCGTCGCGATTTCGATGCTGGAATGAACCGGACCTGGGACCCGACCGTATTCCCAGTCGCGAACACGCGAGTGAAGAGCGTCGGCCGGGCTCGAGAGCCCCTGCCCTGAAGAGAACGAAGATGAAGTCATCGACAAGAACGGCCCGCCGGGTCTGGATCGCCTCTGCGGTCGCGCTGATCGCGTTGTCCGCCTGCGCCAAGAACGCCGCCCCCAGCTCAGAAGGCGGCAGTTCCACGAGTACACACGCGGGCTCGGTCATCATCGGAACGAAGTCGGTTCCCGGGGCTGGCACCGTG
The DNA here is from genome assembly GCA_963823255.1 of uncultured Actinomycetes bacterium. Classification (GTDB taxonomy): domain Bacteria; phylum Actinomycetota; class UBA4738; order UBA4738; family HRBIN12; genus DASSJM01. The sequence goes on from CAWGKU010000004.1 coordinate 89,521, forward strand.
CTCGTGGACTCGAGCGGATCGACGCTGTACGAGTTGGCATCTGAAACCGGTGGAACGATCATGTGCACCGGCTCGTGCGCCACGACGTGGCCACCCTTGCTCCTGCCGGTCGGCGTGAGCTCGGCAACCGCGGGAAACGGAGTCAGCGCGAGCGAGCTGGGCACGATCTCGCGACCCGACGGAGGCACGCAGGTCACGTACGCGGGGATGCCGCTGTACTTGTTCGTCAGCGACCACGACCCGGGACAGGCAACCGGCCAGGGGGTTGAAGGATTCCACACGGCCACTCTCTCGGGCTCCGGCTCAATGAGCGGGGCCAGCGGGAGCAGCGGGGGCCGGTACGGGTACGGGAGCGGGTAATTCGGGGCCTCAAACCAGCAACATGCCGAAGATCACTGCCGAACGGGCAATCTGGTGGATCCACGACTCCGAATCGGGACTTGGCGCTGCCTTCATGACGAGAGGCAGGCAGCGAAACGACTGAAGCGAGGTCGAAGGGGGGTGGTACCGCTTGAACGGTGCTGCCCCTCGCCAACCAACAAGACTTCACCGCGGGCTCGGGGCACCGCCGCTTGGGAGTTCAGGAAGTCGTCCAAGCCGACATGTCTAGCGACGCATTTCGTGCCTGCGCTTCCCAGCCCTCTCGATCCGCCCTCAACGCTCCTGATGCGAAGAGTCCACGCCCATGAGCCGCCGGGGCATGACCACCTCTTCATCCCCCCCGGATGATGCACCGCTCATGCCCTTGCGCTCGAATGGCATGAGGGTTCGGCCCTGGGTAGGAAGGCTGGTGGCGACATGATCTGGGCGATTCTCGTGCTGCTCGGGGTCCCGCTGTGGGTGTGTGCAATCGGCATCCTCGTGATCGCGTTCGGCAACCGCAAGCTACGGAAGCGCCACGGCGACATCCCGGTCCGCGTGAGGCTCCCCGGGAAGAACCGATGGACCCGAGGGCACGCGATCTGGGTGTCGGACGTGTTCGCGTGGCGGGGTAGCCCCGCCGCCTGGGACGAGGATCTCGAACGGATCTCCGACGTGACGATGCGGAGCCCCGACCCTGAGGAACGCAAGAAGCTGCACCACCTCGGTGAGGGGTTCGTGATCGCGACGCTTTCGATGAAGGACGGCGAGGCCCTCGACGTGGCCGCCGGACCGGATGACAGCTCCGCGCTCCTCGGACCCTTCGAACCCAAGATGCAGCTGGCATAACGGCCCAGACCGCACGTGAGGGCTCGGAGAGGCTTCGCACGAGAGGCGTGATAGCGCGCCGCACGTCGAGCCAGTGCGTCGCTTCCAGCGACGGTTTCCGTGCCTGCCTCCCCAGCCCTCTCGATCCGCCGATCGTCCTCCACGTAGACGACACACGGTCCTTGCGCTTCGGTGTCACCAGTCTCCCAAACCTGCGCTGCGTAGCACTCCGGGATGCTCGTGAACCGAGAGCCCGCGCCGAATCGACAAGCGAACGCCCCGGCTGGAACGGCCAGGGCGATCCGCAGTCGCTTGGTTCAGCGGCGTTGGTGGCGGTCGTAGAAGCTCGCCGGGAGCCCGTCGCTGATGATCCAGTTGGTCACGAGCTTGTTACTGATGAGCTTGTGTGTCTTGATCCCGAGCTCCAGCCGGGCTTGGGCGTTCAGTTCGCTTGGTGTGTTCGCTGTGCCGCCGAGCGTCTGCTCGGCCCCGCCCACGATCCCGGCGTTCAGCTCGCTCGGGGTGTTGACCTCGCTCGGCGTGTTGACCAGCTGACGGCCGACGGACGTTGTCTGACCCCGCTGCCCTTGGTCGACCGAGATGGCGACCACGCCGATGGTCAGCATGACGAACGACGCGAGGAACGTAGCGAGCAAGATGGAACCGCCCGCCCTAGGCGCCTGCTGCGTTCCGACCCTGGTGCTCATCGTTCCCTCCCTTCGGCTCTGTCACTTGGATACGTCTCGAGTGGACCGTAGACCGGGCACTCTGGCGGGTCGGTGCTTCGAAGCACCTGGTTGAGGTGACCTCGCTCACTGGCGGCTTGAAGGCCCGACGGGGGCGCCGGGGGACGATCGACGAACAGCGCATACAGGCTGCACGCCGCGTCAGCGCCCGTGAGACGGGCGACGGAGTCGACGAGCATCGCGCTCTGGCCGACCACGCAGTCGGGTTCGGGCCGTGCTCGGCTGCCGCGGATCCGGGTCGGTTACTGGACCCAGAGGCGACTGAGCAGGATCCCCCATTGAGGGTGGACCTGGACGTTTTCCACGCGTGCCGAGACGGCGAGCGTGGAGACCGGGTTATCCACGGGGGCCACGATCGCGTCCTCGACGAGCTGGTGATCGAGATCCGTCCACGCGCTGTTCGCGGCCGCCGGATCGGTCTCCTGGAGCCGGAGGGCGTGCTTGAACATGGCGTTCAGACTCTCGCTGCAAAAGCCCGAGTAGGGGCCCCACCGGCGCTCCGCACCAGACCTTTGGCGTTGATGAAATCGCTGGCGATCGGGTAGGTCGAGATCCAGCCGCCAAGGTATGCCTGCGCCTCGCCCGCTGTCGATCGCCGCGAACTACTGGTCGATCGTGTCCACGATCTTCAGGTTCGCTCGCAGGCCGAGATCGTTCAGGACCTCGATGACGTACCGCATGACCTCGACCTCCGCTCGGGGAAGACCGAGGGTGTCGGCATCCATACGGTGACCTTCTCCCCCATGACTCCGGCGTCCTCGATCAGGGCATGCGCTCGATCGAGATCCGGGGCGGACCACACACCGCTGTCCGGCTCAAGGGTGTATGGGCAGAACGGCTCGTAGCCCTGGAAGTTCGGCGGGAGCATCTGGCACGTCGGACGATGGCTCGAGGGGCCGCCGTGCAGCTCGACCACATGATCTCGATCGATCGCGTAGTTCAGAGCCTGCCGCACCCGAACGTCGTCGAACGGTGGCGTGAGAGACGTTGAACCCGACCCAGGAGGTGCCGCAATCGGCCAGGGCACGACCTGATCGGGGTGCTCTGCCTGGAGCGATGCCAGGTCCTGCGGCCGCGGCACGTCGGTCATCCAGTCGAGCTCGCCCGCGCTGAGCCGATCGAAGGCGTTCGCGGGGTCCTGTCCGAACCGCCACGAGATCGCGTCCACGAAGCCATCGGGCTGGGCCGCGCCCGACCACTCGCGGAACTCAGGGTTCCGCACCAACTCGACGCCGTCGGCGCCGGCCTCCGCGATCATGTACGGCCCCGTCGCCGGTACGGGCTCGAGACCCTGGTCCTCGGCCGGGATCTCGACGGGGACCGGGTAGGTCACGGGCAGCGCGAGCTTGTAGGGCAGGTCGGGATCCGGCCGCACGAGGTGGAACGTCACCGCCTCGGCGTCGGCGACGATCGATCCGGAGAGATCGCATGTGGACGGCTCCGCGATGCAGGCCTCCGCACCGTCGATCGTGCTTGAACAGGTGGCGGCCTCCGCGGCGATCGCGAGAAATCGCTCCACGGCGTGCCGGAAGTCCTCGGGGCGCACGGGTTCCCCGGTCGAGTAGCTGATCCCCTGGCGAAGCGGGAACCGATAGGTGAGTCCATCGGCGGATATCTCGGGGAGCGTCGAGGCGAGGTCCGGGACCAACGTCGCGCCTCCGGGCCTCCGACCTTCTCGTAGGACAGGAGCCCGTCGTTCGTGATCGCCAGGATCTGCCCCGCGAGGGTGTCGTTGAATACAACGATCGCGGGGTCGAGCGACTTCGGAGCTCCTCTGCTCAGACGAGACGGTCAGGGTGCCGCCGCGGTGCTCTGCGGCCGATGCTCCGACGGCGAGCCACAGGCCATTACCCTCGGTCGCCAGCGAAGCCGCCGTCCCGCCGACGGGGATCGCCTGCCCGACGTCGTTCGTGCCTGGGTCGATCGCACTGATCGTGTCATCGAACTCGTTGGCGACCCACACGGAGCCCGCCACGTCCACGAGCGCGTTCGGGCCCTCACCGAGCCCGATGATCGTGTCCTGGATATCTCCGCTCGATGGATCCAGCCGCATCACGGTGTTGTCGAGGTGGTTCGAGACCCAGATGGAGTCGAAGGCCGCGTCCACTGCAGTTGGACCGTTGCCCACCGACTGCGTCAGCGTCACGCTCACGTCGGTCGGATCGACACGCGCCACCCCGTTCGGCGCGATACGAGACCCAGACGCCGTGGGAAGTGAACGCCACGCCGGAGGGCTGTCCGGCTAACGGGACGGACCGCGTCTCACCCGAGGTCGGATCGATGCGTAGCAGCACAGCCCCTACCGAGTCGGCGACCCAAAGCGCGCCGTCGCCGAACGCGATCCCCATCGGGACCGAACCGGCGGGGAGGGTCTGACTGACCTCGTTGGTACCGACGTTGATCCGGCGCACCGTGCCATCGCCGGCATTGGTGACCCATACCGCCCCGGCACCGATCGCGATGCCCGAAGGAGAGGCGCCCACCGGGATCGTGTCGGTGACCGAACCGTCCTCCAGGTCCAGGCGTGCGACGACGTCACGGTCCGGCTCGGCGACCCATACGCTCCCGAAGCCGATCGCGCTCGCACCGGGGCGCTGCCCCAGAGGCGTGGCGAAGTCGAGGCTCCCCTCCTCGGCGTTCATCCGCGCGATCGAGTTCGTCCCGACATCGACGGCCTCGCCGCCATCGGACCCGAGCAGCGGGATGGCGATCGCGACGAGCGCCAAGACAACGGCGATCCCGACGACGACCGGCCAGCGCCGTGAGGTCCTCCGCCCCGCGGGAAGGGGTGGCGGCGCGAAGGGGCGCAGCCGCTCGACGGGGTCCTCGCCCTCAGGCACGACGCGGACGACCACGATGGGTTCGTCCAGTCCTTTAAGCAACAAGGGACCGCGGTCCTCGTACCGGACGCCATCCACCCGTCGCGCCAGGTGCGTGACTTCCCGCGAGGCGAGGATCTCGCCGGCCCGGGCCTCGCCACAGAGCCGGGCCGCGAGGTTCAGGGCTCCGCCCCGGTAGCCACCCTGGACCGCAACCGCCTCGCCCGCGTCCAGGCCGATCCCGAACGTGAGCGGCAGCTCCGGCTCCCGGAGCGTCTCCTGCACGAACCGCCGCTGGAGGTCTACCGCGGCGCGGATCGACTCCCGGGTTGAGGAGAATACGCACACCGCTTCGTCCCCACGTAGCTCGAGCAGCGTGCCCCCGCGCGCCTCGACCCCTTCGCGCGCGATGTCGGCGAACTTGGCCGCAAGCTTGGCCGCGGCCTCGTCGCCACGCTCTTGCGTGAACCGGGTCCACCCGCGCATGTCGGCGATGAGGAACGTCCGGATGTGGACGTCCTCGGTGCTTTCGGTTTGGCCTTGGAGCGGCCGATCCTCATGGACCACGGGTGAGTATGCGCTTACGTGATGATGGGTTGTAGCCACCCGCGATGGTGGGCTCTCAGAGAGCCAGCGGGCCGCTGCCGTTACGCTGGTCTGCCTGTACCACTTTCGACCCCCGGCCCTTCCTATCCTTCATGTGCGGGGCCACTCAAACAGAGGGTGCCGCAGGCTCCGATCCATCGATCCGTGCGCCAACTGACGCGACACACGGTCTCGTGCCTGGGTTGTTGTTTCGATTCACGACACACGGTTCGCTGCCTCGAATATCTTGTTGGTAGCGTCAGCCCGCGATCGGGAACGGCCCATGCGGCACGAACGCTGGCGAGATTCGCCTGCCGTCCTCCGTGGAGAGGTCGGACACGGGGAACGCCTCGTCATCGGCGAGCCGGCGGAGGTCGGTCACCTCCGAGTAGATCGCCCACTTCTCCTCGCCCTGGGTCGATTTCGGCCGATGCCGCTCGGATCTGACCGAGTTCAATCGGACCCTCCGGCGGCTCATGCCCCGTCTCCTCCTCGAACTCGCGCCGGGCGACGACCGCAGGTCCTCGCCTGCGTCCACCTCGCACTTGAGCACGGTCCAGCGATCTGCCTCCTTCCCGGCGAAGTACGGACCCCCTGGGTGACCGAGCAGCACCGCCAGGCGACCCTCCCTCGTGCGCCACAACAGGATGCCGGCGCTGGTGCGGCCCTGCTTGTCGACCTTCGGCTTTCGGACGCGCGCCACCGGTGTTCGCCGGAACCGAGAACGCGCGCTCAGGCCCTGGACGTGACGCGAGCCTTGACGATCGCCCGGATCGTGAGCAGCGCGACGACGGCGACGAACTGGGCTCCCAGGATGACCTTGTTGAGATCGACGGCGGGCCGCCACGTCACCTCGTCGCCCTTGATGAGGAACGCCCCGACCGGCCGGGCGTTGAGGCCGAAACCGCTGCCCGAGCCCTTGCCCTGACCCTCGGGACCCTCGCCGCCTCCCCCACCTGCGCCGCCCTGGACCCTGGCGGCCGGGATCACCGTCACCCCGTTCTTCTCGTACGGGTCGCCGAACACACGCTTCACGGAGAGCGTGTCACGGGCCTGCGTGATGACGTCGTTGACCTCCATCACGGCCTCCTTCCCATGTCCTCTTTTCATCCATCTTGCTCCTTCGACGACGAATTGGCTTGCCCGGCCGCCTCGGCCCGTTGCCGGTGCTCGAGTCAGCTCGATGATGATGCCGAGCTCGAAGACCTGGTGCGCGCATCAAACCTCAAGCGTCAGACGCAAGCGGGACCTTGTCCTGCGTCTCCTCGAACAAGCGATCTTTGGCCCCGAGCACGACGGGGCGGACCTGTAGGCCGGGCTGTCCGCGATTACGTGCGATCCGGTCCTCGACGGAAGACGCTGATGACGACCCCGGCCAGCCCGGTAAGCACGGTCGCGGCAGTCGGGGCGAAGAACGCCGCCATCGGCAGCTCGGTCGGGTCGCTGCCAGTCTCGACAACGGGCAGGGTGATGCTGAGGACTGTCGCCAAGCCCCACAGAACCAGCGTGACGACGGAGAGCCCGATCCAGGTGGATCGCCAGGTGGCGTCGCCGCGGAGCTTGCCCATCGCCCACAAGAAGATCGCGGTCCCGATCCCGCTCCAGAACCAGGTGCCGAACGCGGCGACGGGGAGGTGCTCATGCTCAGAGCCCGACACGAGATCGGGAGCGAACACGCTGATCAACACGACGGCGACCCAGATCCCGCTGATCCCGAGGGAGGTCCACAGCATCCAGAAGCCGTCGGCCGTCTCGGCCCGCCGCTGCTCCGACGACACCCCGTTTCCGGTCACCGTCATCGCTGACACAGCCTAGTCGACGAGCACCGGAGCCTCCCACCGGCCCCGGCAACCGACACTCGGCCCGGCCGAGACGGGACTGTCGACCCCCCTCGTTGGCCGCTCACGCGGCGACGATGGGTGCCATGAACTCGCGACCGCTCTTCGTCGCAGAGCGGCTCGCCGTCCGCGCCGTCCCCGCCGGGCTGTTCCTGTGGGCTGGCCTCGGCAAGGTGTTCGACCGGCAGGAGTCGATCCTCGCGGTTGACGCGTACCAGGTCCTGCCCGACGCCATGGTCCGCATCGTGGCGTCGCTCCTCCCGTGGATCGAGATCGGCGTCGGGGTCCTCCTCCTCTTGGGCCTGTTCGTCCGGTTCGCGGGCATCGCCACGGCCGTACTCGCATCCGTATTTATCGTCGCACTCGTGCAAGCGAAAGCGCGCGGTCTGGCGATCGACTGCGGGTGCTTCGGAGGCGGCGGCGCGGGAGACGGCGTGACCTGGTGGGACGTCGCCCGGGACATCCCAATCGTCATCGCTGGGATCTACCTGGCCCGACGACCGGTGGGGCCGCTGCAGCTCGACAACCTTCTCGGAGTGATGGAGGACCATGATGGTGAAGACCGCGGATCGAACCAAACGCGAACGTCGGCTCGAGCGGGCTGAGGCGAAGGCCGCGGCCAGACGGCGTCTCGAACGCCGGAAGCAGCTCGGGTGGATGCTCGGAGTGGTCGCCGTCGCGGGCGCGATCGCGATCGGCGTCGTCGCCTTCCTCGGTGGGAGTGGCAACCCGGGGGCGGGTCCGTCCGATCGAGCGGCGGTCGTGGCCGCGGGTCCGGCACGTTCGGAACCGCTCGCCCGTGGGGACACTGTCCCGAACTTCTCGGCACCGGGTCTACACGGGGGAACGGTCTCGTGGGAAGCCTTCTCGAACCAACCGACGGTGCTCGCCGTTTGGGCGCCCTGGTGCCCACACTGCCAGGTGGAGCTTCCGATCCTGGATAGGGTCATGCGTGATCACCCGGGGGTCGGATTCGTCACGCTCGTGACGGCGGTGGGAGATCGTCCCGGCCCGACGCCGGAGGCGTACATGGCCGACCACGGCCTCTCGTTCCCCGTCGCCGTGGACGACGACCAGGGAACCATCGCCAGCGCGCTCGGGGTACCGGGGTTCCCGTTGCTCTACTTCGTCGACTCCGATGGCACGGTCAGGTTCGCAGCCTCGGGCGAGGTCGACGAGGCCACACTGATCGATGCGATCTCGAGCCTCTCCTGAGTTGGAGAATCTCGAATGGCGCTGCGAGTCATGGTCGAGGAGGATCGGCTGGCGCTGAACGACGGGAGACTCGCTTAGCGCCTCGACTCATGACACACGGTTCGCTGCACTCAGAGTCTCCCTCATCGACGAAGGCAGACAAGTCGAGACCGCCCTCCTGAGCACGTATGTGAACCATGTCCGACCGTTGATCGCTACGGACACCTTCGTCATCGATCTCCTCTCGGTCGACGTTCGCTACCCTCGCGCGATCGACATGACAACGGATGGTGTCAGCGTGTTACACGGAAGAGAGCGACGGGCTCTGGTATGCCCTCGAAGTACGCATCCTCGATCCGCTCGAGCGCGAACGGCGCGACCTCGGAGGAGACGGCGTCGGCGACCGCCTCGCTCGTCAGAACGTCTCCGGCTTCGGCAACGTCCGCGATCCGCGACGCCAGATTCACCGTCTGCCCGAAGACGTCAAGGTCGCGTTCGATGACGGGTCCGGCGTGGACGCCGGCGTGCGACGAGAGCGCACCCTCGCGGCTCATCGCCTCCACGAGTTCGACGGCGGCGGACACGCCTGCGGCGGGATCCGATAAGCGGAGCATCGCGCCGTCCCCGAGAAGCTTGATCAAGCGGCCTCCGTGCCTGCTGGCCGCCTCGTCGGCGCGGCGCTGGAGCGAGGTGGCGGCGCGGACGGCGGTTTCGTCGCCACGCTCTCGAGTGAGACGGGTGAAACCGGACAGATCGACGAAGACGATCGCCGGCGGGCCAAGCGGGGCGGGGAGTCGCGCCAGCCCACGGGAGGCTAGGAAGCGCTCGAACCCTTCGACGATCCCGTCGACACTGCGGTGTTCGAGGTATCTCGCCGCAAGCCACGTGAACATCTCGGGCGCCAGGCTGATCGCATGTGTGAACGTGACGCGGACATCGTCAGGGAACCGCTCGAGCTCCCCGCGCAGCAATCGCTCCCTGGCGGGCCGCGCAAGCTGCTCGTCGAGAAGCTCCATCCATCCCAGCAGCGCCATCCGCGTCCCCTGCGCCATCAGTCGGGCGGCGCGAAGCAGCGAGTCTTCGTCCGGCGCTTGACGCCATGCGTCGAGGTAGCGTTCGAACATCGTCTCCTCGTCGACGTGGATGGTGGTCGATGGATCCGGCGTGGGTAGACCCAGCACCTCGTAAACGGCGGGGAGGAGTTCGGCCCTCGGTCCGGCGTCGGCCAGGAACTCGGCGAACGTCCGCTCCGACCGCGGCCCCGGCTCGTAGGGAAGGTATTCGTCGAGCCGTCGGAATGAGAGCAGGCCCTCCGAGGCGGCGAACTCGATCGTCTCGGCCGCGACGCCACTCTCCATCAGTGCAGACACCATCTTCACGGCGAGCACGGATCCGTACGTGAACCGCTCGTGCTCGTCCGAGGTCAGAAGCCCGATCTCCGCGAGCCACCGGACCCGGTCGGCGTCGCATCCAGCCTCCGCGGCGATCTGGCCGGCGGCGTACGTCGTCGGCACGTGCGGCATCTTAGCCCGCGCTGCGCGGACTCCCGCGCCGCGGAGGAGGGCGAAGGCCTCGAGCTCCTGGGCGAGATCAAGGACATCGAGGTCGGTGATACGCAGACATCGGAACAAGCGGTCGCGAAAGCCTCTCGACAGGACCATGGACCGGTCCCGGAGGACCAGTCGATAGTCCGAACGGCTGAGGGCCGGGTGGGCCGCGCCGTGCCGGTCCGTAGACCCATCGTGCGACATGACCGACGGCGCGCGCGATGGTACTTAATGCGTCTCCGAAGTCGAAGTGGTCTACGACGCCCACCAGGAGCCAACGAACCCATGTCGATCATCGAACGTTCCGCCTCGCCACAGGCTCCGGCCGCCGGGTCCAAGCCGCGCGGCGGCCGGTTGCGCGTGATCACGGCGGGCAGCGTGGGCAACATGGAGGCTCGGCTCGGGACGAGTGGGTTCGACGTCGTCGCGGTCGCCGAGACGGAGGAGGCGCTGATCGATGCCGTGTCGGCGGACGAGGCGGACGCGATCGTCGTCGAGGCCGACCTTTGCGACTCGCTCGAGCGCGTTCGAGATCTGGCACCCAATGCACTGCTCATCGTCATCGGCGATCACACGCCCGCCGGCGCGCTCGGTCGCATCGAGCCTGGTGTGTCAGGGACCGTGATGGCCGGGCTCCTGCACGCGCTGGTCGCCGAAGGCGTCGGGGGGGCCGTCGGGTGGGGGCTCGTGCCCGCGTTGGGACCGCGGGGCGTGCTGCAAGTTCCCCAGCGCATCAGCGGATGGCTGCTATCGGCCAAAGCGGATCTCGTCCGAGAGTACGTTGCGAACGCCTTTCGCGACCACGCGGAACTCCTTACCGCGGCGAGCACCGTCGCGGTGACCGTTTCCGCGAGCCTTGTGCTGACGCTGAGCGCAGCCCACACGCACGAACGTTCACACGAACGCTCGGAGCGCGTCCATGTTTCCGCGCCGGCCGTGGAGCGCGCGCCGCTGTATCCGGCCGTCGCTGTTTCCCCCACGACGCCAACACCCGCCTATGTTCCCTCCCAGAACGAGGGCGAGCCCGGCGACCGACGGGGGCGCGGTGAGTCACCGGATCATGGTCGCCATATGGGCGAGCACGCCGACGATCACGGCCAGGGTGAGAACGCCGGTGACGTACACGGCCAAGGCGAGAACGCCGCGCCGACCGGTGAGACACGGCAAGGATGAGAACGCCGGTGACGCACACGGCCAGGGTGAGAACGCCGGTGACGCACACGGCCAGGGTGAGAACGCCGGTGACGCACACGGCCAGGGTGAGAACGCCGGTGACGCACACGGCCAGGGTGAGAACGCCGGTGACGTACACGGCCAGGGTGAGAACGCCGCTGAGGACAACGAGAGGGCCGGAGGTGACCCGGCCGTCGGAGGTGATCCGAGCGACGGAAACGAGCCGGGCGTCGGAGGGAACCCGCAGTACTAGCTGAACGATCGGACCCGCGGGCTTCCTTCGTTCGACTCCCCTCCGCGGGTCCGGGCTCGGAAGGGAGGCGGTGTCGCGTTCCGTGCTTCCCGGGTAAGGGGCACGCACCCGCGTCGTGCCTGACAGGCGATCATCGTCCGGAGCTTGGGGAGTCATCCGATGCAGTGGCCCTCGCCTACTTGGAGGACTGCGCGGCAAGCCCTCCCATGTCAGGATCGTCGGCGTGGCAATCATCGAACGGATCGGAAGCTCCGATGCACGTCCCTACGTCGTCGCCTGGGGGACGTTGACAGAGGAAGACGAGGAGCGCTTGCGCGCGCGCGTCGCGGCTCCGCCCGATATCGATGTCACCTTCGATCTTTGTGAGGTCGAAGAGGTGACAGACGACGGGTGCGACGCCATCAAGAACGTCGCCGAGGACATGGGGGGGCTCGGCCAGACGATGGTGGTGCTGTACCTGCCGGACCGTGAGGCGACGAAGTCCCTGGAGCGGACAGGGCTCCTCGACGACGGCCGGATCGTCTTCGTCGCATCGTCACCGAAGCGCCGCGTCAATCTCGATGCGTAGAAGTTCGCCACGTGGGCGGGCACGCCGCTTCCCTGTCGATCGCGCTGGGCTCTCGGGTAGACGGGAACCACTCGTGGTTACCCCGACCGACGGGAGCACACGAGCGGGGTACGGCGGTCCCGGGCGCGCATAAGCCGGACCAACTAGAACGCCGACTATGAGCCCACCTCGACGCCCTCGGCCCGGCTCCCCCGCGCCGAACTGGTCCACGTCCTCATGTTGCGAGACTTCGATCGGGCGGCGCGATCGGCTGGTTCTTGCACGACTCCGAACGGCCACGGGAGACGAAAGGTATCGTCATCGATCCGATGAAGGCAGTCGTCTTCGCCAGGTGAACGCCGTCGTGGAATCTGCCGCCTCGGATCGGGATAGGCTGCCGATCGGCGTCTGCCTTCGGACGATCAGGGCCGAGCCGGGTTGGTGGCTCGAGAGTGCCCGGCGCCTGGATGCGGCGGGCTACGCCGGCGTGTGGGCCTGGGACCACTTCATCGGCCGAGGCGACGCGACCGTTCCGGTCGTGGAGAACTGGACGATCCTGTCGATGGCGGCGGCCAGCACCGAGCACATCACCATCGGCCCCTTCGTCGCCAACGTGATGAACCGCCATCCGGCCCTCCTCGCCCGCATGGCATCCACGCTGCAGATCGCGTGCAAGGGTCGGCTGGTGCTGGGGATCGGGATCGGCGGCGCTCCCGCAGAGCACGAGGCCTACGGCATGGACTTCCCTGAGGCCCGCGAGCGTGTCGCACGACTGACGGAGGCCGTGGCGGTCTTGCGCGCCCTTTGGACGGGTGGCCCCGTGACCCGATCGTCCCCGTTCTACCCGCTCCGCGAGGCGACCGCCTACCCGGTTCCGGTACCACCGCCGCCCATCATCATCGGCGGCGAGACGGCGGCCGGCGCCCGCCTTGCGGGACGGATCGCGGACGGCTGGTCCGCCTTCGACGTCAATATCGAGGCCAATCTGCCCGCCTACCTCGAGTCACTCGAGGAGAGCGGCCGGCAACGCGCCGATCAGCGGGTCCTCGTCGGTTCCCAAGGCGACTGGCTGAGCGACGAGCGGATCGCCGACAGCCCTTGGGTCCAGGGCCCACGCGAGACCTGGGCGCGCTGGCGCGAGGCCGGAGCCGACGGAGCCATCGTCCTCGCTCGTACGACCGCCGACATCGACGCGCTCGTGGATGCGGTCGAACGCTGGTAGCGCCTCGAACCACATCCCATCGGCTGAGAGATCGCGGCGACAGATCGACGCGGCCTAGGTCGGCTTGGCCGGGACGAACCGTTTGACGAAGTCGAGCGCGGACTGCGCGACCTCCTGCCAGCCGTGGTCGATGGTCAGTGAGTGGCCGCGGTTGGACATCTGCTTGATCTCGGTGACGCTCGGGTTGCGCTTCTGCCGCTTGTAGGAGGCGTTGGCGATCGCCCAGGGAACCGTGTGGTCCTTCTCCCCGTCGAGGATCAGCAACGGGCCTCGATCGGGGTTCTTCGTGTCGACCCTCGACTCGGTCCAGGGATTGAGGTTGGAATCGGCCATCTGGGCCAGGGCGATCCCCGACCCGGCCACGTGGTAGGTGTCGTACAGGCGCTTCGCCTCGTCCTCATCGAGGGCGTTCGCCCAGCCGTACTTGAACTGGTCGAAGGTGAGCGTGATGGCGCGGCCCCGATACGAGGGGTTCAACAGGAACGGTCCGGACGCCTTGAGGGTGGACAGGGGCAGCGGCAGGACGCCGCGGAACACGCCCGGGTCGATGGCAACCGTGGCTGCCGACAGCCCACGGCCGGCCAGCATCTGGGCGAACAATCCGCCGGTCGAGTGCCCCATCACGGCGGGCTTCTCCTCGAGCTTGCCGATCACGTCGGCCGTGTGGTCGGCAACCTGCTTCAGCGTCTTCTTGGCGAGGACGCCCGGGTTCGCCCGCGCCTGTTCGACCGTTTCCGGATCGTCCGGCCAGTCCGGCGTGAGCGGCGCGTAACCGGCCTGCTTGAAGAAGTCCGCCCAGTTGGCCCAGCTGCTCGGAAGCAGCCAGAGGCCGTGGATGAAGACGACCGGAGTGGTGCCGGAGGCGTTCGCCGCCTCGATCTCCCTGCTCTCCCGCTCCGAGATGGACGACATGCCGACCCCTTCCGGTCGCGTGAAGTCGATCCAACCCTATCGCTGGACGACGCCGGGCGCTGACCACGAAGGTGCTCGAGAGCAGCGACGTTGCCCCCTCGGATCGGGCGGAGCATGCTGCCGCATGTGGGCGACCTGAGTCGGCGTGCGATACGTCACGTGTCACGCTTGAGCGTCGACGAGCGACGGGATCTCCTTCGGGACTTGACTGCCCCCTCCGTCATCCGGGCGGACGCGATCCGACAGTTCCGCGAACGGCCGGACGGACAGAGGATGGCCGAAGTCCTGATGGATCTGGAAGCGGACGAGCCTCTCCGGTTCCATGTCGTGGATGCACTTCGTCGTTCACTTGCTTCGCCCGGAGGCCAACAGGAGCGATAGGCAACGGCGCCTGGTACAGCCGATTCCTGAGCGGCCTTTGGCCGATTCTGGCTCGACGAACGCCTTCACCCTGACTTTCGGGGCCGGAAGGTTCAGTTCTGTCACCTACTCCCCGTTGCGGCTCCGGCTCGAGTTCCAGCGAGACCGAGTTGATGCAGTAGCGATCCCCCGTCGGCGGGGGTCCGTCGGAGAACACGTGCCCCAGATGGCCGCCGCATCGCGCACAGGTGACCTCCGTGCGATGCATCCAGAGGGTCCGGTCGTCGTGCAGCTCGACGGCCCCGGGCTCGATCGGCACCCAGAAACTCGGCCAGCCGGTCCCCGACTCGTACTTGGTCGTTGAGCTGAAGAGCGGGGCCCCGCATCCGGCGCACCTGTAGACACCGGGCTCCTTCGTCGACGCATACGCGCCCGTGAACGGCTGCTCCGTTCCCTTGTTACGCAGCACCTCGTACTGCTCAGGGGTCAGGCGCGTTCGCCACTCCTGCTCGGTCTGGGGGATAGACGTGGGCTGTTGCTTCGAGTTGTCCATCTCATCGCCTCCTCGCAGACCCTGTCTCGTCAGCCGTCGTTCTGTTACGCACTTCCCACCCTCGCGAGCGGCCTACAAAGCTCCTTGTGCGTAGACCTTCTCAGCAGGTTGGCTCGTTGATTCTGGTGGCGCGTGCTCGGTCACGGTCGCGGGGAGGTCCGTCGGGCTTCTGCGGCGCTCAACCCGGCAGGGTTGCGGGACCGGATGAGCCGGTGTGAGGGTGGAGGAACCAAATTGGAAAGGAGACAGTATGACCTCGACCGGGCGCAGCCTCACCCGCCTGCTACTGGCGTCGCTCCTCGCGATCGCGATCGCGGTCGCGGGGTTCGCGGCCCCGGTGATCGCGGGCGCCAACGACCCCAACGGCAAGTCGTCGAGCCGCGAGTTGACCGAGGACGCCAAGGGCGAGTTCGAGGCCCTCGAGGCATCTGAGCAGTACGCCGAGGCGCGCACCGCGCCCAGCGACGTCGTCGACGCTGGAGCGTTCATGGGCGCTTTCGCGGAGGCACAGGCGTTGCCGGTGGTCCCCGGGAGCTGGACCGAGGTCACGGATCAGCCCTACGAGAACGACGACCCCGACTACCGCGACCCGGTCTGGTCGAACTCCGGCGCCGGGTGGGGCCTGGTCAGCGGTCGCTCGACCGCGATCGCCGTCGACGGCGACGCGATCTATGCGGGGATGGCCGACGGCGGCGTCTGGAAATCGACCGATGACGGCGCCGATTGGGCCCCGCTGTTGGACGATGCGCCGACGCTGTCGATCGGCGCGGTCTCGGTCAACCCAGCGGATCACTCGATCTGGGTCGGGACCGGCGAGGCCAACACGAGCTCCGACTCGTACGCGGGGATCGGCGTGCTGCGCTCGACCGACGGCGGCGCGACGTGGTCGCTGGTCGGCGGGTCCGAGCTCGAGAACCATCTGATCGGCCGTCTCGTGTTCGACGGCCAGGGCAACGTCTTCGCGGCCACCAGCCAGGGGCTGTACGAGCACTCCGCCTCGTCGGGATCGGGGGCGTGGGAGCTCCTGCTCAAGCCCTGCATCGGGCAACACGACACGACCTACATCAGCGACGTCGTCGTTCGGCCTGGGACGGGTGGCGAGACCGTCGTGGCCGTCGTCGGGTGGCGGGCCGGCTCGGCGTGCAACGGGATCTACGTCTCGAACGACGGGGGCGCCAACTTCACCCCCGTGACGGCGACCGGCGCGATTAACGACGCACAGATCGGCCGCGTCACGCTCGCCTACACGGCCGACGGCTCGACGCTGTACGCGATCGTCGAGTCCAGCACGCTGTTCAACCACCCGAGCGCACACCAGGGTGGGACCAACCTCATGGGCATTTACGCTTCACCGAGCGGCAATCCGGCCGGCAGCTGGAACAAGCTCGCCGAAGCTGGCAAGCTCGCAGCGTCGGGCTCGGCCCTGCAGGCGTCGCGCGGCTACTACCCCGGCGTCCAGTCCTGGTACAACCAGTTCCTCGCCGTCGACCCGAGTGACGGCAATCACGTCTACGTCGGCCTCGAGGAGGTCTTCGAGACCACGGACGGCGGCTCGTCCTGGAAGGCGATCGGGCCTTACTGGAACTTCGGCCTGAAGTGCGCGACCGTGAGCGTGAACGACTGCCCGAGCACGACGCACCCGGACCAACACGCGATCGCGATCGCCGGGGACACCGTGTACATCGGCAACGACGGGGGCGTCTACAGCCGTTCGCTCGACAACCACAGCGTCCAGGGCTGGAACGACCTGAACGAGAACCTGCACAGCCTCCAGTACTACTTCGCCGGCTCGGGCCAGACCGAGGGCGGCGAGGCGATCTGGGGCGGCCTGCAGGACAACGGCGTCTCCTTGTTGCTGCCCGACACGAGCCCGATGATCTCGCCGTTCGGAGGCGACGGCGGTGACTCGATCGTCGACCCGGCAAACGCCAACCGCGCCGTGGTCGAGTACGTCGGCCTCGACATGGCAAGGACCGAGAACGGAGGCCTCTCGGACGGGTCGACCGCGTCGTTCACCGAGATCTCCCCGGCCTGCGGTGCGTTCACCTACACCCCGAACCCCTGCGACCCGAGTCCTAGGTTCATCGCGCCCTTCGAGGCCGACCCGCAGGACCTCGATCACTGGGTCGCCGGCGGACGGTACGTTTGGGACAACGGCGGGCTCGGCTGGGACACCACGTGCGGCGCGAAGGCGTGCGACTGGACGATCGTCCACGACACCGGCGCCGGGCGTTCGATCACCGCGATCGCGGTGGATGGCGACGTGACCTATGCGGCGTGGTGCGGACCGTGCAACCCGCCGGGGTTCGCCTCCGGGATCGATACGAACTACGACCCGAAGACCGGCGGCGCCGGAGACTGGCACACGCTCGATCTCGCCGGGCAGGGGTTGCCGAACCGCTTCGTGGCGGCGGTCACGATCGCTCCCGACGACCCGGGCCACGTGTACGCGGTCTACAACGGATTCTCGCGACGGTGGGTGCAGGGCGGCGGCATCGGCCACGTGTTCGAGACGACGGACGGTGGCGGGACCTGGACCGACATATCCGGGAACCTGCCGGACGCGCCGAGCGACGACCTCCTGGTGGTGAACGGCCAGCTCGTCCTCGCCACCGACATCGGGGTGTTCATCGCCGCGGCCGGGGGCGGAGCGGCCACCGCGTGGTCGCGTTTCGGGACCGGGCTACCGAACGCCTCGACGAACGACCTGTCGCTCACCTCCGACGGCGGGACGATCATCGCCGCGACGCACGGCCGCGGACTGTGGTCGATCGCCGCGCCGACGTAACGTTCGCCGATCCGTCGAGACCGGTAGGGCCCGCGGGCAACCGCGGCCCTTACCCTAGCGGGGAGAGCTGACACTCTTCTCGGACGGTAGATTGGCGCCGATGGGGTTCGAAACACATCCGGTCACGAAGGAACGGTGGCCAGATCTGGTCGAGCTGTTCGATCGGCCCATCGTTCGAACCTGTTTCTGCATGTTCTATCGGAAGGTCGGAGCCGGTACCGGCGTCGGCCAGCAGAACCGGCGGGCGATGAAGGCACTCGTGGATCGGGGCACCGTGCCCGGGTTGATCGGATACGAGGACGGCGTTCCGGTCGCA
Source organism: uncultured Actinomycetes bacterium (assembly GCA_963823255.1). Lineage (GTDB taxonomy): Bacteria > Actinomycetota > UBA4738 > UBA4738 > HRBIN12 > DASSJM01. Next base: position 107,562 of record CAWGKU010000004.1, read on the forward strand.
TGGGTGTCGCTCGGGCCCAGGCAGAACTACGCGAAGCTCCGCCGCTCACCGGTGATGAAGCCCGTGGACGACCGGCCGGTGTGGTCCATCGTGTGCTTCTTCGTCGACCGCAACGCTCGAGGTCGAGGCCTCTCACAGCGGATGCTCAAGGCCGCCGTGGACTACGCCAGGTCCTGCGGCGCCCGCCTCGTGGAGGCGTATCCGGTGGACAAGGACCAGCGCAGTCACCCGGACGACATGTTCTTCGGCGCGAAGTCCATGTACGACCGCGCCGGATTCCGAGAAGTAGCTCGGCGGAAGCCAACTCGGCCCGTGGTGCGCAAGACGCTTCGGGGTGGGAGGGTCGATCGGGAGGTTCAGCCCTGATGGAGCAGCGGAGACTCGGGCGTCTCGGCCACATGAGCAGCGTGCTGATCTACGGCGGGGCGGCCCTCTCCGAGGTGACGCAAGAGGTCGCCGATCGTTCGATCCAGCTTGCGCTGGACTCGGGCATCAATCACTTCGACACGGCGGCGGATTACGGCGACTCGGAGCTGAGGCTCGGAGCGTGGATGCCGAGGATCCGCGACCGGATCTTCCTCGCGACCAAGACGGGTGACCCGACGGCGTCCGAGGCGTACGACAGCATCCGCCGCTCGATCGAGCGGCTGCAGGTCACGAGACTGGACCTAGTGCAGCTCCACTCCGTCGGCGCCTTCGACGATCTCGACCGGCGAACGGCGTCTGGCGGAGCGCTCGGGGGTGCGATCCGCGCTCGTGAGGAAGGGCTCGTCGCCGCGATCGGCATCACCGGGCACGGGATGAAGGCGCCCGCCGTGCATCTGGAGGCGTTGCGACGATTCCGGTTCGACACGGTCCTCACCCCGTACAACTATCGCCTCACTCGCTATCCGGAGTTCCTGCACGACTTCGAGGCGCTCGTCGAGGAGGTCCACGCGCAGGATGCCGGACTCATGTTGATCAAGGCCGTCGCCAGGGACCTCTGGAAGGCGGGCGAGGAGCGCCGGTTCGCCACGTGGTACGAGCCGCTCGATGAGCGGTCGACGATCGATGCGGCGATGGCCTACGGCCTGGATCGGCGGGAGGCGACGGGCGTGTGCACGGCGGGTGACGTGCGTCTCGTTCCGATGCAGATCGAGGCGGCGGAACGCGCCTCATCCATCCCGATCGATGAGGCGGTTGCAACCCTCGAGCGGGTGCCCGACCTCGAACCGCCGTTCGTGCGGCTCGAAGGGCGGGTCGTGCCGGAGTGGCTCGAGCCCTTGCTGGATCGCTGACTCCGCGGCGGTCCGGCCGAACGATCCACCCGATGGCAGCCTCGACCCCCTGAGTGCCATCACGTCTGCTAGGCCCGCTCGCGGACGACCTGTTTCGGCCGCTTGTCGTCGCGGAGGCCGATGTAGCGGGGGTGTCGAAGCTTGCCGTCGGGGGTCCACTCGCTGAAGCCGACCTGGGTGACCAGCTCGGGTCGTACCCAGTGCACGCCCTTCATCGTCAGGCCCTTCGCGTCGGTGACCGAGGGGACGGTCTGCTCGAGGGGGCGGAGGAGCCCCATGAGCCTGGCGAGCTCGCGCTCGTTGAAGCCGGTGCCCACCTTCCCGCCGAACCGCAGCTTGCCGTCGTCGTAGTAGCCGACGAGCAGGGCCCCGAGCCCGGAGCGCGACCCATGGGGATCGGTCCACCCCAGCACGACGAATTCTTGCTCGTTCACGCACTTGAACTTCAACCAGTCCTTCGACCGCCCGTGCGTGTAGGGAGCCGATGCACGCTTGGCGACGAGGCCCTCCCAACCCTTCTCGCACGCAGCGCGGAACGCGACCTCGCCCTCCTCGGCCAGGTGCTCAGAGAAACGGATCGGGTCCGCGAAGGCGACCGCGCGATGCAGCACCGACTTCCGCGCGAGCAGCGACAACTCCGAGAGGTCGTAGCCGTCGAACCAGATCAGGTCGAACAGGTAGAAGACCACGGGCACGGCCGCGACCTGTGCCGCACTGGGTCTCGCGTTCTGCATCCGCTCCTGCAGGCGCGAGAACGAGGTCAGGTCGCCTTGGAACGCGACGATCTCACCGTCGGCGATCATCGGAGCGGTGTCGTCCCGAAGGATGGCCTCGACCAGATCGGGATAGTGCGAGGTGCGGTCCTTCTCGTTCCTCGTGATCAACCGGACGCTCGAGCGGCGCCTCCACAGCAGCGAGCGCTGACCGTCGAGCTTGGCTTCGTAGACCCACGCCGGGTCCGAGAACGCCTCCTTGGCCAACGTGGCCAGCATCACCGGCGTGAATGCCGGCATCGCGCGCCGCCGGAGCAGTCGTCTATCGGATGCGTCGAGTTCGCTGAGGATGGGGTTCATATGGTGCTGACAGACCGCCTTTCCGAAACTGTCGATCTCGACGGCGGATCCAGTCGATCATGGGACTTGTCCGGGATCCGTTCCGAGCAGGAGTGCGGTGGTGATCAGCCCACAGATCACGATGACGCCCGCGATCATCACGGCGATGCCCGGAGCCGGGAGGGGCTCGCCTGCGCGGATCGCAGCGTCCATCGCCCGCCACCGGCGCCGTGCCAAGGCAGCGGTCACGACACCCGCCATGATCAGCAGGACCCCAACCGTCTCCCACGCCCAATGGAGCGTCTGCCCCGCCAGGAGCCGTGCGGCTGCGACGCCGGAGGCGACGAGTGCGAGCGCCGTCCGCAGCCACGCGAGATACGTCCGTTCATTCGCGAGTTGGAACTGCGCTTCAGGAACACGCCGTTCGCTCATGTCCGCACCCCCCGCTTCCGAGATGCCGAGAGCCTAGCGGGCCGTACGGCGCCGCCGCGGGTCCGCGCTCTCCTCCACAGGGCATCGCTGGCGTAGAGTCGGGTTCGACCGTGACGTACCAAGAGGGGGGAGTGGTCATGCGCGAGAGTCCCACGAACAGCGGCTCCCAAGCCCAAGCAGGTGGGCTCGGAGCCGGCGCCATCGCCTCGCTGACCGGAGTTGGCTTGCTGCTCATCTTCATGCTCCAGAACACCGAGAGCGTCCGTCTGGACTTCTTGTTCTGGGGCTTCACCTGGCCGCTGTGGCTGCTCACGCTGGCCTCCGCGCTCCTGGGGGCGTTGGTTTGGTTCGGGGTCGGTGTCATGCGCCGTCACCGACGCCGCAAGGAGCGGCGCGAGGACAGGAGGGGCTGATACACCGGGCGGGCGAGGCCCCTTTCTGGAGGCGCAGATGTCCTCGATCCCCTCGCTCGTTCCGCGCGATCGGTACGCCGCCCTCGAGCGCTGCACCTACCTCAACCAGGCGTCCCTGGGGTTGATCCCCGTCCCGACGATCGAGGCGATGGACGCCTTCCTGAGGGAGACGGCGCAGTTCGGGAACCTCTATCTCAGCGACGACCAGGAGGCCGCGATCCTGGACGGCGTCCGTTCGACCGGCGCCGAGGTGCTGGGGACCTCATCCGATGCGGTGGCCGTCGTCGCGGGCGCGAGCGAGGGTCTGGGCCAGGTGACCTCGCTGCTCGAGCCCGAGCGGGGGACCGTCCTGCTCGTCGGATCGGACTTCCCGAGCGTGACGTACCCGTGGCTCGCGGTCGCCGAGCGTCGCGGGATCTCGCTGAGGTTCATCGAGGACCGCGCCGACCGGGACCTCACCCAGGATCTGGTCGACGCGATCGATCCCGCGACGGCGGTCGTGGCCTTCAGCGTGGTCCAGTACGCGACGGGCACGCGGGTCGACGCCCGGCGGGTGGCGGAGCGGGCGCACGAGGTCGGCGCCCGCGTCGTCGTGGACGCCACGCAGCTCGCCGGCGCCGGGGTCGTCGACACCGTCGGATGGGGTGCCGACGCGCTGGTGACGAGCGGCTACAAGTGGCTGTCATCCCACGGAGGCGTGGCGCTGCTGGCGCTCGCTCCGGATCTAGTGACCCGCCTCCCTCGCTTCGTCGGCTGGATGGGTGCCCAGCACCCGTTCGACTTCGACCCGATGACGCTTCGCCTGGCCGATGACGCGCGCCGCTTCCAGCTCTCGACGATGTCGTACGTGTCCGCCATCGGGCTCGTGGCCTCGATCGCGATGCTCTCGTCGCTGGGGTTCGAGCGCATCGACGAGCATGCGCGGCGGCTGGCGACGCACCTCGTCGATCGGGTCGCCGAGCTCGGATGGCGCCCGTTCCGGCCGCTGAGCGATCCGTCGGCGGCGTCCCACATCGTGTCCCTGCGCCACGCCGATCACGATCCGGGGGTGACCGCGGAACGACTCGCTTCGGAGTCCGGGATCATCTGCGGCGGTCGAGCGGGCGGGCTGAGGATCTCCCTCCACGCCTACAACGACGGCGACGACGTCGACCGGCTCGTGGAAGCCCTGGGGCGTCTCTAGCCTTCGCCTTCTCGACTCAGCGGGTCACTCGCACCGAAGAGCCGGAGGACCCGCGAGATCGTGGATGGTTCTCCGCGCCAATGTTCGTACACGACCTCGCTCCCGGCCTTGCGAACGAGGTGGCGAAGCACAACGGCGGCGACGACCGCGTCGTCGAGCGGCCCCAAGACGGGGATGAACTCGGGGATCAGGTCGATCGGTGATGCGAGCCAGACGGCAGCGAACCCGAGCCACAGCTTCGCGCTTCGAGGGACCCGTTCATCGCGGACGAGGTCCTTGAACAGGAGCAGCAGGTTGGGGACCAGACCGATGAGCTCGCGCGCGACCCCGATGCGACCCATCGCGACCAGCACGACGATCGCCGCGACCCACAGGACGAACGCGATCGCGAGCCCAACCAGGAGCGGGTGCAGGGTCAGCTCCTCACCGAACCGCGTGCCACAGGACCACCAGCATCCCGGCCGCGAACGCGATCATCGTGATCGATCCGACCAGCAGGAAGGTCTTCAGGCGCCGGAGTATCCCCGGCACCTCGTCGATCGCCTCGTGGGCGCGGCGTGTGGCATGCGCGCGCAGGCTCTCCCAGGGGTCCAGGGCGGTCACCTGCGGCGCCGGCGTCCGCTTCACGATGGCCCGGATCCGGGTCGTGGGGTCTCGCATCATGCTCCTCCTCCCCGCTCGAACACCTGTTGCGCGAACCCCTCGAGCCGCTCGGAGCTGGACTTGAGCCGGAGCTCCGCCTCGGAAGCCGAGGGCGCGCCGAGGACATCCCTCGCGCGCAACTCCCGGTACCAGCGTTGCAGCCGCTCGAGGTTCTGTTCCTCCTCATCGAGCTCAGCCGGCGTGAACTTCTCTTTTGCGATCTCGCGCGCGATCTCTGCGTCGAACTTGTCGCACTCCCTGACGAACTCATGCCATTCCGCCTCTCGGCCCTCGAGGAACTGATCCTCGATGCTGGCTGCCATCTCCTCGTCCCGGGGGCGGGACGTGAAGACGAGCGCCTCACCCTCGGCGCGTTCCACGAGGGCCAGCACGCGATCGATCGTCGCATCCGTGGCCGGATGGAGCGGGAGGGCCCACGTGGCTTGCTGCAGCGACACCGCTCCGGCTCGACGGAGCTCGCGCCAGATGGCGACCCGGTGCCGCGATGGTTCCTGCGGCACCCGGTAGGTCAGGACTACCCAATCCATCCTGTAGCGGATGTTACATCATATCCGTAACGAGTGTTACCCAGACATGACGGCCGAACGGAGGCGCTCACACAGCCCAGGGTCCCGCTCACGACAGGACCTTTGCCTCAGAAGGCCTGGCCATCCATCGGCGAGAGTGACCCTGAAGGATCTGAGGAAGGAGGACTCCGATGGCAACCAGAGGAGAGAGGAATGTGGGGCTGTCGCTCGCCGGGGCAGGCGTCGGCATCATCGGGGTTGCGTTCGTGTTCGGTTTGACGACCGCCAGTGGCGGCCCCGACTGGGTAGGGATCATCACGGCGATCGCCGGACTGGTCATGATCTTGACCGGCCTGTTCAGGGCCTTCCGCAAGGGCACGCCTCACACTGCCTGAGCATTGCCCAGTTCGAGGCCGAGGCGAACGGTTTGTCGCGATCGACGAAAGCGTCACGATCCGAGCGCCCTGAACCCCTCGTACACCATGTACGCAGGCCAGAAGATCGCCTTCGGGAAGATCGCCCACACGTACTCCCAGAACGAGTTGGCCTGCTGCCAGTAGTAGAACAACGCGCCGAAGATCCCAAGGCCGTAGAGAGCGCCGCCACCAGCTGCGGCGCCCGTGCTGCCCTTCGTCATCGCTCACCCCTCCCAGTCGACGGTCCCGGCGACCCTGTCCGAGTGATGGTGCTGCCCAAGGCTACCCGCACGATCCGTCGGAGCTCCTGATCGACTGCGAGGTGCACATGGAGCGGAGCTCCATCGCCCTGGCCCGCATCCACGTTCGCTCCCGGTTCCTACGTGGCTCGCCTTGCACCCGGTGATCTTCATCACCCTCTCGATCGGAAGTCGCGCGCGCGTCCAGCCGTTGTGGGATGCGTGAGGACGTAGGAGCCGAGCAAGATGAGGCGAAGGAGGTCCAGCATGGATAGCTCGAGTGGCATGCAGCGGCGCAGTGGTTCGGCCTGGAAGGTGTGGGTCGGGATCCTGGTCGGCTTGGCGGTCGTGGCCGGGCTGGTCGTCCTGATCGCGAACGCGAGCGGTGGCTCGGGCGGCATCTACTGACGAACCGTTCATCCCGGATCGATGGTGGCGGCCGTGGGGATCGGAACCCCCACGGCCGCGCCGCTCTCCGAGCGCCCGATGAGGAACACGTCGTGTCGGTGACCTCGGTCACCGGCCGCACGATGCGAAGTGCGAGAACGTCAACCACGGAGGTGGACCATGCAGCGGATCCGGATCGAGCGGAGGGCCATACGAGACCGCGGTGATCGCTACGCCGTGCTGCCGCTCGACCCCCGCGACCCGGACATCCTCCGTGCGAAGCGTCGGCCTCTTGCTCCGTCCTCTTCCAAGCCTCCCCCGGCGTCGTGATGATCGCCTAGCCTCCCCCTCCATCGGCGGGTGGCGGGCGGTGTTCCTGGACCCGGGCGGATCATCCACCCGGACGGGTCGGTCGTACCATTCGACTGGCTTCTCGTTCGAGGAGGCGCCACATGGTCGAGTTCCAACCGTTCGGACCGAAGTTGCCTCATGATCCGGAGGGCATCCTGGAGCACCAGCGGGACGTGCGTGAAGAGGCGGAGCACGCTCATGACGTGAAGAGGGCCTCGGAAACCGCTCGCCGCTCCAGCCTCGGCTACGCGATCGTGCTCCTCGGCGCGGCGCTCTTCTTGGCGAGTTGCTTCCTTCCTTACTACGGGTACGAGTCCGCCCAGGGTGGGACGGTGTCGCTGTACGACCAGCTGATCGTGGCCTTCGGGGGCGGCTTGCAGTTAGGCCCGAAGCTGTTCCTGTTCGGTGGGATCGCCACGGTCGTGGTCGTCGCCCTCATCGGTCTTCGACGACGCGAGCGCCGATCGCGTGGCTTCCTAGCAGGCGCGGTCACCGTGTGGTCGCTCACCTGGATCGCGTCGCTGCTCCAGTCTGCCAGCCTCCGCGGGGGCGGGACCTTCACAGGGTATTCATTGGAGATCGGCTTCTGGCTGCAGGCCGTGAGCATCGGAGTGGTGGTCATCGGAACCATCCTGGTCGCGACTCACCGCACGGAGGCTCACGAGAGGGATCCGGTGGGCCTCGACGCGTAACACGATGAACCGTTCTGCCCGCTCGTCCGTAGACCCTCGGAGTACCGTGACCTACGTGCGAACGGACGAGCCGAGCAGCGACCTCGCTCTGATGGCGGATTTCGCCGCCCGCCGGGAGCGGGCGGCCGGCGTGCTCTACGACCGGTTCGCGTCCAGGATCTACGGGCTCGGCGTCGTGATGCTCGGCAACCATCCGGCCGCACAGGACCTCGTCCAGGACACGTTCGTGAAGCTCTGGAGAACCGCCGACCGCTACGACCCGCAGCGCGGGCGTTTGGAGACATGGGTGCTGCTGACCGCGCGGTCGCTCGCCATCGACGCCCTGCGCCGGCGCGTCCTGGAGTCGCGGAGCCTCCAGTCGGTGGGTGTGCAGCCCGAGGACGACCCCGAGCCGCTCCCGGACGAGCAGGCAGCGGTCGCCGACCTCTCGGCCCGCGCGCGACGGGCGATGGGGGTCCTCCCGCCCGAGCAACGCTCCGCGCTGGAGCTCGCCTACTTCGGCGGACGGACCACGGCCGAGGTGGCGGCGCTCGAGGGGATCCCGCAGGGGACCGTGAAATCGCGGATCCGAGCGGCCCTGTTGCGTCTGCGGGCCGAGATGGCGAAGGAGTCCGAACGATGACGTGTGACCAGATCCGCGAGCTGTTGCCCGAGCACCTGCTCGGCACGCTCGGGGAGCCCGAGGACCTCGAGGTCCGGCGCCACCTCCGAGGGTGCGTCGCCTGCCGTGACGAGCGGATGAAGCTCGAAGAGGGCGTCTCGGCGCTGTCACTGGCCGTCCACGATCAGGATCCACCGCCCGAGCTCCGCGACCGTGTCCTGGGCACGCTCGGCGAGGAGTGGGAGGAGAGCGGGCGTGCGCCGGCCACGCCCCTCCTCTCCGGTGGGTCCGGCCGCGAGCGCTCGCCGTGGCGAGCCTTCGCAGCCGCCGCCGCACTGATCCTGGTCGTCGGCTCGGTCGCCTTCGGCTTCGCCCAAGGGCACCGGGCCTCCTTGGCCACGACCGACGCGCAGAGCTACCGGAACCTCCTCACGGTGCTCGGTGGGAAGGAGTTCCGGATCGGAAAGCTCCGACCCGCCGAGGGATCCACGATGCAGGGGCAGGTGGTGATCTACGACGGCGACCCGTCCGGCGATTGGTCCTCGTGGGCGATCGTGTTCGCGAAGGTGCCCGGCTACACGGGTTCCGCGACGGCGACGTTGCTCTCGTCCGACGGCGAGTCGCAGGCTCTTCCACCGATCGAGTTCCGGGAGGGCGACGGGGAGACCTTGTTGGTCACCTACGCCGACCTGACTCCCTTCGACCGCCTCACCGTCACCTCCCCGACCGGGCAGGTGTTGGCGACCGCGGCCATCGACCACGCCTGAGCGGGTCCTGGCTTTCGCAAGGTGAAGAGCCGGCAACCAAGTCGCCGAACGTTCATCTACTTGCAGTGATCCTCGATGCGCACTCGCCCGTAGTACCCGTCAACGGTGCGGGATGGTCCCGCTCCGACACAAGGAGGGGTCGGTATGCGGGTGAGCACAGTCGCATCGAGGATCGGAGTCATCCTCGTCACGGGGGGCCTGTTCGTTGCCCTGACGGGTGGCGCCGCGTTCGCAGCAGGGGGGAGCCCGAACGGCGCTGCGAGCCAGCGGCCCGTCTTCTACGAGGGGAAGCAAGTCACCGTCAACATGTTCGAGGTGCCATCGTCAGAGACGCTGCTCGATCACAACCGAAGCACCAACACGATCTACGCCACGAACGACCTCGACGATGAGCAGGACTTCCTTTCGGTGATCGATGCCATCCAGGGTGAGGGGATGAACCCCCTGTGGCAGCAGGTCCTGATCGTCTTCAACGACGGATTCACTCCCCACCAGTTCGAATCTGAGGATGAGGTCCTGGCAGCTGCGGCTGGAGCCGATCCTGAGATCACCCTCGTCCCGACGGACGAGGTCTACCGCTGCTCGATCGTTGGATCGAAGTAGGAAGATCCGGAGACAACCCGCCTCCAAGCCGGACCGAGGAGGCGGGTTGTCTCCATCCAGCTCCTCGATCGTCGCCTTTGATGGCGAGCGCTCGGCCCGCAGGCGCGTGCTCGTGCGCTCCCCTTCGCGCATGACCCGGAGCACGTTACGGCCGGCGATCTTCATGAGCTCCTCTTCGCCGTAGCCTCGGCTCGCCAGCTCCTTGAACAGCACCGGATACCGGGAAACGTCCTCCAGGCCTTCAGGCATGGTCGGTGTGCCATCGAAGTCGCTCCCGATCCCGACGTGGTCGATCCCGGCCACCTCGCGGACGTGATCGATGTGGTTGGCCACTTCGGACACCGTTGCATGCGGTCCCGGGTTCGCCTCGAACCACGCGTCCATCGCCTCTCGAACGGCCTCCGGATCGTCGGGATGCTCAGCCCGAACGCGCCGAGCCTCGGCCCAGCCCACCCGGTTGAACGCAGCTCCGCCGGCAGCAACGAACGACGGTACGAACGTCACCATGACCACGCCGCCGGTCCGACCGACCAGCTCGAGGACGTCGTCGGGCACGTTCCGCGGCACGTCACACAGAGCCCGGGCCGAGGAGTGGGAGAAGATCACCGGCGCCTCGCTGACCTCGATCGCCTGGCGCATCGTGTCGTCCGAGGTGTGACTGAGGTCGACGAGCCAGCCGCACCGGTTCACCTCGCGGACGACCTCCTCCCCGAACCTGGTCAGTCCGCCGTGCGAGTGCTCGCCGGTGGCCGAATCGGCCCACGGCGTGTCGTCGTTGTGCGTGAGCGTGAGGTAGCCCATGCCGAGCTCGGCCAGGACCCGGAGCGTCCCGAGCGAGCCGCCGATCGCGTGGCCGCCCTCGACACCGATCATCGACGCGACCCTTCCGGCAGCGGCGATCCGCTCGACGTCGTCGGCCGACCGGGCGAGCTCCAGCCGATCGGGGTTGCTTCGGACGAGATCGAGGAGCGCGTCGATCTGCTCGATCGTCATGGTCACGGCGCGGTCCGCCGGCAGGTCCGAGGGCACGTACACCGACCAGAACTGGCCGCCCACGCCGCCTGCGGCCATGCGCGGCAGGTCGGTCATGAGGGTCGGGTCGGCCGGATCGCGGCCCTGCCGAAGCTCCCAGAGCAGGTCGTTGTGGCCGTCGATGAGGGGAGCGGCGCGAAGGAGATCAAGCATAGCGGCGTGTACGTCCCCGAAGGGACCGACGGCCTACTTCTTGATGTACACCACCATCGTCGATGGGATCATCCCGGCTCGCTCCGCCGCCGCCGCCAGTTCCGGAGAGAAGGAGCTCTGGGCTGCCTGGAAAGCCTCCGTGTCAGGGACGTCCCATGTACTCGCGACCTGGTTGCTGCCATCCATAGCGACGTAGCTGGCCCCGTCCGACGCGACCGCCGACATCGCAGGGACCATCTCTGCCTTGAACTTCAACCACTCATCGACATCGTTGACCGCCGCGGTGACGATGATCTGGGGCATGACGAGTCTCCTTTCGGGACGCCGACCGGCTTAGGCCGCGAGTATAAGGCGACGCTAACCCACCGAGGACATGGTCGCTTGAGTGCGCAAGTGTTCCGTACCTGGGGCCGGACAGATGTGCCCTCGCGCGCCTGGCGCGTGAGGCCATCTGTCAGGCGTGGATAGAGCAGGACGAAGCCTACGCCGAGCTGATCGGCGGCCACCTTCGTCCAGTGCGTGAAGAGCTGCGGGACGCTTCCTGGGCCACGTCCTCCCCTCCTTATGCGTACACCGAGGTTGCCTGGGCCCTCGGGGAGGGTGGACCATTCGCGGCTGGAGCCAGGGATCGGGTCACACAAGCAACGCTCGATCGCGCCGTCGATCGACGCCGTCACCGAGCAAATGGGTGAGACCGACGGCCTCCGTCGGACTAGGCTGGAGGGGATGGCCGTTTCCGGGTCGAACGAGGTTCCAGCGTCTGAGGAACGCCGAACCGTGACGGCGGACGGCTCCTGGATGCTGTGGACCGCGATCGGGATCGGTGGCATCTGGGCCGCCGTCGTCCTGATCAGCCTGCTGTCCCCCGATATGGTCTCCGGCTCCGAACAGGAGCACCAGAAGGTAGCCGCGTTCACGTCGTGGTTCTGGGGCGGGGTGGGCACGCTCGTGTTCCTGTGGGCCATGGGTCGGCTGCGCGGTGATGCCATGTGGCGTCCCACGTGGATCGGACTGTCGATCGTGACGCTCGGGGTCTGGGCGCTCGCGACGATCAGTGCGATCGCGCTGCCGGTCGTGGAAACGGGCTCCGACCCGACGCAGATCCCGGTAGGAGCGGTCGTCGGGCCGGTGGCTGCCGCGATGCTCACCGCGATCGCAGGCGCGGTCACGAGCGTGTTCCGCCGCGGCCCTGGTCCCCGCTGAAGGGGCCGCGATACCGCACGGGTGAACGTCAGCGAGCGACGCATTCCGTGCCTGCTCTGCCCAACCCTCTCGATCCGCCGATCGTGCTCCACGAAGACGACATACGGTCCACGCCGGCGGGTCCTCGGTATCGACGGGACGTAGATGGGCGTTCAGTGATTCGGGCATAGCTGAATCGAGGGCGCCTCCAGCCGTCGTGCGGACGGCTCGAGCCGGCCACGACTCCGCTGCGGTCAGGTTCGAACGGTGAGCTTGCTGGCTCCGGCGCGGATCCCGATGTCGTACCGGGCCTCGACTCGATCGTAGTCCGGGCTCCGCCAGTCGGTCCCTGAGCCGGAGTCGAGCCGGAACTCGTCGATCGCGAGCTTCGACGCGCCGCCTCCGATGTGGACCCGAACCGGGACGCCGGTCGGCCGGATCAGCTCGACGTCGCTGGCTCCCCCACCGATCCGGATCCTGACGGTCTGCTTGGGACGAGGCAGCCTCATCTCGACGTGGGACATCCCCGCCGAGACCTCCAGGTCCGTCAGCTCCAACTCCTCGAGATCGGCCACGACGTGCGACATCCCCATGTGGCCACGGATCGACCAGGGGATCCCGCCGCACAGCTCGATCTCGCCACTCGTGGGATGCAGGCTCATGCGGTAGCGGACCGTCACGGTGCCTCCGTCGGTCCTGACGTCCGGCACCCTCCCCTCGAAGCGGGCTCGATAGAGGTCGTCCATGGACCCGTTCACCCCGATCGTGAGGTGCGCGGCGCCGCGCGTGAACACCAGGCGCCCCGTGTCGACCGAACCCGTCGGTGTGGAAAGCTCCTGCGCGGTGCTGGTGGTCGTCATCGCGTCCTCATCTCCTCTCGCGTGATGCCCGAAAGGCCTCGATCCCACGTTACGGACGCGCGCGAGCAGCTCCAGGGCCGTAGGTCCCCTCTCCCGCGGGCCGGTCCTGACCCGCTGGACTGAACCTTTCGTTGTCCATCACTGTCCGTCCACCGGTAGGCTCATCCGTCTCGTACGAAGAGGAATGGATGGGCGAGAAGATCTCACCGCAGCGTTGATCCCCGTGCCGACGGATCGGCATCGGCTGCATCCGAGGATCGGTGCCCGTCCGTGAGCGGCCGGCGGGCGTGCCCTCACCCACCGCCGAATGCCGCGGCGGCGGCGCGAGCGATCTCCTCGCGCGGAACGTCACGCACGTGCTGGGCCAGGTTCCACCGGTGGCCGAAGGGATCGGTGAGCTGCCCCTGCAGGTCGCCCCAGAACTGATCCGCGAGTGGATGGAGGACCTCGGCGCCCGCATCGACGGCCTGCTGCCAGAGCGCGGCGACGTCGTTCGTGAACAGATGGAGGACGACCGGCGTGCCCCCGATGCTCTGCGGGGATAGGACCCCGGCTTCGGGGAACTCGTCGGCAACCCTGACCGCCGAGTCGCCGAACCACAGCTCCACATAGAGAAGCTTTCCGCCTGGCAGCTCGAGCCGGTCGTGTTCCTCCGCACCCAGGGCGGATGGATACCACTCGGCGGCCCGAATGGCGTCTCGAACGACGATGTGGGGTGTGACACTGTGCATCCCTTGGGGGATCGCCCTGACGTCTACGTCCACGTCGGCCTCCTTCTCGTTTCCTCGTTCACGAGGTGTAGGGAACCAGGTCAGCGTGCCTTCGCCACTCGCTCGATCACGGATCCGATGAACCGGACGATCCGTCGCGCGTGGACCCGTTCGGGATCGAGATCGGGGTTGTAGATGGTGACGTCCCAGCCGCGAGGGTCGGCGCTCAGGGCCATGGTCGCGACGGCCGCGAGCTCGTCCCAGCCGAGGCCGCCCGGCTGCGGGTAGTCGATCGCAGGGAGAGCCTGCGTCGACAGCACGTCGAGGTCGAGGTGGAACCACCACGGATCGGGAAGCGACGCGCAGGCCGTCGCCGCGATCCCGGCGGGATCGGCTGCCAGACTCTCGCCGTCCGCGAGCGCCACGCGGTCACGCAGCGACGCGACGCCCTCGGCGCGAAGGATCTCCGCGTCGCGTGCGCCGAGGATCCGGACGTCGGCAGGCGCGACGAGAGGAAGCAGGGTGGCGAGCTCCGGGGACCACGAGGCGTCCGCCATCCCCAGCGCGAGTGCGAGCTCCATGTCGGCCGCCTCACCGGTCGTCGACTGCACGGGGAGGTACGCATCCTCGTGTCCGTCGACGAACAGGAGACCGACTCGGCTCCGTCCCGAGGCCGCGGCGAGACACCCCAGCAGCAGGGGGCAATCGCCACCGATGACCAGCGGGAGATGGCCGTTCTCCAGGAGCGGCGAGACCGCGTCTCGAACACGGGCGACGAGCGCACCGAGGCCGTCCGGATCGATGACGTGCGACCGCGCGTCGCGCGCCGGTGACGGGTCGGGCAACCTGACGTCCCCGTAGTCGTGGACCTCCGCGTGCCGGCGGAGGATGTCGACCAGACCCTCCTCCCGCAACACGATCGGGCCGCGTGCGACGCCGTCGATCGCACCGGCCGAGTTCGACGGCACACCGAGGACCCCGATCGTCCGCATCCCGGGCGATGCTACGCTCCTCCTCCCATGCTCCAGCCGATCGCGGCCCTGCCGGAAGGTGTCCTTGGGTTCGAGGCGTCCGGCGAGATCCAGCCCTCCGACTACCGTGACACCCTGATGCCTGCCGTCCGCGACGTGTGGGGGCGGGGCGACGAGATCCGGATCGTCCTCGTGTTCGAGCGCTGGAGCGGCATGTCGTCCGGCGCGGTGTGGGAGGACCTCAAGGTCGGGATGACGCACCTCACGAAGTGGAAGCGGATCGCGCTCGTTACCGACCTCGACTGGATGATCACCGTCACCTCGCTCTTCGGCTGGATGACCCCGGGCGAGCTGAAGCGCTTCCCGGTCGCCGAGCGCGACCGGGCGATCGCTTGGGTTGCAGGAGACGGCTGACCGATCCACCATGGCGCGTTCGACGCCCGATTGGGAGGCGCTCCAGCGTTCGATCGCCGGAGTCGTGGAACTTCCCGACGCCGAGAGCTACGAGCGGGCGAGCAGGCCGTTCAACGCTCGTTTCGACCAGGTCCGGCCGCTGGGCATCGTCCGGTGTGCGGAGCCGCAGGACGTCGTCCAGACCCTCGCGTTCGTTCGACGACACGGCTTGGAGCACGCGTCGCGGAGCGGAGGACACAGCTTCGCCGGAGGGTCCTCGACCGGAGGTCTGCTGATCGACGTCTCCCCGATGCGGTCCGTGTCGGTCGATGGAGCGGTCGCGAGGATCGGCGCGGGGGCGTCGCTCGGCGACGTGTACGAGGCGTTGCACGAACACGGCCTCGCCATACCGGCGGGCACCTGTCCCTCGGTCGGGATCGCGGGGCTGACGCTCGGGGGCGGGCTCGGGATCCTCGGACGGAAGTACGGGGTGACCTCCGACGGTCTGATCGGCGCAGAGGTCGTCCTAGCCGACGGCCGAGTCATCCGCTGCGACGAGCACCACGACGGCGACCTGTTCTGGGCGCTCCGGGGCGCGGGCGCCGGCACCCTCGGCGTCGTGACGTCGTTGGAGTTCCTGACGGTCCCCGAGCCGTCCGCCACGAACTTCCACCTGTCGTGGTCGTACGACCACGCCGCCGATGTCGTCGAGGCCTGGCAGGGATGGGCGCCGACCGGTCCCGACGAGCTCGCGGCGAGCCTCAAGGTGACGGCCTCGAACGACATCGCCGACCCAGCATCCGTGGATGTGTACGGCGCGGTGCTCGAGGGCGGATCCGATGCGGGCTCGACGATCGAAGCCCTCCTGGCTCGGGTCCGAGCCGACCCCTCGTCGGCCATCCAGCGCGAGATGTCCTTCCCGGAGACGCGGCGGTTCTGGGCTGATCTCGGCGCCGAGAGGCACGAGGCCGGGGACGACGCCGAGCCGACGGAGCACCCGTACATGTTCTGCAGGTCCGAGTTCTTCGGGCGCCCGCTCCCCGCCGAGGCGATCGCCGCGCTCCTGGAGACCTTCTCCCGGGAACGGGCACCCGGCGAGTCCCGCGAGCTGGACTTCATGCCCTGGGGCGGCGCGTACAACCGCGTCCCCACCGACGCCACCGCCTTCGTCCACCGCGACGAGTTGTTCCTCTTGAAACATTCGGTCGTCGTCGATCCGTCGTCGTCGGCCGGCGCGAAGGAGGCCGCGCAACGGCAGGTCGATGCCTCGTGGGCGTCGGTGAACGCCTGGGGGTCGGGACGGATGTTCCAGAACTTCGCGGATCCTGACCTCGATGCGTGGGCGGACGCCTACGTGGGCCCGAACCGCGATCGCCTGATCCGGATCAAGGCGCGCTACGACCCATCCGACTTCTTCTAGGGCACGCTCCAGACCGCAGCGCCTCTATCAGGACCATCTCGGCATGTAGCGACGCCGGTAGAAGACGTAGGCGATCGGTCCAACCAGGAGAGGCAGCCAATACGCGACGAGTCGGTACGCCAGCGTCGCGAGCACCGCCTCGGGACCCGGGACGCCGGCGAGCGCGAGGAGCGCCGTGAGGCCGGCCTCGACGAATCCCAGCCCACCCGGCGTGAGTGGGATCATCCCCAGGACCGCGGCCCCGACGTAGGCGAGCAAGACGAGCGAGGGCCGCGGCCGCGAGCCCACGGCGGCGAGCGCCGCGAGCAGGGCGAGGTAATCGAAGAGCCAGTTGCCCGTCGAGGTGACGACGGCGAGCCACCACCGCGAGCCGAGCTGCTCGCGGATCGCGTTCCGCTCGCTGACGAGGGTCGCCGGGAGATCGTGCACGGCTGGTCGATGACGGCGCACGTGGTTCAGCACCCACTGGATCGCGCGACCGATCAACTCGAGTGGCCGCTCGGTCGTGAGCGCCACGGCGCCGGCCGCGACCGTCACGACGAACAGGACCGCCCCGAGCCACGCGCCTTGCGTGAGGCCTCGCGGTGCCGGCGCGATGAACACGATCGCGGGGATCGACAGGAGCGGGAGCGCGAACAGCGTCGCGGAGTTGATGAGATAGGCGGACGTCAGACCCGTTCCGACCTGTGTCGCATCCAGACCCGAACGCACCAAGAGCCGGTACTGGAGCGCTCCGCCGGCGGCCGAACCCCCCGGGACGATACGGCTGAAGGCGTTCCCGACGATCTGGGCGGTCGCCACGCCGAACCACTTCCCCGTTCGCAACGCGATGCGTTGCAGGCTCCACGCGCAGGCGAAGCTCGCGACCTCGGCGATGAGCATCACCGCGAACCAGACCGGGTTGAGGGTCAGGAGCTGCGGCGAGGACGAGAAGACCTTCGCGAGGCTGGGCCACACGACGTAGAGGGAGACGAGCATGACCGCGAGGAAGACCAGTCGACGCAGGATGGTGCGTTTCGCGGGCGCGGGGACCTCTGGCAAACGCTCCGACGGCGGCAGGTCCGAAGCGTCGGCGTCGCCGTCCGAGTGGTCACCCATCCGTCCGAGGGTACGTCGGTCCGGTCGTCCGGTCATCGGGTCGGCAACTTGTCACCGCGGGCTCGAAGCTCGACCATGTCGGTGTGGGACCAGCCCCGGCTTGTCGATGACCCCGCGTAGACGCATCGTCTACGCGGTGATCGTCATCGCCGCGTTCCTGGTCGGGTTGCTGACGATGACCGACCCGGCCCCGGAGCACCCGCAACCCGAGGGGCGTCCCGACGTCACCGGGTCCGCCGACGTGCCGGAAGTCTCGCCGATCGGTCCCAGCTAGTCGGTCTTCGTTCCCCCGTCGTTGCGCCGGAAGAGCGTGCCGGGTTGCCACGGCGTTCCGAGGGCCGGCAGGACCCACCGATCCAGCCCGATCCAGCCCGCGTTCCTCCACGCGAGGATGAGGAGGATCTCGATCAGGAAGAACACCGGGTTGACGCCGGCGACGCCCGCCAGACCGAACGACATGCTCAACATGCCGCCGAAGAACGCCGCGATCCCCGTGAACAACCCGACGATCAGCGCGATCCCGACCGCGAGCTCACCGAGCGAGATGACCTTGGACATGACGTTGGCGCCGTCGCCGCCGATCCAGCGCAGGAACGCGGCGTACCATCCGTAGTTGACGGCCGAGTGCTCGCCCTGCCCGGCCTGGCTGAGCGCGAAGCCGACGAACCCCTTCAGTGGCTCGGTGCTGCTGAGCCAGGAGGGGTCGCCGAAGACCTTCTCCCACCCGGCATGAACCCACTCGTAGCCGAGGTAGAGCCGCACGGGCAGCCAGATCCAGGCGGCCGCGGTCGACGCGAAGAGGAACCTGGCGACCCCTGGCTCCTCGAACCGGATGCGCTCGTTGCCGTCCATCACACCCCTCCCGGCTAGAAGGTTGAGCATAGCCCGGCGTCTTTCGGTGGCGCGAGGGAGTTCAGGCTCCTTGTGCCAGACCTTCCTCGGCAGGTTGCTCGCCGCTCGTGGCGGCCTCCCTCCGCAGGTCTGCGCGGGCACTCGGGGTGCGCAGCAGGGCACCGGAGAGCACGGCCATCCACAACAGGTAGGCACCGACGCAGATGCGCTCGGTGAGTCCCACCCAGGGTGTGGGGTCGTTCGCAGCGATCCGGGGACCGTCCACGGCGGCCAACATCCCGAACACGACCAGCGTCGCGATCGTCACGAGCGAGTAGACCCGGAACCCACTCCCGAACGCACCCCGTGCTGACCAGACCGCGAGCATCAGCAGGAGCGAGGTCACGGCGGTGACGGCGATGTGCATCGTGTCGGTCAGGCTCGTCTCGGCCCCTCGAAGGTGCATCGGCACGAACGGCCCGGCCAGATCCAGGACGCCGATCGCGAGGAGGAGCCACCCCGTGAGGCGCAGATCGCCCTTCCGACCTGCGACCGCGAGGACGCCGAAGGCGAAGCAGATGGAGAGCACACCGAACACGAGCATGAGTGACGGCACGAGTGGCCGGGACGGAGCGTCGATGGCCGACAGCTCGCTGATGGTGAACGACTTCCAACGGTAGCCGTCCCAGACGATGGCTCCGATCACGTTGGCGATCACGTACAGGATCGATGCCGCGATCCCGCACGCAAGCAGCACGTTCGCTCCGACGTTCGGCGAGCTTCCCGGCGGGACGCCACGGAGCCTCTGCCGCGGCACCCGTTCAAGGGTGGTGGACATCGCTGCTACCCCTTTCGCACAGGTCTCGACCGCCCGTGCACCTCCAGTCTCAGCGCGTTCGGCGGGTCGGAAGGGGTCCTATGGCCCCGAAGGCTCAGGTCGTTCGGATGGCTCCCAACCCCGACCGGACCCTAGCCTCTAGGTGGACAGCGCCGGAACACGGGCCCAGCCGTGCACGAACATGCTGACGGCGGCCAGTAAGATGATGCGCTGCCAGGCCACATGGGAGCAGCGGCCGGATCAGGCCGCGCTGCTGATGTGAGGGGTTGTGGGCTTCCGGCGAACGGAACGGGAGCCGGGCGGCCATCATCCGAAAAGGGACACCAGAAGAGGCAGATGGACGAGATCGAGACAACGACGTCCGAGAGCGAGCGATCCGGTTGGCGGCTTCGCCTCGAGCGGCTCCGGCTGCGGTTCCGAGATCGGGGTCTCGAGTCCGGGTACCGCGCCGATCGTTTCCGTCACGACCTTGGCAACATCCGCTTCGCCTTCCTGGCGGGGATCTTCCTCTGGGTCGCGTGGGGCCTACTCCTGCGCCCCTACATGCTGGCCCTGTCCGACCAGAGGCTCGACATGGTCATGCGGTTCGGCGTGTTCATCCCCATCCTGATCGTCGGCCTCGGGCTCACCTTCACGCGGTTCTTCGGGCGCGTCTGGGAATGGGTGGCGGTCGCCATCGCCGCGGCGACGCTCCTGTTCTGGGTCTTCTACGTCTCGCGCATCTCAACCTTGCCTGCGGAGTACGGTTACGTCGGCGTCATCCTGATCACGGCGTTCACCTACGCCCTGCTGCGCCTCCGGTTCGTCCTGGTCATGCTGGTCACGGTGATCGGTATCACCGCCTACCTGCCGTACGCCATCACTGCCAAGTACATCCAGGACGTGAGTCTGGTGCTGGCGATGCTCTACCTGGTCTCGTTCGGCTTGCTGGGCGGGATCGCCGCCTATCGGATGGAACGGTTCACTCGAGACCTGTTCCTCCGCGAACGTCAGCTCGATCAGGAGCGGGCGCGTTCCGACGGGCTCTTGCTCAACATGCTTCCCGAGGCCATCGTCGAGCAGCTCAAGACCTCGTCCGGCGGACGGATCGCGCAGAACTTCGATCGCGTGAGCGTGTTCTTCGCAGACGCGGTCGGATCCACGGCACAGGCCGCACGGTCAACCCCGGAGGCGTTCGCCGATGCCCTCGATGAGCTCTTCAGCCACTTCGACGAGATCGCAACGCGGCACGGCCTCGAGAAGATCAAGACGATCGGGGACGCGTACATGGCCGTCGCCGGGGCGCCGACCCCTATGGCCGATCACGCCGAGGCCGCCGTTGGGATGGCGGTCGACATCCTCAGCGAGGCCGGGAAGATCAGGTGGCCCTCGGGCGACCCGATCGTGGTGCGCGGCGGGATCGCCACCGGGCCGGCCGTCGCCGGGGTGATCGGGGTCCAGAGGTTCGCGTACGACCTGTGGGGCGACACCGTGAACCTCGCGAGCCGGCTCGAGACGAACGCAGGCTCGGGCCGCTTCCTGGTCTCCGAGTCGACGGCCGCAGAGCTGGCCGATCGATACGACTTCGGACCCCCCGAGATCCTCGAGGTGAAGGGTAAGGGCCCCACGACCGTCCGCGTCCTGCTCGGCCGCCACGCGGACGTCCCCGTCATGGCGCCGCTCGCCTCCGAGGTCGAATGACCGCGACGAGGACGATCGCCCGAACCGCCGTCGTGGTGGTAGCGGTCCTGCTAGCGGGGTGTACCGACCCCGAGGCGGGGCAGGTGCAGCACCCGTCAACCGCTGGCACCGACGTGATCGTCGTCGGCGTGTCCGGCGCCTTCGCCGAGAACCAGATCGTCGCCGAGATGTATGCGCAGGTCCTGGAGCACGCCGGCTACACCGTCGAGCGACATCTGGACCTGCGGTCTCGAGAGGTCTCACAGAACGCCCTGGAGGCGGGGGTCATCGATGTGAAGCCGGAGTACCTGTCGTCGCTACTCCTGTTCCTCGACCCGAACGCGGAAGCGTCCCCAGATGCCGCCGACGTCGCCCTGCAGAACACCGAGCTGCTCCGGTCGGAAGGGCTCGCGTTGCTCACCCCATCGGCGGCCGTGGACACCAATCAGTTCGTGGCGAACGCGGAGACCGCTCGGCGGTTCGACCTGACCACGGTGAGCTCTCTCGCCCCGGTCGCCGACCAGCTGACCTTCGGCGGGCCGCCGGAATGCCCCCAACGGCCCTTCTGCCTCCCGGGGTTGCACGAGGTCTATGGGGTCCTGTTCGACGACTTCACACCGCTGGACGCGGGAGGGCCGCTGACCGTCGACGCGCTCAAGAGCGACGCGGTGCAGATCGGGCTGCTGTTCTCCACCGACCCGAGCATCGAGCAGAACGGGTTCGTCCCGCTCCTCGACGACAAGCGCCTCCAGGACGCGGAGAACATCACGCCGGTGATCCGTTCGGAGGTGCTGGACGACGAGGTTCGGAGCTTGCTCGATGCCGTGAGCGCCACGCTCACCTCGAAGGAGATGACCCGACTCGTCGGGCAGGTCGTGATCGACGGGCAGGACGTGGCCGACGTTGCTCAGGGATTCTTGACCCAGAACCGCCTGCTCTAAGAGGCCTGAACCAGTCGGCCACCGTCGATCCGTCGTCAGCGAAGGTCGCGGAAGAACTTCCTCACGTCGCCCACGAGCAGTTCGGGGACCTCCATCGCGGGGAAGTGACCTCCACTCTCGAACTCGGACCAGTGCTCGATGTGACCGTCGCCGTTGAGGACGCGCCCGAGGAGCTCGTCGGCCGCGAACACCGCCATACCGGCCGGTGCCGGCGACATCGCTCCCCAGTCCCGCTCGGCGTGGGCCGCCTCGTAGATGAAGCGGGCGGCCGACGTCCCCGTGCCCGTGAACCAATAGATGCTGACGTTCGTGAGCATCTGGTCACGATCGACGGCGTCCTCCGGGAGCGTGGCGGCCGGACTGGTCCACTCCTTGAACTTCTCGACGATCCAGGCGAGCTGGTAGACCGGCGAATCGTTGAGTCCGTACGCGAGCGTTTGCGGCCGGGTGGTCTGGATCTGCAGGTACCCGCGGCCGTCGGCCTCCCAGCCCCGCAGCTCCAGCAGTCGGTCCTTCTGGGCTTCGGTCATGTCCTCGGCCTCGTCCGGCAGCATCCCGCCGATCAGGGCCAGGGCGGTCGGGTCGGTCGTGACGTGCGCCCCGACGACGCGATCGGGATCGTGGATGCCCAGATCACCCGAGACGCCCGCTCCGACGTCGCCACCGTGGGCCCCGTAACGCTCGTAGCCGAGGCGGCGCATCAGCTCCACCCAGGCCTTGGCCGTTCGGGCCAGTTCCCACCCGGTTTCCGCGAGCGGGCTGGAGAACCCGAACCCGGGCAGCGACGGGACGACGACATGGAACGCATCGGCCGGATCGCCGCCGTGGCCGCGGGGGTCGGTGAGCGGGCCGATGAGATCTGCGAACTCGGCGATCGAGCTCGGGTACCCGTGGGTGATGACGAGAGGCAACGCGTCCGGCTCGGGCGAACGGACGTGGAGGAAGTGGATGAGCTGACCGTCGATCACGGTGGTGAACTGGGGGAACCCATTGAGCCTCGCTTCGTTCGCGCGCCAGTCGTAGTCGGTGCGCCAGTACTCGGCCAGCTCCTTCAGGTATCCCAGCGGCACGCCCCGGCTCCACCCCACGCCCGGCATCTCGTCGGGCCAGCGGGTGCGGGCGAGCCGTTCCCTCAGGTCATCGAGGTCCGTCTCGGGGACTTCGATCCGGAAGGGCCGGATCTCGGCGTCGGAGCGTTCGGGACCGGTCATCTAGCTGGTCTCCCTTCTGCTCGCTGCTCGCATCGCGTCGCCGGAGGTAGCGACCGAGGCTCCTGTATGACAGAATGCTGTCATGGCCACGAAGGTACCTAATCGACAGGATGCTGTCAAGACCGTTGACGCGTGCCCGAACGCCGGTCGGGGACGCCTTCAGCGAGCTCGTCGTCCAGGTCTCTCGATTGCACGGACTGCTGTCCACTGCTGGGGACTCACTGGCCCGGCCGGCCGGCCAAACCAGCGCGCGGTGGAGGGTGCTCGCCGCGGTCGAGGATGCTCCCTCCACCGTCGCGCAGATCGCGCGCAGGTGGGGACTCGCCCGTCAGAGCGTGCAGCGGGTGGCGGACGCGCTCGTGGAAGAGCGATCGTGCGCCTACGAGGAGAACCCCGGGCATCGCCGTGCCCAGCTCCTCCGGATCACGCCACGGGGCCGCCGCGCACTGCTCACGATCCAGGATGCTCAGCGGACCTGGGCCGACGCGCTCGGCAAGGAGATCGGCGAGGCCGACCTCCGCAAGGCGAACGTCGTCCTGACCAGAGCGATCCGAGCGGTCGACAGCCGGCCGGCTCGAGGCTAGGTGGAGGACTTCTGATGCGCAGCGTGACCTATTCGATGAACGTCTCACTTGACGGCTACATCGTCGGGCCGGACGGCAACTTCGACTGGACGGCGCCCGACGAGGAGGTCTTCCGCTTCTGGATCGACGAGATACGCGGGGTCGACGTGCACCTGTTGGGACGACGGCTGTACGAGACGATGCTGTACTGGGAGACCGCCGACCAGGATCCGTCGCTCGACGACTCGCAGCTCGAGTGGGCCGCGATCTGGAAGCCGCTCCCGAAGGTGGTGTTCTCCACCACGCTGTCGTCGGTGCAGGGCCATGCCCGCCTGGCCTCCGGCGGCCTGGCGGAGGAGATCGAGCGGTTGCGAGCCGAGCCGGGAGAGGGCGACATCGCGATCGGCGGCGCGACGCTCGCAGCCGAGGCGGCCGCGTTGGGTCTGATCGACGAGTACCGGGCCATGGTCTACCCGGTGCTGGTCGGCGGTGGCATCCCGTTCTTCCCCCAGCGCGAGCGCCGGGTGGATCTCGAACTCGTCGAGACCCGCACCTTCAGCTCGAGATTCGCCTACCTCCGCTACCGCGTGGCGCGCTAGCCCTGAGCGCCCGGATCGGAGCGGGGGCTCTCGCTCACGTCAACAACGTCCGTGGGAGCTACGGCGAGGAGCCCGAGACCCAGCTCAGCCGTGATGAGCTCGCCCGCGTCGGGCCCGCCACCACAGGTACCCGATGACACCCCCGAGCACCGCCAGGAACAGGATCAACACCCAGGCCGAGCTCTCCGTGCTGCTCGATGCTGCGGCCTGCACCACGTCCGCGGACGCGTCCGCGTCGCCTTCCGCCGAACCCGTCGGCCCCGTCGGTGCGGTCGGCCCGGTGACCACGCCCGTCACGCCGGTGGTTCCCGCGGTCGGTCCCGTGGCGGTCTCACCCTCGGGTCCGGTGGTCGCCTCGGGCGATGGGGTCTGGGTGGGTGACGGTTGCTCGGTGGGCGGCGGTTGCTCGCCGAGTCCCTCCAGGATGCGGATGATCGCCAGGATCAACGCGCCCTGTCCGAGCCCCGGTCCTTCGGTCGGCTCGGCGGGCGACTCGGTAGGTGGCTCCGTGGGCTCCTCGGTGGGGGTCTCGGCCGGACCCGTGGACCCCGTCGGTGCGGTCGGTTCCCCGGTCTCGGTCGGCCCGGTGGGTGCGGTCGGTTCCCCGGTCTCGGTCGGCCCGGTGGGTGCGGTCGGTTCCCCGGACTCGCCACCGGTCGAACCAGTCGGGCGCGGGCTCGGGAGCCCGGTGACGCTCGGCAGCCCGCTGACGCTCGGAAGCGCCTCCCGGATCTTGTCTCGTGACTCCTCGGTGCACGCGGTCGCGAGCAGACCCAGCATCGCGAGGAGGACCACGACCTTGCGAAGACCGTTGCTCAGGACGCTAACTTCCACCCGCAGATGATCGATGGGGTTTCGGCTCCGGCTCGTCCTCGTCCGCCTCTGCGGCCTCCACGGCATCCGACGCGGCCTCCGCGGCCTTGAGCGCCGCGACGGCGAACAGCCTCGTGATGCCCGCCGCCATCTGCACCATCCCGCCGAGGATGCGCAGAGCCCCGCGCATGGTGTCGAGGACGGCATCCCCGAGCTTCGATCCCTGAGGCTCCGGCTCGCGTTCCGCCACCGTCCCACTCATACGCTGATCTTGCCACGATCCGGGCCAAATGGGCGACGCCGCGCGCCGAACCTCACCGGGTAGGGTCGAACGGATGCCGAAGATGCACGGGGATGAGCTCGAGATCGACGAGCCACTCGTGCGCCGGCTGCTGGCCGATCGGTTCCCCGAGTGGGCCGACCTGCCGCTTCGCCGGGTCGAGCCCGCGGGGACGGACAACGCGATCTTCCGCCTCAGCGAGGAGTCGGATGGTGCGGCTCGCGCGCCGGAAGGGACCGACGCGGCCCGGCGGCAAGGAGTTCGACTGGCTGCCGAAGCTGGCGCCGCTGGTCCCGCTGGAGATCCCCGTTCCGGTCGCCCAGGGGCGTCCGACCGACGACTACCCGTGGTTCTGGGACGTCTTCACGTGGGTGGAGGGCACGCCGACCCTGATCGGAGACATCGACCCGATCATCGCCGCGCGGGATCTCGCTCGGTTCGTCGCCGCCCTGCAGCGGGTGGATCCCTCGGGCGCGCCGAGGGGCCGGGGCATCCCTCTGGCCGAGCGCGACGAGGAGATCAGGTTCTGGCTCGCTCGGTTCGACGGCGATCCCGCGGTGGTGAACGGGTGGGAACGCGCGCTCGCGGCGCCTGCGTGGGAGGGCCCGCCCGTCTGGCACCACGGCGACCTCGACGCTCGGAACTGGCTCGTGCGGGACGGGCGCATCAGCGCGGTGATCGACTGGGAAGCCATGGGCATCGGCGACCCCGCCTGCGACGTGATGGTCGCGTGGAAGCTCCATTCGGGCGAGGCCCGCGACGCGTTCCGCGAGGCGCTGCCGACCGACGACGCGACGTGGGAGCGTGCGCGCGGGTGGGCCCTCTCGCAGGCCGTCGCGGCCCTGGCCTACTACACACCGGAGAACGAGCCGACGCTGTATCGAGAAGCCGAAGCATGGCTCGAGCTCGTGCTCTCGGAAGGCGGTTGAGCCGTCTCCCGCTCGTGAGTCAGGCTCGCTCACCCTGCACCCACCGACGGATGAACTCGAGCGGCCGGTAGTTCAGGATGCGCTCGCGCGGGATCCCGGCGAGCGCGGCGATCGCCATCCCGAACGGGAGGAGCTCGAGCTCCGGCGCCGAGTGAGCGTCGCTCCCGATCGTGAACCACTCGACGCCCTCCTCCCGCGCGAGGGTCGCGAGCTCGACGTTCAGGTCCTGCCGCGGCACCGTCGCGTCGAGCTCCAGCGCCTTGCCCTGGATGGCCGCCTCGGCGAACACGCGGCGCCAGTCGGCGACCAGGCCGAGCCGCCGGCCGTACATCCGGGCCTTCGGGTGCGCGAGCACGTGCAGCCGCGGCTGCCGAAGGGCGGCCAGGTAGCGTTCGGACTGGTCGTCCTTCGATCGCAGTTCGGAGTGGAATGCGCCGAGCACCAGGTCGAGGCCCGCGAGCGATTCGTCGTCCATGTCGATCGTGCCGTCGGGGAACAGATCGACCTCCATCGAGCGGAGCACGCGGAACGCGTGGCCCTGCTCTTCGAACGCGCGGTTCATCGCGTCGATGACGCCGCCCTGCTCCGTGAGCTCGGCGGCCGTCATGCCGTTCGCGATCGCGAGCGCCTCTGAGTGGTCGGTGACCGCCACGAACGTCCGCCCCAGGGACCTCGCGGTCTCGACCATGTCCTCGAGAGGAAGGCCGCCGTCGCTCCACGTGGTGTGCATCTGAAGGTCGGCGTGAGGGGTCGACTCCCACGCTGGGTCGGCATCGAGCGTTCGGCGGACCTCCGCGTAGGTGAGGAACCCGCGCCGCGTCTCCTCGGGCTCGGGGATCGCGGGAGGAGTCTCGAGCCACGCCTCGATCCGTTCGGCGATCCAGGGACCGACAGCGCGCAGCTCCGTGAGCGGACGGCCGGAACCGGCGAGCTCGCCCGCCTCCTCCGGCCAGAACCGCGCCGCCCTCGATGCTCGCGTCAGCGCCCGACGGCGATGGTCGGTCTCCTCGCGAGCGGCATCCAACAGGAGCTCGCCGAGATCGCCGTTCGTCAGCGACGCGGCCGACACGTGCAGTTCGGACGAGCGCGCTCCGGTCTCGTCTCGGCTCAGGAGGTCTCCCACGATCTGACGACGTTGCCGATCGTAGTCCGGGCTCGGCCGGTCGGTCTCCTTCCCGCGGCTCATGCCCGGATCCGGCGCCACCGCAGATCAAGGTCGGTCTGCGCCGTTGCCCGGACCTCGGTTAGCTTGAGAGATCGGCTCGGTAGAGCACCAACGAAGGAGGTTTCGTTCGATGACCACCGACCAACCCGCGAGCGCCGCGATCCCGATGCTCTCCTACGAGGATCCAGCCCGCGCCGCAGATTGGGTCGCCGAGGCCTTCGGATTCCACGAGACCGGTAGATGGGCCGACGCGGATGGTCGCGTCACGCACGTCAACATGGAACGCAACGGTGCCGTCATCATGCTCGGGTCCCCCGGTCGCGATTACCAGAACCCGCGCCACCACGCCGAGATCTGCGACCACGCTCGTGCTTGGTTGCGCACACCGTTCATCGTCGACGGCGTCCTCGTCTACGTCGATGACATCGACGTCCACTTCGAGCGCGCGCGGGCGTCCGGTGCCACCGTCCTGTCAGCGCTCGAAGACAACACCCAGGTCGGTCAGCGGCAGTATCGGGTCGAGGATCTGGAGGGCCACCGCTGGATGTTCGCGCAGCTCGTCTGATCGTTCCCGAATGCCTACGCCGACGAAGGCGGCCCCGGCGGAGGCGCGGCGGCCGGGACGGTCGAGGACGCGGCCGGAACCGTGGCCGGAGCAGCGGTCGGAGGAGCAGCTGGAGCCGTGGCCGGGATCGTGACGACCTCCGAGCTCGCTGTCGGTGTGACGGCCGGTCGGAACATCGACTCGTACCGGATGGCCGCGATCTTCCGGTCGATCCAGGCGATCAGGCCATTCGCGCCCAGTGCGAGGAGCCCATACATGAACATCGCGAACAGCATGGACACGTCGAAGACCGAGCCCTGTTCGCCCTCGACGGACGGGAAGATCCCACGGAACGGCTGCATGATCCTCCTGGCCGCACGATAGACCCAATCGACGAACGGGGCCGTCGTGTTCGCGTTGAAGAGCTGGAGGAAGAACGCGGTCGCGAGGATGACGATGCACGCGATCGCGAAGCCGTAGACGAACAGGATGAGCGCGCGGCTGATCCGGTAGACCGGACCCACCCGGCTGGGAGCGGCTTGATGCGACATGCGGGCCTCCTTCTGATTGACCTGCCTCAGGCGTCCTTGGCAGCGTCGTTGGCCTTCGTGGCGGCGTCCTTCGCAGCGTCGGTGGTCTTCACCGCGGCGTCCTTCGCGGCCTTCGTGGCCGTCGTGGCGGCGTCCTTCGCGGCGTCCGTGACTTTCGCGCCGGCGTCCTTCGCAGCCTTCGTGGCGGTGGTGGCGGCGTCCTTCACGGTGTCGGTGGCCTTCGCGGTGGCCTCCTTCACGGCGGCGGTGGCATCCGCGGTGGTGTTCGGCGCCGGCGCGTACGGGTCACCGGGAGCGAACGAATCCCATTCGTCGACGCCCGAACTCGAGCGCCTCCTCATGACGGCGATGGCAGCGATCACACCACCGATGATCAGCAGCCCGATCAAGAGCTTCTTCATCGTCACCTCCTGGCCTGCGACCCTCTCAGCCTATCGTCATCGGAACTCTGGCACCCACTCGGCCCTGACGCCCCATCGCGGACTATGGTCTCTCGGCGAACCCCGCGAGCACGAGGAGAGGTCTTTGGAGGGCTCCGAGAAGGAGAAGATGCTCTCAGGCGAGCTCTATCGAGCCTCCGACCCTGAGCTCGTCCTCGACCGCCAGCGGTGCCGGTCGCTGCTGCGATCGTTCAATACCCAGCCCGAGGAGGAGCAGCGCCTGGCCGTCCTGCGGGATCTCCTGGGCAGGATCGGCGATGGGACGTCGGTGCAGCCCCCGTTCGCCTGCGACTACGGCTACAACGTGCAGATCGGCGACCACGTGTTCATCAACTTCAACGCGGTGATCTTGGATTGCGCCCCGGTGACGATCGGAGACGGCACGCAGATCGCGTCAGGCGTGCAGCTCCTCGCGGCCGACCACCCGCGAGACCCCGAGCTTCGGCGCGATCTCCTGGAGCTCGCGCGTCCCGTTTCGATCGGATCGAACGTCTGGATCGGCGCGGCGGCGATCGTGTTGCCGGGGGTCTCGGTGGGGGATGATTCCATCATCGCCGCCGGCAGTGTGGTCACGCGCGACATCCCCGCCGGCGTGGTGGCGATGGGCACGCCCTGCCGCGTCGTACGGAAGCTCTGAACGAACTCGGGCGGGTCGTCCTCGGCTCCGCACCGACTAGAGTCCGACGCATCTGACGGAAGATGGAGGGGTCATTGGCTCAGCAGATGATCAACGAGCAGACGTTCTCGCCCGACTCGATCGCAGTTTTGAAGACGGGCGCCGGATCGGCGCGTGGCATGACCGTCGCCGGCACGGTGCTCAAGTCGCTCGTGCTGTTCGTCCTCACCTGCGCATCCGCGGTCGTCGGGTGGGACCACGCCGCCCGCGTCATCGACGCCACCTCCGGACCGTCATGGCTCCTCGGCTATTTCCTGTTGATCGCCCTTTCGTTCCTTGCCATCGCCAACCCGCGGCTCGCGCCTCTGGGCGGACTCGTGTACGCGGTCCTGATGGGACTGTGGGTCGGGGGGATCTCGCAGGTCTACGAGGTTGCCTACGACGGAATCGTCGCGCAGGCGCTGATGGCGACCATGGCGATCGTGCTCGTGTGCCTCGTCCTGTACGCCTTCGGGTTGGTGAAGGTCTCTGGACGATTCGTGCTCGTCGTGGTGGCGGCGACGCTGGGGATCGGACTGCTCTACCTGACTGCCTGGATCCTCAGCATCTTCGGCGTCAACCTCCTGTTCTGGACCGACCCCTCCCCCGCCGGGATCGCGATCAGCGTCGTGATCTGCATCGTGGCGGCCCTCAACCTGTTCATCGACTTCGCCGTCGTCGACCGCGGCGTCAGCGGTGGCGCGCCCGCGTTCATGGAGTGGTATTCGGCCTGGGGCCTGCTCGCCACGGTCGTCTGGCTGTACCTCGAGGTGCTCTACCTCCTTGCAAGGCTCCGGCGCACCTGACGACTCCGATGCCTCTGCGCCTATCGCGCGATAGGTGAGGAAGGCTGCGCTCGCACCTTCCGTACCTCCAGATCTCCGCGCTGGGCCATCGTCGCGCCCACGAGAGCGGGATGTACGGATCCGTCTCGACAACGGCGTCTGGCGGCGGTCGGAGCTCGAGCAGATCCTCGATCTCGAACCCGCACGAACGGAGCAGCCGGATCAAGTCGCCGTGCCCGAGGTGGTACTCGATGGCGTCGACGACGCCCTCGTCGTCGTGCCACTCGAAGCGATGCATCCCGAAGTAGTCGCGATGGAGCTGCGGGTCGGCGGGCGCTTCGTCGTCGTTCGTCGGGAAGCAGAGCATCACGAGTGGGGAAACCGTCTCGAACACGAGGCGCCCGCCGGGACGCAGGATCCGCGAGGCCTCGGGGATCCACCGATGCGGGTCGCACCAGTGCGCCGCCCCGTACTGGGAGATCGCGAAGTCGAAGCTCTCGTCGGCGAAGGGCGCTCGCTCGGCGTCCGCGTGCACGAGCGGGAAGTGCAACGCGAACTCCTCCTGGAACGTCCGGGCGGTCCCGAGCTGGCTCGACGAGTTGTCGAGACCGATCACGCGTGCGCCGCGGCGCATCAGCCACGCGGCGACGAAGGCGGTCCCGCAACCGAGTTCGATCGCTTGAAGCCCGGCGACGTCGGGCAGCACATGGATCTCGGACTCGAGATTCCCTCTCCCCCAGACGGGTTCCTGCGATGCCCACGCCTCTCGTCCTCGTTCGACCCAGTTCGAGGCATCCGCATCCCATGAGTCTCGGTTCACACGGGCGTGGTCGTCGGACATGCGCGCAACATACTCCGGAGGTAGCCCATCCACGTCGGCCGGCATCCAGGTCGCGGAAACTCACCGATGCGCGTCCCGGCCAGATGTAGTACGCATGGGTCCTAACGGGCGAGCGACTCACTCGATGGGCTGGCCCCAGCCCTCGTCCGAGGACGGATGACAGCACTCCGGAGCGATCGCTCGCGGAGCGCGAAGGGAGGGATCGCCGTGAGCGACCCGATCGGAGGGAACGGAGGCGTCGGCCAGAACGCCTCGAACGGAACACCCGGTGCAACCGCCTTGGGCCCGCCGCCACCGCGGCCGAAGCGGCCGCTGGGAGCTGTAGTCACCTCGGCCATCGACAACACCCGCACCCTGGTCAAGAAGCAGGTCGAACTGGTCAAGATCGAGATGACCGAGGCCGTGTCGGTCCGCGCGAAGGGGGCCGGCATGATGGCGGGAGCCGCGGTGATGGCCCTGTACGCGCTCGGCTTCCTGGCTGCCGCTGGAGCGGTCGCGCTCGCCCTGGTGCTCCCGGCGTGGGCCGCCAACCTGATCGTGGCTGCCGTGTTCGTCGCGATCGCCGGCACGCTCGCCCTGATCGGCCGCAACGCCATCAAGAACGCCCCGACCGCCCCGGAGCAGACGCAGGAGACCCTGAAGGAGGACGCCCGATGGGCGAGGCAGCAGATCGCAAAGTGATCGAGATCGACGAAGCCCGCACGCAGCTGGAGCTCGACCTCCGGGAGCTCGAGGAACGCCTGCCCGCCCCGCTCCGCTCCATGAAGAGCGTGGTCGGCATGTTCATCGGCTCGGCGGTCCTGATGTTCCTCGTGCTCCGGCGTTTCCGGTCGAAGAAGTCGACCGGCGCCCCAGCCGCCGAGGTGGTCGTCCGGATCGTCCGCGAGGATCTCTGACCGTTCAGCCTGCGGCGGTCCTCGGGTCTCGATGACATCCCGGGCGACGCGGCACGAGCCTGCATGCGCTCATCGGCGTACCTCGTGTCCGGACCCGGCTGCCTGTTCGAGTCGATCCAGGAACGGGGCCTGCGCCGCCTTGATCTTCTCGCGAGCCTGGTTCAGGTCGAACCAGGCGACGCGATCGATCTCCGGGAACTCCCGTAGGCGTCCGGACCGCGGAGGCCATTCCATCTCGAACGAGTTGCTCACGGCGGTCTCCGTGTCGAGATCACCCTCCAACGCCCAGGCGAGGACGCGCTTGCCGGACTTCTGACGGATCTCGCCCAGCTCGATCGTCGGACCCTCCGGCGGTCGGTGCCCCGTCTCCTCCTCGAACTCGCGCCTGGCGACGGCAAGCAGGTCCTCGCCAGGGTCCACCTCGCCCTTGAGCACCGTCCAGTGATCCGCGTCCTTCCCGACGAAGTACGGACCGCCGGGGTGGCCGAGCAGCACCTCGAGGCGACCCTCCCGCGCGCGCCACAACAGGATGCCGGCGCTGGTGCGCCCCGACTTGTCGACCTTGGGCTTTCGGACGCGCGCGCTCTCGGCGTCCGTCGGGTCCGGTCGTTCGCTCGCCGTCAACGTTTCAGCTCGTCGTGGAGGAACACCACGCCGGTGGCGTACGTCCGCACGTCCCCGAGGATCAGCCTTCTCATGCTGCTCGCCTCCCCGCACCTGAGGCCATCACATCACGTCACGGCGAGACCGTGGGTGGCGTCTCGCCTCCACTCAGCGAGCGAGGTCTCCTGCGATGAGCACGTCGTCCCCGACGACGTGCACCGTCCGACGTTCGATCCGGATCGAGTTCGCCACCTCCGTGATACCCAGGTCCCGCACCGCCTCCGTTCCGTCGCCGAGCACCCGTGGAGCGATCCCGACCACGAGCCGGTCGGCGATCGCGGACGAGAGGAACGACGTGATCACACGCGCCCCGCCTTCGACGAGCACGGAGCGGATCCCGCCGCTGAGGAGGGCACTCATCGCCGCGTCGAGGTCGACGCCGTTCGGACCGGCGGGCACCACCAGGACCGACACGCCACCCGCGCGGAGCTCGGCTCGACGCTCCGGCGGGGAGGCGCTCGTCGTGACGATGACGGTCGAGGCGTCATCGGCCAGCACCTGGGAATCCTCCGGGGTCCTGAGTCCCGAGTCGAGGACGACCCGGATCGGCGAGGCCCCCGCCACCAGGCGGACCGTCAGCTGCGGATCGTCCCGCACGACGGTCCCGACCCCGACGAGCACCGCGTCGCACGCGGCGCGGAGCGCGTGCGAGACCCGGCGCTCGGGCTCCCCGCTGATCCACCGCGCGTCGCCGGTCGAGGTCGCGATCCGACCGTCGAGCGTCTGGGCGTACTTCACGACAACGTACGGGCGGGTCGGCGTGGAGCGGACATCTCCCAGGAGGGAGCCGACGTCGGGTGGCGGCCCCACCCCGTCCGGCAGCGGCGCGCCCCGCGGGGCGACGTGCCCCATCACGGACTGCTTGGTCGCGAGGTACCGGACGTTGCGCGCGTGCGCCGCCGTCGGGAGGCCGACGACGGACCGGACCGCGATCCCCGCGGCCTCGAGGGAGGCCGCCTTGTCATGGTTGTTGGACATCAGCCGGACCGACCGGACACCCAACGCTCGCAGGCACTCCGCGACGTCGCCGAAGGTCCGCTCGTCGACGTGGAAGCCAAGATGCTCGTTCGCCTCCGCCGTGTCGAACCCCGCGTCCTGCAGCATGTACGCCCGGAGCTTGTTCGCCAGGCCTATCCCGCGGCCCTCGTGCCCCGTCGAGTAGACGAGCACGCCGCGACCCTCGGCGGCGATCGAGCGGAGCGCGTGTCGTAGCTGGATCCCGCAGTCGCACCGCAGCGAGCCGAGCGCGTCGCCCGTCAGGCACTCCGAGTGCATCCGGACCAGGACGTCCTCGCCATCGCCGATCCGGCCCCGGCACAGGCACACGTGGACGGAGTCGGCCCACTCGAACGCGCGGACGTCCCACTCGCCGAACGGTGTGGGCAGGGTGAGGCTCGCGACCTCCCTGGGGACGGACACGGTGCGGGCCACGGCTGTCCTGTTCCCATCTCGCCCGACTGGCAATCGCCGCCGGGGTTGACCTGGGACTCCTGTGGGTAGACGCAGCGCGTGGAGGCACGCGCGCTGCGGTTCGTCGCCCCCCGCCGGGTCGAGATCCAACGCGTCCAGGTCCGGCCGCCGGCGCCCGGCGAGGTCCTGGTCCGGACGCGATGGTCCGGGATCAGCGGCGGGACCGAGCTCCTCGCGTACCGTGGGGAGCTCGACGAGAGCCTCGCACTCGACGAGACCATCCCCTCGTTGGAGGGCACGTTCCGGTACCCGTTCGCCTACGGCTACAGCTGCGTCGGCGAGGTCGACCGGTCGGGCCACAGCGGGCCGGACGAGGGATCGACGGTCTTCGCCTTCCACCCCCACCAGGACCTGTTCACGGTGCCCGCTGCCGACGTGGTGGCGGTGCAGGGCGTGGACGGACGCGTGGCCACGCTGTTCCCGCTGGTGGAGACCGCGCTGCAGGTCTCGCTCGATGCCGGCCCGCGGATGGAGGAGCCGGTCGTGGTCCTGGGTCTCGGGCCGGTCGGCGTGCTGACGGCGGCGATGCTGCAGCGATCGGGCGCGGACGTGCTCGGCGCCGATCCGCGTGGCGACCGCCGCGCGACGGCCGAGCAGTTCGGGATCCGTGTCGTGGACGCGTCCGAGATCCGCGAGGCCGCGGCGGCGTCCACGTCCGGCACGGGCGTGCCGCTCGTCGTCGACGCGACCGGGAGCCCCGCCGCCCTCCCGCTCGCGCTCGAGCTCCTGGCGCACGAAGGCGAGGTGCTGGTGTGCAGCTGGTTCGGGTCCAAGGACGTGCGGCTCCCGCTCGGCGGGGCCTTCCACCGGCGCCGGCTCACGATCCGGAGCACCCAGGTCTCGACGATCCCGGCGCGGCTGGCGGGGCGATGGGACGTCGCACGCCGGAGGCATGCGGCGATGCGCCTGATGACCGAGCTCCCGGTGAAGCTGCTCGCGACGCACGAGCTGCCCGTCGAGCGGGCGGCCGAGGCGTACGCCGCGCTCGATCGCGGTGAGGAGAGCGTCATGCACGTCGCGTTGAGGTTCTGATGTTCGAGGTCGGCGCTTCGACGTCGTTCCGCGCGTTCCATCGGATGCCCGACCAACCGCCGCCGGAGAACGAGCGGCACCCACACGACTACCGCGTCGAGGTGGTGGCCGAGCGGGAGCGTCTCGACGAACGGGGCATGGTCTGTGACCTCGACGTCCTCACGGGCGCGCTCGCCGAGGTGGCAGGTCGCGTCCGCGATCGCGACCTGTCGGAGACGTGCGGGGTCGAGGCCGTCACGGTCGAGCTCCTCGCGGCGTGGATCCACGAGCACCTCGCCGATCCGCTCCGCGGCGACGGGGCCGAAGTGGTGTCGGTCCGCGTCTGGGAGTCCGAGGACGCCTTCGGAGGCCTCCGTGCACGCGTCTGAGGTGGGGACGCGGCGCGATGTGGTGCGACTCTCGCTGGTGACGCTCGGGGATCCGGCGCGACGGACGGGCGGCTACCGCTACCACCGCATGATGGCGGCGGCCGCCGCCGACCATCGGGCCTCGGTCCGATTCGAGCGCATCCCGGCGCTCGCCTGGCCGCTCCCGGCGCTGGCCGGGGCACGCGCGCTCCGCGCCGCGGCCGAGGGTTCCGATGCGATCTTGCTCGACAGCATCGCGGCTGCGTTCGCGGCGCCGTGGATCGCCCGGCTGCGGACCCCGGTCGTGGCGGTGGTCCATCAGCCACCGGGCGGCCTGCACGGCGGACGAGCGCGCCGGGTCGCGCAGCGGCGGCTCGACGGCATCGCGTACCGCTCGGCGGCCGGGATCGTCGTCGCGGCGGAGAGCCTCGTCGATGACCTGCGCGGCGTCGGCGTGCCGACCGACCGGATCGTCGTCGTGCCGCCGGGGTGCGACGTCCCCGTCGCGAGCGGCCCCACGCTCGACCTCCGTCGTGGCCGCGCGGTCTCGGTGCTCTGCGTCGCGAACTGGACCCCGCACAAGGGGATCCTCGAGCTGCTGGATGCGTTCGCCACGTTGCCGGAGGAGGCCGCGACGCTGTGGCTGGTGGGGGCCACCGACGCCGACGCTCGGTACGCCGGGCGCGTCCGGCGCCGGGTCGCCGCGCCGGATCTCCGCGACCGGGTCGTCGTGCGCGGATCCGTCCCGGTCGAGGAGGTCGGACGGTTCTACCGATGGGCCGACGTGTTCGCGCTGTGCTCGTTCGTCGACGCGTACGGCACGGCGTGGGCCGAGGCGATCGCTGCGGGCCTGCCGGTCGTGGGATGGCGCGCCGGCAACCTGCCGCGACTCGCCGAGCACGGCCGGGAGGCTCTCATGGCCGAACCCGGCGACCTCGCCGGTCTGGCCGCGGCGCTACGAGCGATCGTCATGGACGACGTGCTGCGCGCCCGGCTCGCCGCCGGCGCCCGCGGCTGCGCGCCGACACTGCCGACGTGGCGCGACTCGGCACAGCTGTTCTTCGCGTCGGTCCGCGAGCTCCTGTCATGACCACCTTGCGCGCGGTGCTGTTCGACTTCGACGGGACGCTCTGGGATTCGGAGACGGCCGTGTTCGGCGTGTTCCGCGAGCTGTACCGGGAGCACGGGCACGAGCTGACGCTGGGGATGTGGTCGGCCGCGATCGGCACGCTGGGCGGGTTCGACCCGTACGCGTCGTTGAACCAACTCGTGGGCGGTGGACTCGACGTCGAGGACGTCCGCTCCCGGACCGAAGAGAGGATCCGGGAGGCCGCGCGCGAGGTCCCCCTCCGTCCGGGCGTCGAGGCGTTCCTGCGTCAGCTCGATGACGCCGGCGTCCCTCGCGCGCTCGTGAGCAGCGACCGAACCGAGTGGCTCGTCACGAACCTCGAGCGGCTCGGCCGTCCGGACGGATGGGCGGCGATGGTGTGCGCCGACGGCGACGCCGCGCGCGCCAAGCCGAACCCACATCTGTACGAGGCGGCGCTCGAGCTCCTTGGCGTGCCGGCGGCCGAGACGTTCGCGATCGAGGACTCGCCGAACGGGATCCGTGCCGCGAAAGCCGCCGGCATCCCGTGCCTGTGTATCCCGAACGACGCGACCGCCGAGCTCGACCTCTCGGGGGCGGACCTCGTGGTTCCGACGTTCGAGGGACTGTCCATCGATGACGTGTGGAACGCGCTGCGAAGGAGGTAGGGGATGAAGGTGCTCAAGATCGGGTTCGTCGGAACGCGAACGGATCGGCCCGAGGCCATGGTCGACTTCTTCGAGCGTACGCTCGCCCTTCGGCCGATGCACGGCGGCGACGACATGTGGGCGTTCCGACTGCCGGACGGCAGCATCGCCGAGGTGTTCGGACCTTCGCAGAACGACCACTTGACGACCGGACCGGTGGTCGAGTTCCTGGTCGAGGATGTGGCGGTCGCGACCGAGGAACTCCGCGCAGCCGGCGTTCCGATCGTGCTCGGCCCCGTTCGAGCCGAGGAGATGGGTCTGGCGTGGACCCACGTCCGGGCGCCGGACGGCAACCTCTACGGCTTCATCGAGATGGACGACCGTCCGCCCAACGCTGCGGAGTAACGACGCGGGATCCCGATAACCGGTTGCGCGGATCCCTCGTCCGACTGACACTGCGAGGATGCGGTCCTCCACGTCCGCACGCGTCGACGTTCGCGCACGCGTGTGTCGGACCGTCGCCGCCGCCGCGCTCCTGCTCACGATCGCGTCATCGTGCACCTCCGAGCCCGAGCGACGGGACCTCCCCGACGTCGACGTCGGGGTCCCGGCGGACCCGACGACCGCCACATCCGCCGGCCCCGCGCCGAGCGTCGCGTCGGATGTCGCCGGTCTGCGCGGTCGGCTCGCCGTCCTGGACGCGGACGGACAGCTCGTCACGATGGATCCGGACGGCTCGGACGAGATCGTGCTCGACGAGGTCGAGCCCGGGACGAGCCAGGTCCGGCAGCCGACGTGGTCACCCGACGGTCGCAGCGTCGCGTGGGTGCATGTCGAGGTGACCGAGGCGGGCGCGGTTTCGGCGTCGATCGCCACGGCCGGTGACGATGGCACCCGACCTTCCACGTCGAGGACCGAGGTGGTCCCCTTCTACCTCTCGTGGGATCCCACGTCGTCCCGGATCGCGTATCTCGGGGCGCCGAGCGACACGTTCATCGAACTCGGCGTCCTGGAGGCCGCCGGTCGGAGCTCGGGGACGTCGCTCGACGCCGGCCAACCCTTGTTCTTCTCCTGGGGGCCGGACGGCGATCAGCTGCTCGTGCATGTCGGAGCGGAACGGCTCGACCGGCTCGGCCTCGACGGTTCGACGAGCGCGGTCGGCGACCGGCCTGGGACCTTCTCCGTGCCGGTGTGGACCGCCGACGGGAAGACCCTCGTGTACGCGTCGGCGGACGGGGACGGGCAACGTCTCGTCGCGCGGAACGTGGAGGCCGACAGGGGACGACCACTGGTCCCCTACGAAGGCCTGATCGCGTTCGTCGTGAGCCCGGACGGCGAGCGGGTCGCGTTCCAGGTGATTCAGCCCGATCGCATCCTCCCGCTCTCGGTCATCGACGTCGACAGCGGCGAGGTCGTCGAGATCGTCGACGCTCCGATCGCGTCCTTCTTCTGGAGCCCGGACGGCGAGCGCCTGCTGTATCTGGACCCGGACCCGCTTCCCGACGACACGGGGCTCTGGTTCCGCTGGGGGGTGTGGGACGGGACGTCCTCGTTCGTCACGCAGCGCATCGCACTCAGCCGGCTGATCTCGGTCGAGTACCTGCAGTTCTTCGAGCAGTACGCGCAGAGCATGCGCCTGTGGTCGCCGGACTCCCGCGCGTTCGCGTACCCGGGGATGAGCGAGGACGGGCAGGAGGGGATCTGGATCCAGTCCGCCCGGCCCGACCGCGCCCCGGTCCTCGTCGCCGAGGGCGACTTCGTGGCCTGGTCGCCCGCCTGACCCCGATCCTCGCCGAGCCCTACGCGATGTCCCGGCGCTGCATCAGTACCGCGCCGATCGCCACCACGATGAGCGCGTAGGCGCCGAGCAGCATCGCACCGAGCGCCGGCGTCAGCAGCTCGGCCGAGTTGATGCCGACGGTCGCGAAGCCGGCCGCGCCGGGGAAGTACTTCGCGACGTCCGGCACCAGGCCGGACAGGATGCCCTCGGCGGCCAGGAGCCAGACCAGGGTCCCGGCGATCGCCGCCACCTGGTGCTTGACCGCGAGGCCGAGCCCGACCCCGATCGCGGTCCACAGCACGGTCGCGACGACGAGACGCCCGACGATCTCCGCCATCGCGCCTGTCGACCACGCGACGTCGAATCCCTTGATGACCAGGATCGGCACGCCGACGGCGATCGAGATCGCCATCGCGGCGAGCGAGAGCGCGACACCTCCGCCGGCGGTCGCGACGAGCTTCGCGCCGAGCACCCGGCGGCGGACCGGGCTCGCGAGCAGCGTGGGGACGATCGAGCCGTAGCGGAACTCGT
This sequence comes from uncultured Actinomycetes bacterium, assembly GCA_963823255.1. Taxonomy (GTDB): domain Bacteria; phylum Actinomycetota; class UBA4738; order UBA4738; family HRBIN12; genus DASSJM01. Next base: position 147,061 of record CAWGKU010000004.1, read on the forward strand.
CGGTGAACGAGCGCAGACCGAGCAGCAGTCCGAACAGCGGCGCGATCGTCAGCGACACGTGCAGGAACACCTGGTGCTCGAGCGGCGCCAGCAGGCTGCCCGGCTGGCCGTCCGTGGTAGTTGCCACCACACCCAGCCCAACGATCACGATCAGCCCGGCGAGCATCGCGTAGATGCTCCGGGTGGTCGTCAGCTTGCGGATCTCCGACGCGATCTGCCTCTTCATCGTGCGTCCTCCTCCGTGAGCTCGAGGAACGCGTCCTCGAGGCTGCTCTCCTTCTCCGCGAGCCCGAGCACCGGGACGCCGGTCTCGAACGCGATCATCCCGACCCGCGCGGCGTCGGCCCCGGTCACGTGCAGCTCGCCGTCGGCGTTCGTCTGGACCGCGAGCCCGCGTTCGTGCAGCGCGGCCGCGAGCCGACCCGCCTCGGGCGTGACCACGACCAGCTCGCGGGAGTCCTTCGTGAGCTCGTGGATCGGCGCCTGCCGGACGAGCCGGCCGCGACTGATCACGATCGCCTCGTCCGCGAGCTGCGCCATCTCGGTGAGCACGTGGCTCGAGACCAACACGGCGTTGCCCTCGGCAGCGAAGCCCCGCAGGAAGTCGCGGAGCCACCGGATCCCCTGGGGGTCCAGGCCGTTCGCCGGCTCGTCGAGGATCAGGATGCGCGGCTCGCCGAGCAGCGCCGCGCCGAGCCCGAGCCGCTGGCGCATGCCGAGCGAGTACGTCCCGGCGTTCCGCCGAGCCGCCGCCTCCAGGCCGACGAGCTCGAGGACCTCGTCGACGCGTCGCTGCGGGATCCCCGAGGCGGACGCGAGAACGCGAAGGTGGTTCCGCCCGCTCCGCAGCGGGTTGAAGCTCTGCGTCTCGAGCACCGCGCCGACGGTCTTGGTCGGTTCGCGCAGGCTCCGGTACGGCAACCCGAGCACGGTCGCCGAGCCCTCGGTCGGCGCGACGAGGCCCAGGACGATCCGGAGCGTGGTGCTCTTGCCGGCGCCGTTCGGCCCGAGGAACCCCGTGACCACGCCCGGGTGCACCTCAAGGCTGAGGTCGCGGACCGCCGTGACCGACCCGAAGCGCTTCGTCACACCTCGGACCGAGATCGCCGGCGACCCCAGCGGCGCTCGTTCGACCGACGGCCGGTCGGTCGTGCTGTTGGCACCCATCACCGTGCTCCTTCCGGTCGCGTTCCGTCGGGAGCCACGCTAGGGAGCGGGGGCCGCCGTGGCGTCGGACCGTGGAGTGAACCTGCGGGTCCTCCTCGAGGAGGAGGGCGCTCGGGTCATTCCCCAGGGCCCGGTCGCGAGCGAGGCCTCGTGGCCCGCTCGCATCAGGGTGTGATATCCCTGGGGCATCGAGGGCGACCGAGGAGGTCCGCATGCCATCGAAGAAGGACGCGACGGCGAAGATCACCGATCACGAGGCCGAGCAGGTCAAACGTGCGAACGCAGCCGGGCGGGTGCCGGTCGTGTTCGTCCACGGCCTGTGGCTGCTGCCGAGCAGCTGGGATCGGTGGGCCGAGCTCTTCGAGAAGAACGGGTACACCGCGTTGACACCGGGCTGGCCGGACGACCCCGAGACGGTCGCCGAGGCCAAGGCGCACCCGAGGTGTTCGCCAACAAGTCCGTGGGTCAGGTGGCGGATCACTTCGAGGACGTCATCCGCGGGCTCGACAAGAAGCCGGCCATCATCGGGCACTCGTTCGGTGGGCTCCTCACCCAGATCCTCGCGGGCCGCGGGCGAGCGGCGGTGTCGGTGGCGATCGATCCGGCGCCGTTCCGGGGCGTGCTCCCGCTGCCGATCTCGTCGCTGCGGGCGGCCTCGCCGGTCCTGCGCAACCCCGCGAACCACAACCGCGCGGTGCCGCTCACGTACGAGCAGTTCCGCTACTCGTTCGCCAACGCCGTGAGCGAGGAGGAGGCCAAGGAGCTCTACGAGACCTTCGCCGTGGCAACGCCCGGCGAGCCACTCTTCCAGGCCGCGGTGGCCAACCTCAACCCGTGGACGGAGGTCAAGGTCGACACCAAGAACCCCAAGCGAGGCCCGCTCCTCATCATGGACGGCGAGAAGGACCACACGGTCCCCTGGGCCATCGCCAACGCGTCCTACAAGCGCCAGGCCCGCAACAAGGGCGTGACCGAGATCGTCAAGATGCCCAACCGCGGACACGCGCTCACGATCGACAGCGGCTGGCGCGAGGTCGCCGACACCGCCCTCGCCTTCGTCCAGAAGCACGGTCCGAAGACCTAAGGGGGCCAGCGGATGGAAGACAACGAGCCCAGGGACGCGGACGAGGGTGACGAGCTCGAGGCGACCATCATGCGGGCCGATCACGCCTTCGGGGCCGAGTCGGTGGGGACGACCGTCGATGAGGAGCTGGCGGGTGAATCCCTCGATCAGCGTCTCGCCGAAGAGCGGCCGGACCGACCGGGGACCGACGCCACCGTCTCGGTGGTCGACGAGGGTGAGCTGGCGGACGAGGAGAAAGAACTCGTCGCGGACGCGGTGATCGAGCGGGACGAGTTCGCCTCCCCGGAAGAGGCGGCGCTCTCCGTTCGGGACAGCGTGCCGGGCGCCACCGACCACGACGACCCTCATCCCGCCGACACGGACTGAGGGAGAACCCGAGCATTCGACCCGAGGGTTAGGGCGGAACCACCCCGGCCGGACGAACGACGCGGGCACGGATCGAGCGATCGGGCCGGGTAGGCTGCAGCGATGCGCTGGATCGCGCTCCCGGCGGGCATCGTGATCCTCCTGTGGACCCTGCTCGACGTGTTCCGAACCCTGGTCATGCCACGCGCGGCACGCGGCCGGTCCCGCCTGAGTCGGTTCTTGTTCGCGCCGCTCTGGCGTCCGTGGAGATGGGTCGGCGTGCGCCGGAAGACGGCCCAAGCCCGGGAGCGGGTCCTGGCCGGCGCGGCGCCCTTCTTCTTCTTCGCGCTGCTGGTCGGTTGGGTGTCCCTCGCCTTGCTGGGCTTCGCCTTGATCCTGTGGAGTCCCGCGTTCGTGGACGGGCTCGGGCGGGGTGGCGAGACGTTCGGAGACGCCGTCTACGTCGCGGGATCGTCGCTGTTCACGCTCGGGTTCGGCGGCGACGTCACCGGATGGACGCGAGCCGTCGTGGTCATCGCGGGTGCCACCGGCCTCGGGCTGTTCGCGGTGGTGATCGCGTATCTCCCGGTCCTGTACCAGGCCTTCAACCGCCGAGAGGTCGGCGTGCTGCTGCTCGACGCTCGGGCGGGATCCCCGCCCTCCGGCCCGGAGCTCCTGCACCGGATGGGGAGCGCGGGCGTCGCTTCGTCGTTGCCGGAGCTCTTCGCGGAGTGGGAGCGATGGGTGGCCGACGTCCTGGAGACCCACATGTCCTACCCCTTGCTCGCCCTGTTCAGGTCGCCGCACGACGAAACCTCGTGGGTCACCTCGCTCGGCTCGGTGCTCGATGCGGCGACGCTGATCATCACCTCCGTGGACGACGAGCCCGACGAGCGGGCGAAGCTCCTGTACGGGACGGGCGTCCATGCGGTCGAGGACCTCTTCTATTACTTCCGGCTCACGGAGCGGGAGGCGCTGATCCAGCGTCACGAGTTCGAGGACGTCCTCGACGACATGAAAGGGGACGGGTTCTCCGTTCGTCCGGTCGACGAGGCGTTCGCGCGCTTCACCGAGAAGCGGGCGAAGTACGCGCCGAGATTGGACGCGATCGCCGTGATGCTGGCCGCGCCACCCGGCTTGTGGATCGGGGACCGCTCCTTCCTGGGAGCGCGCACGGCTCATTGAGGCGCGGAGACGATTCCCGGAGAGGCACGAACTCCGGCTAGCATCGGCTCCCGTGGGTCAGCACTCGCGCCAGGAGATGGCCGCAAGGGCCGGGGTCGACCCGGACTACGTCGACCGGTTGGTGGAGCTCGGGATCCTGAGCCCCGGCAGCGGGAACACGTTCTCGGCCGGTGACGTCCGTCGGGCCCGGTGGGTGCAGAGCTTCGACCAGGCCGGGGTGCCGCTCGAGGGGCTCGCCGCTGCGGTCCGGGACGGAACACTCTCGTTCTCCTACCTGGACGCGACCGCCTTCGATCGTTTCGCGGGGGTCAGCACGACGACGTTCCGCGAGCTGAGCGAGCGGACGGGCGTGCCCTTGGACCTCCTCCTGGTCGTCCGGGAGGCCCACGGCTTCGCCGAACCAGGACCCGAGGATCACGTCCGCGAGGACGAATTGGCGGTCGTGCCGGCGATCGAGAACCAGCTCGCCTCCGGGATCCGGCCGGAGGTGATCGAGCGATTGCTCCGAGCGTACGGGGACGGGCTCCGCAAGATCGTCGAGATCGAAACGGATTGGTACCGGACCGAGGTCCAGATGCCGCTCCTCGAGGCAGGGATGACGGAGGCCGAGATGCTGGCGGCCCAGGCCGACATCGGGTCCCGGATGGCCCCACTCATGGAGCGGGCGCTGCTGTCCATCTACCACGGACAGCAGGAACACGCCTGGAGCACGAGCGCCGTCGAGGACGTGGAGGCGGCGCTGGAACGGGCAGGCCTGTACCGCCCGGTTCGCCGCCCGCCGGCCGTGTGCTTCCTCGACATCACCGGGTACACGCGGCTGACCGAGGAGCGGGGAGACGAGGCCGCCGCCGACCTTGCGACGAAGCTGGCGACGCTGGTCCGCGGGTCCTCGCGGGAGCACGATGGGCAGCCGGTCAAGTGGCTGGGCGACGGCGTGATGTTCTACTTCCCGAACCCGGGCGACGGCGTATCGGCCGCGCTCGACATGGTGGAGGGGCTGCCGGCGGCAGGATTGCCGCCGGCCCACGTCGGGATCCACGCCGGGCCGGTCGTGTTCCAGGATGGCGACTACTTCGGGCGGACCGTCAACATCGCGGCGCGGATCGCCGAGTACGCCCGACCCGGCGAGGTGCTGGTGAGCCAGGAGGTCGTGGATGCGACCGAACTCGACGGCGTCGGCGTCACCGCCATCGGTCCGATCGAGCTGAAGGGCGTCTCGGAACCGCTGAGCCTGCATTCGGTGCGCCGGCTCGGCTGACCGCCGTCGGCCTGGACTACGGGTCGGCCGGCCTCCACTCGTAGAGGGCGTCCGGCGTCCGTTCCTCGTTCCTGCTGCCATCGGTCTGTTCGATGAGCCGGAGCCCGTGGCGCTCGTAGAAGCGTCTCGCCGGAACGTTCTGCAGGAAGACCCACAGCCGGAACCCCGACGGCAGGCGCTCCATGGCTCGCCGGAGCAGCGCGCTACCGATGCCGCGGCGCAGGAGATCCGGGCGGACGTAGAGATGCTCCACCATGTCTCCGTGCATGGCGATGAAGCCGCTGATCTCACCGTTCGTCTCGGCGACGTGCACGTCCTGATCGCGCAGGACGATGTTGGCGATGAAGTAGAACGTCTCCTCGTCCGTGTGGATGTTGGGGAGGAACGTCAGTGTCGCCTTCGAGGCGAGGAACAGGCGGGTGATCGGATCGGCATCCTCGCGTTCCGCCGGTCGGATCCGCAGCCGGTCGTTCATCCCATGAGTATGCCCTCGCCCCCGCGACGGGTCAGTCGCCGGGTTGCACGAGGCCGGACTCGTACGCGAGCACGACCGCCTGGGCCCGGTCGCGGAGCCCGAGCTTGTGGAGCACGCGGCCGACGTGCGTCTTCACCGTGGTCTCGGCGACGAACAGCGTCCGCGCGATCTCGGCGTTCGACAGGCCCCTGGCCATCAGCACGAGCACCTCGCGTTCGCGCTCGGTGAGCTCGTCGAGCTCGGTCCGCGAGGCCGTCGGGGCTCGCCGCGCGAACTCCTCGATCAGGCGGCGCGTGACCGAGGGCGCGAGCAGCGCCTCCCCCGCCGCGATCACGCGGACCGCCGCGACGAGCTCCTCCGGGGGGCGGTCCTTGAGCAGGAACCCGCTCGCGCCGGCGCGGAGCGCCTCGTACACGTAGTCGTCCAGGTCGAACGTCGTCAGGATCAGCACGCGCGCCGGGCGCTCGAGCGCCGAGAGCCGTCGCGTCGCCTCGATCCCGTCCATCGTCGGCATCCGGACGTCCATCACGACGACGTCCGGCGAGAGCGCCTCGAACCGCCGGATGGCGTCCGCGCCGTCGATCGCCTCGCCGACGACCTCGATGTCGTCCTGCGCGTCCAGGATCATCCGGAACCCCGTGCGCATCAGCGCTTGGTCGTCGGCGATCAGCACGCGGATCGGGGCGTCGCTCACGCCGGCTCCGAGGGCAGGCGCGCCACGACGAGGAACCCGCCGCCGGGGCGCGGCCCGGCCTCGAGCTCGCCGCCGAACAGCTGGACGCGTTCGCGCATCCCGATCAGCCCGTGCCCGCCGGAGGTCTCGGGGTCCTCGGGCGGTCCGGGGCCGTCGTCGGCGATCTCGAGCTCGAGCGCGTCGGGCTCGTAGCGCACCACGACGCGCGCGCTCGCACCGCCGGCGTGCCGGAGCGAGTTCGTGAGCGCCTCCTGCACGATGCGGTAGGCCGACAGGTCGACGCCGGGCGACAGCGCCCGCGGCGTGCCCTCGACGACCGCCTCGACCGGCAGGCCCGAGGCGCGCATCGCGTCGAGGAGCTCGCTCAGGCGGGCGAGCCCGGGCTGCGGCGCGCGCCCGTCCCCGTCCTCCTCGGCCTTGAGGACCTCGAGCAGCCGGCGCATCTCGGCCAGGCCGGTGCGGCCGGACGCCTCGATCTGGCGGAGCGCCTCGGCCGTCGCGGCCGGGTCCGTCTCGCCCACGGCCCGCGCCGCACCCGCCTGCACGACCATCACGCTCATGTGGTGCGCGACGACGTCGTGCAGCTCGCGGGCGATCGCCGCGCGTTCGGCGGCGACCGCCTCGCGCGTCGCGACCTCGCGTTCGCGCACGATCCGCCGGCGGCGGTTGAACGTCATGCGGCCGAGCAGGAACGGGACGCCGAACGTCACGATCAGGTCGGTCAGGATCTCGATCCAGTTGAGACCGCGGTCCCACCGCTCGCCGACGCTGATCGCGATCGAGGTGAGCACCGCCACCGGGAGCAGGACGCGGATCAGCCGGTCGCGTTCGGTGTACGCGGCGGCCGAGTACACCGCGATCCACAGCAGGGCGACGAACTCGGGCCAGTACCCGAACAGCGCCGCGGTCGCGACGGCCGCGGACACGATCGTCGCGACGGTGAGCGGCGCCCGGCGGCGCCAGGCGAACGAGGAGCCGGCGACGACCACCAGCGCGAACCCGAGCGCCGCCGACGGCTCGTCCGGCCGCTGCTCCCGGAGCGCGAAGGCCAGCACGCCCAACACGACCGCGCCGAGCGCGAGCAGCGCGTCCCAGATCCGCGGGTCGACCCGCCGGAGACGATCCCACCACCCGCCGTCCACGTTCCGAACCGTATCGGGCGCCGCTCGAAGCGTCGTCATCCTGCAGGAGGACGCAGGCGGGTCGATCAGGCGGGCGGGCGTGTCTGCTCGACGCCTACCCCGGACCAGGTCCCCGGGTGTGCTCGATGGTCAACCGGTGGATCGCATCCGTGAGCTCGAGGATCTGCTTCGACAGGTCGAGCAGCTGCTCGTTCTGCGTCTCTTCGAGCTGGACCGATTGCCATTCCTGTGACGCCATCACCTGACGCTTCTCGTCGGCCCGGTTCTGGCTGATCATCACGAAGGTGGACAGGAAGATCGCCTCGAGCGAGACGATCAGGGTCAGGGTCGGCCAGGGACTCTCCTCGATCAGGACCATCCAGAGCGCGAAGAGCGCGATGTGCAGGTAGACGAAGTGCATCGACCCCGCGTACCGCGTGATCCGATCGGCGATCCGATTCTGGAGGTTCTCGGCCCGCTGCCGCGCGTGATCGACGAGCGCGGGATGCGGGATCGTCGGCGCTGGGTGCACCCTGCTCACCGTTGACTCCCTTCGGTCAGGTGGGCACAACGCTACGCCGGCCACCCGAGCCGCGTGGTCGAGCTCCTGGCGCTATCGTGCTCGGCATGGAGACGTGGGACGCCCTTCGAGCTCGCCGGAACGTTCGCACCTACGAGGATCGGCCGATCGCCGACGAGGACCTCGACCGGATCCTCGAAGCCGCGCGACGGACGCCCTCTTCGATGAACCAGCAGGCATGGGATCTCGTCGTCGTGACGGAGCGGGACCGGCTGCGCGAGCTCGCGAAGGCATGGCGGTACGCGGCTCACGTCGCCGTTTCCGCGGCGACGATCGCGCTCGTCGTTCCGACCTCCGAGGACCGGGACGAGCGCGACACGTTCGAGTACGACATCGGGCAGGTGACGATGTCGATCATGCTGGCGGCGGCCGACCTGGGGATCGGGAGCGGGCACGCCTCGGTCGGCGACCAGGCTCTCGTCCGCAGCCTCCTCGGGATCCCCGAGGACCGGGAGTGCGCGATCCTCGTCGCGCTCGGCTACCCGGCCGAACGCCGGCTCGAGCCGATCGCGCGTCCGAACCGACGGGACCTCGACGAGGTCGTCCACCGCGAGCGATGGTAGGGCGGCCATGCCTGGGTTCCGAGCGGGTCCGGAGGAAGCCGCCCGGATCGCCGCGGCGTTCGACGAGACGTTCTCCCGATGGGAGATCGCGCTCCCGCGGGAAGCCGTCGAGCGGGGCGAGCCCTGGCTGATCCGCCGCGCGGGATGGACGATCCGGTGCATCTTCGGTGCCGACGAGGAGGGGTCCTACCTCGAGTACTACGCCACGCACCGGATGACGAGCGACAGCCGGTACCGCATCTACGCGTCGGGACGGACCGTCGAGATGGACGCGATCTGGGAGATGTTCATGTGGGATCCGAAGGAACCCGGTGACGAGGCTCGCGCGCGGAAGGAGTACGCCGACCACAACGCGCGCATCGCCGAAGAGCTCAAGCAGCTCGGGCTCTACCCGGACGGAGACATCAACGCCTACCTCCGGACGGAAGGGCCTCCCGACGAGTGATCAGGCTTCGGGGACGCCGAGCGTCACACGCAGCTCGCCGAGCATCCGCTGCTCGCCCTGGCTGACCAGCTCGGCGCCGAACCCCATGAAGCCGCCCTCCTTCGCCGCGTCCGCCGCGGCCTGGGCGACCGTCAGCAGCCATCGGCGGAAGGCGTCCGCCTCCTCCGCCGTGGCCTTGGCCGTCGCGATCTCGTTCACGGCCTTCAGCTCGTCGAGGACCATCTTGCCGGCGAGCGCGGCGCTCTCCGGCTTGAAGCCCTTCAGGGGGTTCTGCTTCCGGTTCATCATCGAGGCGATGTCCTGGGCGACCGCGACGAGCAGGTCCTCCTGGCTCGGGGGCGTCGTCGCCGCCCGCAGGGTCGCCATCGTCTCCTTCGCCATCTCGATCGGCCCCCCCGGATCCGCCATCGAGATCGCCAGCCCGGCCACGAACGGCGCTCGCCGTAGCCGGGTCCATTCCTCTTCCGTGTAGTCGGCTTTCGCGGTCATCCGAGTCCTCCTTCGATCGCGCGGCACGGAATCGCCTGCCCCATCCTGCGTTACCCCGGGTGAAGCGCCTGGGAAACTCTCCCTCGTATGACGACGTTCGTCCTGATCCACGGCGCCGGTGACGTCGGCTGGTATTGGCACCTCGTGCAGGCCGAGCTGCTGGCCCGGGGGCACGACGTGGTCGCTCCAGATCTCCCGTGCGACGACGATACGGCGGGACTCTCCGAGTACGCGGACACCGTGGTCGCGGCGATCGGCGATCGCGCCGATCTGGCCGTGGTGGCGCAGTCCGCCGGTGGCTTCACCGCGCCGCTCGTATGCGGTCGGGTCGCCGTGGAGCTGCTCGTGCTGGTCGCCCCGATGATCCCCTTGCCCGGCGAGTCGCCGAACTCGTACTGGGCGAACACGGGCTACGCGCAGGAGGTCCGAGATCTGCCAGAGGATCCGATCGCCCTCTTCTACCACGACGTCCCTCCGGAGCTGGCGTCCGAGGCGCTCGCCCGGGGGCGCGAGCAGTCCGAAGCACGGATGGACGAGCCGTCACCGCTCGAGGCGTGGCCGGACGTGCCTACGCGGATCCTCCTGTGTCGCGAGGACCGTCTCTTCCCGCCTGCCTTCGTTCGCCGGGTCGCTCGAGAGCGCCTCGGCATCACGCCGGACGAGATCGGCGGCAGCCACTGCGTCGCGCTCAGCCGGCCGAAGGAGCTCGCCGACCGCCTCGAGGGCTACGTCGCCGCTCGGACCGAGACGCCTCCGCCCGGCTAGGCTGAGGCGGACGCTGACGAGGGAGGAACCATGGAACCACGCATCCCCGAGGAGCCGGGCAGCCCGAGCCTCCTGCGCCCCCGCACGGTCGGGGAGATCCTCGCCGACGCTTTCCATCTCTACGCCCGCCATTGGCAGAACCTGATCCTGATCGTGGCGGTGATCGTGATCCCGCTCTCGTTCGCGCAGGTGCTGATCGGCGATCTCCTGATCGGCGAGGGCTTCTCGCAGGAGGAGCTCCGGGGAGGCGTCGAGGTGTCGACCGGGACCGCGGTGGGCGGCGCACTCGCCGCCATCGTGCTCGCGTTCGTCTCGATCCTGATGTGGACGATCCTGACCGGCGCGATCACTCGGGCGGCGGCCGGGACCTTCCTGCGCCGGGATCTCGAGATCGGCGACAGCTATCGGTACGGGCTCGCCCGGTTCTGGTCGATCGTGCTGGTGGGCGTGCTCTGCGCACTCGCGATCGCCCTCGGGTTCATCCTGTTGATCATCCCGGGGTTCATCGTGCTCACGTTCCTCGCCTGCTCGATCCCGGCGCTCGTGATCGAGGACAAGCGCGGGCGCGAGGCGCTCCGGCGCTCCTGGGACCTGGTCCGCGGGCACGGCTGGCACGTGTTCGGGACGATCATCGTGGCCGCCATACTGAACGGTCTCGTGAACAGCCTGTTGACGGCGCCGTTCGCCGACAACTACGCGGCCCGGAGCATCGTCGCCGCGATCGCCTCCGCGATCACGATGCCGTACATGGCCCTGGTAGGCGTGTTCATCTACCTCGACATGCGTGTCCGCAAGGAGCGTTACTCGGCGGCGGACCTCGAACGCGACCTGGCGTCGCACCCCGGCTGAGCCGGCCGCGCTGACCCGGTCCCTAGACGAGGTGGGCCCTGAGCAGCTGCACGGTTCCGGAGACGCCCTTGAGCTCCACCTGGCCGATCTCGCCGAACGCGATCCCCTGCTCCTTCGAAGCGTCGGCGACCGCGTCGGTGACCAGCACCTCGCCGGGGCGCGCGTAGTCGGCGATGCGGGCGGTGAGGTTGACCGTCTGGCCGAAGTAATCGCCCTGCTGGTACAGGACCGGCCCGGCGTGCAGGCCGACGTGGGCGGGTGGCAATCCGGCCGCCTGCAGCCCGTCCACCATCTCGAGAGCCGCACGGACACCGGGGCCGGGGTCGCGGAAGTAGAACATCACGCCGTCGCCCAGCCACTTGATGGGTTTCCCGCCGTACTGCACGGAGTTGCGCTGCACCAGCCGCGCAACCGTCGCGGCCAGATCCGCGGCCGCATCGTCGCCGTGCTCCTGGGTCAGCCGCGTATAGCCGGTGATGTCGAGGAAGCAGATCGCCGGGACCCGCTCGAGGCGGCTGTGGATCCCCGCCTTCTCCATCATCGTCTCGAACGCGTCGATGATGTTGGCGGTCCAGGCACGCGCCTGCTGGGCGTGGTACATCGCGAGCACGGCTTGCTGGGACAGCGGTGAGATCCGATCGGAGAGTTCGGCGTTCCCGATCTCTTCCGGGCCCTTGCCCGCGGCCGCAGCCGGCTCGATCACCTCGGAGTTCCACCAGGCCGCCTCCGCATCTGCGATCCGACGCGTGCTGTCGCCCTGGACGCGGAGCAGGCGCTCGATCGCCGGCGGCCGGAACCCCTCGGAGATCTGGAGCTCGACGAACGGCACGATCGCCATCTCGTCCTCGCGGAGCCGGTCGTCGGGCGACGGTTGCGCCATGCCGATCGCCTCGCGGATCAGCGTCAGCAGCTCGAGCGGGACCCCGGTCCGGTCGCTGACCTGCTGGAACGTCTCGCCGCTGAGGCTCGCGAACCGCTCGTAGGCGGCCGCGTCGAGGAAGTCGAGAGAGAGAGCGCCGCGCTGGATGGCGGCGGCCACACCTTCGAGCGGGATCCCGGCATCCTCGAGCGACTTGGCCATCAGCACGCGGCGCACGTCTCCCGGTGAGAACCGATCGTCCTCTTGGGGGGTGATGATCCCGAGATCCACCAGTCGAACGAGGTAGGACGGCTCGACCCCGGCTCGCTCGGCTGCATCGTCGTGTGGGTACGAGGTCACGTCATGAACCTACATCGGTCTATGACGTGTGCACGGGATAGCGCAGATGCGTGACACCCACACCGGTAACGACCGTCGGATCCCGAGGACGACGGGTGTTTTCGCGAGGTGGTCGAACAGCCGCACTCCTGCGCCGAGCAACACGGCAGCCAGATCGACGTGGATCTCGTCGAGCAGCCCAGCGTCCAGGCACTGCTGGATCGTTTGGGCGCCGTGCACTCCCCGCGAGTGTGCAGCTACGTACCCTGGTCGTCCGTCTCGGGTAGCGCCGCCTCCAGATCCCAGGCCCGTGCCGACGCGATCGGTAGGCGGATCATGACGCCGGGACCGCGGCTCTCCACGAAGGCCGCGCCACGCGTCTCGCCCAGGTATCGGGGCGCGATCGCCTCGCGGGCCTCGCGTACCACCGTCGGATCGCTCTCCCACGTCACGCGCCCGGCAACCTTGACGCCTCGGAACGGCGGAACCGTCTCGAAGATCGTCAACACCGCGCGATCGTCGACGGCGAGGCGCCGGAGCTTCGGATCGTCGGCCGCGACGACGACCTCGAACGCGGAATCCGTGCAGCGGAACCAAACGGGAGAGACGTCCGCCGAGCCGTCCGCCCCATAGGTGACGAGTGCGGCGGGCGAGGGAGCATCTAGCAGCGAACGGAAGTCGTCGAGGCTCACCGTGTTGATGGTATCCGGGGTGGTATGGCATCAGGGAACGCCGGGACGGCGAGGCGCGTCGACGACCGGCTCGGACGCATGCCACACGGCCTCGACGTTGTTCTGATGCAAGTCGTTGACGAACGCCGCGTAATACCGCTCGGAGTACTGCGTCCAGATCCCGGGCTCGCCGCGGACGGTCGCGCCGTTCGCGACGGCGGCCGCGAAGAAACCATCCACGGCGTCCCGACCCTCGGCGGAGAACGCAACATGCGCCGCGGTGGTCAGGGGCTCGCCACGGCAGATCGTGAAGTCGTCCAGTCCCTCGGCCCCGTAGGAGACACAGTCGTCCTGAACGTAGAGTTCCTCATAGCCGAGTGGGGCGAGGGCGGCTGTATAGAGCGCCCCGGCTCGCGTCCAGGTCTGCCACGACGAAGAGCACGTGATCGACGACGACGCGGCGTACCGTCACCGGTTCACGCTATCAACGCCGGGCCTGGGGTCGCTACTGTCGTGGAGCCACGCGCTGTTCTGGACGGCTGCGCGGGCCCGTGAGTGCACCGGCTAGGCGAACCAGCGGTCGAGGAACGCGCGGGCGGTGGGGACCGTGAGCGCGCTCGCGAGGCACGCCCCGCCGTGTCCGAGGCCCGGCAAGCGCAAGCTCTGCCCGTTGGGGAGCATCGCGGCCACCTTCGCGGCGTCGTCATCGTCGTCCTCCAACTCCCCTGCGATGAGGAGCGCCGGGATGGGGAACGACCTGAGGTCCTCGTCCGAGATCCCCTCGGCCCACAGCTCGGGCGCGTGGGCGGCGAGCAGCGCCTGCGGATCGGCTCGGAGGGTGACGGCCCGCGCCCAGGGTGGGAATTCGCGGTCGAACGCGGCTCCATCCTCGTTCTTGAACAGGTCGACCAGCGCGCTCGTCCCACCGTTCCTGACGGCCTCGTCCCACTCGTCGGGCTCCGTCGGCTCTTCGTGAAGGGGTCGCGGGTCCCACGATCCCGAGGACACCATCGCCGAGATCCGTTCAGGGGCGGCGGCCGCGGTCATCCACGCGATCCATCCGCCGTAGGACTGCCCCCAGATCGCGAACCGATCCAGGCCCTCGGCGTCGGCGACGGCGAACACGTCTCCGGTGAGTGCGTTCGCGGTGTAGGCGACGGCCTCGAGAGGCTTGTCGCTCGTACCGTGACCACGGAGGTCGACCACGACGAGCAGGTGATCCCTCCTGAGCTCCTCGACGTACCCCGGCTCGGTCCACCACGACCGATCGCAGCACCAGCCGTGCAGCAGCACGAGCGGCCGGCCCTCACCCGCGACGTCATAGCTGATCCTGACGCCGTCATTCCGGATCTCAGGCATGCGTGACCTCCAAGCAGGAGCCTACCGGTGACATATCCAGGTCGCGCGTGCAACGCTTCGCCTTGACGTGACGCTCCATTTCCCGACGCGTGCCGAGCGGCCCGGCAAACTCCCTCACGCGGACAGCCTTGCGGCTCCCGACCCTGCGTTGCCTGCGTTCATGAACGAAGGGGCCGTCTTGAAGCGCCTGTTCGGGCGCGTGGTCGCCGAGTTCGCGGAGTTCCTTTTCTACGCGTGGGACGACGAGCGCCAGGAGGTCATCGGCGTCGGACACGCGATCCCCGCGGCGTGGGATGGAGACATAGCGACTCTTCCCGACAGGGGATTCGACGCGGTGATCGAGGCGCGATTCGTCCCGGAACCGTCGGCGCCGACCGTCCTCTGCGCACTGGGGATCACGATCGCTCCCGAGTATCGCGGCCAGGGCCTCAGCCGCCGCATGATCGAGCGGATGGCCGAGATCGGTCGCGACCACGGTCTGGACACATTGATCGCACCTGTGCGGCCGACCCTGAAGCACCGTTATCCACTGACCTCGATCGACCGCTACCTATCTTGGCGGCGGCCGGACGGCACCCATCTCGACCCCTGGCTGAGAACGCACGAGCGGCTCGGCGCCGACATCGTCAAGGTCGCCTCGAAGTCGGTGGTGGTCACCGGCACCGTCGCGGAGTGGGAGGGATGGACGGAGATGGCACTTCCGGAGAGCGGCGTGTACGTCGTGCCAGGCGCGCTGGTGCCGATCGAGATCGACCGTGAGCGGGACGAAGGCGTGTACGTGGAGCCGAACGTGTGGATGGTGCACCCACCTCCTCGGGCAACCACACCCTAGGCTGCGCCAACGTTCGGGGATGTACCTAGGGCAACGACCGTGGATGTACGTATCTCGGGGCTGCCAGCGACCGTCCGCCAGGCCGTACGGTCATCCGGCGGTCGCGTCGTCCGTCAGGTCTCGATCCTGCATCTCCCAGGTGTGGTCGAGCACGTGGTACGCGGTGTGGCGAAGCAGGTAGGGGATCGTCCACTTGCCGAGCGGCTTGCCCTCCCTGTACCAGGCGCGCATCGCGTCGACGAAGCGAGCGCGGTGCTGGGCGAGCCGGTCCGGCGCCAGCAGGTCCTCCAACTCGGACTCCGCCTTCACGCGCTTCGAGAAGTCGCCACCCTCATTCGCCAGGACATGGCGGACGATCTCGTCACGGGAGCGGCCGCCGCCCCGCACACCCGGCCGGAGCTCCGCCGATACGCGGGCGGCCGTCTCGTCGAACTCGGCCCACGCCGCGCGGAGCAGCCGCACCTGGCGGTCGAATGTCCGCGCATCGAACGGCTCGCGGTCGAGCGGTGAGGGCGCGAACGAGATACCCCAGAAATCGGTCGAGCCGACCCCTGGGTACCGGCCGATGATGTCGGGGTGGTTCTGGGTCGCGAGCTGCGAGCCCAGTCGGACACGCTTCGCAACCGGAAGGTACCGCGGGACATAGTGGGCGAGCTTCTCGACCGCCTCGTCCTCGGTCTTGCCGCCCCGTTCGAGTCCCGGCCAGTCCGCCGCGACGGCGAGCCAGCGCTTGCCCCTCGTTGGCTGTTCGACGAGCACGCGAAGCTCGGAGGTCACGACTCATCATAGGGCCGACCAACATCGTCACCGTCGGCGACGACGGCGGGCACGCCACCCTGGAACGTGATGGTGACCGTTCCGTGTTGGTCGTTCCTCCAGACCTGGGCCCCGGCGGCCGTGATCGCATCGAGCGTGGCCTGAACGGGATGCACCAGGGTGCTCTCCCTCGAGACGTGGGATGAGGAACCGAGAAGGGCGGGGCCTACTCGCCGCCCTTCTGCACGTACGCCTTGACGAACTCTTCCGCGTTTTCCTCGAGGACGGCGTCGACCTCGTCGAGGAGCTCGTCCAGCTCGCGCTCGAGATCCGCTGCGTCGACGCCGTGCTCGACGGACACGTCCGGGGCGGCGTCCTCCCTGGCGCGATGATGGCTCTTGTGCTGTTCGCGCACCCGTTCCATTGGCTCCGTCCTTCCCCCTGAAAGCATCGGTCGGGAGGGGCTCCGACTTCAGCGCTCGGGGTGACCAGATCTGATCCGGACGCGGGCGGTATAGCCTCGGACCCGCGATGAAACCCGCCCGCGTCGAGGTCACCCGCCCGGACAAGCTCCTGTGGCCGGCGATCGGCATCACGAAACAGACGTACATCGACTACCTGAACGCCGTCTCGGGTCTGATGCTCCCGTGGCTGCGCGACCGGCCGCTCTCGCTGATCCGAGCGCCCGACGGCGTGGACGGACAGCGCTACTTCCAGAAGAACACGCCGTCGTACGCGCCGAAGTGGATCAAGACCGTCACGATCCCGGCGCCGAGCGCGGGGCGCGACGTCGCATACACCGTGTGCAACGACACGGACTCACTCGCGTGGCTAGGGAACCAGGCGGCGCTCGAGTTCCACCCGGCGCCGGTGCGCCGGGACAAGCTCGAACGCCCCGATCTGCTCGTCGCCGATATCGACCCGCCGGACGACGGGTTCGACGCCGCGGTGGAGGTCGCACTCCTGGTGCTCGAGATCCTCGACGACCTGGGGCTCGAGACGCTGGTCAAGACGACGGGCGGCAAGGGCCTGCACATCGTGGTGCCGATCGTGCGGCACGTGAGCGCGGAACGGCTCCGGCACGCCGCGAGCCGCCTCGCCGAGATCGCCACCGAACGCCGGCCCGACCTCGTCACCGCTGAATTCCGCAAGGCCAAGCGCGGGGGACGCGTGATGCTCGACCCGTCGCGCAACGGCCCGGGCGCAACGCTCGTGGCTCCCTACTCCCCCCGGATCCGGCCCGACGGCACGGTCTCGTTCCCGGTGCTGCCAAAGGACCTGCGGAAGATCGTCGCCGAGCGACTTCACGCTCGCGACGGCCCCGGGGCTCCTGAAGGGCGCCGCCCCTAGGCGCTGGGCCGAGGCCGCGACCGCGCCTAACCAACGCCTGCCCGCCTCGCTCCTGTCCGAGTGAGCGTGGCAGACTGGTCGGGTGGAGGACGAAGAGCTCCTCGCTCGGGCGGAGGAAGCGCTGACCGAGATCAAGGTCCGCCAGGGCCTGACCGATCAGCAGGCCTCGGTGCTCGCCGCCCTCCGCATCCGGCTGAAGGGCAGCGCAGGCAAGTCGCTCGAGGAGATGCTCGAGGCCGCGGGCGACGACCTGCAGCCCGACCGGCTCGACCAGGAGCTCGCGAAGGCCGAGGGCGAGCCGAAGACCTCGCTCGACGATCTCTTGAGCAAGCCGAAGCCCAAGCCCGAATGGCCCTCGTGACCGGGAGCCGATCGGTAACGCTCGCTAGAACGACCCCGTGACGATCTCGCCCGCCGGCTCGTACGTGCCGATCACGACACCCGTGGTCGAGACCGTGCTGTCGACGAGCTTCAGACCGGAGGGGATCGCTCCGTCCGCGAACAGGCGCTTGCCCGATCCGAGGACGACGGGGAACACCCACAGGCGGTACTCGTCGACCAGGTCGTTGGCCATGAGCGTCTGGATCAGGTTCCCGCTGCCGTGGACCTGCAGCTCGGGACCATCGGTCCGCTTCAGCGCCGCGACGCCCTCGGCGGCATCGCCCTCGATCAGGACCGACTCCTTCCAGTCGAGCGTGGGGCGACCCCGCGAGGCGACGAACTTGGTGGCGTCGTTGAGCGGCTTCGAGCCGGCCTCCTCGGGAGCATCCGGCCAGTACGTCACGAAGATGTCGTAGGTCCTGCGTCCGAGCAGGAGATCGAACGGCACGCTCATCGTCTGGGTCATGAACTCGCGCATCCGCTCGTCCCAGTAGTTGACCGACCACCCGCCGAACGTGAAGCCGCCGCTGTCGTCCTCGCCCGGACCGCCCGGTGCCTGCATGACCCCATCGAGGGTCAGGAACGTGGTGACCATCAGCCTTCGCATGCTCGCGTCCTTTCGATCGCCCGAGGTCCGAGGATAGGACCGCCCTGCGGGAAGGAACTGATCGCTCGCGTTCGCTCAGCCGGCCGAGACGACCGCGAGCACCTCGTCCGCGTAGCGCTCGAGCTTGGCCGGCCCGACCCCCGAGATCGCGGCGAGATCCGCCCAGTCCTTGCACCGGCGTTCGGCGATCTCGGCGAGGGTTCGGTCGTGGAACACCACGTAGGCGGGCACCCCGTCTGCCTGCGCGCGCTTGCGGCGCCACTCCTTCAGTCGGTCGAACACCGCTCCCCCTCGGCCGACGGTGACCGCCGGACCGGGCGCCGCCTTCGCGCGCGAGGGCGCGGACGACGCGAGCTCCATCTCGTCCAGGAACGGGCTCGGCTGCGCGCGGCCGGCGCTCGGCCAGGTGAGGAACAGGTACGTGCGGGCGCGCGTGATCCCGACGTACAGGAGCCGGCGTTCCTCCTCGGGGTCGGCCTTCGCGCGGCCCGAACGGAACGGGAGCTCGCCATCGAGCAGCCTCGGCAGGAACACCGCGTCGAACTCCAACCCCTTCGCGCGGTGATACGTGAGCAGGTTCACGCCGCGGCCGATGCGCTCGGTCGAGAAGCGCTCGGCGAGCTCGGCGCCGAACGCGGCCGCGTCGCCCTCGGGGTGCGCGCGCTCGAACTCGACCGCGAGCGACCGCATCCGCCCCAGGTCGGACTGGCGCGTGACCTCCTCGTCCGCGTCGGGCGTGGCCTCCGGGTCGTACCCGAGCTCGTCGGTGATCGCGACGACGGCCTCGGCCACCGAACCGCCAACGCGCTTGAGCCGCTGCAGCACCGAGCGCGGGCCGGGCCGCCGGAGGAACGCGCCGTCGCGCACCTGGTAGGGGATCGCCGCGGCCGCGAACGCCTCCTCGAACGGCTCCGAGCGCGCGTTGATCCGGTACAGCACCGCGATCTCCTCCAGCGGCACGCCCTCCTTGCCGTGGAGGCTCCGGACGGCCTTCACGATGGCGCCCACCTCGGCGTCTTCGTCCGCCTGGCCACGTGGCGAGGGGCGGCGGTCCCGACGGCCGGGTCGCGCGGAGCGTCTTGCGGAACCCGCCGAGCCGCGTCGCGAGCCGGTTGGCGAGCTCGAGCACCTCGGGCGTCGAGCGGTAGTTCTCCTCGAGCCGCACCACCGTCGCGTGGGGGTACCGCGTCGTGAACCCCAGCAGGTGCGACGGTGACGCGCCCGTGAACGCGTAGATCGTCTGGTAGTCGTCGCCGACGACGCACAGGTCGTCACGGTCACCCAGCCAGCGTTCGAGCAGGCCGGCCTGGAGCGGGTTCACGTCCTGGTACTCGTCCACGGTGAACGCCGCGAACCTCGAGCGGACCTGCTCGGCGGCCTCGGGATGCTCGTCGAACAGCCGCAGCGCGAGCCCGAGCATGTCCTCGAAATCGAGCCGCCCCATCGAGGCCTTGCGCCGTTCGTAGCCGTCGTAGACGCGGTGCATCAGGTCGGCGGGGATCGGCGGCTCGTGGTCGCCGAGCGCGCCCAGGTACCGCTCGGGCGGGATCATCCGGTTCTTCGCCCACTCGATCTCGCCCGCGAGCTCGCGCCGCGGCAGGAACTTGTGCGGCGGCGGGAGGGCGTTCGCGAGCGACGAGATGACCGGCGCCTTGTGGTCCAGGATCTGGGGCAGGGGTTCGCCGGTATGCGCGGTCCACAGCCTCGAGAGCTGCGAGAGCGCGGCCGAGTGGAACGTGCGCGCCTCGACGCCTTCGACGCCGAGCGCTGCGAGCCGCGTTCGGAGCTCGCCCGCCGCCTTGTCCGTGAACGTCACCGCGAGGATCTGCGACGGCTCGAACGCGCCGCCCCGGACCTGGCACGCGATCCGGTGCGTGATCGTGGTGGTCTTGCCGGTCCCCGCGCCGGCCAGGATCGCGACCGGCCCCCGGAGCGCGGTCGCGGCCTCGCGTTGAGCCTCGTTCAGGCCGCTGAGGACGCTCTCGAGATCGGGCACCGTTCGGACCCTAACACCCCGCTCGGACGACCCAGGGACGCGTCAGCTGGTGGCGACCGGGATCCGGCGGGGCGGTGCCTACACGACCGCGGACCTCAGGCGAGCTGGGCGAACAGCGGCGCCCCGATCGGACCGACCCACGCGGCGATCGCTCGGATCGGGCGGATCAGCCCCGGGTCGCCCACGTCGACCGCACCCGCGCCGGCGACGAGCTCGGTGAACCGTTCGAGCCGCGCCGTAACCACGCCGCGGTCGGGTTCGGGCATCCGGAGCTCGTCCTCGATCTCGTCGAGCGCCAGGACGGCCTGCTCGCCCGCCTCCTCCCCGAGCTCGAGCCCGGCGACCCTCCCGCGCAACGTGCGGACGGCGTTCAGGGCCTGTCTCGGGTCCGGCGACACGACCCTCGTGTCCGGGAACTGGATCATCGCTGCACCCCCCGGTTCCTCCATCGTGATCAACCCCTGATCACGGACGTTGGCTCCAGCCTCGTGCGCCGGCGCGCCCGACGCATGGACCTGCGGCACCGGATCGGTGTGACCTCGGTCACGCCGCGGCGGTCCGCAACCGTTCCCAGCCTTCGCGCTCGAGCAGCAGGGAGATACCCACGCCCAGGACGAGAGCCCAGAAGAAGGGCCCGAGCCCGAACAACGTCATGTTCGACAGGGCGACGGCGAACGCGAAGATCGGGCCGAGGATCAGCGGACCCCGCGTGATCTCCTTGAGGGCGCCGATGAGGGCGCCCAACAGGGCCAGCCCCGCCATCGCGAGCAGCAACGTCGGCGGCACGAGGTCCGCGAGATCGACCGCCGTGCTCGCGAAGACCGCGATCGTGAGGCCGGCGAGGGCCGGCAGGAACGTGGACCGGTAGCGGATCTCCTGGGGACCGGCTTCGGGTCCGGCGGTGAGCAGGACGGGCGGGAGCGCGAGCGAGACGGCCACCGGTCCGAGGAGCGAACCGACCATCGTCCCAGCGCCGCTCACGATGTTGATGACGCGCTCGGGAGGAGCGAACCCCTGGGTGCGCATGTAGATGAGCGAGGGGATGTTCGACTGCACGGTGAGCAGCGCGACCAGCACCGGCGTCGCGGTGGCGATCGCGCTCAGCGAGAAGGAGGGATGCACGAGGTCCAGGCTCGGCAGTTCGAACGAGGTCGGGAAGGGACCGATCTGCCCGGTCAGCGCCGCCACGAGGAGCCCGGCGAGGAACGCCGGCAGGATCGGCGGTACCCGCGTGCCGAACACGCGCTGGCTGAGCAGGTACGCGAGCAGCGCGCTCCCCACCATCAACGGCACCTCGTACGGGACGCCGACACCATCACGGGACGTGCTCAACGACGTGAAGATGTTCACGACGAAGGGCATCACGGCGCCGGCGATGAGCCCGTACACGATCGGCGCGGGGATCCACGCGGCGATCCGGCCGGTGAGCCCGAACAGGGTCGCCACGAGGACGACCGCTCCCGCCAGGATCGTCGCGCCGGCCAGCTCGGGGAAGGTGACCTGACCACCGAGAGACGCGTAGAAGATGATCGCGAAGATGTTCCCCGTGACGAGCAAGGGCTGGCGGTACCGGAGCGTTAGGACGAGGGCGACCAGGGTGGGGAACCCATACAGGACCGCGATCCAGCCGCTGGTCTGCGCGGCGGTCAGATCGAGGCCTTCCGGACCCGCAGCCGTGAGGACGATGCCGAGGACCGCGAAGTAGACGATCGTGGTGGGGATCGACGCGATCAAGGCCGGCAGCGTTCGCCGTAGCTCGCTCGATCTCTCGACCACGATCACGCCTCCCGAGTCGGTCGCCCGCGCAACGATATTCGCTCCGGTCGCCGCGTCGCGACGCTCGAAACCGACCCGAACGACATCGCCTATCGCGGGTCGACGAGGCGATACACGGCCCGGGCGAACACGCCGGCTCGGCGAGGGCGGAGCGGACCGGCCGGGAGCTCGACCACGAACGCCTCGGTGCTGCGCAGCTCGTGCTTCTGCCAGGAGGTCGCCGTGCCGTGGAGCCGGTCGAGGTGGACGAGCGGGAGGCCGACCAGGCGAGCGTAGCGGCGTTCGAGCCGCGCGTCGCCCGATGCGTCGACGAGCGCGAGCGGCTGGTGGAACCAGATCGTGATGTCGGGCTCGATCCGTCGGATCAGGCGCATCGCGATCCGCGTCTCGGGTTCGGACGCGGGGCGCCGGCCCGGGTAGTAGCGACCGCGTGGCCCGCGCCGCCAGCGGTAGGGGAAGTTGCGGTTCAGATCCACGCCTCGCGCGTTCTGCCGCGTGTGCGCGGCGCGGCCGTCGGGGTTCAGCGTCGGGAGGATCCACAGATCGAGGAAGCCGCGCGGACGACCCGCTCGCAGCAGATCCGCGATCCGGACCCCCGCGCACTCGTCGCCGTGGATGCAGCCGACCACCAGGACGCGGATCTCGTCGGGGTCGCCTCGATGGACGACGCGGATCGGCCGGCCCTGCAACGACTCGCCGAGCAACTCACGCTCGTCGACGGTCGGCTCGGCGGACACGGGCGTCGAACCCAGGACGACGATCGCGACCAGCGCCGCGAACGCGACCGACCGGGCCGTGATCCTCAGGGTCTCAGGCCCAGAACTTCCACCAGGGCTTCTTGGCGGGAGTCTCGCCCCGCTCCGCGGCCTCCTCGGCGTGGATGCGGTCGGCCTCGTGCGCGAGATGCTCCTGTTGCGCCTCCTTGTAGAGCTGCTCCTCCTGGGCACCCATGCGCTGGGCTCCCAGATCGCGGCCCCCCTCGCCTCCCGGTCCCTGCATCGACATAGCGTCTCCTCCCCAGTCGGCGGTGCAGTCTACGCCGGACTCGAACTCAGGCCGCGGTGCAGGCGGGGTGTCCGCACTCGCAGGCGTGGCCCTCGTGCGACCCCTCGCTCGCGTGATCGCGGCAGTAGTCGCTGCAGAACCCGCCGGCCTCCTCGACCTGGCAGTGGCAGCTCTCGTGC
The DNA here is from genome assembly GCA_963823255.1 of uncultured Actinomycetes bacterium. Taxonomy (GTDB): domain Bacteria; phylum Actinomycetota; class UBA4738; order UBA4738; family HRBIN12; genus DASSJM01. The sequence goes on from CAWGKU010000004.1 coordinate 170,191, forward strand.
CCGCAGTTCATCCGGACCTCCTCTCCTCGAACGGAAAGAGTCCATCGTGCACCATCCCCGACCGGTACGCTGACGAGCCGCCCATCAGGAGGTCCCAACCCCATGAAGCGCACCCTCTCGTTCGTCGGCGCGGCCCTGACCGTCGCTGTGCTGCTCCTGCCCGCCTCCCCTGCGGATGCGGCGTTCCCCGGAGCCAACGGCGACCTCGTGTTCGCTCGGTTCACCCACGGTCAGAACGACCTGTGGGCCCTCGATCCCCTCACGTCGGCGTTGACGAGGCTCACCGATTCGCCGCGACGGAATGAGGGTCTCGCCGACTGGAACGCGGACGGCTCGCAGATCGCGTTCGCGCGCTGCACCCCGTCGGAGCTCGGCAACTGCGATATCTGGGTGATGGACGCGGACGGGAGCAACGCGACCAAGCTCACGCCCACGCCCGACGACATCGAGACCTGGCCGGCGTGGTCGCCCGACGGCACCCAGATCGCGTTCACGACGGACGCGTCCGACGCCTTCCAGGACATCTGGGTGATGGACGCGGATGGCGGCAACCCGACGCAGCTCACGACGACGAACGGCATCTTCGACGCGTTCCCCGAATGGTCGCCCGACGGCACCCAGATCGCGTTCACCAGCGACCGCGCGGGCCTGGATGACATCTGGGTCATGGACCCCGACGGCTCGAACCCCGTGCGCCTCACCACCGGCACCAAGGTGGACGAACGCCCCGACTGGTCGCCCGACGGCTCGTCGATCACGTTCTCGCGCAACGGGAAGGACATCTGGTCGATGGACGACGACGGCTCGAACCAGACCCGGTTGACCCAGAGCAAGCGGATCGAGTTCGGCTCGGTCTTCTCGCCCGACGGGACGATGATCGCGTTCGACCGCGAGGGTCCGCACGATCGGTTCGGCGTGTGGGTGATGCCGGCCGACGGCTCCAGCGCCACCAGGCTGACGTCGGGCAGGTTCGACTTCTTCCCGGATTGGCAGCCGGTCGAGTCCGTCGGCTGACCTAGGTGAAGTCGCGCTCGGCCGCGTCCGGCGGGGCGGAGTGGCGGAGCCGCCACACGAGCACGAAGTACGCGGCCGGGACCACGCCGTAGATCAGGCGACTGACTCGCGGTAGCGGCTCCGCCACGAGGATCGCCGCCAGGTAGGCGGCCGCCGGGCCCACGACGATCCACACGCCCGCTCGCCGGGACGGGGCGTCGATCGGTTCGTGCAGGAGATGCGGCCGCCCCGTCGCGTACCACCAGATGCAGAGCCTCGTGGCCGCGACCGCGAGCAGGAGGGCCCCGTACATCTGGAGCGCGATCGCCGCGTCCTCGTAGCGTGCCAGCATCGATGCGCCGAACGGGATGATGCAGAGCGGGAGCAGGTACAGGACGTTGAGCCACACGAGCAGCCGGTCGGTGCGCCGGATCAGCGCGAACAGGTCCCGGTGGCCGGCCCACGAGATCGCGACCACGACGAAGCTGATGAAGAAGGCGAAGAACGAGGGCCGGACCTCCTGCAGGGCAGCCTTGAGCGACTCGCCGTTGGACAGCTGGGGGACGTGGATCTCGAGCACGAGCAGGGTGATGATGATCGCGACGACCCCGTCGGTCAGTGCCAGGACGCGCGAGGGATCGTGCTCTCGTTCGTACCTCTGACGAGCGATCTCAGCGTCCATCGACGGCCATCCCCCCTCGCCCTCGCGTCATTGGCATCGTAGCCGGGCACCTGGGGGCGACCGTGGAGGCGACCTCCGGTATCGTCCGGGCGTGTCCGACGCGTTCGATCTCCTCGTGCTCGGCGACGCGAACCCCGACCTCGTGCTGACGGGGGCCGTCGAGCCCGCGTTCGGACAGGCCGAGCGGCTCGTCGAGGGGGCGCGACTGACCGTCGGCGGTTCCGGGGCGATCGTCGCGGCCGGCGCGGCCAGGCTCGGGCTCCGCGTCGGCTTCTGCGGCGTCGTGGGCGACGACCACTTCGGTCGTTTCCTACGCGAGGAGCTCGAGCGTCGCGGGGTGGACGTCGGCGGGCTCGTCGTCGACGAAACCGGGCCGACCGGCGTCACCGTCGTCCTCGCCCGCCCGAACGACCGCGCGATCCTCACCCACGCGGGCACGATCGCGGACCTGCGGACCGAGCTGATCGACCCCGCACGCCTCGAACGCGCCCGGCACGTGCACGTGAGCTCGTACTTCCTGCAGGAGCGCCTCACCCCGGAGCTCCCCGCGCTGTTCGAACGCGTCCGCGCCCACGGCGCCACCACCTCGGTCGATCCCAACTGGGACCCGGCCGAACGGTGGGACGGCGGCCTGCGCGACCTGCTCGGCCAGATCGACGTCTTCCTGCCGAACGAGACGGAGGCCACCCGCATCGCGGACCTGCCCGAGCTCGACGACGCGGTCCTCGCGCTCGCCGAACGCGCCGGCATCGTCGTGGCGAAGGCGGGCGCCGAGGGCGCCGTCGCGGCCCACGGCGAACGGCTGGTGCGTGCCCGCGCCCCCACGGTCGACGCGCTCGACACCACCGGGGCCGGGGATGCGTTCGACGCCGGCTACCTGGCCTCGATGCTCGCCGGCGACCCGGTCGAGCGGTCGCTCGCGATCGCGAACGCGTGCGGCGCGCTCTCGACGCGTGCCGTGGGCGGCGTGGACGCCCAGCCGACGATGGACGAGGTCCTGACGTTGCTTTCGCTGGGCGACGCGGGGCGTTAGCGGGAGGAGCTCAGCCCGAGCACGCGAGGCGCGCATCCCCCCAATCGGCGTGATCGAACGCGTTCCCGTCTCCGCCGGGCGTCACCACCAGGGCCATCCGCCCAACGCCCCGGAGGTCGGCCGCGATCGGAACGGGGGCCTGCGGCCCCCGCACGATGCCGCTCACGGCGAGAGGTTCACCGTCGCCCCACACCTCGAACACCACCGAACCTCGATCGCCGACCTCCTCGTCGAGTCCGACGTCCGCGAGGAAGACCGAACATCGGTCGTCAAGCTCCACGACGATCCGCGACGGTGCGTGCGCCCCGATCCCGTGGTCGAACGCCGTGGTGCCGATCCGGATCGGCCCCCCGTCGTCGGAGGCGCGCTCGCCGTTGCTCCGATCGACCTCGGGCGGCCCCCACCCGTTGCTCGACCGGAGCCACGCGAGGTCACCCGCGTAGGTGACGGGCCCCGCGATCGATGGAGTGGGTGAGGGCGGCGGCGCCGTCTGCTCGAAGGCTCCCAGGTCGATCCCCCCGGCCTGCGCACGGGGGTCGCCGGGGAGGTCGGTCGCACCGGACGCGGCCAGGAACGCCCCCGCGTCGACGGCGGGCGAGCCGGCCCGGAGTGAGTAGTCGTGCGCCGCCGCGTCCTCGAACCCGGGATCCGCGAAGATCGAGTGGCGATCGTTCCCGGAGCGCGCGCGCCATCGATCGAATCCTCCGAACCCGACGCCCCTCCACTGCCACGTGCCCCCAGCACCGCCGTCGACGGAGAAGTAGAGGTTGTGATCCAGCACGTTGCCGGCGTTCTCGCGGTAGTCGTTCTCGACGAAGACGTGCCGTGCACCTGCGACGATGACGTTGTTCGCGATCACGTTGTTCCGCGTGTCGAACTGCACGAGCAGCTCGACGCCGTCGGTGTTCACGACGGTGTTGTTGAGGATGACGCAGTCCTCGGTGCTTCCCCGGCGGCGGTCGTAGCCGCCGATCGCGATCCCGATCGCCGTCGAGTCGTAGACCAGGTTGTTGCGTGCCGTGATGTTCCGGGTGGAACGACCCGCGTGTTCGCTGGCGAGCTCGATCCCGATGTTCACGTCGTGGATCGTGTTGCCCTCCACCAGGATGTCGCGGCCGCCGTCGACGTAGATGCCGTCGGCGCTCCGGTCGTTGCCGTAGGCGGGGTTCCCGTAGCTGTCGACGTTCCACACGACGTTGCCGCGCACGATCCCGTCGCGCGCCTGATCGACGGTGGGGTCGGGCGCGGTGCCCTCGAAGCCGATCACGTCGATCCCGATGTTGTTCGTGTCGTGCACCTCATTGCCTTCGATGCGGAAGTCCTTCACGTTGCCGTTCACGACCAGCGCCTCGGACGAACCCAAGGTGAGGTTCGCGAGCTCGTTGTCCACGATCTCGACCTCCTCGATCGGATGGTCGCCGGCGGTGCCGAACACGGCGATCCCATGCGCGTCCCCGCCGTTTCGGCCCTCGAACGTCGTCCCCATGTCGCGGACGACGTTGCCGGCGAGCCGGACGTGGTCGGCGGCGCCCGTCACCAGGATCCCGATCGGCACGTGCCCGGATACGTCGCTCCGGTACCCCGTGATCTCGAACCCGCGGATCGTGACGAAGCGCTGGGAGTCGATCGCGATCATGGCGTTCTGCCCCGCGGGAACCTCGAGCGACGAGCCGTCGAGCACGACCCGTTCGCCGGGAGCCACCGCGAACGTGATCGGTCGTCCGGGCGTCCCCGAGCCTCGGAGCTCGACCCGTTGCTCGTACACGCCCTCGCGCACATACACGGTCGCGCCCGGACCCACCGAGTCTGCCGCGTGCTGGAGCGTGGCCCACGGCTCGTCTCGGGTCCCCGGGCCTGCATCGTCGCCGTCGATCGCCACCCAGTAGACGGAGCCCTCGGCCGAGGACGGCGTTCGGGAGTCGCGAGTGGCCAGCGCCCACACCGTGACGCCGATGAGCCCGAGACACGCGACGGAGAGGGCCGCGATCGTCCGGCGTTCGACGCTCATCGGGGTTCGACGGCCAGACCGTTCGCGGCGTCGAAGAGTCGGACCTTGTGTTGCGCGACCCCGACCCGCAATCGCGAGCCCGGCTTCGGGCGTTCCTCGGGCGGGAGGCGGAGCGTGATCGTCGCTCGATCCCTCTTGCCGTCGGCGAGCAGGGCCACCTCCTCGGCCTCGCGGCGTTCCTCGGCGGCATGCGCCTCGATCGACCCGTGGACGAGCACCTCGTCGCCAAGGGGCTCGACGACCTCGACCGAGACCTCGAATACGGGTCCGTCGAATGCCTCTCCGACCGGATGCAGTCCCTCCGGTCGGATCCCCACGAGGACCTCGCCGTCGGGGACCTGCCGGTCGACGAACTCAACCTCGCCCACCGCGATGCGCCCGCCCGCGGCGTTGCCCTTCAACAGGTTCATCGGCGGCGAGCCGATGAACCCGGCGACGAAGACGTTCGCGGGGTGGTCATACACGTCCTGCGGCGGGCCGACCTGCTGGAGGACGCCCTCGGAGAGCACCGCGATCCGCTCGCCGAGCGTGATCGCCTCGACTTGGTCGTGCGTCACGTAGATCGTCGTGACGCCGATGCGGTCGTGCAGCCGCTTGAGCTCGGACCGCATCTGGACGCGGAGCTTGGCATCCAGGTTCGAGAGCGGCTCGTCCAGCAGGAACACCTCGGGCTCGCGAACGAGCGCCCGGCCCATCGCCACGCGCTGGCGCTGGCCGCCAGAGAGCTGCCCCGGCCGGCGGCGCAGCAGATCCTGGAGCCCGAGCATCTCGCTCATCTCGTCGACGCGCTGTCGGACGTCCTCCCGCGGCGTGTGCCGCCGCCGCAGGCCGAACCCGAGGTTCTTCTCCACCGTCATGTGGGGGTACAGGGCGTAGTTCTGGAACACCATCGCGATGTCGCGGTCCTTCGGCGGGACGTCGTTCACCACGCGGTCGCCGATCGAGATCGTGCCGTCGCTGATCCGCTCGAGCCCGGCGACCATCCGCAGCGCCGTCGACTTCCCGCAGCCCGACGGGCCGACCAGGATCAGGAACTCTCCGTCGGCGACATCCAGCGTCAGGTGATCGAGCGCGACGACGGGGCCCGGATACACTTTGGTGGCCTCGTCGAACGCGACCCGGGCCATCCCGCTAGCCCTTCAGTCCCTGGGTGGCGATGCCGCGCACGAAGTACCGCTGCGCGAGCAGGAACAGCACGATCATCGGCACCATCGACATGAGGTTCGCGGCCGCGACCAGGTGCCACTGGGTCTGATGGGAACCCTGGAAGGTGGCGAGCCCGAGCTGCAGGGTGAACGCGTCCTGGTTCGTCAGGATCGTGACCAGCGGCCACAGGAAGTCGTTCCAGGTCCACAGGAACTGGATCACCGCCAGCGTGGCGAGCGCCGGCAGCGAGAGCGGGACGACGATCCGCAGCAGGATCGACAGCCGGGATGCGCCGTCGATCCTCGCGGCCTCCTCGAGGTCGATCGGGAGCGTTCGGAAGAACTGGGTGAGCAGGAAGATCCCGAACACGTTGACCAGGTTCGGCACGACGAGCGCGCCGAGGCGGTCGAGGAGACCGAGATCCTTCACGAGCAGGAAGGTGGGGATCAGCACGACCTGCAGCGGCACCATCAAGGTGGCCAGGATCACGAAATAGATGAACGCGCGTCCCAGGAACCGGATCCTCGCGAACGCGTACGCCGCGAGCGTGCACAGGACCAGGTTGCTCGCTACGACCGTGACGGTCACTACGGTCGTGTTCCAGAACCATCTCGTGAAGGCTGAGTCTCGGATCACGTCCAGGTAGTTCCCGAACTGCGGCGTGCCCGGCCACAGGATCGGCGGGAAGTGGAAGGTCTGCGCCTCGGTCTCGAGCGAGGTCACCACCATCCAGAGCAACGGCAGCAGCATCACGGCGGCGAGCGGCAGCAGGAACAGATGCCAGGGGTCGAACGGCAGCAGGCGCCGCCGCGGGCGCTCGACCATCCCGGTCTCGCCGGGCAGGGACCGCGGATCCGGCCGGGCGAGCTCGACGGGTGCCTCGGTGACCGCGCTCATGACGAGTAATGGACGACGCGCCGGCCCAGCCAGAATTGGGCGAGCGTGAGCATCAGGATCACCAGGAACAGCACGTAAGCGATCGCCGCCGCGTACCCGGCGAGCGACAGACTCCCCAGACCCTGCTCGAAAGCCAGGCGGTAGACGTAGAAGACGACCACGGACGTCCGACCGAGTGGCCCGCCGTGCGTGACGAAGAACACTTCGTCGAACAGCTGGAGCGCGCTGATCGTCGACCACACCACGAGCAGCAGCGTCGCCGGACCGAGCATCGGCCAGGTCACGCGCCAGAACGTGCTCCACCGGCTCGAGCCGTCGATCGACGCGGCCTCGATCAGCTCCTGGGGCACGCCCTGGAGGGCGGCGAGGTAGATGATCGTGTCGAACCCCAGCCAGCCCCAGACCGTCATGAGGACCAACGCGATCATCGCCTGGTTGGGATCCTCGAAGAATCCGAACGGCCCCAGCCCGATCTTGCCGAGCAGCCAGTTCGCCAGGCCGTAGTTCTTGTCGAACAGCCACAGGAACATGATCCCGGTGGCGATCGTGGACGTGACGACCGGGATGAACACCGCCAGGCGGTAGAAGTGGACGAAGGCGATCTTGCGGTTCAGCGCGTGCGCGATGAACAGCGATGCCAGGATCGACGTCGGCACGAACAACAGCGTGTAGGTAGATCGTGTTGAGGGCCGCCTGGCGAGCCTTCGGGTCGCTCGCGATCTTCGCGTAGTTGCCGAGCCCCACCCACTCGCGTTCCGGCGAGATCAGGCCCGCCTTCTGGAACGAGAGGATCAAGCCCCCAGACGATCGGGATGAGCCCGAAGACGACGATCAGGATCACCGAGGGCAGGATGAAGGCCCAGCCGGCGGCGTGATCCGAGACCAGGAACCGCCGGAACCGATCCACCCCTCCTCCGCGCCTCCCGGTGGTCAGGTCGCCAGCCTACCCCGACAGCGCCAGCGCATCGTTCGGTCTGCGAGGCGGCCTCGTCGAGCGCGGCCTGCGGGTCCTTCTCCCCCAGCAACGCCGACACGATCGCGAGCCCCATCGCCTCGGAGATCAGCGTCGGGTAGGCCTCGATCACCGGCCGCGCCTGCTCGACGTTCGCGAGGTTGGCCGCGAACACGTCGACCCCGGGGATCGTCTTCGCCGAACTGATCGATGAAGGCGGGGTCCTGTGCGACCGACAGGCGGATCGGAAGGTGACCGGTCGCGAGGTCCTCCTGTCTGGATCTGCTCGGGGGCGGTCAGCCACTGCGAGGAACTCCTCGGCCGCCTGCGCCCGCCCTCCCCCGTTGTCGAACACGGTCCACATGTCCGGTCCGGCGATCGTCTGGTGGTCACCGTTGAACCCGGGCAGGATCTCGACGCCGTAGTCGACGTCGGGGAAGCTCGCGAGGTCCCAGGGACCGGTGACTCGAGCATCCCGATCTTGCCGCTGTTGAACAGGCCCGTGTAGGGCGGAGTTCTGCAGGTCGAGGAAGACCGACTTGTCTTCGACCGCCATCCCGGCCAGGACATCGAGCGCCTCGACCCCCTCTGGCGAGTTGAAGGCCGCCTGGGTGTTGTCCTCGTTCAGGATCGAGCCGCCGTTCTGCCACAGGAGCGGGTCGTAGTGCCAGACGGAGTCCTCGGAGGCGTCCATCGGGTAGGAGAAGCCGAACTGCTTCTTCGAGGGATCGGTCAGCGCCTTGGCCGCGGCCCGGAAGTCGTCCCACGTCCAGTCGGCGTTCGGGTAGTCGATCCCCGCCTCGTCGAACAGCGTCTTGTTGTAGACGATGGCCAGGTTGTCGATGAGCGCGGGGATGCCCAGCACCTTCCCGTCGAAGGTCGCGGCCGTCTCGGGCCCCCGGGACGAAGTCCTCCCAGTTCACGTCCGGCTGCTGGGTCCAGTCGGTGAGGTCGACCAGGCCCGGCGCGGTCGCCACGCTCGGGAGCGAGGAGCCGTACTGGTAGGTGATGTCCGGCGCCTCGTCGCCCTGCAGGGCGACGGTCAGCTTCTGCAACGCCTTGTCGTTGTTCACGAACAGCGGGTCGATCTGGATGTCGGGGTTCTGCCGAGTTCCACTCGTCGATCGCGGCGTTGAACCAGTCGGCCTCGACGTCCGTGTAGCCGTGCCACATCGTGAGCGTGACGGGCCCCGACGGCGACTCGCCGGTCGCGGAGCTCGCGTCGTCGCCACCGCTCGTGCACGCGGCCGCCAGCAGGCCGAACGCGGCGAACACCGCCAACAGTCGTCGTCTCATGAGGAGCACCTCCGGTCGGGCATTCGGGAACGGGTCACGGCAGCACCACCGAGCGCGTCAGATGCAGGGGATGATCGGGGTCGAGGCCCTTGGCCTCGGCGAGCGCGATCGCCATGCGGTGCACGAGCGACCAGCTCGGCCATCGGGTCGAGCGAGGCCTCGCGAACGGTCGGCGCCGGTCGCCCGCACGTCGTCGCGCCACGCCCGGGTCGGGCGAGCCGAGGATCCACACGAGGGATCGCTCGCCGGCCAGGCTGATGGGTCCGTGTCGGTATTCCATGGCGGGGTACGCCTCGCTGTACGTCCGCGCCGCCTCCCGGAGCTTGAGGGCGGCCTCCTCCGCGATCCCCACGGTCCAGCCGTGCCCGAGGAACACGACGTGGTCGAACCCGGTCGGCTCGGGTTCGAGCGGCTGGGTCAGGGCGCGTTCGCCGTCGGCGATCGCCCGCGCGAGGTCCTGCCCGAGGTGCGCGCGGAACAGCGCGAGCGCCGAGGTGGCGAACCGCGTCTGCACGACCGAACGCTCGTCGGCGAAGTCCAGGACGATCGTCGTCTCGGCCAGGGAAGCCACGGGCGAGGAGGCGTCCGCGGTGACGACCGTCCGCGGCACGCTGGCCGAGGCGCTCGAGGAGCTGGACGACCTCGGTGGTCGTGCCGCTCCGGGTGATGGCCACGACGCGGTCGTACGAGCGATAGGCTCGGGAACTCGGAGGCGGGGAAGGCGTCCGTCTCCCCCTTCCCGCTCGCCTCGCGGAGCGCCGCGAACGCGCGGGCGACGTAGAGGGAGGTGCCGCACCCGGCGACCGCGACGCGTCGCCCGGGCGCGCCGAGCTCGTCGCGGAGCGGAGCCGCGAGCTCGGCGGCGCGCGTCCAGCACGCCGGCTGGCTCTCGACCTCCTGCGCGATCGCGCTCATTCCAGGGCAAACTAGATCACGAACGAGCATCCGGTCAAGCGCGGCTCGGCCGGAACCGCGCACGACGAGGGTATGCTCGCCCTCGATGCGGCAGACCGAACGGGTGGCGGCCGTGCTGGAGGCCCTCGCGGCCGATGGCGCGGTCGACGTCGACCTCGCTGGTCGAACGGCTCGGCGTCTCGGCGGCCACGGTCCGGCGCGATCTCCAGCTCCTCGAGGAGCAGCGGATGCTCTCGCGCACCCACGGCGGCGCGGTCGCGCACGACGTCCTGTACGAGCTGCCCCTGCGGTACAAGGCCGCGCGCCACCAGGCCGAGAAGCGGCGGATCGCCGCGGAGGCCGCGGCGCGCGTCGCCGACGGTGCCGTGGTCGGGCTGACCGGCGGGACGACGACGACGGAGGTCGCGCGGGCGATCTCGGACCGGCGCGGGATCACCGTCGTCACCAACGCCCTCAACATCGCGGGCGAGCTCGCGATCCGCGCCGACCTGAAGCTCGTCGTGACGGGCGGGACGGCGCGGCCCGAGTCCTACGAGCTCGTGGGGCCCGTCGCCGAGCAGGCGCTCGAACGCCTGAACCTGGACATGGCGTTCGTCGGCGTCGACGGCATCTCGCTCGAGGCGGGGCTCACCACCCACCACGAGATCGAGGCCCACACCAACCGGACGATGATCGAGCGCGCCCGATCGGTCGTCGTGGTGACGGATAGCTCCAAGCTGGGCCGGGTCGCGTTCGCGCAGATCTGCGCGCTCGACGCGGTCGACGAGCTGATCACGGACGAAGATGCCCCCGCGGCGATGCTCGGCGAGCTGACGGCCGCGGGCGTCGCCGGTGACGGTCGCGACGGGTTAGCCGCGCCGGATCGGCTCGGGGATCAGGTCCCCGTGCGCGTCGATCAGCTCGTCCACCATCTCGACGATCGCCTCGACCGACAGGGTCGCGGCCGTGTTCGGGTCGACGAGCGCGGCCTGGTAGACGAGCTCGCGCGAGCCCTCGACGACCGCGCGGACCGTGAGCTCGACGACGCCCAGGAACGTCCGGTTGAGCGCCAGGCATTGCGGTGGGATCGCGCCGAACCGCGCCGGCTCGACGCCGTCGCGACCGACCCGCATCGGCACCTCGATGCAGGCGTCGTCGGGCAGACCCTCGATCGACCCGTCGTTGCGGACGTTCCCGTACAGCTCGGTCTCGGCGCCGGTCTCGAGCGCCCGGACGAACTGGCTCGCGAGCTCGTCGTTGCGTTCGACCTCGAGCTCATCGCCCGCATCGAGCGCTCGCTTGATCCCTTCCCACTCGGCGAGGTTCTCCTCGGAGCGGCGCAGGTACTCGTCGACCTCGATCCGGTACCGCTCGACCTGGTCGTCGTGGTGCAGGAACCACGGCACGTATTCGGCGCTGTGCTCGGAGGACTCGGTCGGGAAGTACCCGAACCGCCGGAACAGCTCGACGCGCACCCGACGCCCGAGACCATCGGGGTCGGCCTCGACGATCTCGCGCAGCCGCGGATACAGGTCCTCGCCGGTCTCGCGGTCCCGGAACACGTAGACGAAGCACTGGTGGTTGAAGCCCGCGGTCCGGAACTCGACCCGCTCCAGCGGCACGCCGACCGTCCGCGCGAGGAACGCGTGCGTATCGCGGACGCTGTGGCAGACGCCGACGACCTTCGCGGCGGGCAGGCGCGACCCGCTCCAGATGCCCCAGGGCACCATCGCCATCGGGTTCGTGTAGTTGAGCAGGAGGCCGTCGGGGCACCGCTCGACCATCTCGTCGGCCATCTCGATCATGACGGGGATCGTGCGGAGACCGCGCATGATGCCGCCGATGCCGATCGTGTCGCCGATCGTCTGGCGCAGCCCGAACGTCTTCGGGACGTCGAAGTCGGTCCGCGTCGCCGGGTACCCGCCGACCTGGATCTCGTTGATCAGATAGTCGGCGCCGTCGAACGCGGACGCCCGCGACTCGTGCGCCGAGACCCGGTAGCCGGCGTCCGAGCGCTCGACGAGCTGGTCGGCCGCGAGCAACGCGTAGGCCAGGCGTTCGGCGTCGATGTCGTGCAGGGCGATCTCGAGCGTCCCGTGCAGCTCCTCGTACGCGCACAGGTCCGCGAGGATCCCCCTCGTGAACTCGACGCTGCCCGCGCCGATGATCGTGACCTTCGCCACGCCCGCGAGTCTGGCACTCGACCGAGCGGGGCGTCGACCTCGACGGGTAACGTTCCCGGCGTGATCGTGTGCGTGGCCGCGAATCCCTCGATCGACAAGCTGTTCGAGGTCGAACGGGTGGTGGCCGGCGGGATCCACCGTCCGCTCGGGTTCGTCCAGACCGCCGGCGGCAAGGGCCTGAACGCGGCGCGCGCCGCACACCGGCTCGGTGGCGACGTGCGGGTCGTCGCGATCCTGCGCGGTCACGCGGGGAGATGGCTCGAGGAGACCCTGCGGGCCGAGGGGATCGCGGGGACGTTCGTCTGGACCCACGGGGAGAACCGGTCGTCCCTGTCGGTCGCCGACCGCCGGACGGGCGGTCTCACGGAGTTCTACGAGCGCGGGCCGGAGACGCCGCAGGCCGTGTGGACCGAACTCACGGAGGCCGCGAGCCGGCTGTTCCGCCCCGGGGGCTGGCTCACGATCTCGGGCTCGATCCCGCAGGGGCTGTCCGACGATGGCTACCGCGACCTGGTGGCGGAGGCGCGAGCGGCGGGGATGCGGGTGGCACTCGACGCCGAAGGCGAGCCGCTGCGTCTCGCCCTGGAGGCGGGACCGGAGATCGTGAAGGTGAACGCTGCCGAGGCGGCGGGGCTGCTCGGCGAACCCGGGGGCACCCGGGAGGAGGCGCTGGCCGCTTGCGCGCAGCTCCGGGAGCTCGCGGGCGGCGGCGGCCACGCGGGGATCGTGACCCGGGGCGCGGACGGGGTCACGGTCGCGGCTCCCGACGGCGCCCGGTACGAGGGCGTGCTCTACGAGCGGGGGCGGTATCCGGTCGGCAGCGGGGACGCGTTCCTCGCGGGCCTGGTCGTCGGGCTCGAGCGGGGAGATCCCTTGCCGGGTGCGCTCGGGCTCGCGCTCGGGGCGGCGGCCGCGAACGCCGAGCTCCCCGGCGCGGGCGCGCTCGACGCCGCAAGAGCGAGGTCGCTCGCGGATCGAGCCGACATCCAGCAGGTCTGACCGCGACCGCTCAGGCGCCGAGATCCTCGAGCATCGCGACGGCCCGCGCTTCCTCCACGATGTTGCCCTTGCGCCGCTGCAACTCGATCGCCTCCCGGAGCGCCGACGCCGCATCCGAGGCACGACCGGCGAGCCGGAGGACCTCGGTCTGGCTCATGAGCGCGTGCGCGTGGAGCTCGAGGTAGTCGGTCCCCGCGGCCAGGCGCACCGCCTCGCCCGCGACCGCCACCGCCTCGTGGGACCGGCCGCGCCGAGCCAACACCTTCGCCTTCAGCTGGGTCACTCGGACCTGGGCGTCGACGTCGCCCTCGATCGTGAGCCGCTCGGCGTACTCGGCCATCGCAGCGGCCTCGTCGTATCGGCCCTGCGCGTAGATCGCGTCTCCCAGGTCCGGAGCGGCGCTCGCCAGGTGGCCATGATCGCCGGCGTACTCGAGGATCTCGAACCCGCGTCGATCTACGATCTCCGCCGCCACCGGATCGCCCGCGAACATCTCCACGTGCCCGGCGTCGCGGAACACCGCGGCAAGCGCGACCTGATCGCCCAGCTCGCGGGCCAGCGCATCCGCATGCGCGATGAGCTCGCGAGCCTCCGTGGATCGACCGCTCATCGCCTCCAGCCCCGCGCGCGCCCGGCTCACGCCGATCTCGACCTTGCGATCCCCGTGGCTCTGATCCAGGATCGCGAGCAATCGGCGGATCCCCTCGTCGGCGGGGGTGGGGCCCGACTCGATCGCGAGGGCCCACCGCCGGAGGATCTCGCTCTCCTGGCGTCGATCTCCGGCCAGCCCCGCGTGCTCCAGGGCTCGCTCGTAGTCCAACTCGCTCGCCGCGGCTCGACCTTGCCAGAACCGGATCATGCCGACGAGGCTGCCGCCCTCGGCGAGACCCAGGTCGTCTCCCCACTGCTCGAACCGCCCGATGTAGCCCTCGACCTCGGCGAGCGCCTCCAGCTGGTTGATGTTCGGGTCCAGCAGCAGCCGGACGAAGACCCGCCGCACGCCGGCGCGAGCGGCCAAGACGGGGTCGCCGACGGCCCGAGCGCCCTCGACCGCCTCGGTCAGGACGGCCTCCGCTCGCGGGATGTCGGACTGCCCGAGCGCCATCCCAAGGTCTCGCAGGAGGTCGAGTCGGCGCGGATCGTTCGGCGGCAGGAGGTCCACGGCTCGCGACAGCAGGTTCTCGGTCGCCGAGAGGTCCCAGTTCGCGAGCGCCCGGCGGCCGGCCGCGGCCAGCCGTTCGGCGGCCGCCTCGGCGACCGCGCGCGCCTCATCGTCGACCGGTCCGAGCTCGGCCTCGTACCGGTACGCGTGTTCGAGGTGGTAGCCGACGATCTCCTCGAACTCGGCGATCCGGTCGCCCGCCTTGCGTTCGAGCCAGCCGGCGAAACGCTGATGCAGGTCCGCCCGCGACCGCTTCGGCATCGAACCGTACGCCGCGTCGCGGACCAGGATGTGGCTGAACCGGAACGCGTCTTCCCCCGCGAACCCCGACCGATCGGGGTGCACGAGCTCCTTGCGCAGGAGCGTCTGCAGGTGCGAGCCGACCCGCGGACGGTCGTCCTCCGGTGACAGTTCGGTCACCGCGCCCCACCAGAAGATCTTGCCGACGACCGAGGCCCGCTGGATCACCGCGCGCTCCTCGAGCTCCAGCTGATCGAGCCGCGCCGAGAGCAACGCGTTGATCGTGCCGGGGACCGCGACCTCCGAGAGGTCGCCGCGCGCCGACCAGTGGCCGTTGTCGCGTTCGAGCAGGCGCTCGTCGATCAGCTTGCGGAGCATCTCCTCGACGAACAGCGGGTTGCCCTCGGCCGCCTCGGTGATCCGCGCCTGGACGTCGGCGGGGAGCCCGACCGAGCCCAGCAGGTTCGCGATCAGGTCGGCGCTCTGGTCCTGGCTGAGCGGCTCGAGGACGATCGTCTCGCCCAGGGTGTTCCAGTCCGGACGGGTCTCGCGGAGGTCGGGGCGAGAGGTGCAGACGAGGAGCAGCGGATGATCCGCGCTGAATCTCGTGACGTACTCCAACAGGTCGAGGAAGGTCGGCTCGGCCCAGTGGATGTCATCGAACAGGACGACGAGCGGCGTCTGCGCCGCGAGGATCTCGAGCAGACGGCGCACCGCCCAGAACGTCTCCTGGATGTCCCCCCCGCCCGCGCCGTCCCCGCCGAGCCCGATCGCGTCCGAGACGCGTTCGGCGACCTCGGCGCCGTCCTCGGCGTCCGCGACGAGCGCGAGCAGCTTGGAGCGCGCGTCGTCCGACGCGTCCGTCTCGTCGATCGCCGCGGCCTCCTTGACGAGCTCGGCGACCGGCCAGAACGTGATGCCCTCGCCGTAGGGCAAGCACCGGGCCGAAAGCACACGGCCGCGATCGCCGACGCGCGCGAAGAGCTCGGTCACCAGGCGTGACTTGCCCAGCCCCGCGTCGCCGAGGACGGTGACCATCCGGCACGTCCGCTCTCCGACCGCCTCGTCGAAGACGCGCTGCAGGCGTTCGAGCTCCTCCTCGCGTCCCACGAGCGGCGAGTCCAGCCGCCGCGCGAACGCCGGAGCGCCCGCCGTCACCTCGACGAGACGGAACGCGGGGACCTTGTCCGTCTTGCCCTTGAGCTCGAGCGGTTCGACGGGCTCGACCCGGACGGCGTCCCGTACCAGGCGGTGCGTCTCCGCGCCGAACACGACCTCGCCCGGCTCGGCGGTCTGCTCGAACCGCGCGGCGACGTTCACCGTGTCCCCCGTCACGAAGGTCTCGCCCGCGGAAGGGTCGCCGGCGACGACCTCGCCGGTGTTGATCCCGATCCTGACCTGCAGCCGGGCGCCGAAGTCGCGCTCGAGCTCGGCGTTCAGGGTGTCGAGGATCTCACGCATCTGCGACGCGGCGCGCACCGCGCGGAGCGCGTCGTCCTCGTGGACGGTCGGCACGCCGAACACGGCCATGACGGCGTCGCCGATGAACTTCTCGACGGTCCCGCCGTGCTGCTCGATCGCCGAGCGCATCTCCTCGAAGTAGCGGGACATGATGCCGCGAAGGGATTCCGGGTCGAGCCGTTCGCCCAGCGCGGTCGAGCCGGAGATGTCCGCGAACAGCACCGTGACCGTCTTGCGGACCTCCACGGAACGGAGTCTACGTTGGCCCGCAGGGACGCCGGGGCGTCTCAGGCGGGCCGCGGCGTCGGTGGCTCGCCCGGCACGTAGGTGGCGATGACCACGCCGGTCGTCGTCGTGATGGTGTCGACCAGCCGGAGCGTGGCGAACGTGCCGTCGTCGGTGAACAGACGGCGGCCCGAACCGAGGACGAGCGGGTGGATCAGCAGTCGGAACTCGTCGATCAGGCCGTGCGGCATCAGCGACCGGATCAGCTCGCCGCTCCCGAGGATCACGAGATCCTTGTCCTGCTCGGAGCTTCAACCCGGCGACAGCGTCGGCCGCATCGCCCTTCAGCAAGGTGGAGTTCCGCCACACGAGCGGTTCCGCCAACGTCCGGGACGCCACGTACTTCATCCGCCCGTTGAGGACCTTCGCGAACACGTCGTCGTCGGGCTGGTTCGGCCAGACCGAGGCGAAGTGCTCGTAGGTGCGCCGCCCGAACAGGAACGCTCCGCCCTGCGCGATCCCCTGCCCGGCCTGCTCGGCCATCACCCGGTCGAAGTACGGGGTCGCCCACCCGCCGTGCTCGAACCCGCCGCGCGGGTCCTCGTCGGGTCCGGCAGGCGCCTGCATCACGCCGTCGAGCGTCACGTTCGTGTTCACGACCACCTTGCCCATGGCTTCCTCCTCCCCCGTCGGCCCGCGTTCGGATCCCCGCGTCAGCCCCGGAGCAACGGCCGGGTGAGGCAGGTCGGTCCGCCCTCCCCTTTGTGCGAGATCTCCGAACCCTCGAACACCGAGACGTCCACGCCCGCCGCCTCCATCCGCCGGCGGGTCTCGGGGCTGCCGTCGACGGCCACGACGACCCGCGGGGCGAGCGCGAGGACGTTCGGGCCCATCGACCCGAACTCCTCCTCGGGCACCTCGACGATCGAGATCCCGCGCTCGGCGAGCAGCTCGAGCAGCCGGATCGGCATCAGCGGCGGGTAGGCGACCACGAGGTCCTCGTCGAGCGGCGAGAGCAGCGACAACAGATGGAGACAGGCGTCGGGCCCCTGCACCCGTGGCAGGTCGAACGCGAGCACCTCGACGCCGGGCAACGCCCGGCGCAGCGCATCGATGCCGGCGTCGTTGGTCCGGTAGCTGCGGCCGACCAGGAGCGTGCGCTCGTCGAGCCACATCGTGTCGCCGCCCTCGGCGGTCGCCGGCTCCCCCATCTCGAACGCGATCGGTACGTCGAGCGCCCGCAGGTCCTCGGCGATCGCCGGCGGTTCGACGCGACGGCCCTCCTTGCCCGGCCGAAGGAGCAGCGCGCCGAGGTCGGACACGATCACCGGGTCGAACACGTAGACCGCGTCGGGATCGTCCGCGACGTGGCCGGCCGCAGAGACGACCTCGGCGCCCGCGCCGCGGAGCAGCTCGCAGAGCGCCTCGTGCTGTTCGGCGGCGATCGTGGGGTCGGGTTCGGCGCGCCACCCGAACGCGCGCCAGCGAGCGAGCGCCGCGGGCTCGGGAGCGCGGACGAGCACGCGGCGGAGCGGCGCCACCTGCGTCTGTCCGCCGAAGGTCCGTTCGTCCGTGATCGCCATCGGCTCCCTCTCCACCATGTCCGCCGACGCTGCCATCATGGCACCGACGCACGAGCACGGAGGTGGGCATGCGGTACTTCGACGAGGACGCGCTCGCGTTCCTGCGTGACCTGAAGCGCCACAACGACCGAGCGTGGTTCAACGAGCACAAGGAGCGCTACGAGCTGTCGCTCCGACAGCCGTTCCTCGACTTCATCTCGGACGTCGGTCCTGAGCTGCGCACGATCAGCCCGAATCTCGTCGCCGATCCGCGGCCGTCCGGCGGGTCGCTGTTCCGGATCCACCGCGACGTCCGATTCTCCAAGGACAAGAGCCCGTACAAGACGCACGCGGGCGCGCACTTCCCGCTCGGCGGCAAGGGCGTCCACGGTCCCGGCTACTACCTGCATCTGGAGCCCGGCGAGTGCTTCGTCGCCGGAGGGTTGTGGATGCCCGAGCCCGAGGTCCTCCAAGCGATCCGGCAACGGATCGCCGACAAGCCCTCCGAGTGGTCGAAGGCCCGCGGCAAGCTCGACCATTCCGAGGAGACGCTCAAGCGGCCGCCCCGTGGGTTCGACGCGGATCACCCGATGATCGAGGACATCAAGCGCAAGAGCTTCACGGGGTCGGTCCGGCTCACGGACAAGCAGGTCACCTCGACGACCTTCATGGCGACGTTCGTGAAGGACTGCGAGCGGATCTCGCCGCTGATGACGTTCCTCGCGTCGGCCGCCGGCGTCCCCTGGTTGCGCTCGCGCCGTTCGGCGCCCGGGGATCGTGGGTAGACGAACCGAGATGGACGCGCCGAGGACACGGACGAGGACCGACCGGGCCTCGGCCGCCCTGCGCCGCGTGCTCGACATCGCGTCGAGTGTGCTCCGGGGTCTCACCCTCCTCGCCATCGGCTCGGCCGCCGCGGTCTCGGTCGCCTGGTTGGTGTGGGTGGCCGACGCCCCACCGCCCGCGACCGACGAGTGGGTCGTGCGCGTCTTGGTGCTCGCGATGCTGCTCGCGCCCGCGGCGGTGCTGGTCCTGTTCGTCTCGGGCCTCCACGACCTGGGCCGGCTGCCCGAACGCACCCGGGCGCTGCCGGCCGATCTCCGCGACCGCGCGCGCGACCTGCGTGCGCCACCTCGCGGCTGGCCACGGCGAGGCATCCTCGGCGTCCTCGCGTCGCTGGTCCGCCTCGGGCGTGTGGTCCTCGGGTCCCGGGACGCCCTCTCGCCGTACACGGCCGCCACGATCGCCCTGCGCCCGGCGATCGTGATCGCGTCGTTCTTCGCCGCGCTCGCCGCCGTCGTCGAGGTCCCGGCGGCCGTGGTCGCCATCCTGATCCTCGTGCTCAGCTGACGGCCCGTCGATGAGTTCCGCCCGCCTGCTCCGTCTGGGTTCGAGAGACCGACGGAACGGGGATAGCCTGCCCACGAGGGGCCGATGCCCCGAGGAGGAAGGAGGAGGGCATGAACCTCAACAGCGTCCTGATCGGGAGCGAGGACCCGAAGCCCCTGGTGGACTACTACACCAAGCTCTTCGGGGCACCATCCGGCAGCGAGGGCGGCTACACCTGGTGGCAGCTCGGCACCGGCGGGTTCACCGTCTCGCAGCACAGCGAGGTCAAGGGCAAGAACCCGCACCCGGGGCGCGTCATCTGGAACCTCGAGACCGCCGACGTGAAGGGCGACTTCGAGAAGCTGAAGGCCGCCGGCGCGAGGGTCATCCAGGAGCCCTACGCGCCCGACACCGGGGACGCGCCCGAGGCGCCCGAGATGTCGGTCGCGACGTTCGCCGACCCCGACGACAACTACTTCCAGCTCGTCAGCCCGATGTAGCCTTGCGCTCTCGCCGGGCTAACGGCGGAAGAGGCCCGCGACGACGTTGATCGTCATCGCCACGATGACGGTCCCGAACAGGTACGACATGTAGGCGTGGTGCAGGGCCGTTCGGCGAACCGCCTTCGAGCCGATCGACGTGTCCGAGACCTGGTACGTCATCCCGATCGTGAACGCGAGGTACGCGAAGTCCGGGTAGGCGGGAGGGTCGCGGTCGTCGTTGAAATCGATCCCGCCCCCGGTAGCGTAGTAGAGCCTCGCGTAGCGCAGCGTGAACACCATGTGGACGGTCGCCCAGGACAGGATGACGCTCACCGAGGCCACCCCGACGACCAGCGCCTTGGTGAACCCCTCCGTGTTGGATGCCTCGAGGAGCGAGAGTCCCACGCCGATCAGGCTGATCACGCTCGCGAGGATCAGGACGAGATCGGCCGTCCCTCGCGAGAGGTCCTCGATCACCGCGTGCCTCGCCGTCGCCTCGCCGTCCATCCCCCGGACGATCAGCCAGACCCAGACGATGAAGACGGTCGCCGCGACGTTCCATCCGATCAGCGCCGCCGTCTGCCACGGCGTCGCAAGCCAGGAGACGGCGAACGCCGCGAGCCCCGCCCCGAACGACACCAACACCCGGAGACCGGCGGCGCCGTGCGCGGTCGGGACGCCTCGCTCCGGATCGCCCGCCGCCGTTCCCTCCACCGGGCTCACGATACGCGTGGCCCCGCGGGGGCGCATCGGTGGTCGAACGCGCCGATACGCTGGTCGGATGCCGTTCGGTCGCTACACCGTGCTGGACGACGGGGAGCCGGTCGGGACCGAGGAGTTCCGGTGCGCCCCCGGTCCGATGGGCTGGCGTTCGTTCAGCCAGGTGCAGACCTCGGACCCGTCGCCGCACGCCGAGACGCTGGACTTCGCGGTGGACGCGACGTGGCGGCTCGCCCGCCTCCGGATCGACACCGGCGAGCACGACCTCCTGCTCGAACCCACGCCGGGCGGCGAGACGTTGCAGGGGTTCCGGGACCGGCGGCCGATCGAGATCGCGTACGGCCCCGACGTCCACGTCGACTACTTCACGCCCACCACGAACGCGATCACGACGCACCGTCTCACGGGCACGGCCGAGATCGACGTGGTCTACCTCGAACCGGTCGCGCTCGAGCCGACCCGCGTCCGCCAGCGCTACGAGCTTATGGGCGACGAACGCGTCGGGACGCCCGTCGGCACGTTCGACGCGACCCGCTGGCGCTTCACCGCGCTCGACTCGGGCCAGGGATCGGACTGGACGTCGGATCTGTGGGTCGCGGGCGACATCGTCGTGCGGTACGAGCGCCTGTTCGAGCTCGAGTGGCTCGACCCCGGTGCTACCGGTCCGCGCCCCATCGCCTGACATGGGGACGAGGTGGGTGACGGCCGCAGGTACGATCCGAGCGATCTCCGAGATCGATCACGACGTCGCCGCTCGCATCTTCGGATCACGGGATGCGATCGCGCTCGGTGGCTGGCCGGGAGCGACGACCGGTCGGTCGTGGGCCAGCTCGGTCCGGTTCGCGGAAGATGCCGCGAACGGCGCGATCGGGGACGACGTCGAGGTGGCGATGTACGACCCGGAGCACTGGGATGCCACACCGCTGGACGAACGGCTCGACCCCCACGCGTCGATCCGGAGCTTCGGCGAGCTCGCTCGATCGCTCGGCTACACCGTGCTGATCACCCCCCATCCGAACCTCGTCTCGGTCCCGGGGAGCCCGCACGCGCCGACGGACGGCGAGACGCGCGAGTCCGCCTACCTCCGGTCCGGGATCGTCGAGGTGGCGGCGGCGAACGCCGACCTGATCGAGACGCAGGCACAGACGCTCCAACGCGAGCCGGACCGCTACCGCGCGTTCGTCGCGGAGACCGTTCGTCTCGCGCGAGCGGTCGATCCGGACGTCCAGGTGCTGTCGGGTCTGTCGACGCACCCGGGGTACCCGGCGACGCTCGCGATGCTGCGAGACGCCTGGGCGTCCGTGCGCGACCTCGTCGACGGGCACTACCTGTCGCTCGCGCGGCTGCGTCGGACGGAGGTGGCGGCGGCGTTCCTCGAGGGGACCCTCGGGACGGCGACCTGAGCCGTGAACGTCAGGGGCTGGGGGCGGCGACGGGCGCCGGCTTGCGCCAGCTCGTGTTCGTCCGCCAGATCACGTACGTGAGCGCACCGAGCGGGATCTGGATCCCGTAGGTGAGCGCTCGGAACACCAGGACGGCCGCCGTCACCTGTGCGTGGAAGACGTCCGCCGGCACGTCCGTGTGACCACGGCCCATGAGGATCAGCCCGCCGATGTAGGCGACCTCGACGATCCCGAGCCCGCCCGGCGTGATCGGGATCGCGGTCAGCAGTCTCGCGAACGCGAACACGCCGAGCACCTGCGCCCAGTTCACCTCGGCGTCCGACACGCCGATCGAGCGCAGCGCGAGCAGCAGCACGAGGTACAGCGAGAGATGGCTGATCAGCGTGGTGCTCGTCAGCCAGAACCAGCGTTCGACGAGGAAGTCGATCGTGTTCCGCCGGAACCGCACGGCGGACTCCCCCCAATCGAACGTCCGCGAACGGCGGAACCGGCGCGCGACCCACGTCGCCGCCCGGCCGAGGCCGGACCCGATCGCCCTCGCGAACCGCTTCTTCCACATCAGGAGCCCGAACAGCACCACCGCCGCGGCCAGGATCACGATCCCGACGATCGATGCCCCGACCAGCGACCCGCTCGCGCGGTGGGTCACGACGATCAACAGCAGCGCGATCGCCGGCAGCGCGAGCTTCGCGAAGATGTTCAGGACGGAGGTCACGGCGACCGACAGGCCGACGTCCGTCTTGGAGAAGCCCCAGGCGCGATACATCTCGTAGCTGACGGCGATCGAGATGTAGCCGCCGCCCGGCATCGTGTTCGCGACCGTCGTCGAGGTCTGGTTGTTGACCGCGGCCTGCCACAGGCCGAGGTTCGGGATCGACACCATGTTCGCCCACCAGTAGGTGACGAGGTTCAGCGCGGTCGCCGCGAGCAGGAACCCGATCTCGAGCGGCGTCATGGCCTTGATCTCGGTCCAGACCTCGGAGTAGCTCGCGATCTTGGGGATCGCGTAGAAGAAGCTGATCGCGACGACCGCGACGGCGAGCAGGATCTGGACGACGCGCCACACGGGGCTCTTGCGTTTGGGCGCGGCAACCCCAGGCTCGCCCTCGACCTGCGCGTCGAGGACGACGTCCTCGGTCACCTCGAGGCCCGGGAGCGGGACTGGGTCGCGCGCCCTAGGCGTACCGGCCGCACGTGAGGCAGGCGTACCAGCCCGCCCGGTCCTGCAGCGCGAACGTCGTCAGGTCCCCGCAGTGCGTGCACGTGCGTGTCTGGAACGCCGGGAGATCGCTCCCCTGACGGACGAGGCGCTCGGTTTCGGCGCGGAGCCCTTCGAACGCGGGTGGGGACGTGATCCTCTCCATCTTCAACCTCCACTCAGCTCGACACGGTGGTCCGAAGGGCCCTTCGGTCGCTCGGGGGCCGGTCGGTGTCCGAGAGCAGGTACTCGGTCGCCGTGAGCTCGAAGATCCTGCGGACGTGCGACGGCGTATTGATGAGCCGGACCTCCTTGCCCCAGTCGTGCGCCCGGTGTTCGAAGTCCATCACCGCGAGCCACGCGGCGCCGTCCATGAACGTGACGTCGCCGAGGTCCATGACGACATCGAGCCGCTGCGTGACGCCGATCAGCTCGTCGAGCGCCCGGACGGCGGCCACGTCGAAGCGCCCGGACAGGCACAGGTGCGCGGCGCCGTTGGACGACTCGACGCGAACGGAGAAGGCTTCCGAGGGAACCAGCATCGCGGCTCCCTTCCTAGAGGGCGAGGCCCTCCGGCCTGGGAGCGAGTCTCTGGGCTCCGATGCGCCCGGTCAGCAAGCGCTCGCGGGCCAGGATCCTGGGGTCCGCTCGCTCACGCTACGCCACGTTGTCCGAACACGCAATGGGACGACGCCCCGAACGAGCGGGGCCGAACGATCTACAGCGCCCCTCGTGCTAGGCTGAGTGCTCCACCACTGGTGGAACCGCCCAAGACGGGGCGCACGCGCGAGCAACCTCGCGACCTTGCCTTTCCCGGTTCCCTGAGACCGAGGAGGCAGCCATGGTCCACTGGCCGAAGTCCACCGCGGGCAAGGTCATGACGGTCCTGATCGCCCTCATCGTCGGACTGGGGCTCGTCCAGTCGGCGATCGCCCTGTCGGGCACGTTCGTCTGGATCACGCTCGCCGTCGCGGCGCTGGCCGTGTGCGTCGCCGTCGTGGTTCATCGCCGAGCCCAGGAGGCGAGCGATCTCGCGTTGGCCGACGCTCCGTCGTTCGCGGACGTGCTGCCTCAGTGGAACAACCGCAGGGATCTCGAGGCGGCGAAGCAGGGACGGACCGCGGTGACCGAACCCTCGACCGGGAGCCCCGGCGCCCCAAGCGAGAAGGGTGCCGCCGAGCAGGTCTGACGTCGTCCGCGGAACGGAGGGCGATCAGAACAGCGGACCCGTGAGGGTGAACCGGACGGCCTCACCGCCGGCCACGAAGAACCCCCACAGCGCGAGCGACGCGCCGAGCAGCGCGACGTTCCGGTAGAAGCTGCTCGCCTGCGTCGAACGTTGCTCGTCGTCGCGGATCGTCCAGAACCGATGGAAGTACAGGGCCGCGAGCACGAGGAACAGCGCGATCATCAGCGAGCCGAGATCGGCCCAGATGCCGAGCGCGATCGACGCGGCGCCCGCCAGGAGCCACACGCCGGCCGGCCAGCCGCCGATACCGGGGACGGGGAACCCGGCGGAACCGGCGTAGCCCTTCATCCCTTCGTGCTTGCGCACGTGCGCGATCCCCGATCGGATGAAGAACACCGCGAAGAGCACGCGGCCGATCAACACGACGAACCCTTCGGTCGCGGTCATTGACCCTCCCTCGCGAACGCTCGGACCCCGCGGCGCGGGTCCGAGCTCAAGCCCTGCACGAAAGAAGGGAACCCACCGAGGTGGATCCCCTTCTCCCCCACAACCGCGCTCGTGGATCGCACAAGCGGGCCGGTTCCTACGAACGAACGGTCGATCAGACCTTGGCGGGAACGCCTTCGTAGAAGGCGAGGTCGCCGACCTGATTGGTCCTCAGCTCGACCCGGTCCGCGATGTGCTCACGGTCCCACGTCTCGGAGATACGGCTCGCAGCGTCGGCGTCCTTGCGCGTCTCCCAAAGGCTGAGCGAGACACACGTCTGGTCGCCGGAGTCGGCCAGGCCGTACCGGATGAACCCGGGCTGGTTCCGGAACTCGCGCAGCATCCCGTCCTGTGCGACGTCGGCGAGCTCCTGGAAGGAGCCTCTCTTGATCTCATACGTAGCGATACGAACGTGCTTCATGGGTGTTCTCCTTTGCTCGTGTGCCCCTGACCAACCGAGGCCAACGTGAGCGGGATCCGAGCGCAGACGCTCGGGCATCGGGCCTTCGCTGGAGCCAGCGAGATGGGACCGGATCGGTGGAGACGATCCCCGTGCGTCCTCATCTCCCGACAGGTACGGGGGTCGTGTCTCCGTGGAGTGTACGTCTTTCATTCGCGCACACGACCGCGCTCTCGCGGAACGGGTGCACGAGATGTCGAACGAGCGAACACCGACGTGAGATGATGGGTGAACGCTCCACCCACAGGGACCGTTTGCGTAAGGCCGTGAGCGCCCCTCAGAAGCAAGGAGGGCACCGATGCGCCCACGCGACCCGGACGCGACGACGAACTTCTACCAGACCGAGCTCGGCAAGACGCTGCGCATCGACGAGACCGACGAGGGCGCGATCAGCGTCGACATCCTGAAGGACGGCGTGTGGTCCGAGGCGCCGCGCGGGATGATCGGGCTCCGGTTGTCGCCGGGCAGTCGCACGCTGACCGCGACCGAGATCCTCGCGCTCCCGGCCTAGCCCACCGACCGCCGAACGGCGACATGTTCATGAACTACATGGACTACGTCGACGACGCCGCGATGGTGATGTTCGCGCCGGGGCAGATCACCCGGATGAACGCCGCCCTCGCCGGACCGCGTTCGAAGATCGGGCGCTAGCGACGCGGACGTGGAAGGGTAGGCTCGCCCGATGACGGTCGATCGCGCGGCGCTCGAACGCCGGTGGATCCACTCGCACGAGGAGGACACCTCCGACGAGATGGTCCTGCGTCCGGACGACTACCCGTTCCCCCCGTCCCGCGGCCGGATGGGGTTCGAGCTCCGGCACGACGGCGGCTACCTCGAGACCGCGATCGGCCCGACCGACCGCCCCGAGGAGGTCACGGGGACGTGGACCCTCGCCGGCGACGACACGCTCGTGGTGACGCGGGCGTCGTCGAGCGAACCCGAGCGCGTCTTGCGGATCGTGTCGGCCGCCCCGGACCGGCTGGTCGTCGCGAAGAGCTGAACGTCTCCGAGCTACGACGCGAGCCGCGCCGTCACGCCGATCTGCACGTTGCCCTTCAGCGCGCCCGAGACCGGGCAGTTCTCCTTGGCGTCCTCGGCCATCGCCAGGAAGTCCTCCTCCGAGATCCCCGGCACCACGCCGGTCACGTCCAGCTCCGACGTCGTGATCCCGGTCCCCGGGACGAACGTGACCGTGGCCGAAACCTCGAGCCGTTCCGGCGGCGTTCCGGCCTTGCCGAGCCGAGCCGAGAACGCCATCGAGAAGCAGGACGCGTGGGCGGCCGCGATCAGCTCTTCGGGGCTCGTCATCCCGCTCTCGTCGCCGGTGCGGGCGGGCCACGAGACCGCGAGCGGCCCGAACGCCCCGCTGCCCACCTGCTCGATCGTCCCGGTGCCGTTCTCCAGGTCGCCCTTCCAACTCACCCGTGCTTGTTTGGTCGCCATCGCTCCTCCTTGCCCCCAGCTAAACGCGACGGAGCCGCTCCGGCAACCCGCTCGGCGTGAGCACGACCGCCCGAGCGGGTGCCACCCCTTCGAGGGACGAACCACCAGGAAGAGGACGTTCTAAGATGACCGAGGCGCAGCTCCAACGCGCCGTCGACCGCGACCAGGGGAGGCGGGATCGCCGTGCCGAGCGTCCAAGGGCTGTCGAAGGCCCAGGCGAACTACCGCAAGGCCGAGAACCCGAAGTTCCGCTGCGCTGAGTGCAAGTTCATGTTCCCGCGCCTGTCGATCGGCGGGTGCCGCTACGTCCGCGGCGTGATCCACGCCGACGACACCTGCGACGAGTTCAAGCCGCGCGACGCCGGCGGCTCCAGCTCCTGACGGTCGTTCGGCCTCAGCGGCGGACCTCGTACCGAACGCCGTGCCAGACCTCGTCGCCCTCGCGGTACTCGACGCGTTCGACCAGGCGCATCCCGACCTTCTCGGCGACTCGGATCGACGGGGCGTTCTCGGCGCTGGCGTGCGCCCGGACGATCTCGGCACCGAGCGTGTCGAACGCGTAGTCGACGAGCGCCCGGATCGCCTCGGTCGCGTACCCGAGCCCCTGGGACCCGGGCGAGATCGTGTAGCCGACCTTGATCACGTTCGGTTCGCCGTCGGCGACCGCGAACCCGACGTCGCCCACGATCGTCCCGGTCTCGCGCTCCTCGACCGAGAACTGCACCCAGCCGCCGGGCTCCCCGGGCAGCCGCCCGCTCATCTCGACGATGTCGGCCAGGACGCCCGCCGGATCCGTTCGGTCCCAACCCTGTTGGCGGTTCACGTCCGGGTCGCTGCGGTAGGCGGAGATCGTCTCGGCGTCCTCGGGCATGGACCGGCGGAGCCGGAGGCGTCCGGTCTCGATCGGCCGGAAGTCGGTGTCGACGCGCACGGCGGCAGCGTAGCGGCTCGGCCTCAGGCGGGGCCGGTCAAGATCGCAGCCAACTCGGCCGCGTCGATGCTCCCGCCCGACACGACGGCGACGACCTTGCCCCGACCCGCGAGCCCGGCGATCGCCGCCGCGACCGGGACCGCCCCCGCGCCCTCGGCGATCACGTGCGCTCGGGTCGCCAGCAGGCGAACGGCCTCGGCCACGGCGTCCGGCTCGACCACGAGCGATCCGTCCAGCAGCGTACGCGCGAGCTCGAACATCTCGGGGAAGACCCGGGGCGCCCCGATCCCGTCGATGAAGGTCGCCGTGACCGCGACCTCGACCGGCGCGTCCGCCGCGAGCGAAGGTGCGAGCGGCGCGGCGGTCGCGACCTCGGCCGCGTACAGCGAGGTCCCCGGGGCGCGCGGTCGGATCGCAGAGGCGATCCCGCAGCTCAGTCCCCCGCCGCCGTACGGGATCACGACGGCGTCGACGTCGGGCAGGTCCTCGAGGATCTCGAGGCCGATCGTCCCGTTGCCCGCCATCACGCGGCGGTCGCTGAACGGATGTACGAACACGCCGTCGAGACCCGGGAACGTTCGAGCGACGAACACCCGCAGCCACTCGTCGAACGTAGACCGGGATGATCGAACCGCCGAGGCGTTCGACCGCAGAGGTCTTCGCCTCGGGTGCCGTATCCGGCATGACCACGCTGCAAGGGAAACCGCCCCGCCGCGCGTACCACGCCACGGCCTGGGCCATGTTCCCGGCACTCGCCGTCCACACGCCCCGAGCGAGCTCCTCGTCGGAGAGCAGCCCGATCAGCGACCCCGCGCCTCGGATCTTGAACGACCCGATCGGCTGCAGGGGCTCGAGTTTCAGGTAGACCTCGGTATCGGGGACATCGACCTCGAGCCGCACCAACGGTGTTCGGACCGCCGTGCCGGCGATCCGGACCCGGGCCTCCTCGATCTCCTCAAGCGTGACCGGTTCGTGATGGATCGGCGCGCTCACAGCTCGAACGTCGTGCCGACGCCCTCGGCCGAGGCTCGATCGAAGACCTGTCGCGCCGCGGCGGCGTCCTCGACCGCGTGACCGGTCGACTTGTAGAGGGTGAGCTCGTCGTCCGAACGCCGTCCCGGGTGCGCGCCGGCGAACACCTCCCCGATCTCGGCGATCGAGGCGGGGTCGAGCCCCTGGAGCTCGGCCGAACCCGTCGGCGGCGGGTTCTCGGCCGCACCGCGCCACTCGACGAAGATCGACGCCGCGCGAACCGTGGCCGCGTCGACCTCCGCCCCGACCCCGACCGAGCTCACGTGCGCGCCGGGCGCGAGCCACGCGTGCGAGAGCACGGGCTCCTCCGCGTCGGTGCAGCAGCACACGAGATCGGCCTCCCGCACGGCCTCCTCGAACGACCCGACCACTCGGGCCTGGGGATGGGACCCGGCGAGCGTCTCGGCGTGCTCCGGGTCGCGCGAGACGACGCGGATGTCGTCGAGCTCGAACAGCTTGGGGAACGCGTCGAGATGCGACCCGCCCTGCACCCCGGCTCCCAGGATCGCGAGCGACCGAGCGTCCGCGCGGGCGAGCGCTCGAGCGGCCACCGCGGCGGTCGCCCCGGTCCGGACCGCGGTGATCACGGTCCCGTCCATCACGCACAGCGGCATCCCCGTCCCCTCGTCGAACAGCGCGATCAACGCCTGGTGCGAGGGGAGCCCGCGGTCGTGGTTGCCGGGGAAGACCGCGACGAGCTTGGCCTCGAGCGTCCCGGGCAGGTACCCCGGCATCGAGCCGAGGAAGCCGTCGCGGGTTCGGGCGACCGTGCGCGGCGGGACGGAGGTCTTACCCGCGCTCAGGTCGCGGAGGGCGCGTTCGAGCGCGTCGAACAGCGCCGGGAGGTCGATCAGGCTCCGGACGTCGTCGGCGTTCAGCAGGAGCAGTGGCGCCACCTGCCGGATGATAGGTGGGGCAGGCGGGCCACGACGGGCCCGCCTGCCACTCCTCCGGTCTAGGCGCCGCCCTCGTTCAGGGTGACCTCGGTCGGCTGGTACGAATCGCCGGTCGTGTCCACCCCGAGGTCCTGCAGGTTCGCCAAGGCCTCGGTCACGATGTCGTTCGTGAAGGCGCCGGCGTCCGGCGGCGCGGTGAGCACCGTCGTGCCCTCCAGGTTGGGCGTGCTCTGCGCGATCTCGGCCGTGCGGTCCCACGCCTCCTGGTTGATGACGCCCACACCGTCCGCCGCGGGCCAGATCAGCTGGTTGATCTCGTTCATCTGCCACAGCTGATGGCTCGCGCCGAGCTTGGAGCCCTGGGCCACCACGAGGTCGGTGCATGCCTGGACGTTGTCGCGGCAGTACGCCCATCCCTGCAACGACGCCGTGACGAACCGAACGGCGATGTCTCGGTACGCGTCGTCGGACTCGAGCCGCGCCCCGTCGGCCCAGATGGCGTCCTGGAGCATCCCGACCCCGTCCTGCTCGTAGGAGACGACGTTCAGGTCCGAGGGCTGATAGAGCTCGCCGGTGTCCGGGTTGACCGTCTCGAGCACCTGCGCGTACTCGTTGTAGATCATCGCCTCGGCCGCATCGATGTCGCCGGAGAGCAGGCCCGACATGTCGAAGTCCTGCTGTACCAGGGTCACGTCCGTGGCGGGATCCAAGTTGGCCTGCGCGAGGGCCGCGAAGATCTCGTATTCGTTGCCGAACCCCCAGTTCCCCACGGTCTTGCCGGCGAAATCCGCGGGTGTCGTGATGCCCGCGTTCGCGAACGACACCTGCAACGTGCCGGACCGCTGGAACACCTGCGCGATGTCGACGATGTTCGCACCGGCCTCACGCGTCGCGAGCGCCTTGGGAACCCAGGCGAGCGCGAAGTCCACCGCGCCGTCAGCGAGCTGCTGCTGCGGCACGATGTCGACGCCGCCCTCGACGATCGTCACGTCCAGGCATTGGTCGGCGTAGAACCCTTGGTCCTGCGCCGCGTAGTAGCCGGCGAACTGCGCCTGGATGAACCACTGCAGCTGGAGCTTCACGGAGTCCGGTCTGGGCGCAGTTCCCGCCACCGCCGCCTCCACCACCGCTGGCGCCACCGCCGTCATCGTCGCTGCTGCACGCGGCCGCGAACAGCGAGAGCACGACGACACCGGCGAGAACGCTCAGGTAGCGCGATCGCTTCCCCCTCATCGCTGCCTCCTCCCCCCGGGGCACGGGGCCCCGTTACCTTCGAGACGGCCCATCATGCCCCAACCCGCTCCAGGCTGCCGAAGCCACCCGGCGTCACCGCCCGCTCGAGCGCGACGGCCGTCAGGAAGAACGCCAGACCCAGCAGGCACGCGCCGAGGACGTACGCCCAGGCCTCCGCGTTGTTCGACAGGGCGATGTTGCTCACGATCCGGCTGCCGAGCCCGTTCTGCAGCCCCCCGAAGTACTCGGAGACGAACGCGGTGATCACCGAGGCCGGCGCGGCGATCTTGAGCGCGGTGAACAGGTACGGGACGGCGTGCGGCACCCGGACCTTGCGCAGGATCGTGACGTCGCTCGCGGCATAGGACCGCATCAGGTCCAGGTAGACCGCGCCCACCTCCCGCAGGCCCCGGGCGACGTTCACCAGGACGATGAAGTACACGACCAACGTCACCATCAGCCGCCGGGGCACCTCGCTCGTGACCGGGTACATGTTGTTGAACACGGCGACCAGCACGAAGATCGGGATCGCGTTCAACGAGATGGCGAGCGGGGCCATCAGGTCGTCGACCAGCCGGAACCGCGCGAGCAGGAACGCCATCCCGATGCCGATGGCCGTACCGACCAGGAGGCCGATCAGCGCGTTCAGGCCCGAGACCTTCGTGGCATCCCAGATGAGCGCGGTGTTCGTTCGGAACGCGTCCCAGACGGCCGAGGGGGCGGGCAGGAAGTACGGCTGGAAGTCGAAGACCTTGACCGCGGTCTCCCAGATCGCGAGGAACGCGACGCCGAACACCACCGGCGGCCAGATCAGGCCGAACAGGTGGCGAGGAGACCGCCTCAACGCTCCTCGGCCACCTGCTCGATGTCCGGTTCGACCCCGGCGGGCTGGACGCCGCGGAGCGCCTCCCGCACCGCGGTGACGTGCGCGAAGAACGCATCGGTCTCTCGCGTCTCCACACCACGACCCTCGCCCAGCTCCACGTCGATCGCGTCCGTGATCCTGCCCGGGCGGGGCGACATCACGACCACGCGCGTCGACAGGAACACAGCCTCGGGGATCGAGTGGGTCACGAAGACGACGGTGGTCCCGGTCTCGCCGCAGATCCGCAAGAGCTCGGTCTGCATGTGCTCGCGGGTCATCTCGTCGAGCGCACCGAACGGCTCGTCCATCAGCAGCAACGGCGGGTGCGCGGCGAGGGCCCGGGCGATCGCCACCCGCTGCTGCATGCCGCCGGAGAGCTGCCACGGGAAGTGCTCGGCGAACTCCGGCAGCTTGACCAGCTCGAGCATCTCGAGCGCCCGCTGCCGCCGTCGGGCCCGATCCCATCCCTTCAGCTCGAGCGGGAGCTCGACGTTCTTGATCACGCTGCGCCACTCGAACAGGCCCGCCTGCTGGAACGCCATCCCGTAGTCCTGATCGAGCCTCGCGTCCCGCGCCGGCTTGCCGTTCACGAGGACCTGCCCGGTCGTGGGTTCGGTCAGGTTGGCGATCAGCCGCAGCTGCGTCGACTTGCCGCACCCCGAGGGTCCGATCAGGGAGACGAACGCTCCCGGCGCGATCTCGAGGTCGATGTCGACGAGGGCCTCGACCGCGTCCGGCCGTCCCGCGTTGAACACCTTGGACAGGCCGCGGACCTCGACGGCGTTCGACCCGTCCGCAGCGGTGTCGGTCACTCGGTCACCTCGCGCGGACGGTTCCGCATCCCCACCAGATCGATCAGCGCGACGATCCCGGCCATCAGCAAGCCGAGGGCGGCCGCGCCGAACACCGCCGTGAACACCTTGGCCGGGTCGCTGGTCGCCTCGCGGGCGTACTCGATGATCAGCCGGCCGATGCCGCCCGCCAGACCCGTGGAGATCTCCGCGACCACGACGCCGACCACCGAGGCGGTCGCCGCCAGCTTGAGCGAGGGGACGATGTAGGGCATCGCCGCGGGGAACCGGAGTTTCACCAGCGTCTGGCGCCACGACGCTGCATACGAGTCCATGAGCTCCAGGGACGCGGGCGGCGTCGAGGTCAGGCCCTTCAGCGTGCCGACGGCGATCGGGAAGAACGCCAGGAAGGCGCCCAGCACCGCAGCCGAGAGCCACCGCGGCCATTCGAAGGCTCCGACGTGGAGCTTGCCGCCCCAACTGACCACCAGCGGCGCGAGCGCGATCAGCGGAACGGTCTGCGACAGCACCAGGTATGGCAGGAGCCCCCGCTCGACGACCTTGTAGCGAGCCATCAGGATCGCCAGGCTCAACCCGACGACCGCGCCGAGCGCGAAACCGGCGAGCGCGATCCGGAACGTGAACCAGGCCCCCTGCAGGACGACCACCGCGATGGGGGTCGACGATGCCCGGTTCTCGGGTTGCCCGTACCGCGAGAACATCTCCCACACATGCGGCATCGCCGTGTCGTTCGCGCGCGGCAGGATCGTCCAGCCGAAGATCGTGCCGCCGTCCTGCGGCCCGATCACCTTGTAGAGCTCCCAGACGGCGGCGACCAGGACCAGCGCGAGCGCGAACATCCACACCCGACGAGCGCGCGTCAAGATTTCGCGCGGACCGTGTCGGCGATGGCCGGGATGACCTTCTCGCCGTAGGCCTGCAGGGTCTCGTCCTTCGCGTCGTGCTGCAGGTAGACGGCGAACTGGTGGACGCCCAGCGCCTTGAGCTCCTCCAGACGCCGGACGTGCTCCTCGACCGGGCCGAGGATGCAGAAGCGGTCGATGATCTCGTCCGGCACGAACTCGGTGTGGACGTTGCCCGCCTGGCCGTGCTCGTTGTAGTCGTAACCCTCGCGGCCCTTGATGTAGTCGGTGAGCGCCTCCGGAACCGCCGAATGCTCGCCGTACCGCGCGACGATGTCGGCGACGTGGTTGCCGACCATGCCCCCGAACCATCGGCACTGGTCGCGGGCGTGCGCCACGTCGTCGGTGACGTACGCCGGCGCGGCGACACAGATCATCACGTCGTCGGGGTCGCGCCCGGCCTGCTCGGCGGCCGTGCGGACCGCGCCGATCGTCCACTCGGTGATGTGCGGGTCGGCGAGCTGCAGGATGAACCCGTCGCCGACCTCGCCGATCAGCTTGAGGGCCTTCGGACCGTAGCCCGCGACCCACACCTCGGCGCGGCTCCGCGACGCCCACGGGAAGCGGATCTTCGAGCCCCGGTACTCGGCCGTCCGGCCGTTCACGAGCTCGCGGATCACGCCGACGCTCTCGCGGAGCGTCGCGAGCGTCGTCGGCTTGCCGTTGATGACCCGCACAGCCGAATCGCCCCGGCCGATGCCGATCACCGTCCGGTTGCCGAACATCTCGTTCAGCGTCGCGAACGCGCTCGCCGTCACCGTCCAGTCGCGGGTGGCCGGGTTCGTGACCATCGAGCCTACGATCACCTTGCGGGTGTTCGCGAGGATCTGCGTGTAGATGGGGAACGGCTCCTGCCACAGGATGTGGCTGTCGAACGTCCAGACGTGGGTGAACCCGTAGGTCTCGGCCTTGGTGCCGAGGTCGATCACGCGAGCGCTCGGCGGGGTGGTCTGCAGCACCACACCGATGTCCATCGCGCCCCCTCCCGCTCCCCTCGTGGGTCGTCGCTCAGCGAGCGACGATCGGGTCGTACGCGTCGGGCCGGCGGTCCCGGTAGAACGCCCACCGGTCGCGGACCGCGCGGATCTTGTCCAGGTCGAGCTCGCGGACGATCAGCTCGGGCTTGTAGGCGTCGCCGACCTCGCCGACGAACTGTCCTTCGGGATCGACGAAGTAGCTCTGCCCGTAGAAGTCGTTCTCGCCGAGCGGTTCGATACCGACGCGGTTGATCGCGCCGACGTAGTACATGTTCGCGACGGCGGCGGCCGGCTGCTCGAGCCGCCAGATGTACTCGCTCAGCCCGCGGTGCGTGGCCGAGGGGTTGAACACGATCTCGGCGCCATGCAGGCCGAGGATCCTCCACCCCTCGGGGAAGTGCCGGTCGTAGCAGATGTAGACGCCGACCTTGCCGACCGCGGTCTCGAACACCGGGTACCCCTCGGTGCCCGGCGTGAAGTAGAACTTCTCCCAGAACCCCTTGACCTGCGGGATGTGCTGCTTGCGGTACTTGCCGAGGTACGTCCCGTCCGCGTCGATCACGGCCGCGGTGTTGAAGTACTGCCCCGCCTGCACGAACTCGTACATCGGGAGCACCATCACCATCCCGAGCTCCTTGGCGACGCTCTGGAAGCGCTTGGTGGTCGGACCGTCCGGGATCGGCTCGGTGTAGCTGTAGTACTCGGCGTCCTGCACCTGACAGAAGTAGGGCCCGTAGAACAGCTCCTGGAAGCAGATGACCTCAGCGCCCTGGGCGGAGGCCTCCCGAGCGGCCTCCTCGTGCTTGTCGGTCATCGACTCCTGGTCGCCGGACCAGTCGGTCTGCAGCAGGGCGGCCTTGACGGTCCTCGGCATCGCGTCCTCCTCGGGTTCACACCGGGCGCTCGAAGCGCCGGTTCCCCTCGGATGCTAACCACCCACCGTCCGGAGCGCGAGCGGACGCCGGGTCGGCCTCGCACGTGACCTCGGTCTCGGCGTCACAGGTGTCGAGGCCGTCCCCACCATCGGCCTGGTCGGTGCCGTTCGCCCCGATCAGGAGGTCGTCGCCCGCCGCACCGGCGAGCAGGTCGGGGCCGCTGCCACCCACGATCGCGTTCGGTCCGCCGTCGCCGGTGAGGACGTCGCCGAACGCCGAGCCGGTCAGGTCCTCGATGCCGAGCAGTGCGTCGGTACCCCACCCGGTCACCACGCCCGCTTGCAGATCCGCCGCGATGGGTCCGCCCGCGTCGAAGTACGCCGCCTGGTCGATGCCGCCGCGGCCGTCGATCGCGTCGTCGCCCGCGCCGGCGGCGAACGCGTTGGCCTTCGCGTCCCCCGTCAACGTGTCGCCGAACACCGTCCCCACGATCGCCTCGAACCCCGAGAGCGCGTCGGTGCCCTGCCCCGTCGCCGTGCCGAGCGACAGGTCCGCGGTCACCGGGCCGGGCGAGTCCTCGAACGTCACGATGTCGTCACCCGCGCCACCCTCGAGCGCGTCCGCGCCGGCACCGCCGTCGATCAGGTCGGCCCCGAGACCGGCGAGCGTTCCAGACCCCCGCGCGTCGACGACATCGTCGCCCTCCTGCCCGCGGATCAGGTTCGAGATCCCGTCGCCGAGCAAGACGTCGTCGAAGTTCGAGCCGACGAGGCCCTCGACCGCGACGAGATCGTCGTCGCCCTGACCCGTCGCCGTGCCGGCATCGAGGTCGGCCGTGACCCCGTTCGGTGCGCCGAAGAACTCGGCGAGGTCCTGTCCGGGACCGCCGTGCAGCAGGTCGTCGCCGCCCCCGCCGATCAGGCCGTCGAACGAGCCGGGGCCACCGAACAGCCGGTCGTCGCCGGGCCCGCCGAACAGCGCCTCGACCGCTCCGGTCCCGAGCAGGATCCGGTCGCCGCCGGGCCCGCCGTGCGCGCTGTCGGAACCGGCGTTGCCCTCGATCCTGTCGTCGCCCTCGCCGCCGCGCACAACGTCGCTGTCACCGCCGCCGCAGATCCGGTCGTCGCCACCGCGACCCCGGATCCGGTCGAACCCGCCGAGCCCGACGATGACGTCGTCCCCGTCCGTGCCGACGAGCAGGTCGTCGCCGCGGGTCCCGACGATCGTCGCCTGCCGCCCGAAGCACGGCACCGCCGCCTCGGCGGCCCCGCCCGTGAGCAGCGAACCTGTGAGCACGAGCACGACGAGGCCGGCCCTCGTCGGGCCCCTGGGCCGCAGCAACGGGTTCCAGGTCTCTCGCATGCGATCGGCATTACCGTATCTGGACATCCGGATCGGGAACCAGCGCCCTTCGAGGGCGCGGGAGGTGGACATGGTGCAACGGACAACCAAGGTCGTCGCGATCTCGCGAGCGGCGGGCGCGGAGGGCGAACGGATCGGCGCGCTCGTCGCCGAGCGGCTCGGCTTCCGGTACGTCGACGAGGAGATCATCAGCAGGGCCGCCGAGAAGCAGGGCGTCGATCCCGCGGCGATCGCCGACGCCGAGCGCCGCAAGGGCGTCATCCAGCGGGTCCTGGAGGGCCTCGGGCAGAGTGGCGCGGGTGGCGCCACGCCCGGCGGGCCGTTGTGGATCCCCGACGACGCGACCGAGCTCGCCCAGAGCCACGACCTCCGGGCCCTGATCCGCGAGACGATCGACGAGACCGCCGGGCAGGGGGACGTCGTGATCGTCGCGCACGCGGCGGCGTTCGCGCTCGGGGGCAGGGACGACCTGCTGCGGGTGCTGGTGACCGCGCCGGCCGAGATCCGGAGACGACGCCTGGCCGAGGCTCGGGACGGCGACCAGGCGCAGGCGGCGAAGGAGCTCAAGCGTTCGGACGAGGCGCGGGCCGCGTACCTCAAGACCTTCTACGACGTCGACCGCGAGCTCCCGACCCACTACGACCTCGTTGTGAACACCGAGTTCCTCGAGCCCGAGGCGGCGGCCGATCTCATCGCTCGCGCCGCGGGCCGTGACGGCCGCTAGGGAACGATCGAGAAGCGGTCGACCGAGACGAGCGCGCCCGTCGCCGCGGGCCTCGCGGTCGCCAGCACCACGATCCGCAGGGTGTGGACGCCGTCCGCGAGGCCGGTGATCGAGCGCGCGACGCCGAACGCCGGCGACGCCGCGTAGTTGTCGACGGTCCGAACGAGCAGCCCGTCCACGTAGATCTTGGCCCGCCCCTGGTCGGGTCCCCGCGCGGTGTACCAGTCGATCCCGGTCCCGCGGAACGTCACCTCGGCGCTCGAACGCGCGAGGTCGCTCGAGCCGAGGCTCCCACCCGAGGCCGAGCCCCGCTCGACGATGCCCCAGGTCGCATCCAGGTCGGGGTTCGAGACGAGCTCCCCGCCGGCACGGAACGCGTCCACGACGACCTGCGCGTCGGTCGCCCTCCCGCGCGCCCGGCCGAGCACGCGGATCGTGATCGAATGCTCGCCCGGTCCGAGCCCGTCGAAGATCCGCACGACACGGAACGCCGGCCGCGCGGCGTACTGGTCGAACGTGCCCTTCGCGACGCCGTCGATCCGGACCTTGGCCTTGCCCCGGTTCGGACCGACGGCCGTGAACCAGGTGACCGACCCGCCGGCGAACGTGAACGAGGCGGTCGCGCCGGCCCGGTGCTCCACCGCGTACGAGCCGCCCTTCGCGCCCGCGTTCGAGGCCGTGCGCCAGCCGTAGGAGATCGCCGGGCTGTCCTCCTCGACCTCGGTGGGCATCGCGAAGCCTTGCGTGGTGGTGGCAACGGGGTTCGCGCTCCGATCCACCACGAGCACCGGGGCGATCGCCGGGTTCACGACGGCCTCGTAGGTCTCGCCCAGCACGAACGACCCGATCGGCCGCACGAGCGCGCTGCGGACGTTGCCCGAGACGCAGTCGACGTCGGCTCCCTTGCCCGACCGGCACGTGAGCTCGAGATCCGGATACGTGCCGGTGCTCGGGATCCATACGTAGGCGTTCTCGGGCGTCACCTGGTGGACGATCTCGCTGAACGAGATCGAGAGCGGTTCGGCGGGCGTGGCGGGGAGCGCGAACGTGGCCGACGGCGGCACGTCGTCGGGCGTCGGGATCGTCACCGGGTCGAACGAGCCGCTCTCGTACCAGTCGACGTCGACGCACCCGTCGATCCCGAGGATGCTCCCGCAGTTGCCGTACTGCCAGAACGTCCACCCGTTGCCGCTCCAGTTCGCGCCCGGCACCGTCGGCGACGCCACGTTCCAGTGCGCGACCCACAGCAGCGAGTAGCCGGCGTCGGCCACGGCCGTCGTGTCGCCGGTTCGGGTGGCCCACCCGTGCGGGCTCGTGTAGACCATCGGCCGCACGCCGACCCGCTCGGTCACGCGATCCAGCCAGGTGAGGATCCATTGCGTCATCTCCGCTTGCGACATCTGGTCCTCGTTCCTCTCGATATCGAGGACCGGGACCAGGTCGCCGGGTTCCAGCTGCGAGACGTCGACGAAGTGATCGGCCTCGAGGACCGCGTCGTTCGCGGTCCGGTCGGGCCGCGCGAAGTGGTACGCGCCGAACGCCACGCCGGACAGCGCCGCACCCGCCTTGTTGGTCGCGTACTGCGGGTCGATGTAGTTCCGGCCCTCGGTGGCCTTCGCGAACGCGAACCGCGTTCCCGCCGCCGCGACCTGTGACCAGTCGATCGGCCCTTGATGGTGCGACACGTCGATGCCCGGGAGCGCCCCCGCGGGGAGCGCCGCCACCAGCGGCACGGTCGCCCCGGTCGCCCCCGAGGCGCCGTCCGCAGGTTGGTCGCTCGCGGAAACGGGGGCGGCCAGCACCAGGATCAGGACGACGGTCGCGAAGGCGGTCGCGGACGCCGCGGATCGTCGTCGAGCTGTGGCCGTGGTGGGTCTCCCCCTGGCGTGCGAGACGGTGTGCGAGACGGCGCAGGCTACCGAACGGTACCTCGAACGTCGACCCAATCACGCCGGGGACTGAGCTTCAACGCCGTCGGAGGAAGAACCAGGCCGCCCCTTGGGGATCCCGCCCAGGCACCACGAGCTCGATCTCGAACACGGCCCCGAAACGGCGGCTGATCTCCGGCTCACGCGTCCGGGCAGAGCCGGGCCATCGCAGGCGCGGCCCGAAAGCGAAGATCATCATCCGTGCCCCGCGCCGAGCGACCCGGGCCACCTGTCGGACGTACGTCTCCCGACGCCGAACCGGCAGGCCGTGGAAACACCCGATATCCAGGATCAGATCGAACGGACCGTCGACCTGGAGTTCCGCGAGCCGCGTCACGTCCCCTTCGACGAACATCGCGCCCGACGTCCAGTCGGCCCTCCGCCGTGCCGACTCGATCGCGATCGGCGAACGGTCGACGCCGACCGCCGTCCATCCGTGCTGCGCGAGCCATAGGACGTTCGTGCCGGTGCCGCATCCCAGGTCCAGCGCCCGTCCCGGCTCCATCGCCGAGGCTTCCTCCACGACCTCCGGCGGCGTGACACCCGTGTCCCACGGCGTCCGCCCGCGTCGATACGCCCGCTCGAAGGAGCGACCGGTGGGCGCCATCAGATCTCGGCGTCGAACGTGTCGCAGGCGTTCGGGTCGCCCGAGTCGAAGCCGGTCCTGAACCAGGTCACCCGTTGCTCGGACGTCCCGTGCGTGAACGTCTCGGGATCGATCCTGCCCTGGGTCTGCTGTTGGATCCGGTCGTCGCCCACCGCAGCCGCCGCCTTCAACGCCTCGTCGATGTCGCCCGGCTCGAGCACGTCCCGCGCGTACGCCGATGCGCCCCACACGCCGGCGAAGCAGTCCGCCTGGAGCTCGAGCCGGACCGAGAGCTCGTTGCGTTCGGACGGGTTCGCTCTCGACTCGCGTTGCACGGCTGCGTTCGTTCCGAGGAGTGCCTGGACGTGATGCCCGATCTCGTGTGCGAGCACATAGGCCTGCGCGAAGTCACCCGGTGCACGGAACCTTCGGTCGAGCTCTCGGAAGAACCCCAGATCCAGGTACACGAGGCCGTCCGCGGGGCAATAGAAGGGACCGGTCTCTGCCGATGCGACGCCGCAGCCGGATTCGGTCCGATCGGTGAACAGGACGACCGACGTGTCTCGGTACCGCGCCCCGGCGGGACGGAAGATGTCTTCGTCCCATGTCGTCTGGACGTCGTCGAACACGGCGTCCACGAACTGGACGAGGTTCCCGTCTCGGTCCGGGCCGGACGCACCGGCGGACGCCTGGTCCGCGCCGCCGAGATCGGGACTGCCGGGGATGTCGAAGCCACCACCGGCACAGAACTGGAACGCGAGCACGACGACGACGAGCAAGACGACGGCACCCACCCCGCCACCGACCGGGATCGGGATCCCACCGAGACCGCGACCGCCGAACCCCGAGGGTGCGGCTTGCCCGCGCCGATCGATCACGCCGCCGGGCCGGCGCCGAAGCCTCCTCCACCTCATCCTCGATGCCCCTTCCTCGCCTACGACCGGTGGTCGGTCGATCCGGATGCTCGAGTCGTACCCACGCAGGTGCTTCCCACGCGGCCGGCACGGTCCTCCCGGACGATTGGCGGCCACTCGCGGCGGGTACACCCCCCGGTGGACAAGGGAGGTGCACGATGAGACCGGTCCTGGAACCGGAACGCATGGGGGCGGCGCTCGCCGCCGTTCCGCTGATCGCGGCCAAGGGCGACAACCTGCGCTTGGACACCGACATCGGCTCGATCCTCGGCTACATCCTCGTGGGGATGATCGTGGGTCTGCTCGCCAGGCTGCTGGTGCCGGGCCGAGACCCCGTCGGCCTGCTCGGGACGCTCGTGATCGGCGTGATCGGGGCCGTGCTGGGTGGCTGGCTCGCGGGCGCCTTCTTCAAGGAGACGGCCGGGGTCGACTGGCTCGCCTCGATCGGCGTGGCCGTCCTGCTCGTGCTGCTCGTGCGCGCCGGCTCCCGGCGCAGCGCCTGGAGATAGCGGTTCGGGTCCCGCGGGACCGCCGGCCGCATCCGGCGGTCCCGCGGGTACCGTAGGAACGTGACGAGCACCCTGAAACCCGGCGACCCGGCGCCGCCCTTCGAGCTCCTGGACCAACGCGGCGCTCCCGTGCGTCTGGAGGACTACCGGGGGAAGAAGCTCCTCGTCTACTTCTATCCGGAGGCGGACACGCCCGGATGCACCGTGCAGTCCTGCGACCTCCGAGATCACCGGCAGGACCTCGCCGGCATCGGCGCGGAGGTCGTCGGGATCTCGCCCGACCTGCCCGACAAGCAGCTCGCGTTCGACGAGAAGTTCGGGCTCGGGTTCCCCTTGCTCTCGGACCCGGACCACGCGACGGCCGAGGCCTGGGGCGCGTGGGGCGAGAAGGTCCGCAAGGGCAAGACCTACGTCGGGCTGATCCGGTCCTCCTTCCTCGTGGACGAGGAGGGACGGATCGAGGGCGCGTGGTCGCCCGTCACGCCTGAGGCCACGGTCCCGAACGCGCTCGCCGCCCTCGCCTGAGTCCGGTAGCGTTCGGCCGTGTCCGAACGACCGAGGTTCCGCCTGACCGAGCGGTTCGATCACGCGGTCGGGTACGCGAACCGGATCCACGCGAACCAGACGCGCAAGGGCACCGGCATCCCCTACCTGTCGCACCTGCTCGGCGTCGCATCGCTCGTCCTGGAGAACGGCGCCGAGAGCGAGGAAGAAGTGATCGGCGCGCTCCTGCACGACGCGGCCGAGGATCAGGGAGGCCGCCCGCGGCTCGATGACATCCGGGAGCAGTTCGGCGACGTGGTCGCGCACATCGTGGACGCGTGCACCGACACCTACGAGGACCCCAAGCCCCCGTGGCGCGAACGCAAGGAGACGTACGTCGCCCACGTCCGCGAACGCGTCGGGAGCGGCGAGGACGAACCCGCCCTGCGCGTCTCGCTCGCCGACAAGCTCTACAACACGCGATCGATCCTGGCCGACGTGCGCGAGAGCGGCGAGGCGGTGTTCGAACGCTTCAGCGGGAAGCGGGACGGGACGCTCTGGTACTACGCCGCGCTGGTCGACGCCTTCCGCGGCTTCCCCAACCGGATGGTCGGCGAGCTGGACCGGACGGTCGGCGAGCTCCGGCGCCAGGCCCGCGACCCCTAGCCCGCGTCATCTCGTCCGATCCGTTCGAGCTCAAGCGCAACCACCAGGTGCTGGCCTACGGGTACGACCTCGTCGGGACCGCGCTCACGCTGCACCTGTACGACCCGGCCGCGGGACGATCACGTGACGCTCTGCTCAGCCTCGCGAACCCGTGGGCGCGGACCAACGTCCTCAACCGGCCCCACGTCTACGGGTTCTTCCGCGTCCCGTACGCGCGAGCCACACCACCGCCGTAGCCCGAACGCCGGTCCACCACGGTCACCCGAACGCCCCATCCACCGCGAACCCCGGGCCGTCACGATATCCGTGCGGGAACGGGCGCGACGTGCGAGCAAGGAGGAGGACGGCGTGGCATCGACCCCGACACGGAGGGCGACACGGGACACGGCCCCGAAGTTCGTCTGGGACGACTCCGTGGAGGAGCTCTACGCGTCGTGGCACCGTCGGGTCGCGGCGGCCGAGCACGGTCACCGGTTGATGGCCGACCGGCTCCGCCGTCGGTACCTGTTGCTGGGGATCCCGGTCGTGGTCCTCACGACGCTGGTCGGCACGAGCGCGTTCGCCTCGATCAGCAAGGCGCAAGGCAACTCGATCCAAGGCCTCGAGATCGATCCCGACATCGTCCTGCTCGCCGTCGGCACGATCAGCGTGCTGGCGGCGGTGCTGTCGAGCCTGCAGACCTTCCTGCGCTACGCCACCCGCGCCGAGGGCCACCGCATCGCGGCCCTGCGGTACGAGACGCTCCGTCGCGACATGGCGACGACGCTCGCGCTCCCGCGCGAGGCACGAGGTCAGCCCGATCGCGACCTCGGCAGCGCCCGGCAGCGGATGGACCGGTACGCGAAGGAATCGCCGACGATCGGCGAGCGCCAATGGGTGAAGCTGTCCGCCGAGTTCGGCCTCTCGACCGTCCCGCCCGACCCCTCCCCTCGGGCCGAGCCGGTGGTCATCCCCGACGGGGTCGAACCGAAGGGTGCGAACGGTGGACGCTGACCTGATCCTGGAGGGCGGCGGGGTCAAGGGCATCGCACTGGTCGGCGCGTACACCGCGCTCTCGGAGGCCGGGTACGACTTCCACCGGATCGCCGGCACCTCCGCGGGCGCGATCGTCGGCGCGCTGATCGCCGCGGGCATGTCCCCCGGCGATCTGAAGGGCGTGATGCGCGAGATCGACTACGGGCGCTTCGAGGACAAGGGGTTCATCGATCACCTCGGGCTCGTCGGCAAGGGCGCGTCCCTGCTGTTCGAGAAGGGCATCTACGAGGGCAGCTACCTGCGCGCGTTCATGGACGAGCAGCTGAAGGCGCTCGGGGTCGAGACGTTCGGCGACCTGCGGATCGACGACCCTGGCGCATCGCGGGGCGACGCCAAGGCGTACCGGCTGGTGGTGATGACCTCGGACGTGACGAGGGCCCGGCTGGTCCGGCTGCCGTGGGACTACGAGCAGTACGGGCTCGACCCCGACACCCAGCGGGTCGCCGACGCGGTCCGCGCGTCGATGTCGATCCCGTTCTTCTACGAGCCGGTCCGCTTCACGAGCCGGGACCCCGAGGGCAAGGAGGCGACCTCGTACATGGTTGACGGCGGCATGCTGTCGAACTTCCCGATCGAGGTGTTCGACCGCACGGACGGGAAACCACCTCGATGGCCGACGTTCGGCCTCAAGCTCTCGGCCAAG
Organism: uncultured Actinomycetes bacterium; assembly: GCA_963823255.1. Taxonomy (GTDB): domain Bacteria; phylum Actinomycetota; class UBA4738; order UBA4738; family HRBIN12; genus DASSJM01. The sequence goes on from CAWGKU010000004.1 coordinate 214,007, forward strand.
CCGGACGCCGCGCTGCGTCAGAAGTACGACGTGCACGGGACGTTCAGCCTCGCGCGCGCGATGGTCGGAACGATGACGAGCTTCCACGACCAGATCCACATCGACGATCCCTCGGCGGTCGCGCGCACGATGTTCGTCGACACGTTCGGGATCCGCGCGACCGACTTCGACATCGACGAGACGATGCAGGACACCCTGTTCAAGAGCGGCCGCCAGGCGGCGGAGGCGTTCCTGCGGGACTGGGACTTCGAGACCTACCTGGCCACGTACCGTTCCGGCGAGGTCCTCGACGTCCCCGAGCTCGTGGACGGCACGGCGTAAGCGACCCGACCGACCCTCGCCTCCCATCGACCGCGGTCGCAGGTCAGCCGATGCCCGCGGCGGCGAGCAGCCCGGCGGCCGTCTGCTCCCACGTCCACGTCGCGACCGACGAACGCGCTCACGGCTCGACGCAGCTCGTCGCGCTCGGCGGAGGGCAGCTCCAGGATGCGGTCGAGCGCCGACGCGAGCCATGCCACCGCACCCGTACCCGGATCGAACGTGAGCAAGCCCGGACGCTCGATCGCGGTCTCGAGGGCCGCGCCGACCTCGCCGAGACCCGAGTGCCGGGCGACCAACGGGAGGGCGCCGGCGGCCGCGCCCTCGGCGGCCACCATCCCGAACGCCTCGGGCAGGATCGACGGCACCACCATCACGTCCATCGCCGCGAGCGCCTCGGGGGCGTAGCGGTGATCGAGACGACCCGTGAACGTCACGTCTCGGTCACCCGTCCGCGACCGAGCATCCGGGCCCTCCTCGATCGGTATCTCGCGGACCTCCCGCAGCCACGCGAGCGCTTGGGCGTCGCCGCGTTCGAGTGCGATCGCGAGCGCGGCGAGCCACTCGCGGTACGAGCCGAACCCGACCACCAGTGCGTGCGCCGCATGCGCCGCCGTCCGGTGCGCCTGGAGGAGCAGCTCCACGCCCTTCTGCGGGATCAGCTTGCCCAGGTAGCCGACGATCGGCCCGCTCGTCCCGGCGAGCCGGCGGAGACGCGTCGCGGCGTCGGGTTCGGGCACCGACTGGTCGTACGTCTCGGCGAGCGCGTCGAGCTCGGCAGCGTCGCGTTCGTCGAGCGCGCGCTTCACGTCCGCATCGATCGACGACGGGCGGCCGCGGGCGGTGTCGGGATCGCGGTCGAGCAGCTCGGCCGCTTCGAGCAGCGCCTCGGTCCGCGGTCGCGGCCGGAAAGCTGTCACCTCCACACCGGGCGGCACGATCCGTGCGAGGTCCTCGATCCCCGGGACCAGGGCCGCGCATCGCGCGAGCACGTCGGCGGTCGGCCCCACGACGGCGCGCGCCGTCACGAGCCCTTCGCGCGCCAGCTCGCGGTACCGGTCCTGGATCCGCACCGCGTACTCGAGGTCGCTCCCGTGGATCTTCGCGACGTATCGGCCGGCACCGAGCGCGCGCCCACCGATCGCGGCGCCGGGGATCGCGTGACCGGTGAACGCGATCTCGGTCCCGTGCCACCCGGCCGCCGCGCGCAGCGCCTCGACGTTCGCGTGCAGGTACGCACCGAGGTCGTCATCGGACAGGTCGACGAACCGGACGACCTCGTCGAACCCCTCGTACCGGTCCAGGACGAAGACCGGGATCGTCGAGCCGATCCTCGGACGCAACAGGACACACCGCCCGGCCGCGCTCCGCGCCGGCTGCGGCGTCAGCTCCGACGGCCCGCCGGCGTCGACCGACCCGAACGCGTCGATCCACGGGTACCGTTCGGGATGCTGCTCCTGGCACAGCAACAGCACGTCGTGACCGGCGGCGCGGTAGTGCTCGGCCACGCGCGCGGTCGCGACGTTGGACCCCGAACCCTCCAGGAGCCACCCGTGCCACAACAGGATGCGCGTCATCGAACCTCGACGAGTGCGTTCGACCGCTCAGGGTTCGACACCCTTGCGGTGCAGCCTCGGTGCGGGTCGCTCAGTTGGGAAGGGTCTTGATCTCCGACGCCTTCAACCGGCGGGTCTCCGGGGAGAGTCGCAGGCCGATCATGCCGAGCGGGGCGGCGGTCCAGGCACCGTCCTTCAGGATCTCGACGCTCAGCATCCCGTCGTCGGACTCCCCGATCCGGAGCGTCTTTCCCTCTCTCGTACGGTAGAAGTCCACCCGTACAGGATACCGGTTCGGCCGGCGCCGGTCGCGCCGGCCTCCCGGGGCTCCTATCGTGTGGCTATGCCCGCTCGCAAGGAGATCCTCGAGGTCGCCGGGCGCGAGGTGACCGTCTCGAACCCGGAGAAGGTGTACTTCCCGAAGACCGGGCACACCAAGCTCGACGTCGTCACCTACTACCTCTCGGTCGCCGAGGGCGCTCTCCGCGGCATCGCCGGCCGCCCGATGGCGCTGAAGCGCTACGTGAACGGCGCCGAGGGCGAGTTCTTCTTCCAGAAGCGCGCGCCCTCCTCCAGGCCCGACTGGATCGAGACCGTCGAGCTCAGCTTCCCGTCGGGCCGCACCGCCGAGGAGATCGTGGTCCGCGATGCGGCGCAGCTCGCGTGGATCGTGAACCTCGGCTGCATCGACCTGAACCCGCACCCGGTGCGCGCGGACGACCTCGACCATCCCGACGAGCTCCGCGTCGATCTCGATCCGGTGCCGGGCATCGAGTGGCCGCAGATCCGCGACGTCGCGATGGTCACGAAGGAGGTGCTCGAGGACTTCGGGCTCGTCGGGTGGCCGAAGACATCGGGCTCGCGCGGGATCCACGTGTACGCGCGGCTCGAACGACGCTGGACGTTCCCCGAGGTTCGCCGGGCGGCGCTCGCCGTAGCTCGCGAGGTCGAACGCCGCGCGCCGGACCTGGCGACGAGCCGCTGGTGGAAGGAAGAACGACACGGCGTGTTCCTCGACTACAACCAGAACGCGAAGGACCGCACCGTCGCGTCGCAGTTCTCGACCCGCCCCACCGCGGACGCGCGCGTCTCGACGCCACTGCGATGGGACGAGGTTCCCGGGTGCGAGGCCGAGGCGTTCACGATCGACACCGTGCCGGCGCGCGTCGCCGAGCTCGGCGATCCCTCCGCGGGCATCGACGAGGCGCCGGGGTCGCTGGACCGACTGCTCGAGCTCGCGGCGCAGCACGAGGCGGCCGGGTTCGGCGACGCGCCGTGGCCGCCGCAATACGCGAAGCAGGAGGGCGAGCCGGCGCGAGTGCAACCGTCGAAGCGCCGACGCGGCACGCCGGAGAAGGAGGGCATCGTGCCGCCGCCCGCGCCCGGGAAGAGGACCGGACCGACCGGTCGCCGGCGGACGAAGGCGCCGCTGATCGAGATCGCGCGCGCGGAGACCGAGCTGGAGGCGATGCAGGGGCTGGAGCGGTGGAGGGCCCGCCACCCAACGGTGGCCGCGGCGCTGCAACCAGCGGACGTCATGGTCGACCCGATGCGCGGCCGTTCGACCGCCTGGTACCGGATCCGCGTGAACCTCCGCAACGTCCCCGAGGACGAGCGGCCGCCGCAGGAGGCCCTCGAGGTCGACTACGACCCGTGGGAAGGCATGGACGTCGAGGCGTGGCGCCGCGAGGAACGGGAGCGTCGGAAGGAGCGGTAGAGCGGGAAGCGCCAGGAGCCGTAGGTCACCTAGGCTGTTCCACGTGACGTACGCGCTGCTGCTCGACGTCTCCAGCCTGATGTACCGCGCGTTCTTCGCGTGGGGGCAGGAGCTGCGTTCGCCCGGCGGCCGGCCGGTCGGCGCCGTCCACGGGTACCTCGACATGGTCACGCGGCTGCTCGTCACGCGCCGGCCCGAGGAGATCGTGCACGTCTACGACCACGAGTGGCGTCCGGTCGCACGGACCGACATGTACGCGGGCTACAAGGGGAACCGGCCAGAGGATCCCGAGGGTCTCCCCGAGCAGTTCCCGATGCTGCGGCAGGTCCTCGACCTGACCGGCATGTCGCAGGCGATGACGCGCGGCTGGGAGGCCGAGGACGCGATCGGCGCGATCTGCGCGGCCGCGGACCCCGCCGACCGCATCGAGATCGTGAGCGGGGATCGCGACCTGATCCAGCTCGTGCGCGACCCGGCCGTGAAGCTGCTGTTCACGCTCCGGGGGGTCTCGGAGCTGCTCGATCTCGACGAGGCGGGGGTGCTCGAGAAGTACGAGGTCCCCGCGTCCCGGTACATGGAGTTCGCGATCCTGCGCGGCGACGCGAGCGATGCCCTCCCGGGCGTGCGCGGCGTCGGCGAGAAGACCGCGCGGGCGCTGGTGCAGACCTACGGCTCGCTGGAGGAGATGCTGGAAGACGCCCGCTCGTCCGAACCGCGACCCGGGCCCCTCAAGGGCAAGCCCGCGCTCCGAGCCCGGCTCGCCGAGAGCGCCGACTACGTCGCGACGATGCAGCAGCTCGTGCCGGTCAACGCGGTCGCGCCCGTCGACCGCTGGCGGGGCGAGCGCGACGACGAGGGACTCGACGCGCTCGCGGACGAGCTGGCCCTGAAAGGTCCGATCCAGCGGATGAAGGCAGCCCTGGATTCCCTGACCGAGAAGGCCTAGCAGCGCCGGGGTTCGTTCACCAATAGCGCGCGGTCGCCATGCAGAAGACGGCGACCGCGAGCAGGGAGAGATCGATCAAGGACAGCGTTCGCATCCGTCCTTGGATGCGGGCAAGCTGTGTCGCTTGCTCGGGTGTCGGTGTCCCGCCGGCCGCCTCCACCTGAGCTCCCAGCTCGTTCAACCGCTTGAGGTTCGGCGGGATCCCGAGCAAGCCTGCGAAGAAGGCCGCGGTCGCCGCCAGGCCACCGATCGTCAGCACGAGGCCGAACGTCGTGTCGAGCCAGTCGCCGAAGCTGCCCACGCGATCCCAGTCCCGGAACCACAGGATCCAGCCCGCGATCACGGTCACGGCGGCGATCGCCGTGACGATCTCCGGCACCTTCCGCCGACCGATCGTCTCCTCCATGAACGGCCCCGCCGCGGGTCCGAGCTTGGCCGCGGCTGGCTCGATGAAGACCGTGAACAGGAACGCCGAACCCGCCCACGCGACCCCCGCCATGATGTGCAACGTCCGGAACACGAGCTCGAAACCCTCCGCAGCGAGCATCGACCCCACCTCCCTCGTCCGGGACGGACCCGAGCGTACACTCCGCCGATGGCCGGGCAACTCAGCGTCGGCGTCCAACTCCCCGAGGTCGAACGCGACGTGCGGTGGCCCGAGATCGTCTCGATGGCCCGGGCCGCCGAGGCCGCCGGCTTCGACTCGGTCTGGCTCGGCGACCACCTGCTGTACCGGGGCGACGGACGCCCCGAACGCGGGCCGTGGGACGCGTGGACGACGCTCGCGGCCCTCGCGGCGTCCACCGAACGCGTCCGGCTCGGAACGCTGGTCGCGTGCGCGGCGTTCCACCCGCCCGGGATCCTCGCCCGGATGGCGGCGTCGGTCGACGAGGTGAGCCGCGGACGCTTCGTGCTCGGGATCGGCGCAGGTTGGAACGAGACGGAGTTCCGCGCGTTCGGGATCCCGTTCGGGGAGCGCGCTTCGCGGTTCGAGGAGACGTTCGAGGTCGTGCGTCGCCTGCTCGCGGGCGAGCGCGTGACGTTCGAGGGACGCTTCGCACACGTCGAGGACGCGGTGCTGCTCCCGGAGCCTGCGCTGCGCGTGCCGATGATGATCGGCTCCAACGGCGAGCGGCTGCTGCGCGCGGCGCTCCCGCACGTCGACGCCTGGAACACCTGGTACACGGGCTTCGGAAACACGCCCGAGGGGTTCGCGACGTTGAACGATCGGGTCACCCGGCTCGCCGGCGAGGTGGGTCGGCCCGCGAACGAGGTCGCCCGGAGCGCGTGCGTCCTCGTCGTGCTCGATCCGGACGCCGGCGAGCGACCGGTCGACCCGGGCCTCGTGCCGCTCGAGGGCTCGCCCGAGCGGATCGCGGACGGGCTCCGCGGGCTGTCCGAGGCGGGCGCCGACGAGGCGATCCTCGTCCTGTCGCCGATCACCGAGGGCTCGATCCTATCGATGGGCGAGGTGCTGGCGCTCCTTCGCTGACAACCGGATCGACGACCGGCGGCGGTTCGCGGAAGGATGGTCAGCATGGCGACGTGGGGACCGCTCGCGCTCGTGGGCGGTGACGAGCTCGACCCCGGGAACGAGCCGCAGGACGAGGTGCTGGTCCGGGCCGCCGGGGTCGGCCCGGCGTTCGTGCTCGCGACTGCGGCCGGACGCCAGCACCCCGAGGCGGCGGTCGCGAACGCGGTCCGTTGGTTCGCGGGCCTCGGTCTCGGGGTCGAGGAGCTGCCCGCGACGCGTCGGTCCGACGCGAAGGACGCGGCGAACGTCGCCCGCGCCCGCGAGGGCCGCTTCTTCTACCTCGTCGGCGGCGACCCGGGGCTCGTCCCCAAGGTCCTGACTGGCACGCCGCTGTGGGAAGCGATCGTCGGGGCCTGGGTCGGCGGCGCCGCGCTCGCCGGCTCGTCGGCCGGTGCGATGGCGCTCGGCGAGTGGACCCTGGTCCGCGAGCGGATGCCCGGCGACGACCGGCGCCGATACCTGCCCGCGCTCGGGCTCGTCCCGGGGGTCGCGGTGCTGCCGCACTTCGAGACGTTCGGACACCGCTGGGTGGACAGCGCGGAGCGCGCCGCGCCGCGGAGCGACGCCGTCCTGCTCGGCATCGACGAGCGCACGGCGGCGCTGCATCACGACGGCGCGTGGCGCACGTTCGGCGACGGTGGGGTCACGGTGATCGCCGGCGGCGAGCGCCGTCGGTTCGCGTCCGGCGAGACGATCGACGACATCCCGGCACCCGACCCGGAGCGCACTCCCGGATCGAACGCGGGGTGACGTCCCCGACCCGAGCCGGGAGCATGGGGGCGTGGTCGACCGCGTGTGGAACTTCTCGCCAGGGCCGGGGGCGTTGCCGCTCCCGGTGCTCGAACGCGTTCGCGACGAGCTCCTCGAGTACCCGGGCACGGGCGCCTCGATCCTGGAGATCTCGCATCGCTCGCCGGCGTTCGAGCGCGTGATCGAGGAGGCCGAGGCGAACCTGCGCGACCTGCTTCAGGATCCCCTCCACCCACCGGGTCCTGTTCCTGCAAGGCGGGGCATCGCTCCAGTTCTCGATGGTGCCGATGAACCTGCTGCTGGGGTCGGCGGGCTACGTGCTGACGGGTTCGTGGGGGAAGAAGGCCCACGCGGAGGCGATCCACCGCGGCGACGCGCGAACGGTGTGGGACGGCGCCGAGGCCCGGTACACGTCGGTCCCCCCGTCGCTGGATGGTCTCGCGGACGACCTCGACTACCTCCACGTCACCTCGAACGAGACGATCGAGGGCGTCGAGTTCCCGCCCGGGTTCGAACCCGCGGACGGGCCGCCGCTCGTGTGCGACGCATCGAGCGACCTCCTCTCGCGGCCGATCCCGGTCGAGCGCTACGGCCTGCTCTACGCCGGCGCCCAGAAGAACGCGGGGCCGGCGGGGCTCACGATCGTCGTGCTCCGCGAGGACCTGCTCGAACGGATCCCGCGTGGCGTCCCGACGATGCTCGACTACCGCACGTACGTGGAGCACCGCTCGCTGTACAACACGCCGCCGGTGTTCGCGATCTACGTCCTGATGCTGGTCACCCGCTGGCTCCGCGACGAGATCGGGGGGCTCGAGGCCATGGCCGAGCGCAACCGCGAGAAGGCCTCGCTGCTGTACGACGAGATCGACGGCTCGGGCGGCTTCTACCACGGTCACGCCGCCGAGAGCGGCCGCTCGCGGATGAACGTCACGTTCCGCCTGCCGGACGAGGCGATGGAGAAGGAGTTCGTGGCGCGGGCGGCGGCCGAGGGGATGGTCGAGCTCGCCGGCCACCGGAGCGTGGGCGGGGTCCGCGCCTCGATCTACAACGCGGTGCCCGTGGAGGCGGTCCGAGCCCTCCGGTCGTTCATGGAGCGTTTCCGGACGGCTACCCCTTGACGATGCAGGTGAGCGTCCGGTTGAGCCCCGGGAGCAGCTGGATGTCGCTCAGCATCTGACCCAGCGCGTCCATGTCGGCCACCTCGGCGTGGACGATGAGGTCGTAGGGCCCGGTCACCGACTGGGCCACGCGGACGCCGGGGATCGAGCCGATCTCGCTCCGCACCTTCGACCCGCCGCCCGCCTCCGTCTGGATCAGCACGTACGCCTTCAGCATCCGACCTCCCCGCCGCGAGTGGACATCGTGCCCTCTGAGCCGCTCGGCGTGCAAGCGTCCGGGTCAGCGGGGCGGTCGCGCCGAGCGCTCGCCGCCCACGTCAACCCGGGACGATCACCGGCGTCGAGGCCGAACCCGAGCGAGCCGCCTCGAACGCCTCGCCCGCCCGCTCGAGCAGGAAGGTCACCGTGGACGCCTCGAGCGGGATCTTCGCCGCGAGCTCGAGCAGCTCCCGGCCGTCGCGACGCGTGAGGTTCGCGACCGAGCGGACGACGCGCTCGCCCCACAGCAGCGCGTACGGGAACGACGGGATGTCGGACATGTGGATCTCGGCGCAGACGACCGAACCGCCCGGAGCGACCGCCGCGAGCGCGAGGGGCACCAGCTCGCCGGCGGCCGCGAACACGATCGCGGCGCCGAGCGGTTCGGGCGGCGGTGCGGTGGCGTCGCCCGCCCACGCGCACCCGAGTTCGAGGGCGTGGCGTTGCGTCTCGGCGTCGCCCGGCCGGGTGAACGCGAAGACCGTCCGCCCCTCGAACCTCGCGATCTGCGTCACGAGCCGCGCGGCGTTCCCGAACCCGTACAGGCCGAGACGTTCGACGTCGCCAGCGAGCCGTGTCGCGCGGTAACCGATCGCTCCCGCACACAGGAACGGCGCGGCCGCGACGGGTTCGAACGCCGGCGGGACCGCGAGACAGAACCGGGCGTCAGCCACGATCAGCTCGGCGTCGCCGCCGTCCAGGTCGTAGCCCGCGAACCTCGCGTTCGGACACAGGTTCTCGCGACCGCTCGTGCAGTACGAGCAGGTACCGTCCGCCCATCCGAGCCACGGGATGCCGACGACGTCGCCGAGCCGCCGATCGGCGACGCCGCGGCCGACGGCCACGATCGTCCCGACCGCTTGGTGCCCGAGGATCAACGGGAGCTTGGGCCGCGCGAGCTCGCCGTCGATCACGTGCAGGTCGGTCCGGCACACGGCGCACGCGGCGACCTGGACGAGGACCTGACCCTCGGCGGGTTCGGGGGCCGGGACCTCGCGCACCTCGAGCCGTCCGGGAGCGTCGAGCACCGCGGCGCGCATCGTCAGGCTCCGCTCGCCCACCGCTCGACCAGCGCCCGCTGCTCGTCGTCGAACCACGGGGGATCGCCCGCGGCGACGTTGGACGCGGCATGCTCGACCCGCGAGGTCGCGGGGATCGCGACGGCGATCCGCCGATCCGAAAGGCACCAACGGAGCAGGGCCTGCGTCCACGTCTCCACGCCGAGCGCCGACAGGACCCCGGGGTCGGCGGGCGGACGGCGGAGCAGGGCGCCCTCCGCGAACGGGCGCATCGCGATCACGCCGATCCCGAGCTCGGCCGCGAGCGGCAGCACCTCGTCCTCGCAGCGGCGCTGCATCGGGTTGTAGGGCACCTGGATGCACTGGATACGACCGGTCCGCATCACCGCGACGAGCTCGTCGAACGCGTCCTCGCGGTAGTGGGTCGCACCGAGCAGCCCGATACGTCCCGCGTCGCGTTCGGCCTCGAGCCACCCGAGGTGCTCCCGCCACGCGACGAGGTTGTGGATCTGTTCCACGTCCACGCGGCCGCCGAACGCCTCGAGCTGCGACTCGAGCTGGACGCGGCCCTGGTCGAGCGACGGCGTCCAGATCTTCGTCGCGACCACCGTGGCGTCGCGGATCGCGACGGTTGCGAGCGCACGGCCCAGCACCGCTTCAGCCCGGCCGTACATCGGGGAGGTGTCGACGAGGCGCGTTCCGCCCTCGACGTGCGTCCGCAGCACGGCGACCGCCTCCGGCTCGTGTCGCGAGGAGACGTCGAACACGTTCCACGTCCCGAGACCGACGACCGGCACTTCGAGCCCCGTCGCGCCGAACGGCCGGAGCTCCACCCGATCGGAGGCGGGTCAGTCCTCGGTCGAGCCGTTGTGCTCGCGGAGGAAGCGCTCGAGCTCGGCGGCGATGTCGTCGCCGGTGGCGACCTGCAGCGCGGACACGTCGTCGTCGTCCTCGTCGCCGGTGAGCTCCGACGACTCCTCGAGACGCCGCACGTACGCGGCGAGGTTGCCGTCCTCCTCGATCGCCTCGGAGACCTCGCGTTCGAACACACGGGCGGCGAGCTCGATCTCGCCCGTATCGATCTCGAGCCCGGTCAGGTCGCGGAGCGCCTCGAGCAACGCGAGCGCGACCTTGGGGTTCCGCGACTGCGGGAGGTAGTGCGGCGCGGCCGCCCACAGCGAGAGGGCGGGAAGGCCCGCGCGCGACGCGAGCGCGTTCAGGACGCCGACGATGCCCGTCGGCCCCTCGTACCGGGCCGGCAGGATCTCCGGCTTGGCGAGCCAGTCCTCGTCGTCGCTCGCGGCATTCACGGGCGCCGGCCGCGTATGCGGGACGTCCGCGAGGAACGCGCCGAGCGTCACGAGCAGGGACACGTCCATGTCGGAGCAGACCTGCAGGATCGTCCCCGCGTAGGTGCGCCACCGCAGGTTCGGCTCGACGCCCATGAACACGATCGCGTCGCGGTCGTTGATCCGAGCCGAGAAGAACCGGCTCGCGGGCCAATCGACCCGACGCGTGGAACCTTCGACCAGACGAACGTTCGGGCGGTTGACCTGGAAGTCGTAGAACTCCTCGGGGTCGATCTCCGCGAAGCGACGGGCTCCCCATTGCGATCGCAGGGTCCGGACGGCCGTGGTCGCGGCCTCCCCGCCGTCGTTCCAGCCGCCGAAGGCGCACACCATCACGGGCCGCGAGAGCTCCGGGCGGGTGCGGTACTCGACGTGGGCCATCCGCACAGTCTGTCGTCTCGAGGGGTGCCTGTCATCCCTCCTCAGGACCCGATCACGAGCCCCCGTCCGGGCGCCGCTTCGAGCGGGGTGCTTGTCCGCGACGACGGCCGGTGGCACGATGCCCTGCTCGCACGCAGGGGGGAACCACGATCACAGCCCGCTCCACGTTCGGCCGACGACTGCGCAGGCTCGCGTTCATCGAGCTCGCCCTGCTCTCGACGCTCCTCGTCCCCTCCGCGCTCGCCGAGACCGCCACGGCCACGCTCTCCGCGTCGGCCTCGACCGTGAACTTCGGCGAGGCGGTCACGGTCTCGGGTTCGATCGCCGCCGACCCCGGGTGCATCGGCGGCCGGAACGTGACCCTGCAGTGGCAGCCGGCCGACTCCACCGCGTTCGCGAACGTCGCGACCGGGACGACGGCGGCGGACGGTTCGTTCACCTTCGTGCAGACGCAGCCGCACTCGGGGAGCTACGCCGCGACGATCCAGCAGGACGCGTCGTGCCTCGCCTCGACCACCAACCAGGTGCTCGTTCGCGTTCGCGAGATGGTGGACGCCGCGCTCGTCGCCGGCTCGCCGGAGGGCGGCTCCTGTGTCGACGTCTCGATGTCTGTCCTGCCGGAGCGACCCGGCCAGATCGTCGAGCTGCAACGCCGGACGCGGCAGGGCTGGGAGCTGATCGAACGGCTCACGCTCGACGCGGCGTCGCAGGCGATGGCGACTCCGTGCTTCACGTCCGAGGACGTCGGCGTGGTGCGACTCCGCGTGCGCTGGGTGGCGCAGGACATGCTCAACGAGACGGGCACATCGCCCGTCCTTGCCTTCGAGGCCCCCAAGGCCAGGTGGATGCTCGAGATCGACCACGCGATCGGGACGAGACGGGTCTCGGTCGCGGTGGGTGAAGACGACACGTTCCTGTACGACCGGGCGGCGTCCACGCCCCGGATCCCGGCGTCGAACGAGAAGCTCCTGCTCTCGATGACCCTCTACGACACCCTCGGGTCCGACTTCCGGATCCGGACCAGCGTCGCCTCGTCGGGGGGCTCGTCGGGAGCCGTCCGCAACCTATGGATCCTCGGGCAGGGCGACCCCGGCGTGACCGGGGCGGCGATCGGCATGCTCGCGCGCAGGGTGGCCGATGCGGGGATCGAGCGGGTGCGGGGCCGTGTGTTCGGGAGCACCGGCTACTTCCGACGCGACTGGGACGCGCCGGGTTGGAACGCCGTGGCGCGCGACTACGTGAACCGCCCGACCGCGCTGGTGTTCGAACGCAACGCCCGAGCCGACCCCGAGCGGGAAGCGGCGGAGACGCTCACCCGCAAGCTCGAGGCGCTCGGCGTCCGTGTGCGAGGCATGCCCGGGAGCGGGAAGCCGCCGGGCGGGCTCGAGACGATCGCGTCCGTCACCTCGCCGCCATTGCAGCGCCTGCTCACCAAGATGCTCCGGCCCTCGGACAACTTCATCGCCGAGATGCTCGGGAAGCGGCTGGGCGTCGAGACACACGGCGTGCCCGGGACGATCGCGAAAGGCGCCGCCGCGATCCAAGCGTGGACGGACGATCACGGGACGGGGTTCACCTTGTACGACAACTCCGGCCTCTCGTACGCGAACCGCGTGACGGCCGAGGGCATCGTCCGCCTGCTGTGGTTCGCCGAGGACCAGCCATGGGGACGGGATCTGCGTCGCGCGCTGCCGACGGGCGGCCAGGGGACCCTCCGTCATCGCCTGCGTGGGGTCGACGTCCGGGCCAAGACCGGGTCGCTGGACGACGTGTCGGCGCTCTCGGGGTGGGTCAAGGTCCACTCGGGCGACTGGGTCGAGTTCTCCGTCCTGTCCTACGGGATGTCCAAGTCGACCGCCTCGGCGATCGAGGACCGGATCGTCGTCGTCCTGCAGAACCAGCTCGACTGACCCTCGCCTCGCCCGCGGTTCCCCCACAGATGCGTCCCGGTCGGTCAACCCGGAGCGAGCTCGCTCCGATGCTGAGAACGGGATGGAACCGACGACCGCCGCACCCGGCGCGGCCGAGCTCCTAGAACGCGAGCTCGCGCGCGACACACCCGAGGGCGGCGTCAGCTACGAGGCCTTAGTCGAGCACCAGGCCGAGACCGAGGCCAAGTACCGCAACCTCGTCGAGCAGCTTCCCTGTGTCGTGTACCTGGCCGAGTACGGGCCGAACGGCGACTGGCTCTATGTCTCGCCTAAGATCGAGCACGTCCTCGGGTACACGCAGAAGGAGTGGCTCGAACACCCGCACCCACAGGGGTCGTTCACGCACCCCGACGACCTCCCCAACGTGAACGCCGAGGAGGAACGGTCGCTGGCCAGCGGCGACCCCCTCGAGGTGGAGTACCGGATCCGCCGCGCGGACGGCGAGTGGGTCTGGCTCCACGACGAGGCCACAGCTGTGCGGGACCAGGACGGTCACCCGATCTGCCTGCAGGGGATGATGTTCGACATCACCAAGCGCCGGGCCGAGGAGGAACGCCTGATCTCGCTCGACCGGCTCAAGAACACCTTGCTCCACACGCTGTCGCACGATCTGAAGGCCCCGCTGACGGCGATCCTGGTGGCCGCCAGCACGCTCGAACGGCTCGACGACGAGCTCGAAGACGACGTGCGCCGGCACATGCTCCGAACCCTCGTCGAACGGTCCAAGGGGATGAACGCGCTCCTCACGGACCTGCTGGACCTGGACCGGCTCGACTCGGGCATCGTGGCGCCGCGCCGGTACCCGCTGGACCTGCACGAGCTCATCCGCGGGCTCCTGGCCAAGACCGAGGTGCTCGGCGACCGCACGGTCGAGCTCGAGGGCGGCGAGTGTCGCGCCAACGTCGACCCGCCCAAGGTCGAGCGCATCCTGGAGAACCTCCTCGCGAACGCCGACCTGCACACGCCCGCCGGGACGCGGATCTGGGTCCGCTGCTGGCGCGAGGGCGACGCCGCGGTGATCGCGGTCGAGGACGACGGCCCGGGGATCCCGGCCGAACTGCGCGACAAGATCTTCGACGCCTTCTACCGAGGTCCCGATTCCGTGCACACGCCGGGCTCGGGGATCGGCCTGTCGCTCGTGGCGCGGTTCGCCGAGATGCACGGCGGCCGGGCCTGGGTGCAGGAACGCGAGGGCGGTGGCTCCTCGTTCCGGATCCTGCTCCCCGACCGCACCGGCTAGCACCGACGTCGCGGAAGCGGCCTGTACCATCGAACGCATGGGCACCCCCCGCACGCTGGCCGAGAAGGTCTGGGAGCGCCACGTCGTCCACCGGGCCGACGGCGAACCCGACCTGCTGTACGTCGATCTCCACCTCGTGCACGAAGTGACGAGCGCGCAGGCCTTCGAGGGGCTGCGGCTCGCGGGCCGCCCCGTCCGGCGTCCCGACCTCACCGTGGCGACGATGGACCACAACGTTCCGACGGCGCCGGGCCCGGTCGACCCGGTGAGCCGAACCCAGATGGAGGCGCTCGAGCGCAACTGCACCGACGCAGGGATCACGCTGTTCCCGACCGGCGACCTGGGGCAGGGGATCGTCCACGTGATCGGCCCGCAGATGGGGCTCACGCAGCCCGGGCTGATGATCGTGTGCGGCGACTCGCACACGAGCACGCACGGCGCGTTCGGGGCGCTCGCGATCGGGATCGGCACGAGCGAGGTCGAGCACGTCCTGGCGACGCAGACGCTGCCGCAACGCACCCCGCGCACGATGGCGGTGACCGTCGAGGGGGAGCTGCCGGCCGGGGTCTCGGCCAAGGACGTGATCCTGGGGATCATCGCGAGGATCGGGACCGACGGGGGCGTCGGTCACGTCGTCGAGTACCGGGGGTCGGCGATCCGCTCGCTCTCGATGGAGGGACGGATGACGGTCTGCAACATGTCGATCGAGGCGGGAGCCCGTGCCGGCATGGTCGCCCCCGACGACACCACGTTCGCGTACCTCGAGGGCCGCCCGAACGCACCGAGCGGCGCGGACTGGGAGCCGGCGCTCGAGGACTGGCGTTCGCTGCCCACGGACGAAGGAGCGGCCTTCGACAAAGAGGTGACGCTCGAGGCGGCCGACCTGCGACCGCACGTGTCGTGGGGCACCAACCCCAGCCAGACGGTCACGATCGACGACGTCGTCCCCGAGCCCGCGGACGAGACCGCCGAGCGGGCGCTCGCGTACATGGACCTGCACCCGGGCGTCGCGATCCGCGACATCCGGCCCGACACGGTCTTCATCGGCTCGTGCACCAACTCGAGGATCGAGGACCTGCGGGAGGCCGCGAGCATCCTGGACGGCCGGAAGGTCCGCGAGGGTCTGCGCGCGATGGTGGTGCCGGGCTCGATGCTTGTGAAGCGCCAGGCAGAACGCGAGGGCCTCGATACGGTCTTCGTGGACGCGGGGTTCGAGTGGCGGGACGCCGGCTGCTCGATGTGCCTCGGTATGAACCCGGATCAGCTCTCGCCCGGCGAACGATGCGCGTCCACCAGCAACCGGAACTTCGAGGGCCGTCAGGGCAAGGGCGGACGGACGCACCTCGTCAGCCCGGCGGTCGCGGCCGCGACCGCGGTCCTCGGCCACTTCGGCACGCCGGAGGACCTGGAGGCATGAGGCCGTTCACCGAGCACACGGGGCGGGCGCTGCCGCTCGACCGCTCGGACGTCGACACCGACCAGATCGTCCCGGCTCGGTACCTCCGCCGGATCGAGCGGACCGGGTTCGGGCCGTTCCTGTTCGCGGAGTGGCGCAAGGACCCGGACTTCGTGCTGAACCGCCCCGAGTTTGCCGGCGCGACGATCCTGCTCGCCGGGCCGAACTTCGGCAGCGGTTCCAGCCGCGAGCATGCCGTCTGGGCGCTCGAGGACGCCGGGTTCCGGACGGTGATCGCGCCCTCGTTCGCGGACATCTTCCGCAACAACTGCTGCAAGATCGGGGTGCTGCCCGTCGAGCTCGCCCAGGAGTCCGTCCGGGCGCTGATGGACGCGGTGCTGGACGATCCCACGACCGAGATCACGGTCGACCTGCACGCCCTGCGCGTGAGCGCCCCGGCCGTGCACGAGGCGTTCGAGATCGACCCGTACACGCGGTGGCGCCTGCTGGAGGGTCTGGACGACATCGACCTCACCCTGCGCCACGCGGACGAGATCGACGCCTACGAGCGGGACCGGCCCGCCCGGCTCCCGTCGGTCCCCCGCGCCTGACCCGCCTGGCGAACGGCCTCCGCCCAACGGTATCAAGCGTCCCTGCGGAAGGGCCGATGCCAACAGGGCGATGTCCACGCCCGAGCACCACGACTCGGCCGATCTCGGCCGCCCCCGAACCGAACCTGTCCGGCGACGGGAGAGCGACGTCCTGGTGTCCAGACCCATGCGGGACAAGCCGCTCCGCCGCGAGAGCGACGGCTGGCTGGAGCGCTGGATGGCCACCGTGGAGGACCTCGCGCGGCTGAAGGCTTCGCACCCGATGCTCGACGCGGTCATCGACGAGCAGGAGGGACGCCGGATCCGGATCGGAGACCACTGGCTCGCGGACTTCGCCTCGTGCAACTACCTGGGCCTGGACCTCGATCAGGAGGTCCTCGACGCGGTCCCCGAGTACCTCGCGAAGTGGGGCAGCCACCCGTCCTGGTCCCGGCTGCTCGGAAGCCCCGTGCTGTACGAACAGCTCGAGGAGACCACGACCGCGTTGCTCGGGTCCGAGGACTCGCTGCTGCTCCCGACGATCACCCACATCCACATGTCGGTGATCCCGATCCTGGTCGGCAGCGGCGTGCTGTTCCTGGACGGCCGGGCGCACAAGACGATCTACGACGGCGCGAGCATCGCCCGCGGGCACGGCGCGACGATCCAGCGCTTCCGGCACAACGACGCCGAGCACCTCGAGCAGCTCGTCAAGGCGTCGAAGACCACCCCACGCGTGATCGCGGTCGACGGGGTGAACTCGATGACCGGGAACGCGCCCGACGTGAAGGAGTTCGCGCGCATCGCCCGCGAGAACGACGCGCTCCTGTACATCGACGACGCCCACGGGTTCGGCGTGATCGGCGAACGCTCCCCCGACGAGCTGTGCGAATGGGGCCTGCGCGGCAACGGCGTGGTCCGCCATCAGGGGGAGACGTACGACAACATCATCCTGGTCGCGGGGTTCAGCAAGGCGTACAGCTCGCTGCTGTCGTTCCTCGCGTTGCCCTCACGGCTGAAGGACGTCCTGAAGGTCGCGGCCCCACCGTACCTGTACTCGGGGCCCTCGCCGGTCGCGTCGCTCGCGACCACGATCGCGGGCCTCGCGGTCAACGACCACCGCGGCGACCTGTACCGGTACGAGATCTACCGCAAGACCCGCACGGTCATGGAGCGGCTCCACGAGCTCGACATCTACACGCCCAACGAGTCCGGGTTCCCGCTGATCGAGATCCCGCTCGCGCACCACGACGACATCGACGTCGTCGGCCGCTACCTGTTCGACCGCGGGGTCTACGTGACGATGGCGGCCTACCCCCTGGTCCCCAAGGACGAGGTGGGTTTCCGCATCCAGATCACCGCGGCGAACCCGGACGACCAGATCGAGCTGCTCTGCGAGGTGCTCGGCGAGATCAGCGAGCGCTTCGAGCTCCAGCACGAGCAGCACCGCAGCCTGCTGCTCCGCGCCCGAGAGGCGAGGGGATAGGCATGGCCAAGGGTCCCGTCGCACACGGGCTCGGCCGCGCAGAGGCGCTCTCCGACGCCGGCGAGTACGCCGCCGCGCTCGAAGAGCTCGACGCCGCCTTCGACGCCGAACCGCAGAACGCGGCCGTGTTCACGGCCCGGGGCTGGGCGCTCGAGAACCTCGGGCCCGAGCGGCTCGGCGAGGCCCGCCTCGCCTACGAGGCCGCGCTCCGCCTCGACCCCTCGGCGATGTGGGCCAAGGAGGGACTGTCGAACGTGTTGCGGCGCATGGGCCACAGCCGCGAGGCCGACCGGCTGTGCGAGGAGGTCGTCGACGAGGGCCGCCGCCGCTACGACGCGGAGGAGGACCTGTGGGAGCTCGTCGGGTGGTGCGAGCTCCGGCTCGGCCGCTACCAGGACGCGGTGGCGACGCTCCGCGAGGCGCTCCGCCGCGACGGTCGTTGGATCGCCGTGCGGTTCGACCTCGCGCTCGCGCTGCTGTGCGCGGGCGAACGCTCGCGCGCGTTCCTCGAGTACTCGCGCGGCGTCCACCAGGCCGTGAACGGCGGCGTCGACCGGCTGCGCGGCTGCCTGCGCGTCGCGCTCGACGACCTGGAGGAGTCACTCGCCGAGCGTCCGGCGCTCGCGACGACGCGTGAGGCGATCGCCGCGCGCGACCTCCTGCGATCCACCCTGCGCGCCGCCTACCAAGCCGGCTGAGCCGATGGGCGACCACCGGGACGGTCGCACGTTCCTCGATCGGCGGTTGCGGATCCTGACGCCGCTGCGCCATCCGGACTTCCGCAAGCTCTGGATCGGGATGACGGCGTCGCTGCTCGGCGACGGCATCTTCTACGTGGCCCTGGCCTGGCAGGCGTACGAGATCTCGAACACGCCCAGCGCGCTGTCGACGATCGGCGTCGCCATGACCGTGCCCCACGTCGTCTTCCTGCTGGCGGGCGGCGTGGTCTCGGACCGCTTCGACCGGCGCAAGGTGATGATCGCCGCGGACCTGATGCGCGCGCTCGCGGTGGGCACGATGGGCGCCCTCGCGCTCTCGGGGCGACTCGAGCTGTGGCACATGCTCGTGCTCTCGGGGCTGTTCGGCGCCGGAACGGCGTTCTTCGGCCCGGCGTTCGACGCGATCGTCCCGGGCCTGGTCCCGGACGCCGAGCTGAACCAGGCGAACTCTCTCGATCAGCTCGTCCGTCCGGCGGCCCTGCGGATGCTCGGGCCGGCCCTGGGCGGGTTGATCGTGGCGATGGGCAGCCCAGGGACCGCGTTCGTGGTGGACGCGTGCACGTTCCTGTTCTCGATCTCCTGCGTGGCTCTGATGCGTGCTCGACGCACGACCCCCGACGAGCCGCACGGGTCGGCGATCGACGACATCCGCGAGGGGTTCGCGTTCGTCCGCTCGCAGGTGTGGCTGTGGGGGACCTTCCTCGCGGCGACGCTCGGCTACCTGATCTTCTGGGGGCCGTCCGAGGTGCTCCTGCCGTTCGTCGTCCGCAACGACATGCACGGCTCCGCGGCCGACCTCGGCCTGATCTTCGCCGTCGGCGGGATCGGCGCGATGACCTCCGCGATCGTGATGGGCAACCGGCAGATGCCGCGCCGGAACATGACCTTCATCTACGTCGTGTGGACGATCTCGACGCTCGCGATCGCCGGCTACGGTCTCGCGCGGTTCCCGTGGCAGGCCATGGCCGCCTGCTTCGCGTTCAACGCGCTCGAGGGCGCGGGGACGATCGTCTGGGCGACGACCAAGGGACGCCTGGTGCCCGGCCGGCTGCTCGGCCGGGTCTCGAGCTTCGACTGGTTCATCTCGATCGCGCTGGTGCCGGTCTCCTACGCGTTCACCGGCCCGATCGCCGGGGCGCTGGGCGCCAAGCAGACCCTCGTCGGAGCCGGTCTCCTGGGCGGCGCCGTCACCCTGGCGTTCCTGTTCTTGCCGGGCATGCGCGACATCGAGCGGAGCGGCGTCCTCGCGGGCACGGCGATCGAGGCGACCGACGACACGGGGTTCGGGGCCCTCGAAGGGCCGCTCGCACCCATCTCCGCTGGTCAGGGGCCCTTCCCGCCTGGGGAACTTCCGAGCCGGCTCTAAGGTCATCCGTTCGGCCCACCGATATCTGGATGGGATGAAGTCCCGGGCCTGGCTCCTGTATCTGGGCGGTGGCATCGCGGCGCTGCTCGGATTCCTGTCCCTGCCGCACCTGCGGCAGGGATGGTTCTTCAACCTGATCTCGTTGTCCTCGCCGGTCGCGATCGTCGTCGCCGTCCGGATGTGGAAGCCGAACGCGCGTGCCCCCTGGTACCTGTTCGCGCTCGGTCAGACGTTCTTCGTCATCGGGGACGTCATCACCTACAACTACAACGACTTCTTCGGCACCGACCTCCCGTACCCCTCGATCGGCGACGTCGCGTACCTGCTCGTCTACCCGTGCCTGGTGGGGGGCCTGCTGCTCCTGATCCGCCGGCGCAACCCGGGCCGGGACCGGGACAGCGTCATCGACTCGATGATCGTGGCGATCGGGATCGGGACGATGCAGTGGGTCTTCCTGATGTCCCCCGTGGCGCACGACTCGGCCTCCACGCTCCTGCAGAAGCTCGTCGGGATGGCGTACCCGTTCATGGACCTGGTGCTGCTCACCGTGGTCATCCGCCTCGCGATGGGCGCGGGCAAGAAGGCCCCGTCCCTGTACCTGATGGGAGCGGCGGCGCTGTCCCTGTTCCTGACCGACACGTTGTACACCTACATCTCCGTCCAGGGCTTGGTCTACAACCAGTCCGGGTACCTCGAGGCGGGGTGGGGAATCTTCTACCTCCTCTGGGGAGCAGCCGCGCTGCACCCCTCCATGCGGAACCTCTCGGACAAGGCCCCCGACGTCGAACGCCGGATGTCCAAGCTCCGACTGCTGCTGCTCGGTGGCGCGTCGCTGATCGCGCCCGGCGTCATGCTGATCCAGCTCAGTCGGGCGGACTCCGTCGATATGCCGGTCCTGATCGGGGCGTCGGTCATGCTGTTCGTCCTGGTCGTCCTTCGGATGTCGGGGCTCGTCCGCCGGCAGGAACAGTCGACGCTCCGAGAGAAGGCGCTCCGCAACGCCGGTGCGGCGCTCGTGACGGCCACGAACCGGGAGAGCATCTACGCGGCCACGTTGCAGGCGGCGCGCGCCCTGGTGGGCGACGACGGCGGCCTGCGGCTGCTCGTCGTGACCGAGGATGACCCGGACGCCTTCCAGGTCGTTGCGGCCGCGGGCGGGACCGAGGGCGTCGAGGGCACCGCCGTCTCCCTGTCGATCCTGCCCCAGTGGAAACGCGACCGGCTGCAGTCCCACCGGTCCTACGAGGTTCCGACCGAGGAGGCGGAGCTCGCGAGCTCGCTCGGCATGCCCCCCAACGCGACGTTCGTCCTGAACGCGCCGCTGTTCATGAAGGAGGAGCTCCAGGGGTTGCTCGTGATCGCCGGGCCCGCGAGCGTCCCGCGTGCGATCCGCGACTCGATCGAGGCGCTGTCGTCCCAGGTCGCCCTCGCGCTCGACAGCGCCCTGACCACCGAGATCCTGCTGATCCGCCAGAGCGAGGCGCGCTTCTCCTCGCTCGTCCAGAACTCCTCGGACGTGGTCATGGTCGTCGAGGCCGACTCCACGATCCGGTACATGAGCCCGTCGGTCGAGCGCGTGCTCGGCCACACGCCCGGGGAGCTCGAGGGTACGAAGCTCACGGTCCTGATCAACCCCGACGATCGAGCCGGCGTCCTGCAGTTCCTTACCTCGGGCGGACGCGAGGGCGACGCCCATCCGGGCCTGACCGAGTTCCGGATGAAGCACCGCGACGACTTCTGGCTGCACGTCGAGACCCTGCGGACCAACCTGCTGCACGACGAGAACGTGAGGGGCATCGTCCTGAACACCCGTGACGTCTCCGAGCGCAAGGCGTTCGAGGAGCAGCTCCAGCACCAGGCGTTCCACGACGCGGTGACGGGGCTCGCGAACCGGGCGCTGTTCAAGGACCGCGTCGAGCACATGATCGAGCGGCAGGCCCGGGACAACCTCCCGGTCTCGATCCTGTTCATGGACCTGGACGACTTCAAGACGATCAACGACTCTCTCGGTCACGCGGCGGGCGACCGGATGCTCGCCGAGGTCGGCGAGCGGCTGAAGGACTCGCTCCGGCAGGCCGACACCGCCGCTCGGCTCGGCGGCGACGAGTTCGCGATCCTGCTCGAAGACGGCGGGGACGGGGTCGACGCGGCCGAGGTCGCCGCCAGGATCCTCGCGTCGCTCGAGGGTCCGTTCCACCTCGAGGGCAAGGAGGTGTTCGCCCGCGCCTCGATCGGCATCGCGACCGCCGACGCCCGGACCGGCGGCCCCGAGGGCGCCGAGGAGCTGCTGCGGAACGCGGACGTCGCGATGTACATGGCGAAGGAGGCCGGCAAGGGCCGGTACCAGGTCTTCGAACCCGCGATGCACGACACGGCCCTGCAGCGCCTCGAGCTCAAGGCGGACCTGCAGCGCGCGGTCGACAACGATGAGTTCGTCCTGCACTACCAGCCGGTGATCGAGCTCTCGACGGGACGGATCGAGGGGCTCGAGGCGCTCGTCCGCTGGCAGCACCCGACGCGCGGTCTCATCGCGCCGTTGGACTTCATCCCGCTCGCCGAGGAGACGGGTCTGATCGTCCCGCTCGGCCGCTGGGTGCTGCAGGAGGCGTGCACGCAGGCCCGACGGCTCCTGGAGCGCTACCTGATGGACCCCCCGCTCCAGATGGCGGTCAACCTGTCCGCTCGCCAGCTCCAGCGCCCGGAGGTCGTCGGCGAGATCGCCGAGACGCTGATGCAGACCCAACTCGACCCGGGCAGCCTGGTCCTGGAGATCACCGAGTCCGTGATGATGCAGGACATGGATCTGTCGATCCAGCGGCTCGCGGAGCTCAAGGAGCTCGGCGTGCAGCTGGCGGTCGACGACTTCGGCACGGGGTACTCGAGCCTGAACTACATCCGCCGGTTCCCCGTCGACATCCTGAAGGTGGACAAGTCCTTCGTGGACGGCGTCAACGAAGGCGGCGAGGAATCGGCGCTCACGGCCGCGATCATCGAGCTGGCGGGGATCCTGCGCCTGCGCCCGGTGGCTGAGGGCATCGAGCGAGCCGACCAGCTGGAGAAGCTCCTGGCCCTGCGCTGCGACCTCGGCCAGGGGTTCTACTTCGCCAAGGCGCTCCCCCTGGACGCCGTGGACGAGCTGCTCACCAACCGGCAGACGCTCGAAACCCGGGAGACCGAGCTCTCCTCCTGAGCACGAGCTGTGGGGTGCCCCTCCCCAGGAGGCTAGGGAGCACGCCGCGGACACGCGTATGGCCACGGCGGGAACGGGTAACGGCTACAGCTCGACGCGGTACCGGATCGTGGGACGCATCTCGCAGTCGACGTGCTCGCTGGTGACGGTTCCGTCGTGCGCCCAGCCGGCGGTCTCGTAGAAGCGCCGGGCGCGCTCGTTGGTCTCGAGCACCCACAGCGTCACCGTGTCGAACCCACGCGATCGCAGATCCTCGATGGCGTGCTCGAACAGCCGCCGCCCGGTGCCGGTCCCGAGCCGCTCGGGCTCCAGGTAGATCGCGTAGAGCTCGCCGGTATGCTCGCCGGCGTCGGCGTCCTCGCTCGGACCGGTGACCGCGAACCCCACCGGGCCCGAACCCTCGTCCACGACCCACGTGGTCCAGCCCGCACGAGGTTCCTCCAGGCTCCGGCGGTGCTGCTCGAGTCGGTCCTCCACGGTGAGACCGTCGAGGTAGTCGTCGGTGAGCTGGCCCCGGTACGCGGCCTGCCACGACCGGACGTGGATCTCGGCGATCGCCCGCGCGTCCTTGGGGACGGCCTCGCGGATCCCTGACGGCATGGTGCTCAGGTTACCGCCGGGGGCGACGGCACCTCGTCGTCGTCCCGGGGGTGGAGCAGCCCGTACAGGTACCCGTCGACCAGCGCCTCCCAGGACGCCTCGATGATGTTCTCCGAGACGCCGACCGTGGTCCACTCCCGCTGGCCGTTCGACGTGTCGATCAGGACGCGCACCACGGCGCCGGTCCCTTGTCGCGGAGGGCTACCGCTCGCGCCTTCGCGCTCGCTCCTTGAGCCCCCCGAGCTCGGCGGGGTTTCATCCAGCACACGCACCCGGAAGTCCTCGAGCGAGATGTGCTCGAGTTCCGGGTAGTCGTTCGCGAGCGCCTTGCGCAGCGCGTTGTCGAGCGCGCCGACCGGCCCCTGGCCCTCGGCGCTCTCGATGTGCCGCGTCCCTTTCGTGACGACCTTGACCGTCGCCTCGGCGAGCGGCGCCTCGTCGTCGCCGACGCGCTCCTCGACGTGGACACGGTAGCTGTCGATCTCGAAGAAGGGTTGCCGCCACCCGTCCGCGCGGCGCATCAGCAGCTCGAGCGACGCGTCGGCGACCTCGAACGTGTACCCGCGCGCCTCGCGGTCCTTCAGGTCCAGCAGCAGGCGTCCGGCGCCGTCGGCGCCCAGCTCGAGACCGAACTCCTCGGCCTTCATCCGGATCGTCGCGGCGCCCCCGAGATCGCTCGCCACGACCCCGCGGCGGTTGCCCACGGTCGAGGGCTCCACGTGCTCGTACGCACGTGACACGCGTTCGATGCCGCTCGCGTGCAGACCGGCCTTGTGGGTGAACGCGTACCGGCCCGCGTAAGGCTGGCGCGAGTCCGGGGCGACGTTCGCGACCTCGGCCACGTAGTGCGCGACCTCGGTGAGCCGTTCGAGCGACCCGTCGGGCAGGCACTCGGCGCCCATCTTCAGGACCAGGTTCGCGGCGATCGGGATCAGGTCGGCGTTGCCGGTGCGTTCGCCGTAGCCGTTGACGACGCCCTGGACCTGGAACGCCCCGTGCTCCACGGCGATCAGCGAGTTGGCGACCGCGCAGCCCGCGTCGTTGTGCACGTGGATCCCGAGCGGGGTGTCGACCCGCTCGCGGACCTCGGCAACGACGCGCGCGACCTCGTTCGGCAGCATGCCGCCGTTGGTGTCGCACAGGACCAGGCGCTCGGCACCCGCCTCCTCGGCCGATGCCAGCACCCGGAGCGCGAACGCCGGGTCGCTCCGATAGCCATCGAAGAAGTGCTCGGCGTCGAAGAAGACCCGGCGCCCCTGCCCGCGCAGGAAGGCGATCGAGTCGCGGACCATGGCCGCGCCCTCGTCCAGATCCGTGCGGAGCGCCTCGGTGACGTGGAGGTCCCAGGCCTTGCCGACGAGGCAGACGACCTCGGTTCCCGCGTCGAGCAGGTCGCGCAGGACGGCGCTCCGATCCGACGCCTCGCCCGCCTTGCGGGTCATCCCGAACGCCGTCAGCGTCGCATGCTTGAGCGTCTCGCCGGTCGCGAGCCGGAAGAACTCGGTCTCACGCGGGTTCGCCCCCGGCCAGCCGCCCTCGACGAAGGGGACCCCGAGCTGGTCGAGCTTATGGAGGATCCGCAGGCGGTCATCGATCGAGTACGAGAACCCGGTCCCCTGTGCGCCGTCGCGCAGGGTGGTGTCGTACAGCTCGACCCGCAGTGGCTCGGTCACGACGAGGCCCCCTCGACGACCAGATCGCCGACCTCCCGGGTCGAGAACCCCATCTGGCCGGCGCGCATCGAGTGCAGCTTCGAGCAGGCGAACCGGATGCCGGCGGTCACCCGGGCCGCGGCCGTAGCCTCGCCGAGCTGCGCGAGCAGCATCTGCAACGCGCCCACCGCGGCGAGCGGGTTGATCGTCCCCTTGCCCACGTGGTCGGGCGCCGTCCCGCCGATCGGCTCGAACATGCTCATCCCGGCCGGGTTGATGTTGCCGCCGGCCGCGATGCCCATCCCGCCCTGGATCATCGCGCCGAGGTCCGTGATGATGTCGCCGAACATGTTGTCCGTGACGATCACGTCGAACCGCGAGGGCTGATCGAGCAGGTAGATGCACGCCGCGTCGACGTGGACGTAGTCCCGCTCGACTCCGGGGAACCCCTCACCGACCTCATCGACCACGCGCTGGTAGAGATCGCCCGCGAACGTGAGCACGTTGGTCTTGTGGACGAGCGTGAGCTTGCGCCGGCGCTCGGGCCGCATCGCGAGCTCGAACGCGTAGCGGACGATCCGCTCGACGCCGTGCCGCGTGTTGATCGACTCCTGCACGGCCACCTCGTGCGGCGTGCCCTTGCGATGGAACCCCCCGGCGCCGGTGTACAGGCCCTCGGAGTTCTCGCGGACGACGACCATGTTCACGTCGTCCTCGGTGTGCGTGGGCACGAGCGTCTCGACGCCGGGGTACCGCACGATCGGGCGGAGGTTCACGTACTGGTCGAGCTCGAACCGGATCCGCAGCAACAGGTCGCGTTCGAGGATGCCGGGCCGCACGCGCGGGTCGCCGACCGCACCGAGCAGGACGGCGTCCATCGTCCGCAACCGCTCGAGCTCGTCGTCCGGGAGCACCTCGCCGGTGCGCAGGTACCGCTCGGCGCCCAGGTCGAACTCCACGAGCTCGACCCCGACGCCGAGGGTCCCGAGGACCTTCAGGGCCTCGCCGACGACCTCGGGACCGGTCCCGTCCCCCCGGATCACCCCGACGGAGTGCGCCCCCGAACTCACGGGGTGACCTTCTCCGCTTCGGCTTCTGCGGCTTCCGCCTCGAGGTTCGCCATCAGCATCGCGCGGTTGACGGCCGCCAGGTACGCGCGCGCGCTCGCCTCGACCACGTCGGTCGCGACGCCCCGGCCCGTGACCCGGCGGCCGAGCGCGTCGAGCTGGACGACGACGTCGCCTAAGGCGTCGGTCCCGCCCGTGACCGCCGAGACGTTGAACGAGACGAGGCGCCCCTCGACCCCCGAGGCTCGCTGGATCGCGCCCATCGCGGCGTCGATCATCCCGTCGCCCATCGCGGACTCCTCGACCATCTCCTCGCCCCGTCGCAGCCGGACGCTCGCCGTCGGCGACAGCGCGGTGCCACCGCCGACCTGGAGCGCCTCGAGCACGAACACGTCCTCGGCGGCGGCCCCGAGCTCCTCGGAGACGATCGCCGCGAGATCCTGGTCCGTGAGCTGGATCTTGCGGTCGGCGAGCTCCTTGAACCGCGCGAACGCGCGATTGAGGTGGTCCTCGTCGAGCTCGATCCCGATCTTCTCGAGCGCGTCCGCGAACGCGTGCCGCCCCGAGTGCTTGCCCAGGACCAGCTGGTTGCCCTCCAGCCCTATCTCGAGAGGGTCCATGATCTCGTAGGTCGCGCGGTTCGCGAGCACGCCGTGCTGGTGGATCCCGCTCTCGTGCGCGAACGCCGAGGACCCGACCACGGCCTTGTTCGGCTGGACGCCGTACCCGGTCGTCATGCTCACCAGGCGCGACGTGCGGACGATCTCCTTGAGGTTCAGCCCGTGCGAGACACCCAACGCCTCGCGACGCGTCCGCACGATCATCGCGACCTCCTCGAGCGAGCAGTTGCCCGCCCGTTCTCCGATCCCGTTCACGGCGACCTCGACCTGCCGCGCGCCGTTCACGATCCCGGCGAGCGAGTTCGCGACCGCGAGCCCGAGGTCGTTGTGGCAGTGCGTCGAGATCACGATGTGGTCGGGGACGGCCTCGCGCACCGTGCGGACGAGCTCGCCGAACTCGTGCGGCATCGCGTAGCCGACGGTGTCGGGCACGTTGATCGTCGTCGCACCGGCGTCGACCGCCACGCGGAAGCACTCGAGCAGGAAGTCGAGCTCGGTCCGGGTGGCGTCCTGGGCGCTGAACTCCACGTCGTCGGTGTAGCCGACGGCGAGCTTGACGCCCTCGCGGATCGCGTCCAGGACCTGCGCGTTGCTCATCCGGAGCATGTCCGTCATGTGGATATCGCTGGTCGAGATGAACGTGTGGATCCGCCAGCGTTCGGCGCCGGCGAGCGCCTCAGCAGCGCGGGTGATGTCGCCGGGCACGACGCGGGCAAGCGCCGCGATCACGGGGCCCTTGACGCTCGACGCGATCTCGCTGACCGCCTCGAACTCGCCCTCGCTCGAAACGGGGAAGCCCGCCTCGATCACGTCGACCTGGAGACGGGCCAGCTGCTCCGCGATCTCGACCTTTTCGGCTCGGGTCAGCGCGATCCCGGGTGCCTGCTCGCCGTCGCGGAGCGTGGTATCGAAGATCCGAACTACGTCGGGGTCGTTGGCGTTGGTCATCCGGGGACCACCTTCTCGTCGGAATGCAACCAGGGCATCATCGGACGCAGCTCGCGGCCCACGCGCTCGAGCTCGGAGCCGCGGGCCTCGCGACGCATCGCGAGGAAGTGGGGGAAGCCGGCCTCGGCCTCCCCCAGCCACTCCTCCGCGAAGGTGCCGTCCTGGATCTCGGCCAGGACCTGGCGCATGCGTTCGCGAACGCCCTCGTCGACGATCCGGGGTCCGCTCAGGTAGTCGCCCCACTCGGCCGTGTCGGAGATCGAGTAGCGCATCCACGACAGGCCGCCCTCGTAGATCAGGTCGATGATGAGCTTGAGCTCGTGCAGGCACTCGAAGTAGGCGATCTCGGGCTGGTAGCCGGCCCGCACGAGCGTGTCGAACCCGGCCTCCACCAGCGTCGAGATCCCGCCGCACAGCACCGACTGCTCGCCGAACAGGTCGGTCTCGGTCTCCTCCTTGAAGGTGGTCTCCAAGATCCCTGCCCGGGCGGCGCCGATCCCCGCACCATAGGCGAGGGCGCGTTGCAGGGCGTTGCCGGTCGCGTCCTGCTGGACCGCGACGAGCGCGGGCGTGCCGATCCCCTCCTCGTAGGTCCGCCGGACGAGGTGCCCCGGGCCCTTGGGGGCGATCATCGTGACGTCGACGTCGGCGGGCGGTTTCACGGTCCCGAAGTGGACCGAGAACCCGTGCGCGAACATCAACATGTCGCCCGCCTTCAGGTTCGGCGCGACGTCCGAGGCGTACACGGCGCCGTGCGCCGTGTCGGGGAGCACCACCATGACCACGTCCGCCTCGGCGACGGCCTCGCCGGTCGGGCGCACGGACAGGCCCGCCTCCTCGGCCTTGGACCAGGACCCCGAGCCCTCGCGCAGCCCGACCCGGACGTCGTGGCCCGAGTCCTTCAGGTTCTGCGCGTGCGCGTGGCCCTGACTACCGAACCCAAGGACGGCGATCC
The DNA here is from genome assembly GCA_963823255.1 of uncultured Actinomycetes bacterium. Lineage (GTDB taxonomy): Bacteria > Actinomycetota > UBA4738 > UBA4738 > HRBIN12 > DASSJM01. The sequence continues at coordinate 242,713 of CAWGKU010000004.1, forward strand.
GCTGACCCGCAAGGGCCGACGGATCCGCGTCCGCGTCGTGATAGATCGTCGCCATCGGTGCGTTCCGCCTTTCGTCGCGCGCTCGTGGTCGGGCCGCCCGGCGCCCTCAGACGCCGCCGCCCGTGTACTCCTGCTCAGCCCCCGCAACCGACCGCAGCCGCGCGGAGCGCTCCTTGATCCCCCGGTCGCCTCGTCCGAGCGCGATACGTCCGGTCCGCGAGAGCTCGACGATGCCGAAGTCACGCAGGAGCTCGAGCAGCGCCTCCAGCTTGTCGGGCGTGCCCGTGCCCTCGATCGTGATCGTCCGGTGGGTCACGTCGAGCACCCGGACGCGGAAGACGTCGCAGATCTCGAGGATGCGGGCCCGCGACTCTCCCTCGGCCTTGACCTTGACGAGCATGAGCTCGCGCTCGACCGCGTCGCCGGCCTCGTGCTCCAGGATCTTGATCACGTTCACGAGCTTGTTGAGCTGCTTGGTGACCTGCTCGAGCGGCTTCATGTCGACCTGCACGACGATCGTCATCCGCGACATCCCCGCGTCGTCGGTGGGGCCGACCGCGAGCGAGTCGATGTTGAACCCGCGCGCGGCGAACAGGCCGGCCACACGGGTCAGGACGCCGGGCTTGTCCTCGACCAGCACCGAGATCGTGTGGAGCTTCATGCGACCGGCGCCTCGGCCGGGTCGTTCGTCGGCCGCAGGCCCTCGGGCCCGACGATGATGTCGTCGTTGCTCGCCCCGGCCGGGACCATCGGGAAGCACATCTCCTTCGAGTCCACGCGGAAGTCGATCACGACGCTGCGGTCCTCGATCGATAGCGCCTTGTCGATCACGGCATCCACGTCGTCAGGGTGCTCGGCACGGAGCCCGACGCAGCCGTAGGCCTCGGCGAGCTTCACGTAGTCCGGGACGTCGTAGGACAGGTAGACCTGCGAGTACCGCTCCTCGTAGAACAACTCCTGCCACTGCCGCACCATCCCCAGGTGCGCGTTGTTGATGATGGCGGTCACGAACGGGATCCCCTCGGCCGTCGAGGTCGCGAGCTCCTGACTCGTCATCTGGAAGCACCCGTCACCGTCGATCGCGATCACCCGGCGGTCCGGCCGGCCGGCCTTGGCGCCGAGCGCCGCCGGCACCGCGAACCCCATCGTCCCGAGCCCGCCGGAGTTCACCCAGGTGCGCGGCTCGGTGAACCGCCAGAACTGCGACGCCCACATCTGGTGCTGGCCGACGCCCGCGACGACGATCGCATCGCCCTTCGTGTGCTCGTACAGGCGCTCGATGCAGAACTGCGGCTTGAGGGGCCCGTCGGCCGGCTGCTCGTAGCGGTACGGATAGGTCCGCTTCCATTCGTCGAGCTGGCCGAGCCACGCCGTCCGATCCGGCACCCCGCCGGCCTCGTCCTGCAGGCGCCGCAGCTCGGTGTGGAGCTTGGCGATCACGTCCTTGCAGTCGCCCACGATCGGCACGTCGGCGACGCGGTTCTTGCCGATCTCGGCCGGGTCGATGTCGACGTGGATGATCTTCGCGTCCTTGGCGAACGAGGACAGCTGGCCGGTCACCCGGTCGTCGAACCGCGAACCGAGCGCCACCAACAGGTCGGCCTTCTGCATCGCGGTCACCGCCGTGTAGCCGCCGTGCATCCCCGGCATCCCGAGCGCGAGCTCGTGAGTGTCGGGGAACGCGCCGCGCGCCATCAGCGTCGTCGTGACCGGGAGGCGCCCGTCGTTCGCGAGCTTGAGGAGCTCCTCGTGCGCCTCCGACTTGATCACCCCGCCGCCGACGTACAGGACCGGTCGCTCCGAGGCCATGATCATCGCGGCCGCCGAGCGCACCTGCTTGAGGTTGCCCTTGGTGGTCGGCCGGTAGCCGGGCAGGTCGACCGACTCCGGCCAGCGCCATTCGAACTCCTGCAGCTGGACGTCCTTCGGGATGTCGACGAGCACGGGGCCCGGGCGGCCGGTGCGCGCGATGTGGAACGCCTCGCGGAGCGTCTCGGCCAGCTGGTTCGCGTCCTTGACCAGGAAGTTGTGCTTGGTGATGGGCATCGTGATCCCGGTGATGTCGGCCTCCTGGAAGGCGTCGTTGCCGACCACCGGCGTCGGGACCTGGCCGGTGATCGCGACCATCGGGACGGAGTCCATCTTCGCGTCGGCGAGCGCCGTGACCAGGTTGCACCCTCCCGGACCCGAGGTGGCGATCGCCACACCCACCTTGCCGGTGGCCCACGCGTACCCCTCGGCCGCGTGGCCGGCGCCCTGCTCGTGGCGGCACAGGACGTGGCGGACCTTCGACTCGATCAGCGGGTCGTAGGCGGGCAGGATCGCCCCACCGGGGATCCCGAACACGAGATCGACGCCCTCGCCCTCGAGCGAGCGGAACAGCGCCTGCGCGCCGGTCACCTTCATGGGGCCGCGACCTCCGCGCGAGGCTCGTCGCGTTCCTCGACCGGCCCGGTCTGGACGCGGCGGACCGTGCAGCCGAGCCGGTGCGCCAGGTTCCGGGTCGCCCGCTCGAACTCCCACGGGGTCCAGTCCCGGCGACGGGTCGTCATGCCCGCCTCGTCCATCCCTCCGCCGAAGTCGAACCCTGCGTCCAGGTAGGCGACCTCCTCGCCGAAGAACCGGTCGAACTGCGGCCGATCCGCGGCGTCGGTGACGTCCACCATCACCTGTCCGGGTCCCTCCCACAGCACGTTCGCGACCGTCCTGCCACCTCGCTCGAACTCGTAGCGCACCTGGATCACCCTTCCTCGTCGTTTGGCCGTCTCGTCCATCTCGTTCGGTGCGAACCGGGGTAGAAAAAGCCCCCCGCTGGGCGAGGGGCATCTGGCGCGGGTCCCGGGCCTGTCTCGGCCCGGCCGCGCCTACGCGATAAGTACGAGGGCTCGCGGTCCGGTCTTCTCCCTGTTCGACATGGTCGGGCCAGTGTACGGGGATGGGTTCCTCTGTCAACCCACCGGATGGGTGACCCGCGCAGGAACGGTCAGCCGACACGAGATAGTCGTTCGGAACCGCTCAGCCTTGACCGGAAACGATCATCCCGGCTAGGGTCTCGCGCCGTGGGCCCCGATCCCCAGCTCGACGCGGTGATCGCGGCCGTGCCGGAATGGCGGGGGCACGAGCCGACGATCACCCCCATCGAGGCGGGCCGCACCAACCGGAACTACCGGGTCGAGGTGGGTTCGGGGGCGTTCTTCCTCCGCATGTCGCACGAGGACACGGCGCTGCTCGGGATCGATCGCGTGACCGAGTACGAGGCGGCGCTGGCCGCCGCCGCCGCGGGGGTCGGGCCCGAGGTCATCGCCCACCTGCCCGACCACGGCTGCCTGATCACGGTCTGGGTCCCCGGGGAGCCGCTCGCCGAGGGCGACATGGAGGAGGCGTCGGTGCTGGCCGACGTCGTGCGCGTCGTCTCGACGATCCACGCGGGGCCCGCGCTGCCGACCGCCTTCGACGCGTTCCGCATCGTCGAGGAGTACCGGCACGTGTCCGAGGACCGCGGCGTCGCGATCCCCGCGGCGTACGGGCCGGCGCACGCCCACGCCGGACGGATCGAGGCGGCGTTCTCCCGCGCGCCCGTCGCGCCGCGCCCGTGCCACAACGACCTGCTCGCGGACAACTTCCTGAAAGGCAAGGACGGGTTCTGGCTCGTCGACTACGAGTACTCGGGGATGGGCGACCCGTTCTTCGACCTCGGCAACCTCTCGATCAACAACGGGCTCTCGGAGGCGTCGCAGGAGCGGTTGCTCGAGCTGATGTTCGGCGAGCCGACCGACGCGCACCGCGCCCGCCTGCAGCTGATGCGGATCATGTCCGACTTCCGAGAGGCGATGTGGGGTGTGATCCAGCAGGGCCTGTCCACCCTGGACATCGACTACGTCGCGTACGCGGACCGGCACTTCGAGCGGCTCTCGCGTTCGATGGCGGACGAGCGGTTCGCGGGATGGCTCGAGCAGGCCGCCGAGGCGATCTAGTGCCAAATGACGTGAAGGACGATCGCGCCCGGGTCGTGATCGTCGGCGGCGGCGTCGCGGGGACGAGCATCGCCTACCACCTCACCAAGCTCGGTTGGAGCGACGTCCTGCTCCTGGATCGCTCCGAGCTCACGAGCGGGTCGACGTTCCATTCGGCGGGCCTGGTCGCCCAGCTGCGGAACTCCGTGAGCCACACCCGGATGATGATGGACGGGGTCGAGCTGTACCCCGAGCTCGAGGCGGAGACCGGCGTCGACGTCGGGTGGCACCAGGTGGGGACGCTGCACCTCGCGTCCTCGCCGTACCGGCTCGAGGCGCTCGCCCGCCAGGCCGGATGGGCCAAGAGCTTCGGCCTGCCCGTCGAGATCGTCTCGGCCTCCGAGGCGCTCGAACGGTTCCCGCTGCTCGACGTCTCGAACGTGCTGGGGGCGCAGTTCGTCCCGACGGACGGGCATCTGGATCCCACCGGCCTGACGATGGCGTTCGCCGAGGGCGCCAAGCGAGGCGGAGCGCGGATCCGGACGGGGGTGCGCGTGGTGGAGATCCCCGTCCGGGACGGCCGGGTGACCGGCGTCGTCACCGACCAGGGCTCGATCGAGGCCGAGGTCGTGGTGAACGCCGCCGGGATCTGGGCGCACGAGCTCGGGCGGCTCGCCGGCGTCGAGATCCCCGTGGTGCCGATGGAGCACCAGTACCTGATCACGCGGCCGATCGACGGGCGTCACCTCGAGCTTCCCGACGCTGCGCGATCCGGACAACCTCGTGTACGTCCGCGAGGAGGTCGGCGGGCTCGTCGTCGGCGGCTACGAGCGCAACCCGGACCCGTGGCACGTCGACACGCCGATCCCGCCCGACTTCAACCACCGGCTGCTCGAGGAGAGGTGGGAGCGGTTCGAGCCGATCGCGGAGGGCGCGTTCAACCTGATCCCCGCGCTGCGGACGACCGAGATCAACCGCTTCATCAACGGTCCCGAGGCGTTCACCCCCGACGACGACTTCATCCTGGGCGAGACCGAGGTCCGGGGCTTCTTCGTGGCTGCCGGCTTCTGCGCCCACGGCATCACCGGTGGCGCCGGTGTCGGCCGGTCCACCGCCGAATGGATCGTCGACGGCGAGCCCTCGATGGACCTGTCGAAGATGGACGTCCGGCGGTTCGGCGCGCACTATCGGAGCCGCCGGTATGCGCTCGCGCGCGCCCACGAGATCTACGCGAAGCACTACGACGTGAAGTACCCGGGCGAGGACTACCAGGCGGGCCGCCCGCTCAAGGTCTCGCCCGCCTACACGCGCCTCGAGGCGCTCGGGGCCGAGTTCGGCGAGAAGTCCGGCTGGGAGCGCGCGAACTGGTTCGGGTCGAACGAGGATCCCGCGTTCGATGCGTTGCAGCCGCGGGGCTGGGCCGGCGAACACTGGTCGACGGCGATCGTGGCCGAGCACGTCGCGACGCGCGAGCGCGCGGGACTGTTCGACGAGTCGAGCTTCGCCAAGCTCGAGGTCTCGGGTCCGCAGGCGTGCGCGTTCCTCCAGCGGATCTGCGCGAACGACGTCGACGTGGCCGTGGGTCGGGTCGTCTACACGCAGATGCTCAACCGTCGCGGCGGGCATCCAGTGCGACCTCACGGTGACGCGCCTGTCGGACGACCTCTATCGGATCGTCACCGGGACGGCATCCGGGAGCCTCGACCTGGCGTGGATCGTCGGGCAGCTCGGCGACGCCGAACGGGTCGAGGTGCGCGACGTGACCTCGGGGCTCGCGTGCCTCGGGGTGTGGGGCCCTCGCGCCCGGGACATCCTGGGATCGGTGTGCACGGACGACCTGTCGAACGAGGGCTTCCGGTTCATGACCTCCCGCGAGATCACGGTCGGCGATGTCCCCTGCCGCGCGCTCCGGGTCACCTACGTGGGCGAGCTGGGGTGGGAGCTCTACGCGCCCTCGGAGCTCGGCGCGACGCTGTGGGACACCTTGCTCGAGGCGGGCGAACCCTTCGGGATGGTCCCGGCCGGCTACCGCGCGATCGACTCGCTCCGGCTCGAGAAGGGTTATCGCGCGTGGGGCTCGGACGTGACCCCCGACGACTCGCCGCTCGAGGCCGGGCTCGCGTTCTCGGTCGCCGAGGGGAAGGACTTCGTCGGCAAGGAGGCGTTCGAGCGCGTGCGCGCCGAGGGCCCGAGGCGCATGCTCGTCTGCCTGCGTCCTGGCGGACCCGCGCTCCTCGACGCTGGGCAACGAACCGGTGCGCGCTAGCGGCGAGGTCGTCGCGCGCGTGACCTCGGGAGGGATCGGCTACACCGTCGGCGCCAGCATCGCGTACGCGTACCTGCCCACGGAGCTCGCCGTGACCGGGACGGCCGTCGACGTCGAGGTGTTCGGCGAGCTGGATCGGGGCCGAGGTCGCGGACGAGCCGCTCTACGACCCGAAGGGCGAACGCGTCAGGGCCTGATCGGCGGCGGCATGTCGTTGTCGACGAACACCGAGCCGTTCCAGTACGCCTCGAGCCGGTAGGTGCCGCGTCGCCACCCCTTGCGGTCGAGGTGGAGCTCCTCCGGCTCGCTGCAGGGTCCCGAACGAGTAGTGGACCACGAGGCCGTCCTGCTCGATCCGTTTGAACGTATGCGGCCGCCGCGAGGCGACGGTGAACTTCGTCCGGCGGCTGGATCGGGGCGGTTCGCAGTGGGCCTCGAGCCAGACGTGCGAGCCGATCAAACCACGGTGGGGGTCGAGCCAAACCCACACGGAACCGCCGGATGCCACGGATGTACTCGGCGGCTCGGGGCGTGGTGACGATCCTCATCGGCACGGCAGACGATGCTACGTGACGAACGGGAGAGGGGGCCTTTTCGGCCGCCCTCTCCCGTCGTGATCCCTACGCGGGGACCGGCGGAACGATCCCCGAGAGGTCTTCGTCGGTGGGCGCAAGCACCACCTCGTACGGCTTGTTCCGCTGCACCGCGAGGTAGTAGATCGCCCCGATGATCAGCACGACGCCGAACACCAGCCAGATGAGTGGGATGTCGTTCAGGAATCCGATCTTGAAGTCCACGAGCTGGTCGCCAGCCACGTACCAGTCGGTCTGGGTGGCCTTCGGGTTCGCGAAGACCCGCAGGTACGACGCCCCGGAGGCAGAGCCGGGATCGAGCCCCGACGCAGCCCCTGAAGGGGTCAGGAAGTTCACCATCATCGCCAGCCCCCAGACGATGGCGACGACATTGACGGTCTTGCCCCACCGCCCGAGCGAGAACGGCGCCTTGCTCTTCGGCCAGCCGCGCGTCCGGGCACGCATCACGGCGATGTTCCCGAGCAGGTAGCTGAGGTAGATCGACGCCGTCGCACCTACGGCGATCACGGTCGGACCCGAGAACTGGATGTACGGGATCGCGGACATCACCCCGATGACGATGCAGGTCACGACCGGCGTGTGGAGCCTCGGGTTCACTTTCGCGAGCCTCGTCGAGAACGGGAGCTGGTTGTCCCGCGCCATCCCGAACGCCAGCCGGATCGTCGACGTGAGGATCGACATACAGCAGACGAAGATCGCGGCCGACACGACGAACAGGTAGATCACGCTCAGGGTGCTCGACAGCACCGCGTCGATGATCGCCGGTGGGCTCGCGAACCCCGCGACCGCGTCGGCCATGTTCGGGACGGCGATCAGCAACCCCCACAGGAAGATCGCGCCGATCACGAACGCGCCGGCGACGGCACCGAGCACCGCTTTCGGTGCCTCCGTTCGCGGGTTCCGGGTCTCCTCGGCCAGCGTCGAGGCGGTGTCGAACCCGTAGATCACGTACAGGCTCATGAACATCGCCACGAGGAAGAACGGCAACGTGAACGGAGCCGGGAACTGGAGGAAGTTGCCCGTCTTGTCCGAGCTGAAGATCACGCCGATGCCCTGGTTGTTGTGGGCGACCGCCAGGATGATCGCGAACACGACCATACCGAGGATCTCGAAGAAGACGCCCGTGTTGTTCACGATCGCGACGAGCTTCACGCCGTAGATGTTGAGCACCGTGATGAGGACGAGGGTGACCGCGGCGACCACCGCCTGGTCGGCGCTGCCGAGGTTCGTGTTGAAGTGCGCGTCGAACATCGTGTTCAGCATCGGCAGCAGGGAGAGCGGCAGGGTCGCGCAGACCGAGGCGACCGTGAGGATCCCCGCCACCAGGTAGAACCACCCGGTGAACCACGCGTACGTTCGGCCCGAGAGGTACTTCGTCCATTGGTACACCGACCCCGCGACCGGGAAGTGGCTCGAGAGCTCGGCGAAGTTCAGCGCGACGACGAACTGGAACAGCGCCACCACCGGCCAGGCCCAGAACAGGTAGGCGCCCATGGCCGCCATCCCGATAGCGAACAGCGTGAAGATCCCGGTCGACGGCGAGATGTAGCTGAAGGCCACCGCGAACGAGCTGAAGGTCCCCAGCCCGCGATTGAGCTCCTGCTTGTAGCCGAACTTCTCGAGGTCGGCGGTATCCCGGGCCGCCTGATCGCTCATGGACATCCGGTTCCCCCCTTCTCTACGGACGCCTCAGCCGCTGCCGGAGACGGCCGAGGCCCGCTCGGCCGCAACGATGACGTCGATGCCCGCTTCGGTCAAACGCTGCCGATACGCTTCGGAACAACCCTCGTCCACCACGAGCGCATCGACCTCCTCGAGCGGAGCGATCACGAAATCCGCGACGGCCCCGATCTTCGAGTGGTCCGCCACGACCACCACCCGGCCCCGCGTCTGCTCGATCATCACGCGCGCGATCTCGGCCTCGGCCGCGACCGGGGTGGTGAGCCCCGAGCCGACGCTGATGCCCTCGACGCCGATGAACGCCTTCGTCGCGTGGGTGCGCCGCAGGGCCTCGGTCGCGAACGGCCCGACGACCGAGTTGCTCGGCGCCCGGTAATGGCCGCCGAGCAGGAGCAGCTCGATGTCCCGGTCGGCCGCCTCGAGCGCGATCCCGACGTGGTTCGTCGCGACCTTGAGCCCCGTGGCGCGCAGGTGCCGGAACACCTGCAGGGTCGTCGTGCCCCCGTTCAGGTAGAGGGCGTCGCCCGGCTCGACCAGGGCGGCCGCGGCGGCCCCGATGTGCCGCTTCTCGATCGGGTTCGTCGAGGCGGCGTCCCGATAGGCGGGCTCGGACCGCACCCACTGGGTCGCGACGGCGCCGCCGTGCGTGCGTTCGAGCATCCCCCGGCGTTCGAGCACCTCGAGGTCGCGCCGGATCGTCACCTCGGACACGCCGAGCTGCTCGGACAGCGCCGAGACGCGCACGACCCGCTGCTCCCGCAGGAGCTCGTGGATGCGGCGGTGCCGTTCCGCCGGAAGCGGCTGCTCCACGCTCGAACCGACCCCTCTCCCGGCTCGTTGACCGGATCGGAGCGAGTCTGTCCCTTCCCGTTCCGCACGCGCAACTCGGGCGGCCGGAAGGTCCCCCACGCACCGGTCCGACCGACCCACCGCGAGCCGCCGAAGCGGTCCTACGGTCGAGGCAGCCACACGAGGAGGTGCGTCATGCGTCTGGAGACGAGCCCTCCGGGGATCGTTCCGGGTGTCGCGGTTCGGCGCGAACGCCCGTTCGCCCTGTACCCGTTGCTGCTCATGATCGGCGTGCTCTCCCTCGCCGGGCTCTTCGGCGGCTGGAGCCTGATGACCGATCGGACGGGCGCGAGCCTGCAGGCCGACCTGGCCTGGCTCGACCGCACCCCGGTGCACGACTTCCTGGTGCCCGGGCTGTTCCTGTTCCTCGTGTACGGCCTGTTCGGGCTGGTCCTGATGTGGGGTCTGTGGACCGGACGGTCGTTCGGTCCACTCACGCGCATGGACCGTAGGACCGGCCACCACTGGTCGTGGTGGGGCGCCATCGCGTTGGGGTCGATCCTCGTCGCATGGATCGCGTACGAGCTGTTCGTGATCCCGGAGGTGATCTGGCTGCAGCCGGCGCTCGCGGTCATGGGCCTCGCGATCGTCGGGCTCGCCTTGCTGCCGTCCACGCGGGCATACGGCGCGCCGGCCCTCGGACAAGGAGGATCGATGATGAGCCAGGCCACGATCGAACGACCGACGGACCGCCGCGACGAGCTCCGCGCGCCGCGGGATCGGATACGGCTGTTGACGATCCCCGAGCGGCGCTTCGTGATGATCGACGGCTCGGGACGGCCGGGGAGCGCGGTCTTCGAACCCCGGATGCCGGGCCTGTACGGCGTCGCCTATCCACTGCGGTTCACGCTCAAGCGGCGCGGTGTGGAGGGGAAGGTCGGACCGCTCGAGGGCCTGTGGTGGACGAGCGACGGGAACGTCGACCTGGACGCGATCTTCGGCCACGGCGACGACGGGACCTGGCGATGGACCCTGATGATCGGGCTCCCGGACGAGGCGACCGACGCCGAGATCGAAGGGCACCTGACGACCGCGCGGGACAAGCTCGATCCGGCCCTCGCACCGGCGCTGCGCGTCGAACGGTTCGACGAGGGCCCGTCGGCGCAGGTGATGCACGTCGGTCCCTACACGGACGAACGCCCGACGATCGAGCTCCTCCATGCGGGGATCGAGGAGGCCGGGCTGCGCCCCAGGGGCCGTCACCACGAGATCTACCTCGGCGACCCTCGGCGTTCGGCGCCCGAACGCTTCCGCACGATCCTGCGCCACCCGGTCGAGTGACGTCATCGGACGAAGAAGGAGGTGGATGCGATGGAGACCTTGCTGGAAGGACGAGCGATCACGCAGAACGGCCAGCATGCGCCCGCCGACAGCGTCCCGCCACGACCGGCGGCACGTACGGCGGCGTACGTACTCTCGGGTGCGATCGCCGCGCTGATGATCGCCGCCTCGCTCGCGGGGCTGCTCGTCGATGGCCTGTACCACGAGGGCGCATGGGCTCGCGAGGCGTTCCGGGGTGGCGACGTGATCACGCTCACGGTCGCGGCGCCGCTGCTCATCATCTCGCTGATCATGTCGATCCGAGGCTCCCATCGAGCCGAGCCCGTGTGGATCGGGATGATCGTCTACGCCCTCTACAACTACGCGTACGCCACGTTCGGAGCCGCGTTCAACGACGCATTCCTGCTCCACATCGCGCTGTTCTCGATGTCGGTGTTCGCGCTCGCCTGCGCGATCCCGACCCTCGACGTCGCGGCCATCGGGCGGACGTTCCGCGATGCGATCGGTGCGAGGACGATCGGCGTGTTCCTCGTGATCGTCGGTGCCGGGCAGGGTGGCGCTCTGGATCTTCCTCGTCGTGCGCAACGCGATCACCGGTGAGGTCCTGCACGACATCCCGGTCTCGGGACAGCACCTCGTGTTCGCGCTCGACCTGGCGCTGCTCGTGCCGAGCCTCGTCTTGGCCGGCGTCCTGCTCGCGCGGCGGCGGCCCTTCGGGTTCTTGCTGGGGACGGCGATGGCGGTGTTCGGAGCCGTCTACCAGCTCAACCTGATGGTGGCGTCGGTCTTCCAAGATCGGGCCGACGTGGCGGGCGTGCAGGCATTCGCGCCGGAGAGCCTGATCCTGACGGCGACGTTCGTCGCGGCGTCGGTGCTGTTGCTGTTGCCGCGACGGAGCGTCACCAGGTGACGGCGCCCTTGGAGGCCGAGCCCACGAGCCTCGCGTACTTCGCGAGCGCGCCGCTCGCGTAGCGCGGCTCGGGAGCCCGCCACGCGGCGCGCCGCCGTTCGAGCTCGGCGTCGTCGACCTGGAGATCGATCCGGCGGTTCTCCGCGTCGATCGCGATCGCGTCACCCTCGTGCACGAGCGCGATGGGACCGCCCACGAACGCCTCGGGCGAGACGTGCCCGACGCTGTAGCCCTTCGAGGCGCCGCTGAACCGCCCGTCGGTGATCAGGCCCACCTCGGCGCCCAGACCGACCCCCGAGACGGCCGCGGTGACCGCGAGCATCTCCGGCATGCCCGGGGAGCCCTTCGGCCCCTCGTACCGGATCACGATGACGTCGCCCGCGACGATCGAGCCGCTCGTGACCGCGTCGAACGCCTCCTGCTCGGAGTCGAACGGCCGGGCCCGCCCGTGGAACTCGAGCGACGCCGCACCCGCGATCTTCATCACCGAGCCCTCGGGCGCGAGCGAGCCGTAGAGGATCGCCGTCCCGCCCTCGGGGTGGATCGGCTCCGAGAACGGGCCGCACGATCGACCCGTCCGGCGCCTGCGGCGCGAGCTCCTCGAGGTTCTGCGCGATCGTCTTGCCGGTGACCGTGATCGCGTCGCCGTTGAGCAGGCCGGCGTCGAGGAGCTCCTTCATCACGACGGGCACCCCGCCGACGCGGTCGAGATCCTGCATCACGAACTTCCCCGCCGGGCGGACGTCGACGAGGTGGGGCACGGAGCGGCTGATGCGGTCGAAGTCGTCCAGCTCGAGCTCGACCCCGGCCTCGTGCGCGATCGCGAGCAGGTGCAGCACGGCGTTCGTCGATCCGGCCAGCGCCATCACCACGGCGATCGCGTTCGTGAACGCGTCCTTCGTCAGGATGTCCCGCGGCCGCAGCCCCGACGCCAGCAGCTTGGTCAGCGCGAGGCCCGACTCCCGCGCGAACACCTCGCGCCGGTAGTCCACGGCCGGCGGGCTCGCGCTGCCGGGGAGGGACATGCCGAGCGCCTCGCCCGCCGCGGCCATCGTGTTCGCCGTGTACATGCCGGCGCACGAGCCCGTGGTCGGGCACGCGGCGCGCTCGATGCCCAGGAGCTCGGCGTCGTCGATCGAACCCTTCGCGTGCGCCCCCACCGCCTCGAACACGTCCTGGATCGTGATGTCGCGGCCTCCGTAGGTCCCCGCGAGGATCGTTCCGCCGTAGAGGTAGACCGAGGGCAGGTTGAGGCGGGCCATCGCCATCAACATCCCGGGCTCGGACTTGTCGCACCCGGCGATGCCGACCAGCCCGTCGAAACGCTCGGCGTGCATCACGAGCTCGACAGAGTCCGCGATCACGTCGCGACTGATCAGCGACGCCTTCATCCCCTCGTGCCCCATCGCGATGCCGTCGGACACCGCGATCGTCGTGAACTCCATCGGGACCGCGTCGCCCTGGCGAACCCCTTCCTTCGCGAGCGCCGCGAGCTTGCCGAGGTGGTAGTTGCACGGGGTGACCTCGTTCCACGACGAGGCCACGCCGACCTGCGGCCGGCCGAAATCCTCCTCCGAGAACCCGACCGCTCGAAGCATCGCGCGCGCCGGGGCGCGTTCGGGGCCGTCGGTGACGGTTCGCGACCTGGGGCGCTCGACCATGACGTCGTCCTCCTGTTGGTCTGGCTGATCGACCCGGCTGATCGACCTGGCCGATGGACCAGGCCACAGACGTGGAAGGATGGGCTCGCACGATACCGCAGCACCAACGAGGCGAGGGACCGAACGATGCCGCACACCGATGCGCCACGACCTGCCGAACGGTCGTGGTGGCTCGAGGAGGCGCTCGCGCTGCCGGAGTTCGCGGGTCCGGAGGCGCCGACGCTCGACGGCGACACGACCGCGGACGTCGTGATCCTCGGCGGCGGGTACACGGGGCTGTGGACCGCGTGGTTCCTCAAGGAGCGGCAGCCCGATCTCGACGTCGTCCTGCTCGAATCCGACATCTGCGGGGGCGGTCCGAGCGGCCGCAACGGCGGGTTCTGCGACGGGTGGTGGGAGAAGATCCGCGACGTCCGCGAGACCTACGGGGACGCTGACGCGATGGAGCTGCTGATGACGTGTGGGCGCGCGCCGACCGAGATCGGCACGTGGTGCCGCGCGAACGGCGTCGACGCGTGGTTCCGCCACGGAGGCGACCTCGCCGTCGCGACGAACGACCGGCACGAGGGCGCCTGGGAGGGCTCGCTCGAGGCTGCGCGCGCGCTCGGCGTCGAGGACGAGTACCAGCTCCTCAGCGCGGGCGAGGTCCAGGATCGGTGCGCGTCTCCCCGGTTCGGGAGCGGGGTGCTGATCGCCGACGCCGCGACCGTGCACCCCGCGCGTCTGGCGCGAGGCCTCCGTCGCCTGCTGATCGAGAACGGCGTCCGGATCTTCGAACGCACGACGGTCGCCCGGCTCGGCATGGGCGCGCGGGTCACGGCCGAGACGCCGGGCGGCTCGGTGCGGGCCGTCGAGGCGGTCGTCGGTCTCGGCGCCTGGGCGACCTGGTGGAAGGCGTTCAAGCCGCGGCTCACGCTTCGGGGGTCGTACATGGTCGTTACCGCGCCGGCCCCCGACCGGCTCGAGGAGCTCGGGTGGACGGGCGGCGAGGCGATCCGCGACCTGCGCTCGTCGATCCACTACGCGCGGACCACGCAGGACGGTCGCATCGCGCTCGGGCTCGGGGGGCTGCAGCCGAACCTCGCGCGCCGGATCGATCACCGATACGACTACGAGCCTCGCTACGCGCGCCGCGTCGCCGACGACCTGTACCGGATGTTCCCGAGCTTCGAGGGCGTGCCGATCGAGGCCGCGTGGGGCGGGCCGATCAACGTCAGCGGGTTCACGATGCCCTTCTTCGGGACGACCGGCCGCGGCAACGTGCACTACGGGTTCGGCTACACGGGCAACGGCGTCGGTCCCGCACATCTCGGTGGCAAGATCCTCGCCGCGCTGGCCTTGCACGCCGAGGACGGGTTCAGCCGCCTGGCCGTGGTGACGCGCAAGCCCAAACGCTTCCCGCCCGAACCGTTCCGCTCGCCCGGCGCGTTCGTCGTGAACGCCGCGATCCGCCGCAAGGACGACCGGGAGGACGCCGGGCGCCGTGTGGGCCGCCTCACCCGGGCGATCGCCCGGCTCCCGCGCCGGCTGGGCTTCAACCTCGGACCCCGTTGACCGAGCTCGATCGCCCTCGGCCGGCCCGGCGGAGCTGGTGGCTCGAGGAGGCGCTCGCGCTGCCCGAGTTCGCGGGCCCCGAGACGCCACCGCTCGACGGGGATACGACCGCCGACGTCGTGATCCTCGGCGGCGGGTACACGGGGATGTGGACCGCCTGGTTCCTCAAGGAGCGCGAGCCTTCCCTCGACGTCGTCCTGCTCGAGCGCGACATCTGCGGCGGCGGGCCGAGCGGACGCAACGGGGGGTTCGTGAACGGGCTGTACGACGAGGCCGACCTGCTGCTCGAGCGCTACGGGGCGCCCGGCCGGCGGACCGTCGAGATGGCGGCGCGGTCGATCGACGAGATCGGCGCGTGGTGCGAGGACCACGGCGTCGACGCCTGGTTCGAACCGTCCGGCGACCTCGGCGTGTCGACGAACCCTGCGCACGACGCCGACGTTCGCGAGACGGTGGCGGAGGCCGAGCGGCTGGGGCTCGGCGAGGTGTACCGGCCGATGTCCGAGGACGAGCTCCGTGACCGCTTCGACTCGCCCACCGTTCGGAGCGGGTTCCGGGTCACCCACGCCGCCACCGTCCACCCGGCCCGGCTCGCGCGCGGGCTCCGCAACGCGCTCGTCGAACGAGGCGTCCGAGTGTTCGAGGGCACGCCCGTCGTCCGGTTCGATGCACGTCGGCCGGCGGCCCAGACGCCGGGCGGTGTGGTCACGGCGGGACGCGCGATCGTCGCGCTGAACGCCTGGGCGCGGGGTCTCCGCGAGTTCCGGCGATCGCTGTTCGTGCGCGGCACGTTCATCGTGATGAGCGCCCCCGCCCCCGATCGCCTCGGAGCGGATGCGCTGGACCGGCGGCGAGGGCGTCTACGACATGCGGACCTCGCTCCACTACCTGCGCCCGACGCGCGACGGACGGATCGCGTTCGGAGGCTCGAGCTTCCGTGTCACCGGCGATCGCGCCGACGCGCCGCGGTACGGGTTCCACGAGGAGGCCGCTTCGGTGCTCGTGCGCGACTTCCGCCGCTGGTTCCCGGCGTTCGACGACGTCCCGCTGGAGACCTCGTGGGGCGGGCCGATCGACGTGGCGGGACTGCATCTGCCGTTCTTCGGCACGCTGCCGGGCGGGACCACGCACTACGGTCTGGGGTTCACCGGGAACGGGGTCGGCCCGTGCCACCTCGGCGGGAAGATCCTGTCGGGGCTCGCGCTCGGTCTGGAGGACGAGGCGACGACGCTCCCGATCTCGGACGGCGACCGGCTAGCGCTTCCCCCCGAGCCCATGTTCACCCTCGGGCGAGCGCCTCATCAGCCGCACGATCGTCCGGCGGGATGACCGGCTGGACGCCGGCCGCGCACCCGGGCGTGCGATCGAACTGCTCGCGCGCCTGCCCCGGAGGCTCGGCTACAACCTGGGACCATAGCCGATGGTCCCTGCCGAACCCGGACGAACGGCCTTTGTCGGCCGCGTGGGAGGCGCGAGGCTGGTGGCGGAGGCATGAACGTGTCGGATGCGATCGCCGTCGAGGGGTTGACGAAGTCCTACGGGAGCACCCGAGGGGTCATCGACCTCACGTTCTCGGTCGGTCCCGGCGAGGTGTTCGGATACCTCGGTCCCAACGGGGCCGGAAAGACCACCACGATCCGAACTCTCCTGGACTTCATCCGGCCGACCCGTGGCACGGCGACGGTGCTCGGACTGGACTCCCGACGCGAGAGCGTCGAGATCCACCGCAGGACCGGGTACCTGCCAGGCGAAGGCGCCTTGTACGAACGGTTGACCGGCGGCGAGTACCTCCGTTACCTGGCCGAGCTCCGGGGCGGGGTCGACTGGAAGGTGGTCGCCGGGCTTGCTGAACACCTGGACTGCGATCTCTCGGTGAAGATCCGTGCGCTTTCCCACGGCAACCGGCAGAAGGTGGCGCTGATCCAGGCGTTCATGCACCGGCCCGAGCTGATCGTGCTCGACGAGCCCACCCAGGGGCTGGATCCGCTCGTGCAGCAGGAGTTCTACGGGATGGTCGAGGAGGTCCGGCGCGAGGGGCGGACGGTCTTCCTCTCGTCCCACGTGATGCCCGAGGTCGAGCGTCTGTGCGACCGGGTCGCGATCATCCGCGAGGGTCGCCTGGTAGCGGTCGAAGACGTCGGCGACCTCCGGGAGCGTCAGGTCCGAGATGCTCGAGATCCGCTTCGCCGAGCCGCCGCGGCCCGACCTGTTCGACGGATGGCCCGGCGTGAGCGACATAGCGGTGAACGGCGACACCATCCGCGTCACGGTGGCCGGTTCGATCGACGGCGTGGTCAAGGCGGCGGCTCGCTTCGAGGTCGTGGATCTCAAGAGCCACGAACCCTCGCTCGAGGACATCTTCCTGACGTACTACGGGAAGGAGGGCGACCGTGGCGCATGAGGCGACGATCCCGCGAGGAGCGATGCTCAGTACGGTCTTCTCCAAGACGCTGTGGGACCAGCGCAAGGCCCTCGCCTGGTGGGCGGTGGGGTTCGCCGGGGCCATCCTCCTGTACAGCTCGTTCTGGCCGAGCGTCCGCGACAACGCGGCGCAGTTCAACGAGTATCTGCGGAAGCTCCCGGACTTCCTCAAGAACCTCCTCGGCCAGATCGACTACACGACCCCCGAGGGGTACCTGCAGTCCGAGCTGTTCACGTTCCTCGCCCCGATCCTGTTGATCGTGTACGGGATCGGCGCGGGCGCGCGGGCCGTCGCCGGGGAGGAGGAGGCGGGATCCCTCGACCTGCTGCTGTCGCGTGCCGATCCGGCGGCGGCGCGTCCTCGTCGACAAGTTCGCTGCGATGCTGGGGGCGACCTTCCTCCTGACGATCGTCATGTGGGTCTCGGTCGTGGCATTCGGCCCGCTGTTCGATCTCCGCGTCGGCCTCGGCGGGTTCACAGCCATGTCGCTCAACACGTTCCTTCTAGGGATGGTGTTCGGGAGCCTCGCGCTCGCCATCGGCAGCGCGACAGGGCGCCGTTCGGTCGCGATCGGTGTGCCGAGTGGCCTCGCGGTCGCGACGTTCATCGTGAACACCCTCGGGCCCTCGGTCGAGTGGCTGGATCCGTTCCGGCTGCTGTCGCCCTTCTACTACTACTCGGACGGCAACCCGATCCTGAACGGGTTGGACCCGGTGCACGCTCTCGTACTGGTCGGGATCTCGGCGGCATCGTTCGTCTACGCGTGGTGGGCGTTCGAACGCCGCGACCTGGCCGCGTGACGGCGGTCGCCTAAGGGAGCGGGAATGGGTCGTAGCCGGGCGCGGTCGGCGGCCACGGCCGGATCGCCTCCCACGCCGCCCCGAACTCCAGCACCAGGTCGTCCCGGTACCGGGGTCCTGCGACCTGCAGGCCGAACGGGATCGCGTTGGCGCTCAGGCCGGCCGGGACGCTGAGCGCGGGATGGCCGCTCATGTTGAACTCGCCCGTGTTGTAGCCCTCGGCCTCGGCCGGCCGATCGCCGTTCGGGAGCATCCCGTTCGGCAGCCATCCCGCGTACCCGTTGGTCGGCGTGACCAGGACCGTGTCGTCGCCGAGCAGGCGATCGAGATCCGCGGCGTAGGCGAACCGATGCTGCCGAACTTCGAGGTAGTCGTCGAGCGTGAGCGTGAGCCCGTACTCCATCGCGGAGCGGAAGTCGTCGCTGAACTCGTCCAGGTGCTCCTGGACCCACGCGCGGCCGAGCCAGATCAACTCCTCGGCGGCAACGGTCGTGAACCAGTCGTCGCGCGCCTGGCTCTCGGAAAGGTCGAGCGATGGGAACAGCGACGCCGTCGAGATCTCCTCGACCGGGAGGCCGAGCTCGCCCTCGATCGCGGCGAGCGCGGCACGGAAGGGTTCCTCGACGTCCCCGGGCAGCGGACCGACATCGCGCGTTCGGAACGCCGCGAGGACGCGCCTGGGCATCCCGCCCCCGTACTGCCACGTCGGCGCCGCGGTCGGGTCGCCGTGCGCTGGGCCGCGCATCACGTGGAGGAGCAGCTTCGCGTCCTCGATGGTCGCCGCGAGCGGCCCCTGGGTCGAGTAGTCCATCCACGACGGGATCGGCCGGCGTCCGATCAGCCCGTGCGTCGGCTTGAGGCCCGCCAGGCCGCAGAACGCGGCCGGCGTTCGGATCGAGCCGCCGCCGTCGCCTGCGGTGGCGATCGGCGCCAGGCCGGCGGCGAGGGCCGCGGCCGAGCCGCCGGAGGAGCCGCCCGGCGACCAGTCCAGACCCCACGGGTTGCGCGTCGGCCCGAACAGCTTGCTGTCGGTATACCCCTGGAACGCGAACTCGGGCAGGTTGGTGCGGCCGATCGGGACCGCGCCCGCCGCCACAAGGCGTTCGACCGTGACCTCGCTCCGTTCGGCGGGCGGCCGGTCGAGCATCGTGCGCGAGGCGTAGCTCGTGAGCTTGCCGGCCACATCCGTGTTGTCCTTGACCAAGAGCGGCAGGCCCGCGAGCGGGCCCTCGGGACCGCGCTGGTCGAGTTTCTCCGCCTCCGCGAGCGCCTCCTCCGGCCACACGGCCGTGACGGCGTTCAGCGCCGGATCCAGCCGTTCGATCCGTTCGATCGACTCGCGCACCAGCTCGACCGACGAGAGGCGGCGTTCGCGGACGGCCTGGGCGAGCTGCGCCAGCATCTAGCGACCGAGGCTCTTGATGCGGCCGACGAACTCGCCGCGCTTGTGGTCGCGCAGGATCACCGAGGCCGCGTTGCGTCCCGGGACCCCCATCACGCCGCCCCCCGGATGGGTGCCCGAGCCGCACAGGTACATCCCGGCCACCGGCGTTCGGTAATCCCCGTGCCCGGGGATCGGGCGGAAGCTGAACAACTGATCGGGCGTGAGCTCACCCTGCATGATGTTCCCGCCGATCAGGCCGAACCGATCCTCGATGTCCCGGGGCGTCAGCACCTCGAGATGTTCGACCGCCGACTCGAGCGACGGCGCGAACTCCCCGAGCGCCTTCAGGACACGTGCCGCGTACTCGTCCCGGCCTCCCTCGTCCCACGATCCCTCGGCCAGCTCGTAGGGCCCGTACTGGCTGAACGCGAGCATCAGGTGCTTGCCCTTGGGAGCGAGCCCCTGAGGTTCGTGCGCGGTCGGGAACACGACCTCGACGTAGGGGTGCTCGCTCATGCGGCCGTACTTGGCGTCGTCCCACGCGCGTTCGAGGTACTCGACGGAGGGCGAAACGGCGACCAGTCCCTTGTGCAGGTCGCCGTCCCCGTCCCACGACGGGAACACCGGCAGCTCCGAGAGCGCGACGTTCAGCTTGACCGAGCCCGAACGCGTGCGGTACCGCTTCACGTCGCGGACGACGTCGCCCGGCAACCGCTCCTCGCCGATCAGCGACAGGTACGTGGTGATCGGGTGCGCGCACGAGACGACGCGCTGCGCCCGGATCAGCGAACCGTCCGCGAGCGCGACCCCCACCGCCTGGCCGCTCGCGTTGATCGCGACCCGATCGACCTCGGCGTCGGTGCGGACCTCGGCGCCCGCGGCCTCGGCGGCTCGGGCCATCGCGGCCGAGATCCCGCCCATGCCGCCCTTGACCCATCCCCACGCGCCGGCGTGACCGTCCACCTCCCCGATCCAGTGGTGCATCAGGACGTACGCCGAGCCCGGCGTCATCGGCCCGCACCACGCACCGATGATCGCCTGCGTCGCGAGCGCCCCCTTGACGCGCTCGTCCTCGAACCACTCGTCGAGGAAGTCCGCCGCGCTCATCGTGAACAGACGGACGGTCTCGTGGAGATCGCGACCGCTCCACTTTCGGAAGCGTCCGGCGGTCGCCGCCCACTTGGGGAGATCGCGCAGGTTCATGTTCGGCGGCACGACGAACAGGAGATCCTTCAGCAACCGCGCGACGCGATCGAAGTAGCGGTCGAACTCCACGTACGCGGCCGCGTCGTGCTCGTTGAACCGCGCGATCGCGGCGGCGTCCCGCTCGACGTCGCCCCACAGCGTCAGCGCGGTCCCGTCGGGGAACGGCACGAAGTAGTCGGGCGTGACGATCGAGACCTCGTACCCGAAGCGCTTCAGGTCGAGCTCGCGCACGACCTGGGGCGGCATCAGGGACACGACGTAGGACGCGCTCGAGACCCGGTAGCCCGGCCACGGTTCCTCGGTCGCCGCGGCGCCCCCGACGACCCCGCGTTTCTCCAGGACGAGCACATCCAAGCCCGCCTTCGCAAGGTACGCTGCGCACGCGAGGCCGTTGTGGCCTCCCCCGATGATGACGACGTCGCGTTCGAACACGCCCACGGAAGCGGGAGGGTACCGGGCGCGCGATGTGCCGCGCAACGGCGGACCTCGCGACCGGCGCCCGGGAACCGCGGTGCCCTTCGCGGGCGTCCTCACGGCGTGAACAGCGTCCAGCGCAGAGGCCTGGTCAACGCCTCGGTCGCGGCCCTCGCCACCTTCGCGATCGGTTCGGCGGTCGTCTACGCCGCCGCCGGACCCGACGACGAGGGCACGCCACCGCCCTCCGCGACCGGCGCGTCGGCGTCCCCCACCCCGACGTGCACCCCGACCTGGGAGGTCGTTCGGAGCGCGAACCCGGGCGAGGCACCGATCACGCTCCTGGGGGTCACGGCCGTCACATCGGCGGAGGCGTGGGCGGTCGGCGGGATCGGCGCGCCCGAGATCCCCACGGCGGTGGCGATGATGCGGTGGGACGGCGACCGGTGGTTGCCCTTCGCGGCCCCGAGCCCGGGCACCACGCTGAACGAGCTCCGGGCCGTCGACGCGTCGGAACCGAACGACGTCTGGGCCGTCGGGCGGACCTCGAGCGGGCTCGGGGAGCAGCCGCTGGTCCTGCACTTCGACGGGACCGAGTGGTCCGACGTCGAACTGCCGTCCGAGATCGACGGCGTGCTGAACGGCGTGGCCGCGATCTCCCCCGTCGACGTATGGGCGGTCGGCTCGGTCGGCGATCCAGCCGCGTCGCTGGAGCGGGCGCTCGTCCTGCACTGGGACGGGACCGCCTGGGCCGACGTCGAGATCGGACGCGCGACCGGCGGCGGCAAGGCCGCGCTCGTCGACATCCAGGGCGTCTCGCCCACCGACCTGTGGGCGGTCGGGTATCAACACTTCCAGCCGCTGATCATCCGGTTCGACGGCGAGGCCTGGAGCCGGAGCCCGACCGAGATCCGTGGGACCCTGCACGCGATCGAGGCGTTCGCCACCAGCCAGGTGTGGGCGGTGGGCACTCCGATCCAGCGTTTCGACGGCGAGACGTGGATCGAGGCTCCGATCACCCGGGCCGACGCCGAGCTCGTCGACGTCGCCGCGATCGGCGGTCAGGACCTCTGGGCGGTGGGCTCGCGCCCGGCCAAGGAGCCGGGGACCACGCGGGCTGCCGTCTACCGCTACAGCGGCCGCCGGTGGGTGCCGGTCGAGGGCCCTTCGATCGCGGGGTCGGACGCTCTGTCGGCCGTCGACGCCCTGCCCGATGGAACAGTGCTGGCCGTCGGGTGGAAGGACGTCGAGCTGCAACGGGAAACCCTCGCGATCCGAGGCACCACCTGCCCACCCGCGGGGTGATCGCACCGGTAGCGGGCGTGCGCGTCCGCTAGGCTCGCCCGGCCGATGGACATCCGCCTCACGCCCGAGGATCTCGAGCTCCAGGAGCGCGCTCGCGACTTCACGGAACGGGTGCTGATCCCACTCGAGCTCGAGTGCGAGGAGCACGACGGGCTCAGCCCGGAGAGCTTCGCGACCGCGAAGCAGGCGGTGCTCGACGCCGGCTTCAACGCGATCAACCACGCCGAACGCGACGGCGGACGCGGATTCGATGTCCTGCAGCAGATCGTCGTCGAGGAGCAGTGGGGCAGGGCCACCGGCGCGCTCTGGGACATCCCGTGGCGACCCGCGATCCCGCTCGCGAACGCCACCGACGAGCAGAAGGAGCGGTACCTCCTGCCGGCGTGCCGCGGCGAGCGGCGCGACGCGTACGCGATCACCGAGGAGCACGCGGGGTCGGACCCGTCGATGGTCCGGACGACGGCACGGCGCGACGGCGACGCCTGGGTGCTCGACGGCATCGAAGTGGCACGTCACCTCGGGCGACGTCGCCGACTTCTTCCTCCTGCACGCGCACGTGGACGGCGATCCCGCCAAGGCGACCGTCTTCCTCGTCGACAAAGACCTGCCTGGCGTCCGCCTGGTCCGAACGCCGAAGTACTCACACACCTTCGTGTTCGAGCACCCGATCTTCGCGTTCGAGGGCGTCCGCGTCGGGCTCGACGCGGTGCTCGACGAGGTGGGCGCGGGCTACGAGCTCACGAAGGACTGGTTCGTCGAGGAGCGGATCATGATCGGCGCGCGCACGGTCGGCGCCGCCACACGCGCGCTCGACCTCTCGCTCGACTTCGCCAAGGAGCGGATCCAGTTCGGCGAGCCGATCGTCGGGTTCCAGGCGGTCGAGTTCATGCTCGCGGACATGGCCGCGCAGATCATGGCCGCCAAGTCGATGCTCTACCGGGTCGGCTGGCAGGCGGCGCGCGGCGGCACCGATCGCAAGGAGCTGCACGCGCTCGCGTCCGCGGTCAAGCTCGTCTGTTCGGAGACGGCGGGTCGGGTGGCCGACGCCGCGGTGCAGATCCACGGGGGCCGCGGCTACATGCGCGAGCAGCCGGTCGAACGCCTGTGGCGCGAGCTGCGGGTCGACCGGATCTGGGAGGGCACCTCCGAGATCCAGCGGATGGTCATCGGCAACGAGCTCCGCAAGCGCGGCCACCGGGCCTATACGGGATGGCCGTCCTGACCGATACTGCCTAGCGGCCGGCACGATCGCATCATCGGTCGAAGGAGGACCCATGGGCGACATCACGATCGGCATCGACCTCGGCGGGACAAAGATCCAGGCCGCCGCGGTGCGCGACCAGACGATCATCGGGACGTTCCGGCTCGCGACCCCGCAGAGCGGTGAGCGCGACGTGGCGTCCGCGATCGTGGCGGCGAGCGACGCGGCGCTCGCGGAGGCCGAGGCGCATCGATCGGAGGTCCGAGGCGTAGGGATCGGGGCGCCCGGCACGATCGATCGAGAGGCCGGCACGGTCTCGAGCTCGCCCAACCTGCCGGGGTTCCAGACCGCCGAACCGGTCCCGCTCGGCTCGATGGTCTCCGAGGGCCTGGTCGGCGCGCCGGTCACGATCGACAACGACGTGCGCGTGGCGATCCTCGGCGAGTGGAAGCGCGGAGCCGGTCGTGGCTTCGGGGATCTGCTGGGCGTGTGGGTCGGAACCGGCGTGGGCGGTGGCCTGATCCTGAACGACGAGCCGTACCGGGGGCAGGGCGCGGCGGCCGAGATCGGCCACATCATCGTCAAGCCGGGAGGCCGCGTGTGCTCGGACGGGCGGAAGGGACACCTGGAGGCCTACGCGGGTCGGGGCCGGATGGAGGTCTACGCGCGCGAGCTCCACGAGGGCGGGCGCAAGACCAACCTGTTCAAGATCATGGAGAAGAAAGGCCGCACGCGGATGTCCAGCGGCGTGATCGCGGAGGCGCTCGAGGAGGGTGACAAGCTCGCCCAGGAGCTGATCGACGGCGCCGTGGGGGCGTTGGCCACGGGCCTCGCGTCGGTGCAGAACCTGCTCGCGCTCGAGGCGATCATCATCGGCGGCGGGCTCGGCGACCGGCTCGGCCTGCCCTTCGTCGAACGGATCCGCGACGAGATGCATCCGCTGCTGTTCGTCCCCGAGCGCCCACCGGCGATGCTCTCGAGCGAGTTCGGCGACCTGTCGGGCGCGGTGGGCGCGGCGGTGCTCGCCGGCGGCTAGCGCGGCACGCGGGTTCGGTCCGTGAGCGCACCGATCAGGTCGCCGAAAGGCAGCCGACCACCTCGTCCGGCAGCCCGGGGATCTGGAGTCCCGCCCCACCGGCGACGAAGTCGTACGGCACCCCGGCCCACAGGCCCGGCAGCCCCGGATACGCCCGCGCCTGCGGGTCGCCGCTGTCGAACTGGAACCCGACCCAGTCCGGTGACCGGAACCCGTTCGTGTCGTACGGCGCGACCGCGACCAGACCGGTCCCGAACTCCCGGGATTCGACGAGGAACCGGCCCTGGAAGGACAGGTCGTCCTTCGCGAAGGCCTTCACGTACCAGCGTTGGATGTCCAGGAGGTAGCCCTTGTCCGAGGGCGGCGACTCGGGACCCTCGAAGGAGCGCAGGTCCACCACCTCGAGCGGCCCCCGGACGCCGGTCATCCGGCGGATCACCCGGAGCGGTTGCCGGTAGCGAGGCGAGTCGCGTGGCGGCGTCACCCACCCCTCGACGCAGTCCGCGGCGACCGGACCCTGCGTGGCGGGCGGCTGCTCCGGGAGCGCGGGCGGCGTCGGCGAAGCGGCCGGACCCGTCTCCGAGGTCGGCGCGACGGGTGGGGTCGTCGCCGCGTCGGGCTCGGCGTCGCCCGTGCACGCGGCGAGCGCGAGCGCGACGCACACGCAGGCGATCGCCCGGGAGAACGTGGTGGAGAACCTGTGCTGATGCATAAGGTCTGAGGGTCGCAGAAGGATATCGTTCGCGGGGTTGCTTGATAGCTTGGGCAACCGTGCACGATCACACCGATCCACCCCCCGGCGGGCGTTCCTCGTACGAACGTCTCGGCCACCATGAGTCGTCGCTGTTCTCGCGGCGTTCGTTCCTGCGCACGTCCGCGTTCGCGCTGGCGGGCGCGACGATGGTCGCGTGCACCGGCGGCGGCCGCAAGCAGCCGGTGGTGACGCCGACCGCGACCGCATCGGTCGTGGCGACCGACACGCGCTGGCCGATCAAGCGCGCGATCTACGTGATGATGGAGAACCGGAGCTTCGACAACCTGTACGGCCGATTCCCCGGCGCGAACGGCGCGACGGTCGGGGTGAAGTACGGGCAGGAAGTGCCGCTCACGCCGAGCCCGCACTGGCTTCCCGGCGACATCCCTCACGACCGCGCGGCGCACCTGAACGACGTCAACGGCGGCGCGTACGACGGGTTCGGCAACGGGCAGTTCGGCGATCCGTGGGCCTACACGCAGTTCGAGGGGACGTCGATCCCGAACTACTGGTCGTGGGCGAAGGACTACGTGCTCTGCGACAACTTCTTCGCCTCGGTCGGCGGCCCCTCGTACCCGAACCACTTCTTCTTCGTGGCCGGACAGTCCGGGGGCGCGCTCGACAACCCCGAGAACATCCTGACCCGCCAGCTGCAGGACGGGCGCACCTTCAAGAGCTGGGGGTGCGACGCGGTCGGCAAGGACGTGTTCGTGCTGGTGAAGGACGCGAAGGGGAACCTGACCAAGCACGACTCGTGCTTCACGTTCCGGACCGTGCCGCAGCAACTGGAGGATGCCGGGGTTTCCTGGGCCTTCTACGCCGCGGAGCCCGGCCAATCGGGGTACTTCTGGAACGCCCTCAACGGCATCGAGGGCGTCTTCCACACCGACCTGTGGCGGCCCGAACGGATCCGTTCGGTCGACCGGCTCCCGCAGGACATCCGCGCCGGCCGCCTCCCCGCGGTCACCTGGGTCACGCCGCGGTTCGAGCTCTCGGATCACCCGCCCGAGAGCACGTGCTTCGCGCACAACTGGCTGACCGACGTCGTCAACGCGGTGATGGAGAGCGACGACTGGGAGCACACGGCGATCTTCCTGACCTGGGACGAGTGGGGCGGCTTCTACGACCACGTGCCGCCGCCCACGGTCGACGACATCGGGTTCGGGTTCCGCGTCCCGATGCTCGTGATCAGCCCGTACGCGAGGAAGGGCTACGTCGACGACGCCGAGGGCGAGTTCTCGAGCCCGCTGCGGTTCATCTCGGACAACTGGGGCCTGCCGTACCTCACCGAGCGGATCGAGCGGACCCACAACTTCGAGCACACGTTCGCGTTCGAGAGGAACCCGCGCACCGATGCCCAGCCGGCGCCGCCGATCGCCCACTGCTACGGCGACCCGTTCGAGTATCCGGGCGACGACTACCCCGGCTGGCCGCCGGGCACGCAGCCCGACCCCAGCCACTTCGTCTGATCGTCGACAGACCCCGGCTCGCATCCGGTCCAACCGGGCATGAGCGTGAGTCGCGACTTCAAGCACCAATAGGAACGACGACGCCGGTGAGGATCTCGAACGCCGCCCCGAGCTGCGCAGGATCGTTCTCCGGGATCTGCGCCGTCAGGATCCTGTCCCCGACAGCCCACGCCATGATCTCGGCTCCCTGCTCGTAGCCGCGGTCGTCCCAATCAGCCGTCGACGCGTTCCACGTCCCAAGGCCGCGGAACTCGAGGAAACGATCCCGGTCCGTTCGCGACACGTTCTGGTCGATCCAGATGTGTCCCATCTCGTGCAGAAGGTTCCTGCGAGACATCTCATTCACAAGCACCGTACAGACATCGACATGACCATCTTTCGCGTACCCGAGGTGGCCTCCGCACCCGGAGGCGTCCGCATGGAAAGAGATCTCGACCGTCGGGGGGTTAAGCCCCGCCCGCTCGAACCGCGCCACCGCCCATCCGGCGAGCTGCTGCTGGACTGGGTCCTCCGAGAAGACCGTCACCCCTGGCTGGAGCTCTACCCCAGTTGTCTGTCGCCCCGCGAGGGACCCCCCGGCTAGTGCCGCCAGAGCGAGGATCGAACCCCCGAGCCGACCGATCGTGCGCATGAGCGCACGCTCGAACCGAGTGCATGAACGCCCGGTGCGCGAGGCGTGTCAGTCGCTGATCCGAGCCTTTCAGCGAGCTTTCAGCGACGCCGCCGACGCTGTCGCCGTGAGCGAACGCACGCCGGCGGCACCCGGCATTCCCATCTCAACGACGAGGGGCTACCGTCGCCCGATGGAGTTCCGGATCCTGGGTTCGATCGAGGTCGTCGAGAACGGTGGCGGCCCGATCCCGCTCGGGGGTCCCAAGCAACGAGCGGTCCTCGCCCACCTCCTCCTGCGCGCCAACCACCTGGTACCAACCGACGTGCTGATCGATGAGGTATGGGGTGAGGAGCCGCCCGAGACCGTTCGGAACGCACTCCAGAGCTACGCCTCGCACCTGCGCAAGGCGCTGGGCGCCGAGCGGCTCGAGGGAAGCAGGGCGGGTTACCTGCTCAAGGCCGAACCCGCGGAGCTCGATGCGATGCGCTTCCGATCGCTCGTTCGCGACGCGCGGCGGCTCCTGCCCATCGACGCGAAGGCGGCCGTCGATGCCTTCGACCACGCGCTGGATCTGTGGCGCGGCCCCGCCTTCGGGGATCTCGCGACCGAACCGTCGCTCCGCTCCGAAGCAGCGCAGCTCGACGACCTACGGCTCGCAGCCATCGAGGAGCGGATCGAGGCGCAGCTCGAGCTCGGGGAGCTCGGTGAGGTCATCGGTGAGCTCGAAGGTCTCACGGCGCGCCACCCGCTCCGCGAGCGCTTCTGGGAGCAGCTGATGCTCGCTCTCTACCGTGCGGGCCGACAGGGCGAAGCGCTTGCGGCGTACGACCGGGCTCGCGGGAACCTCGCCGACGAGCTCGGGATCGATCCGTCACACGACCTGCGCGCGTTGCAGGCGCGGATCCTCGCTCAGAGCCCGGACCTGGATCCCGGCGGAGAACCGCTCCGGGGATACCGGTTGCTCGAACGCGTCGGCGAGGACCCGTTCGGCGTCGTGTACCGAGCGACGCAGCCGAACGTCGGCAGGGAAGTCGCGGTCCGGGTCGTGCACGAGCATCGTGCCAACGATCCGGCGTTCGTTCGCCGCTTCGAACCCGAGGCGCAGGCCGTCGCGGCGCTCGAGCATCCCCATATCGCGCCCGTCTACGACTACTGGCGCGAGCCGGGCCGGGCGTACGTCGTGACCAGGTTCCTCCGAGGTGGCAAGCTTGGGCGAGCTGGTCGATCGCTCAGGCGCGCTCCCGCACGAACGGGCGACCCGGATCCTCGAGCAGGTCGCCTCCGCCTTGGCGATGGCTCACCGTCGGGGCGTGGTCCACGGGGATCTCGGCCCGTCGAACGTGCTCCTCGACGAGGAGGGGAACGCCTACCTCACGGACTTCTCCATCGGACGAGGGATCGGCTCGAACGTCGGACGATCTCGAAGCGTTCGCCGCCCTGGCGCGCGCAACGCTCGGCGAGCGACTCCCCATGGATGTCGGTGAGGCGCTCCGCCGGGCGGAGATCGCGCCGGGCCCCGACGACAGCGCGGCGATCTTCGCCGAGTTCGCGTCGGTCCTGGGGGCAAGGTCGGACGGCCTCGCTGCCGTCGTCGCCGACGTCCGCAACCCCTACAAGGGTCTGCGGCCGTTCCTCGAAGCCGACGCCCTCGACTTCTTCGGCAGGGAAGCATTCATCCGGCGGCTGCTCGATCGCCTATCGCAGCGCGGGCCGATCGTCGAGGTTCATCGCGGTCGTCGGGCCGAGCGGGAGCGGCAAGTCCTCGGCGGTCAGCGCCGGCCTGGTGGCGGCACTCCGCCACGGTGCCGTCCCCGGCTCCGAGGCCTGGTTCGTCACCGAGATGCATCCGGGTCACCATCCGATGGAGGAGCTCGACGCCGCGTTGCTGCGGGTCGCTGTGCATCCGCCCGCCGGCCTCCTCGGTCGCCTCGAGTCGGGGCCGAGAGGGCTCCTCGAGCTGGCGGAGGCGATCGTCCCCGAAGGCACCGAGCTTCTGGTGATCGTCGACCAGTTCGAGGAGACGTTCACGCTCACCGAGGCCGAGGACGACCGGGCGCTGTTCCTCGAGAGCCTCCGGGTGGCGACCGCCGACCCGGCAAGCCGGGTACGCGTGATCGTCACGCTCCGCGCCGACTTCTACGACCGGCCGCTCCGGTATCCCCGGATGGGGGAGCTGATCGGGGTCGAGCACCGAGGTCCTGAGCCCCCTGACGCCCGAGGAACTCGAACGGGCGATCGTCCGGCCGGCGGAGCACGCGGGCTTGACGGTCGATCGCGCGCTCGTCCCCCAGATCGCGGCGGACGTCGCGGAACAGCCGGGCGCGCTGCCCCTGGTCCAGTACGCCCTCACCGAGCTCTACGATCGACGCCACGACGGGCGCCTCACGCTCGAGGCGTACCGCGAGATCGGTGGCGTCGGCGGCGCCCTCGCCGCGAGCGCCGAGCATCTGTACGCGACCCGACAACCCGCCGGCCGAAACGCCGTTCGCCAGCTCTTCCTGCGGCTCGTGACGCTCGGCGAAGGGGCGGCGGACACGCGCCGTCGGGTCCCGCTCTCCGAGCTGTCAGCGATCGAGGTCGACGCGAGCGCGATGGAGTCGGCCATCGACACCTACGGACGCCACCGGCTCCTCACCTTCGATCGCGACCCGTCGACCCGAGAGCCGACCGTCGAGGTGGCGCACGAAGCGCTCCTCGGCGCCTGGGAACGGCTCCGCGGGTGGATCGACGAGGCGCCGCGAAGACCTCCGGATGCGCCGGCGTCTGTCCGATGCGGCCAGCGAGTGGGAGCGGAGCGGCGCGAGCCGAGCTTCCTCCTGACCGGCTCACGCCTGGATCAGTTCGAATCCTGGGCATCGACGACGAACCTCGCGCTCGGGCCCGAGCGAGCGGGGCTACCTCGTCGGCGAGCGTCGCCGGCGCGAGACGAAGAGCTCGCCGCAGAAGCGGCCCGCGGCGAACGCGAGCGCACGCTCGAGCGCCGCTCGGTCAAGCGACTCCGGGCGCTGGTCGCTCGTGCTCACCGCCGCCGCGCTCGTCGCGGGAACGCTCACGGCGATCGCCCTCAACCGGAACGCGAAGCGCGCAGCGGGCGTCGAGCCTCGCCGCAGCGCCGCGAGCTCGCTGCTGCGGCAGCGGCGAACCTCGAGGTCGATCGACCAGCTCGCCATCCTGCTCGCCCTCGAGGCGCTCCGGACGATCGCGGGCGTGGACGGAGCCGTCGATGCCGGAGGTCGGAGGAGGTCCTCCGCCGCGCCGTCGCCGGCCGTCGCGATCGACACGACCTCGATCCTGGGAACGGGCATCCGAACCACTCGCGTTCACGCCCGACGGCAGCCGCGGTCGCCATCGTCGGTCGGGACGGATCGGTCGGGGTGTGGGATCTTCGGAACGGCTCGCGGATCCCTGGCGCCCGGCCCCCCTGCAGGTCCCATGCGGCCCCGATGTTGCGTTGCCAGACGTCTTCAATGTCGATCTGAGCGACGACGCATCCTTCCTGGCGACCGGGGACGGCGAAGGGCTCGCCCACGTGTGGAACCTCGACTCCGGACGCGAGGTCCTCACCGTCCGTCGACGTCCACCCGCCGTGGCCCGACGGTATCCCGGCCGGCACGTTGCCGGTGCGGCGAGGCGGCTGCCCCGCAGGTGGCCCTCAGCCCGGACGGGCGGCTCCTCGCGACCGGCGGGAGCGACGGCACGGTCCGGATCTGGGACGTCGCGACGGGAGCAGAAGGTGTGGAGCGTCCGCACCTGCGAAGACGGGACCCGAAGAGTTCTGCTCGCGGTTCTCGCGCCAGTGGTCCTGACGTTCAGTCCCGACGGGACCCGCCTGTTCTCGTGTGCTCGTGCGCCGTCGGCGTCCACGTCGTGGACGTCGCGACCGGGGAGACACGTTCTCCCTGGCGGCGGCGGCTTCGTGTGCCGCGATCCATTCAGCGCCGACGGCTCCCGGATCGCCTCCACTGCGCGGTAGCCCGGACGGTCGAGGCTGGGACTGCGGCATCCAGGACGGTCGTTGACTTCGCGACGCCGACGGGTCGGCTCGGTATCCGAGCCGTGGAATCGATGTGGCGGCTCTAGCCCGGACGGGACGATTCTCGCTGGTCGGAGTCCGGACGCTCGTGCTGTTGAGACGCGGACACACCCGCTGCAGCGGATCACAGCCGCTCCGGCACGTTCAGCGCCGACGGCACACGACTCGTGACCGGAAGCCTGCGACGGCACCGCCCGGGTGTGGAACACGTCGACCGGGAGACTCGATCTTCACGTCGCCCGTCGAACCGAGCGACGTCGCAGCGGTCGCGTTCAGCCCGGACGGGTCGCGGGTCACGGTCGTCTACTCGGACGGAAGGATCATCGTGTATCGCGATCGCCTTCGACGACGTGATCGAGATCGCCCAGGCTCGTGTCACGCGCGGGCTCACGGACGAGGAGTGCCGCACTACCTCCATGTCTCCGATCTGCCCGGCCGAGCGGTTCAGTCGTGAGACGAGGGATCACCAGCGCGTCGACCGCGACGCAGCCATCCGGGCCGCAGATCACCGGGTTCGCGTCGAGCGCCTCGAGGTGGTCGCCGAGATCGTGCGCGAGCCACGACAGCGGCCACGATCGCGTCGCGTGAGCACCTCGACGTCCGCGCGCGGCTGGCCCTCGAACGCCGTC
This sequence comes from uncultured Actinomycetes bacterium, assembly GCA_963823255.1. Classification (GTDB taxonomy): domain Bacteria; phylum Actinomycetota; class UBA4738; order UBA4738; family HRBIN12; genus DASSJM01. The sequence continues at coordinate 274,726 of CAWGKU010000004.1, forward strand.
CAGCAACGGACGGACCTCGAGCCGGTCGACCATCGAGTCCGCGCCCGAAGCTCGTCGAGCGGCGGCATCGCGAGGCGACGGTCCTTCAGCACCTCGACGAGCACGCCGCCCGGCGCCGACGAGCACCAGCGGCCCGAACTGCGGATCGCGCACGATCCCGAGCGCGATCTCGACGCCCGGCGGCGCCATCGGCGCGACCGTGACCTGCGGACCGAGCCGGCGTTCGAGATCCGCGTACGCGTCCTCGAGCGAGGGCGAGTCGTCGACGCCGAGCCGCACCCCGCCGACGTCGGACTTGTGCTGGACCCCCGGCGCCGCCGTCTTGACGGCGACCGGGAACCCGAAGCGTTCGGCCGCCGCGATCGCGTCCTCGAGCGTCTCGGCGCGAACGCTCTCGACGACCGGCACGCCGTAGTCGGCGAGCAGCGCGAGCCCCTCGAGCTCGTCGAACGGCTCCCCGCTCGAGAGCCGCTCGATCCATCGGGTTCGGACCTCGTCCGTCACCGGCGAGCCACCGCCGACCGGCGGTCGCGCGCGGGCGTCCCGATACGCGAACAGGTGCTTGAACGCCGCGAGACCCGTCAGCGTCCCCTCGAGCACCGGGATCCCGTCGCCGTCGAGCAGCTTCGCGTCGCCCCGGTCGATGCCGCTCGAGAAGTTCGAGAGCATCGCGTACGGCTTGTCGGTCTCGGGGAAGGTCTCGCGGGCCATCGCGATGTAGCCCATGTCCGGGTACTCCTCCGAGGTCAGGTCGACCGCGAACGCGAGCGCGGCGACCTCCGGGTCCTCCAGCAGCGCGCGGACGCACCCGGTGACGATCTCGTGCGCGTCCCTGCCCGTCCCCCAGAAGTCGAGCGGGTTGACCGGCGGCAGCCCGGGATCGAGCAGCGCCTCCATCCGGGCCGAGGTCTCGTCCGAGATCTCGCCGAACGGGACCCCCACCTGGGCGGCCGCGTCGACCATCAGCGCCCGCTCCCCTCCCGAATCGTGGACGCTCGCCAGGCCGCCGGGTCCCGCCCGCCGGCCGGCCGCGAACAGCGCGAGGGTGTCCCCCATCTCGTCGAGGCTCTCGACCCGCGAGACCCCGTACGCGTCGAATAACGCCTCGTACGCGCCGTCCTCGCCCGCGAGCGCGCCCGAGTGCGCCGCGACGAGCTCGCGCGTGCGTTCCTCGCGGCCGACCTTGAGCGCGACGACCGGGACGTCGCGTTCGTTCGCGAGCGCCAGCGCCTCGCGGAACCCGTCCGGGTCGCGCACGGTCTCGATGAACAACCCGACGGCCTTCGTGCTCTCGAGCCCGAGCGCGTACGTCAGGTAGTCGGCGACCGTCGTGACGAACTCCTGCCCCGCCGAGACGGCGAGGTTCAGCCCGAGGGCGCGGTCGTTGTGGATCATCGCGCTGAACGCCGAGCCCGAGTGCGACAGGAACGTGACGCCGCCGACCGGCGCGTCCTTGGGCTCGTAGAAGCCGAGCGCGCGCACCCGCAGCTCGAGGTTCGCGAACCCCATGCAGTTCCCGCCGCACACGGCCATCCCCGCGCCGCGCGCGATCGTCGCGAGCCGCTCGGTCAGCGGCGGGACGCCGTCGCTCGGCTCCTCGTAGCCGCTCGCGAAGATCACGGCGCTCCCGGCGCCGGCATCCGCGGCGAGACGGAGCTGCTCCTCGAGCAGCGCGTTCGAAACCGCGAGGATGACGAGGTCGACCGGCTCGCCGATCTGCGGCCAGCGACCCGACGCACGGCTGACCGAGAACCTCGTCGTACTTGGGGTTCACCGGGAAGATCCGCGCCGTCGAACCCGCCCTCGAGCAGCTCGACGACGCTCTGGTTGCCGACCGATCCCTCGCGGGCGCTCGCACCGACGACGGCGACCGATCGCGCCTCGAGCATGCGCTCGAGCGCGGTTCGCTCTCCCTCCGGCGTCACCGCGGCTTCTTGACCGCCCGGTCCCTCACGGCCGCACGATACGCCTGCCAGCCGGGGATGCCGTTCACGCCGCCACCGGCGTGGGTGGCGGAGGACCCGTGGTACAGGCCCTTGATCGGCGTCCGGTAGTCGGCGTAGCCCGGCGCCGGGCGCATGTGGAAGAGCTGATCGACCGAGAGCTCGCCGTGGAAGATGTTGCCCCCGATCAGCCCGAGCTCCTGCTCCATGTCGTAGGGCCCGAGCACCTGGCGGTCGATGACCGCGGCCTTGAAGTTCGGCGCGAGCTCCGTGTACAGGTCGATGATCCGGTCGGCGTACTGCTCGAGCTCGTCACGGTGCGGCTCGAGGTTCCAGTCGTCGGGCACCCACTGCGTGAACATCGAGAACACGTGGACGCCCTCGGGGGCGAGCTTCTTGTCCAGGGTGGTCGGGATCACCCCGTCCACGAACGGCCGCACCGAGGCCTTGCGCCCCATGTGGGAGTCCTGGAACGCCTCCTCCGCGTACTGCGGCGTGAAGCAGAGCTCGACCGAGCCGGTGTGGTGGTCCTGCATCTCCTTGCCGGGGTCGGCGATGAAGTCCGGCAGCTCGGACATCGCGACGTTGATCTTCACGACCCCCGAACGCGTGCGCCACCGCTCGATGTCCCAGACGAAGTCGGCCGGCAGCTCCTCGCGACCGATCAGGTCCAGGAACGCGATCTTCGGGTGGATGCACGTCACGCCGAGGGGGGCCCGCAGCTCCTCGCCGTTCTCGAGCACGACGCCGGCGAACTTCCCGCCGGCAGTGAGGACCTTGTTGACCCGGGCGTCGGTGCGGATCTCGCATCCCAGGGACTCGGCCGAGCGGCGGATCGAGTCGGAGACGCCTCCCATCCCGCCCTGCTGGAACCCCCACGACCCGAGGTGCCCGTCGCCGACGTCGCCGATCGAGTGGTGCAGCATCACGTACGCGGTGCCCGGCTCGTCCGGTCCCGCCCAGGTCCCGATGATCCCGTTCACGGCGAGCATGCCCTTGATCTCGTCGGACTCGAACCAGTCGTCGAGCAGGTCCGTGATGCTCATCGTGAACAGACGCGTGACGTCGCCGACCCCGCGGACCCCGAGCTTGCGCATCTTCCACGCGGCCCGCGCGCTCTCGATCAGGTCGCCGAACGCCATCGAGCCGATCTTCGGCGGCTTCTGCAGGAGCAGCGGACCCAGGACGTCCGCCACCTCCTGGAGCCACGCCTCCCACTGCGGCAGGGCCTCGGCGTCCTTCTTGGAGAACTGCGCGATCGAGTCGTGGCTCTTCGCGGCGTCGTCGGCGTAGACCTTGATCGACCGGCCGTCGGGGTAGGCCTGGTAGTACGGGCCGAACGCGGTGACGTCGTACCCGTGGCGCTTGAGGTTCAGCTCCTTGATGATCGTCGGCGGCATCAGCGACATCACGTACGAGTAGGTCGTCACGTTGATCTCGGGATGGTCCGCGAACGGCGCGCTCGTGTCGGCCGCGCCGCCGGTCTTGCTCCGGGCTTCGAGCACCACGGTCCTGGCGCCCGCGCGGGCGAAGTACGCCCCCGCGGTCAGGCCGTTGTGCCCGCCCCCGATCACGATCGCGTCGTAGACGTTCGCCATGGCTGTTCGGTCTCCTGTCCGGTCCGGCCGTGCGGTTCGCCGGTGCGTCATCCTCCCATGCGTTTGAACGGCCGGTCAAGCGCGGCCGGGCGTGGCGTCGGTTGACAGGCCAGGTCAGGGGCGTAGAGTTGCTGAACTCCGGTTCAAACACCGGCGAACCCCGTCCCAGGACTGGCCCGCGTTCAACAGGAGCGGAACCGTGAGCACCGGCACCGTGAAGCAGGGCAAGGACCGGCACCAGGAGATCTTGGACGCCGCCGCCCGCGTCATCACCGAGCGCGGGCTCGCCGAGACGCGTATCTCCGACATCGCCGAGGAGGCCGGCGTCTCGCCGGGTCTGATCCTGTACTACTTCGAGTCGAAGGACCGTCTGCTCGCCGAGGCGCTCACGTTCGCGAACGACCAGTTCTACCTGCGCACCTCGCGCGAGATCCGCAGGATCCCCTCGGCGAAGGACCAGTTGCGCCGGCTCGTCGATCTCTCGGTGCCGGCGTACCTGCCCGAGTTCGGCCGCCTGGACGAGTGGGCGCTGTGGATCGAGGTCTGGGTCCGGGCGCTGCGCGATCCCGAGATGGCCAAGGACCGCGAGGTGCTCGACCAGCGGTGGCGGTCGCAGCTCGCCGACCTGATCCGCGGGGGTCAGTCCAGCGGCGAGTTCACCTCCACCGAGGACGCGGAGGAGCTCGCGCTCCGGGTCGCGACGCTGATCGACGGTCTCGCGATCCAGGTGATCATGAACGACTCCGTGGTCACGCCGGCCCGGATGCACCGCACCTGCATGGAGGTCTCGGCTCAGCAGCTCGGTTTCGAGCTCGACCCGTCGAAGGCCGCCGCTTCGCGATCCTCGATTTGACCGCGCGGGGGTCCATGACCCTAGGGTGAAGACCCGATCCGGAAGGAGCGCGTCATGGGTCTTCGAGCTCGCCGTCCCGGTCCGCTGCTGGCGGCGATCGTCGCCCTCATCGCGGCGACGTCGACCGCGGTCACGGGCGCCACGGCCCAGGCGTCGTGCGACCCGATCCAGACCCAGCCCGTGTACGACACGACGATCCCCACGGGGGAGGATGTCTTCTCGCCCCCGTTCGAGATCGGCTCCCAGGAAGTCACCAGCGCGCAGTCCAACGACTACATCGCGGCGGTTGACGCCGCGAGCGACCGCGTGATCTCGGGGACGGCCGCGACGTCCGTGCTCGGCGTACCGCTGAACTACGCGATCGTGGGCGAACCGCAGAACGTGACGACGGCCGGACTCGCCGCGATCCAGGGCGCGATCGACACCCTTCGGGACCCGCAGACCCCGGAGGCGCAGGCGCAACAGCTCGCCGAGGACACGCCGGCGATCTTGTGGGTGGACGGCAGCCCTCACGGCGGAGAAGAGAGCGGCGGCGACGCCTCGCTCAAGGTCCTGTACGACCTCGCCGCGCGGACCGACTGCGCCGCCGAGCAGATCCTCGACGACGCGATCGTGATCATCGTGCCGATCTACAACCCGGATGGACGCGACCTCGACCAGCGCCGGAACTTCAACGGGTTCGACATGAACCGCGACTGGTTCGCCCGCACGCAGCCGGAGATCGACGGCGTGATCGAGCTCATGCGGCAGTACCCGCCGCAGCTCGCGATCGACGCCCACGAGATGGGCACGTACACGTACTTCTTCCCGCCGAACGCCGACCCCGTGTACCACGAGATCCCCGACCAGGCGATCCACTGGATCAACGACATCTACGGACCGGCCATGGCGGCCGAGTTCGACCGCCAGAAGATCCCGTACTTCAACTTCCAGACCTATGACTTCTTCGGCGTGTTCTACGGGGACACGGTGCCGGCGACGGGGTTCCACGCCGCCGGGATGACGTTCGAGAAGTCCAACGGCGACCCGATCGCCCAGCGCGTGCACGAGCACTACACGACGATCTGGACCTGTCTGTCCCAGGCCGTGTTCAACCACGACGACATCCTGGCCGAGTGGCACGACTCGTTCGTCGACGCCTACAACGAGGGCGTGAACGGCATCCTCGAGCAGAACGTCGTCTACGAGCGCAACCACAAGCTGTTCCAGCAGGTGCCGAACACGAAGGTGCGCCACTACTTCCTGCTGGCCGACGACCCCGACCACGCGGCTGAGGCCCAGCGCCTGGTCCGCCGGCTCCAGCGGATGGACGTGGACGTCTACCAGCTGACCGCACCGCTCACCGTTCCGGACTTCAAGCCGTACTTCCGACCGCGCGCCCAGACGACCCTCCCGGTCGGGACCTACTGGATCCCGATGGCCCAGGGGCAGAAGCAGTGGATCCAGGCGATGCTGCACGAGGACCCGTTCATCGGGTTCAGCATCACGTACGACGTGTCAGCGTGGAGCAACCCGCTGCTGATGAACGTCCCGGGCGGCTCGTCGGGGCTCGTCCTGAGCCCGCAGGCGACGCTGCTCCCGCTGCAGGATGAGCCGCCGGCGCCGTCGCTCCCTGCCGACGTCCCGAACATCGCGATCTTCGAGGACTCGAACAGCACGTCGAACTACGAGTCGGCCGGCTGGTTGCGCTGGCTGTTCACGGAGCGGTGGAACCTCCCTTCGACGACCGTCTCCCCATCCGAGGTCGCGGCCGGAGCGCTCGAAGATCAGAACGTCGACGTCCTCGTCGTCCCCAACATGTACGTCCCCACCATCAACCAGAAGCTCGGCAAGGAGGGCAAGCGCGCGCTGGTCGACTGGGTGAACGCGGGTGGCCGCTACGTCGGCTACCGGGGCGGGGCAGAGCTGGCCACTCGGTACGGCATCTCGACCGCGCAGCTCCAGCAGCCGAACACCGTCATCCCCGGCAGCCTGATCCGTGTCGAGCTCGATCAGTCGAGCCCGCTCGCGGACGGCGTCGGCGACTTCGCGTGGGTGATGTACGACGGCGACCGGATCCTGAACCCGGTGGGCGGGACCGCGCCGGTCACCTACCCGGCGTTCGGGAGCCCGGACTTCGCGGTGTCGGGATTGCCGACCGGCGCCGACCGGCTGGGCGGCACCGCGGCCGTGGTGGACGAACCCATGGGTTCGGGCCGGACGATCGTGTTCTCGGTCGATCCGAACTTCCGCGCCTGGACCGAGGGGACCCAGCAGATCCTGTGGAACGCGATCCTGGGACCGAACCCGGCCTGATCTTCGTCTTCGCGGACGGCGCCTGAGGGTCAGGCGCCGGACGCGGCCCACAGGTCGGGCAGGTGCTCCTCGTAGTGCTCGTAGGTCTCGCCGCCGAACCACTCGACGGCGGCCTCGTCGATCTGGGGGAGCTCCCGCCAGCTGAGGAGGATCGCCTCGCGCGCCGCGTCGAGCCCGGCGCGGACCGCGGCGATGTCCATCACCCTGGCCTCGTCGGCGAACGCCGCGTTGCGCGCGTTCACCCACTCGTCCGTGTCCTCGGGATCGACGAACGTGCCCTCGCGCATCCGCTCGAGATAGACGATGCACTCGCGGATCCAGCCGGTCACGTGGTGGAGCATCTCCTTCACGGTCCAGCCCTCGAGCACCCCGGGCGCCGTGAGCCGGTCGTCCGGCACCCGTGACAGCGCGTCCTCGAACGCGGCCCACCCCTCCGCCTCCCGGCGCGCGTGCTCGGACCGAGGGTCGTCCATCGAGGAGAGCTTACGCTTGCCGCGATGGCGGCCGAGATCTCGCGAGCGGCACCCGAACGGGTCGCCGCGCTTGTGGACGTGTTGGCTCGCTCGTTCGCCGACGACCCGATCGTCCGCTGGCCGTTCCCGACCGACGGGAGCGCCGTGGAGCAGTGCCGCGAGCTGTTCCGCATCCTCGACGAGCGGTTCGTGCACACCGGGTGGCTCTGGGAGGCGGACGACGGCGCGGGCGTCGCGATGTGGGTCCCGCCGGGAGCCGCCGAACGCTTCGTGGAGATCGAGCTCGAGACCCGGGTCCCGATCGACGCGATGACCGGCGACGACGGGGTTCGCTACCGCGCCTTCTGGGACTGGATCGAGGAACACCTGCCCCGCGAACCCCACTGGTTCCTCGATCACCTCGCGGTCGCCCCCGAACGCCGGGGCGAAGGTCTCGGCGTGGCGCTGGTCGAGCTCGGGACCGGGTTCGCACGCCGGGACGGGGTCCCCGCGTTCCTGGAGACCGCGCGGCCGGAGAACGTGGGGTTCTACGAGCGGATCGGGTTCCGGGTGGTCGCCGACGAACCGGCGCCCGGGGACGGACCACGGTTGTGGTTCATGCGGTTCGACGCCTGAGGGTCAGCCGGCAAGCGTTCGCGCGCCGCGCTTGGCGAGCTGGTCCGCCACGATGTTGCGCTGGATCTCGGAGGTGCCCTCCCAGATCCGGTCGACGCGCACCTCGCGCCAGAACCGTTCGGCGACGTTCTCGCGCATGTAGCCGCGGCCGCCGAAGATCTGCACCGCTCGGTCGGCGACCCGGCCGGCCATCTCGCTCGCGTACAGCTTGGCCATCGAGCACTGCGCGTGCTGCACCTTGAGATCGACGCCGCGGTCGATGTTCTTCGCGAGCTCGTAGGTCATGAGCCGCGCGGCCCACAGCTCCGTGACCGAATCCGCGAGCATGTGCGCGATCGCCTGGTTCTGGATGATCGGCGCCCCGAACTGCACCCGTTCCTTCGCGAACGCGGTCGCCTCGTCGACGAGCCGTTCGCCCGCGCCGCAGCAGCGGGCGGCGATCATCAGGCGCTCGTACCGGAACCACTCGTAGGTGAACCCGAGGCCGTCCCCCTCCTGCCCGACCAGGTTCGAGACCGGGACGCGGACGTCCTCGAACGCCACGACCGCGTGCGTGTCGGCGTACGTGTGGGTGTAGGCCGGCTCGCGGACCAGCCGGACCCCGGGCGTGTCCTTGTCGACGAAGAACATCGCGTGCGAACCGGCGTTCGGCCCGCCGTCGATCTTGGCCTGCACGAACAGGTAGTCGGCCGAGTTGAACGAGGTGACGTGCATCTTCGTGCCGTCGAGCACGTAGGCGTCGCCGTCCCGGCGGGCCGTCGACGCGATCGCGTCGACGTCGGACCCGGCGCCCTCCTCGGTGATCGCGTAACACTCGTGCCGCTCACCGCGGATCGTCGGGACGATCCACCGTTCGAGCTGCTCCTGCGTGACGACCGCGGGGGCCCACGCCGCCGGCGTGTGCACGCACCAGCCGAGCGCGTTGGTCACCCGGCCGAGCTGCTCGGAGACCAGCACCTGCTGGAACATCGACAGGCCGCCGCCCCCGAGCTCCTTCGGCATGTTCATGGCCCACAGGCCGAGCTCGATCGCCATCCGGTGGTGCCGTTCGCGCAGGTCGTCGGAGAGCCGTCCGCCGTGCAGTTCCGCCTCCACCTCGTGCGGGATCAGCTCGGTGTCGACGAACGAGCGCGCGCGCTCCTGGATCTCGCGGTCGTCATCGGACATCGGGTAGGTCGTCACGGGCGCGACTCTACGAGATGAACTCGAGCCGGTCGCGGTTGTCCTCGATCTGCCGGAGCGAGTCCGGGTCGACCGAGTGGTCGCGTTCGGGCGAGCTGGGTTCGTCCGGTGGTTCGCCGAAGAGCTCCCCCGAGAGGTAGCGCTGGCCCGTATCGGGCACCGCGGTGACGATGGTGGCGAACTCCGGATGTTTCTCGGCGACCTTGAGCGCCGAGGCGACGTTGATGCCCCCCGACGGTCCCGCGAGGATCCCCTCCTCGCGCGCGAGCCGGTGCGCCATGTCGAGCGCCTCCTCGGTGGAGGCCGTCACGATCCCGTCCATCAGGGACAGATCGAGGTTGCGCGGGACGATCCCGTCGCCGATCCCCGGGACGCCGTGGGTGCCCCACCGCTGCTCCGAGATCAGCGGGCTCTCGGCGGGCTCCACCGCGTAGGCGCGGATCGCCCGGTCGTACGACTTCAGGGCTCGAGCGACCCCCGTGATCCAGCCCCCGGTCCCCTGCGCTGCGACGACGGCATCGACCTGGCCACCGCACTGCTGCCAGATCTCCTCCCCCGAGATCGTCTGCGCGTCGGGATTGTCGGGGTTCTCGAACTCCCCCGGCACGAAGTAGCGCTCCGGGTCGGCGGCGACGATCTCGCGCATCTTCGCGATCGCCAGGTCGATGTCGGTGCCCGCGCCGGGTGTGAGGACGAGCTCGGCGCCGTAGGCCTCGATCATCCGCTTGCGTTCGATGCTCATGCCGCGCGGCATCACGATGACGCAGTCGTAGCCCTTGATGGCGGCGACCGCCGAACAGGCGATCCCGGCGTTGCCGGTCGTCGACTCGACGATCGTCATGCCGGGCTTGAGGTCGCCGCGCTCCTCGGCACGCTCGATCATGTGCCGGTAGATCCGGTCCTTGGTCGAACCCGTCGGCCCGTACCACTCGATCTTCGCGAGCAGGCTGAGGCCCTCGGGACCGACACGGGTCAGCCGGACGAGCGGCGTCCGACCGACGGCGTCGAGCATCGAGGGGAGCGCTCGCGCGTAGGCATCCCAGACGAGCGTCTCCGGACGCTCCATGCCACAGTTTGACTCTCCGTTCAATCCGAGCGCAAGCCGGGCCTCCGGTTGCGACCCAGCCGTCCGCGGGCGAGACTCCGCCCGTGGAACCCTCCGAGGAGCTCCGCCAGGTCGTGACCCGGTTCTTCGTCGCCTTGCGCGATGGCGACGAGGAGGCCGTCCGCAACCGGGTCTCACGCCAGGTCGGTTTCGAGCGGTTCGGTTCCGATCCCGAGGAGGTATGGCACGACGGCGAGGCCTCGGCCCGGCTGTGGACCCAGCAGATGCGGGAACTGGGCGGCGGCTACCCCTGGCAGCTGATCGACGAGATCTACGCGATGAGCGAGGGAAGCGTCGGATGGGCGGGAGGGCGGTCCCGGATGGCATCGCCGGCCGACGACAACGTCGAGTTCCGGTTCACCTGCGTCCTCCACCTGGAGCAGGGCGATTGGAAGATCGTCCAATGGCACAGCTCGATCCCTGCGACCAACGAGCAGTACGGGTTCTTCCTCACCAAGTCGGTCGACGACATCGTCGAGGCCGTGAGCGAGACCCGGCCAGACCTCTCGGCCTCCTCGGCGGAGGACGGTACGGTCACGATCGCGTTCACCGACATCGAGGACTCGATGCGGCTGAATGCCTTCCTCGGGGACCGCCGATGGCTCGAGGTGCTGCGAGCGCACAACGACGTCGTCAAGAGTGTCACCACGGAGCACGGCGGCTCGGTCGTCAAGAACCAGGGCGACGGGTTCATGCTCGCGTTCCCCTCGGCGCGGAGGGCGCTGACCTGCGCACAGGCGATCGAACTCGCCGTGGCCGACGCCTTCCGCGACCCGGGATCCCCGATCCGCGTTCGGATCGGCCTGCACGTCGGCGAGACGGTGCACGAAGGTGACGACCACTTCGGGCACGCGGTCAACTACGCGGCTCGGGTCGCGTCCGCGGCCGAAGGTGGCGAGATCGTCGTGTCGTCGCTCGTGTACGGGCTCCTCGCACAGACCGGGGAGTTCGTGTTCGAGCCGGCTCGCGAGGTGGAGCTCAAGGGCGTCGAGGGTCCGCAGAAGGTCTACGCGCTCGCCGCCACCGTGGCATGAGGGATCTGGAAGGCTCGATCGACCGGATCGCCTCGGAAACCGGGTTCTCGGGCGTCGTGCGCGTCGACCGGGGCGAGGACGTTCTGGTCGCCAGGGCCTACGGGTTCGCGCATCGAGGGTTCGGGGTCGCGAACACGGTCGACACGAGGTTCGGCATCGCGAGCGGGACCAAGGGGTTCACGGCCCTCACGGTCATGAGCCTGATCGAGGAGGGACGCCTCTCGCTGACGACGACCGCCCGCTCGGTGCTTGGCGGCGACCTGCCACTGATCGACGACGGCGTGACCGTCGAGCAGCTGCTCGCGCACCGTTCGGGGATCGGCGATTACTTCGACGAGGATCTCGACCGACCGATCACCGATCACGTCCTCGAGGTCCCGGTCCATGAGCTCGCGACGATCGAGAGTCACCTGCGGGTGCTCGACGGCTACCCCACCAAATTCCCGCCCGGCGAGCGCTTCTCCTATTGCAACGGGGGCTACGTCGTCCTCGCGCTGATCGCCGAGCGCACCTCCGCCGTGCCGTTCCACGATCTGGTCTTGCAGCGGGTGTGCGAGCCCGCAGGGATGCGGGACACGGCATTCCTGCGCTCCGACGAGCTCCCGGGCCGAACGGCGCTCGGCTACCTCGACGTCGACGGCGACCGGACGAATGTGCTGCACCTCCCGGTCCGGGGAGCCGGCGACGGCGGCATCTTCACGACCGCCGCCGACGTCACCGCGTTCTGGACGGCGTTGTTCTCCGGACGGATCGTCTCGACCGAACGGGTCGCCGAGATGGTGCGGCCCCACAGCGACGCCCCGTCCCACGAAGCGCGTTACGGCCTGGGGTTCTGGCTGGCCGCGTCGGGCGACGTGGTCGAACTGCACGGTTACGACGCAGGGGTGTCGTTCCAGACCGACCACGACCCGACGACGGGCCTCACCTCCACGGTCGTTTCGAACACGAGCGAGGGAGCGTGGCCGATCGTCGAACACCTCCACGGCCTCTTCGCGTCGTGACCGTTCGGTCAGTGGCACCCGTCGAACGAGAAGTGACCCGGGTCGCTGCCGGGTAACGACTGGCACCAGCCGTTGTCCTCCAGCGCCTGCACGATCGCGGGTCGGTCCACGCCCTCCTGGGTGATGTCGATCGCGGCGCCGAGCTGGTGCCAGGACAGCCCCGCCGGGGCGCAGCGGTCCGGACATCCCTCGGGGTTCCCGCAGATCGAACGGCACGCTTGCCGTTGCTCCGCGCACGAGCGGTAGCTCTGCACCACCGGGATCGGGACGCCGGCCTCGCGCTGGGCCTGCAGGAAGGCGCGCATCGCGACCGGTTGGAGCCGGACGCCGTCGACGTCGCGCAGCGGCGGGCGCTCGGCGCACGGATCGTCCGGGATCACGATGGACGGGCCGGAGAGCGCCACGTACCCGACTCCCCCCACGACCAGTGCCACGACCGCCGTGCCGAGCACGAGGAGGCGACGGCGACTCCTCTTCGAGCGGGCGGCGTGGTGACGTCGGGCGGCCGTCGGGCGATGCTACCCGCGCCGTGCCGAAAGCAGCTGGCCATGCCCTTGTGCAGAATCACCCCATGGCCAGACCCACGTACTGGCGAACCGCCGAGCCGAAGCGTGCCTACGACGTCGTGATCGTCGGCGGCGGGGGCCACGGCCTGTCCACCGCGTACTACCTCGCCAAGCAGCACGGGATCACCGATGTCTGCGTGGTCGAGAAGGGCTGGCTCGCGGGCGGCAATATGGCCCGCAACACCACCGTGATCCGCTCGAACTACCTGTGGGACGAGAGCTCGGCGATGTACGAGCACTCGCTGAAACTCTGGGAGGGGCTCGAGGAGGACCTGGGGTCCGATCTCCAGTTCAGCCAGCGCGGGGTGCTGAACCTCGCCCATTCGCTCGGCGACGTCCGTTCCTCGATGCGGCGCCTGCACGCGAACCGCTTGAGCGGGATCGACGCCGAGTGGCTGGAGCCCGAGGACGTGAAGGCGTTCTGCCCGATCGTGAACACGTCGCCCGACGTCCGCCACCCCGTGCTGGGTGCGACGCTCCAGCGTCGCGGGGGGACCGCCCGCCACGACAAGGTCGCGTGGGCGTACGCGACGCGGGCGAGCGAGCTCGGCGTCGACATCGTCGAGCACTGCGAGGTGACGGGGTTCATGCGGGGGGATGGCGGGCGGGTCGAGGGCGTTCGGACGACGCGCGGGGACATCGCCGCGGGCAAGGTGGGGCTCGTCGCCGCCGGTCACACGAGCGTGCTCGCGGACATGGTCGACCTCCGGCTCCCGGTGCAGTCGCACCCGCTGCAGGCGCTCGTCTCGGTCCTGCTCGAGCCGGTGCTGGGCTGCGTCGTGATGTCGAACGCGGTGCACGTCTACGTGTCGCAGGCGGACAAGGGCGAGCTCGTGATGGGCGCGGGCATCGATCCCTACAACGGCTACGCGCAGCGGGGTTCGTTCCACGTGATCGAACACCAGCTCGCCGCCGCGATCGAGCTGTTCCCGGTCTTCGCGCACGCCAAGCTGCTGCGCACCTGGGGCGGGATCGTCGACGTGTGCCCCGATGCGTCGCCGATCCTGTCGAGGACCCCGATCGAGAACCTGTACCTCAACTGCGGCTGGGGCACCGGCGGCTTCAAGGCGACGCCGGGGTCGGGATGGGTGTTCGCCGACCTGATCGCCCGCGGCGAGCCCGGACCACTCGCGCGGCCGTACGCGCTCGAACGGTTCACGACCGGCGCGCTGATCGACGAGCACGGCGCCGCGGGGGTCGCCCACTGATGCAGGCCCGGACGGTGCGACGGATCGCGCTCGAGCTCCCCGACGCCGAGGAGCGCGAGACCTGGGAGACCGCGACGTTCCGCGTCCGCAACAAGATCTTCGTGATGTTCGCGGAGCGCGAGCGCGAGGCGTGGATCAAGTCGACCCACGACGAGCAGAAGGCGCTCACCGCGATGGACCCGGACACGTTCTTCGTCCCGCCGTACGTGGGTCCGAGCGGGTGGGTCGGGGTGCGCATCCGCACCGTCGACCCCGACGAGCTGCGCGAGCTCGTCACCGAGGCGTGGAGGCTCACCGCGCCGAAGCGGCTGGTGCAGGCGTTCGACGAGGCCGAGGCGGTCTGAGTGCTGCTCGTCCCCTGCCCGTGGTGCGGCCCGCGCGAGGAGATCGAGTTCCGCTACGGCGGCCAGGCGGGGATCGCGTACCCCACGGATCCCGAGGCCCTGAGCGACGAGGCCTGGGCCGACTTCCTGTTCCTGCGCGACAACCCCAAGGGCGCGTTCGCCGAACGCTGGTACCACGTCGCGGGATGCCGCCGGTGGTTCGAGACCGTTCGGGACACGGCGACGTACGCCTTCGAGCGGCCGACCCCTCCGGACGAGGGCAACCCGTGACCGGTCGGCGGACGGTTTCGGGTGGGTCGGCGATCGACCGCGCCATGCCGATCTCGTTCACGTTCGACGGCGAGGAGGTCGCGGCGTTCGTGGGCGACACGATCGCGAGCGCGATCCTCGCGAACGGGATCGAGGCCCCGTTCCGCAGCCCGGTCCTCGGGCGCCCGCGCGGCGTCTTCTCGGCTGGCGTCGAGGAGCCGAACGCCTTCGTCGAGATCTCGGAGCCGTGGTTCGAGCCGATCGTCGCCGCGACCATGGTTGACGTCGTCGACGGCATGGTGGTCGGGAGCCGTCCGGGCGTCGGACACCTCCGCGGCGATGCGCCTCCGGGCCGCCCCGTCGAGCACCGGAACGCTCACGTCGAACTGCTCGTAGTGGGGAGCGGGCACGACGGCTTCTACCCGGCCCGCGACGGCGCCGCGCGTGGGGAACGCGTGATGCTCGTCGAGCAGCATCGGACGATCGAGCGGGGCGCCGGTGGGGACTTCCGAGCCGAGGGCGTCACGTACCTCACGCGCGCGACCGCGCTCGGCCTGTACGACGACGGGTACGTCACCGTGCTCGAGCACGCGGACGAACTCGACCGGATCTGGCACGTCCGCGCGAGGCGCGTGATCCTCGCAACCGGCGCGTTCGAGCGTTCCATCGCGTTCGCCGACAACGACCGGGCGGGCGTGATGCTGAGCAACGCCGCGTCGCGGTACCTCGAGCACGGGGTGCTCGTAGGCTCGCGCACGGTCGTGTTCACCGCGCGGGGGGGCGCCTACGGCACCGCGTCGAACCTCGTCGCGAACGGAGGCGAGGTGCCCGCGATCGCGGACGTGAGCGGGACCGAACCCGACCTCGGGGACGCGAGGGACGCCGAGGTGCTGCGCGGCTGGGTCGTCTCCGGGACCGAGGGCGACCGATGGCTCGAGGCGGTCCATCTCGAGGGACCCGACGGCGATCGGAGGACGATCGAGTGCGATTCGCTCCTCGTCTCGGGCGGCTGGGACCCGAACCTCGCGCTGTGGCGCGCGATCGGCGGCGGGGTGCGCTTCGACGAGGAGGTGAACGCGTTCGTCCCCACCGAAGGTCCGCCGTGGTTGTCGGTGGTCGGGTCCGCCGCCGGCGAGGTCTTCAACGGCGTGCCCTATTGGTTCGTCCCGAGCGAGGACACCTCGCGGCACTTCGTCGACTTCCAACGCGATCAGACGATCGCGGACATCGCCGACACGGTCGACGCGGGGCTGCGCTCCGTCGAGCACGTGAAGCGCGCCACGTACATCGGTACCGCGATCGATCAGGGCCGCACGAGCGGGGTCATCACCGCCGAGGTCGTGAATGCGCTCCTCGGCGAGTCGCCCGGATGGCAGGGACCGTCGAACGCGCGGCCGCCTGCGGTGCCCGTCCCCTTCGCGACCCTGGCCGGCCCGTTCCGAGGCGCCCTGTTCGACCCCGTCAGGACGACCCCGATGCATCCGTGGCACATCGAGCGTGGGGCCGCGTTCGAGAACGTCGGGCAGTGGAAGCGCCCGTGGTTCTTCCCGCGCGACGGCGAATCGATGGAGCGCGCGGTCGAACGCGAGTGTCTCGCGGTGCGAACCGCGGTTGGCGCGATGGACGCGTCGACGCTCGGCAAGATCGAGGTGGTGGGGGCCGACGCGCCGGCGTTCCTGGACCGCATGTACACGAACCGGATGTCGAACCTGGCGGTCGGCTCGATCAGGTACGGCCTGATGCTCGGGCTGGACGGGATGGTGCTCGACGACGGGGTCGCGATGCGCCTCGCGGACGACCGGTACCTCGTCACGACCACGACGGGTGGCGCCGCCACGGTGCTCGACCGGTTCGAGGAGTGGCTGCAGACCGAGTGGCCGGACCTGCGCGTGTACTGCACCAGCGTGACCGAGCAGTGGGCCGTGGTCGCGATCAACGGGCCCAGGGCACGCGAGGTCGTCTCGGCGACCGGGACCGACGTCGACCTCTCGCGCGAGGCGTTCCCGTTCATGACGTTCCGCGACGGCCACGTCGCCGGCGTCCCCGCGCGTCTGGCGCGCGTGAGCTTCTCGGGCGAGCTCGCGTACGAACTGCACGTGCCGGCCTGGCATGGGCTCGAGATCTGGGAGGCCGTGATGGCCGCCGGCACGCCGTTCGGGATCGAGCCGTACGGCACCGAGGCGATGCACGTCCTGCGCGCCGAGAAGGGCTACGTGATCGTCGGCCAGGACACGGACGGCAGCGTCACGCCGCACGACCTGGGCATGGACTGGATCGTGAACCTATCCAAGGGCGACTTCGTCGGCCGGCGTTCGCTCCGTCGCTCCGACGTCGTCCGGCCCGACCGCAAGCAGCTCATCGGGCTGTTCCCCGAGGACACCCACGCGCTGCTGCCCGAAGGGGCCCAGCTCGTGCTCGAGGACACCGGTCGGATGCCGATGCCGCTGGCGGGCCACGTGACCTCGTCGTACCGGAGCCCCGCGCTCGGGCGCACGTTCGCGCTCGCGATGCTGGCCGGAGGTCACGAGCTACACGGCCGAACGGTCTACGCGCCGCTGCCCGAGGGCACCGTGACCTGCACGGTCACCTCGCCCGTCCCCTACGACCCCGACGGAGCACGCCGTGACGGCTAGGAGCCCGCTCGCCGAGCGCTGGAGCGATCTCGAACTCGTCGACGCGCGCGAGCTCGCGTTCGTCGCGCAACTCGACGTACGGGTGGACCCCGCGACCGCGGCGAGCCTCGGCTTCCCCACCGTGCCGAACACCGCGACGACGACCGGCGATCG
This sequence comes from uncultured Actinomycetes bacterium, assembly GCA_963823255.1. Lineage (GTDB taxonomy): Bacteria > Actinomycetota > UBA4738 > UBA4738 > HRBIN12 > DASSJM01. Next base: position 291,978 of record CAWGKU010000004.1, read on the forward strand.
CGACGCGTTGTGGCTCGCGCCGGACGAGTGGCTCGTCGTGGGCCCCGGCGCGGCCGGCGCGATCGTAGACGAGCTCGCGAGGTCGCTCGACGGCCTCCACCATTCGATCGTCGACGTGTCGGCGAACCGCGTCGCGCTCGAGCTCGGGGGGCCGTCGCGCCACGACCTGCTCGCCTCGGCGTGTCCGATCGATCTCCACCCGCGATCGTGGGGCGGCGGGCGCTGCGCGCAGTCGGTGTTCGGCGCCGCGCAGGTCCTGCTCCACGAGCGGGACGGGGTGACGAGGTTGTTCGTGCGCCCGTCCTTCGCCGACTACGTCGTCGACCTCCTCCTCGCCGCGGCCCGGCCGTGACGAGGCTGCGGGGGCGGTGGCTCGAACGCCCGTGGGGCCGGATGCGCGTGTGGGAGGCGGGGCGGGGCGAACCGATCCTGCTCGTCCACGGTCTCGGCGGCTCGGGGCGCTACTTCGAACGCCTCGCGGCTCGCCTCGACGGGCGGTTCCGGATCGTCGCGCCGGACCTCGCGGGGTTCGGCTCGTCCGACAAGCCGAAGCTCGGGTACGAGCGCGCCGCGCACCTCGAGGATCTCGACGCCGTCGCCGAACGGTTCGGCGACCGGGCACCGAACGTGGCCGGGCACTCGCTCGGCGGGCTCTTCGCGGCGCTGTGGGTCGCCCGCCGTCCGGACGCTGTCCGGTCGCTCGCGATCGTCGCGGCCCCGTTCCCCTCGCCGGACGAGCAGGCCGTCTGGACGCACGAGCCCGAGGTGCCGGCGGCCGCGCGGGTCACGGTCCCGCTGGCCGCCGCGACGGTGCGGCTGCTCGCCGTCCCGATCGGCGTCGCCCGGCGCTACCCGCCGGCGGTGGCGTTCGACTACGCGCGGCAGACGGTGCGCAGCCGCAACCGCACGATGCGCTCGGTGCTGTACGACCCGTCGGTCGGGGCGGACCTCGAGGGCGTGCGGGCGCTCGACGGCAGGTTCCCGATCCTGCTCGAGCACGCGCGCGACGACCGAACGGTGGGCCTGGACGCGCACGAACGCTGGCGCGCGCTCCTGCCGAACGCCGAGCACCGGGTGGTCGCGGGCGGCCACCAGGTGCAGCTGCACGACGGCTTCCGGACGTTGGCAGGCTGGCTCGACGGAGTAGCCGGGTAGGCTCGGGCCCGTGGACGACACGCCCGCGCTCCGCGCCCTCGAGGGTTCGGACCTGGCCTTCCAGGTCGTCCGGACCGAACGCGCCCGCTCGGCGGAGGAGAGCGCGACCTTCCAGGGGATCGAGCTCGGGCAGCTGCTCCGCACGATCGTGATCCGGCGAGGAGCCGACGACTACGTGTTCGTCCTGGTCCCGGGCGGGCGGCAGATCGACTGGCCGAAGCTCCGGACCCACCTCGGCGTGAGCCGGCTCTCGCTACCCGACGCCGAGGAGGCGAAGGCCGCGACCGGTTACGAGCGCGGGACGATCACGCCCTTCGGCTCGTCGAGCGCGTGGCCGGTGATCGCGGACGAGCGCATCCCGGCGCTCGAACGCGTGGCGATCGGCGGCGGCGGCCACGGCGTCAACCTGCACGTGGCCGGCGGTGACCTCGTCGCGGCGCTCGGGGCTGAGGTCGTCGACGTCACGCGCGACGGCTCCGACTGACCGCGCGGGGATCTCGGGACCGCACGAACCCTCCCGAACGCCTTCACGCCGCCTTCACATCTCGGCGCCAAGCTCGGTGGTGACGGACGACGAGCGTTCGGAAGGAGGCACGAGATGCGACGCGGATGGGCGATCGGAGCGACGCTCCTGGTCGTGCTGCTCACGGTCGGGATCGCGGTCGGCGCGTACAACGCGGGGATCGACGAAGGGGTCCGCCGCGCGGCCGACTCGAGTCAGGTGATCACGGTCGTCGGGGATCGGTACGGCCACGGGTTCTTCCCGTTCGGCTTCTTCCTGTTCCCGCTGTTCATCATCGGGACGTTCCTGCTGATCGGGAAGGCGTTCCGAGGGTCGCGCGGTCCATGGGGCCACGACCACGGGTCCGGGTACGGGCCCTGGTCCGAGGAGGGTCGCGCGCGGTTCGAGGACAAGGCCGGCGACTGGCACCGCCGCCAGCACGAGCAGGCCTCGGGCGGCCAGGAGACGACGGGTCCGCCCACCGGCTGAGCCGGTCGGGCACGGGACGGGCGGTGGCGGTTGCCACCGCCCGTTCGCGTCGGCAGGCTAGCGAGCGCCCCACCGAGGAGGCCAGGAAGGCGGAAGGCATGACGACGGTCCTGGTGGTCGAGGACGAGATCGAGATCGCGCGGGTCGTCCGCGACTACCTCCGCAACGCCGGGTTCGAGGTGATCGTGGTCGGCGACGGCGGTTCGGCCGTCGCGAGCGTCCGCAGCGCCAAGCCCGACCTTCTGGTACTCGACCTTGGGCTCCCGGGCCGGGACGGACTGGACGTGGCGCGGGAGATCCGGCGGTGGTCGGACACCCCGATCGTGATGCTCACGGCCCGCGGCGACGAGACCGACCGGGTCGTGGGGCTCGAGATCGGCGCGGACGACTACGTCGTCAAGCCGTTCAGCCCCAAGGAGCTCGTGGCCCGCGTGCGGGCCGTGCTCCGCCGAACGCGTACCGCGGCACGCGGCGACGAGATCGTGCGTGCCGGCGACGTCGAGATCGACACGGCCAAGATGCGGGTGAGCGTGGGCGACACGCAGGTCGACCTCACCCCCACCGAGTTCCAGCTCCTCGCCACGCTCGCGCGCGAACCCGGCCGCGTGTTCACGCGCTCCCAGCTGCTCGACGCCGTGCACGGCGTGGCGATCGAGTCCTACGAACGCGCGATCGACGCCCACGTGAAGAACATCCGTCGCAAGATCGAGCCCACGCCGGGCTCCCCGCGGTACGTCGTGACGGTCCACGGCGTCGGCTATCGGTTCGCCGATGCATGACCGCCGCCGCGGCCCGGGTGCCAGGCGGCGGGAGGCCGCCGTGGTGGCCGGCGGACGAGCCCTTCCCGCCCCGCTCCTCCGAGGACTGGGGCGCGATGCGGGGACGGTTCTTCCGCCGCATCGCGATCGGGGTCGGGGTGTTCTTCCTGTTCGTGTTCGTCGCCGGATGGCTCGGCGCGACGTTCGGCGGCGGGGTCCACGGCGGACGGCGATGGGGACCGTGGTTCCCGGTCTTCCCGATCCTGCTGCTCATCGGCTTCCTCGCGTTCGGCAGGGTCGTGCGCAGGACCGCCAGACCGATCGGCGAGGTTATGGACGCGGCGGCGCGCGTCGCCGAGGGCGACTACACCGCGAGGGCGACCGTGCAGGGACCACCCGACGTCCGCGACCTCGCCCGCGCCTTCAATCGGATGGCCGAACGGCTGCAGACCAACGAGGAGCAACGGCGCAACCTGCTCGCCGACGTCGCGCACGAGCTCCGGACGCCGCTCTCGGTGATCCGCGGCCGGGTCGAGGGCATGGCGGATGGCCTGTACGAGCCGGGTGGCGACGACCTCGCCCTGATCGGCGCCGAGACGACGGTGATGGCCCGGCTGCTCGACGACCTCCAGCTGCTCTCGAACGCCGAGGCGGGGGCGCTCCGGCTCCACCGCGAACGGCTCGAACCCGGCGACCTCGTCGAGACCGCCGAGGCCGCCCACCGGGCGGAAGCGGCCGAGCGCGGCGTGACCCTCCGCACCGAGGTTGCTCCGGACCTGCCGGCGCTCGACCTCGACCGCGTTCGGATCGGCGAGGTGCTCGCGAACCTGGTCTCGAACGCGCTCCGCCACACGCCCTCCGGCGGCACCATCACGATCGCCGCCGATCCGGACGAAGGCGGCGTGGCCTTCCGCGTCACCGACACGGGTGAGGGGATCGAGTCCGACGAGCTCGCGCACGTGTTCGACCGCTTCGCGCGCTCGCCCGAGTCCCGGGGTTCGGGGCTGGGCCTGGCGATCGCGAAGAGCCTCGTGCAGGCGCACGGTGGCACGATCTCGGCCGAGAGCGAGCCCGGACGCGGGACGACGATCCGCTTCGTGCTCCCGGCGGCCCCATCCGACGTGCGATGAACGAAGAGGAGATCCGCGCGGCGACGGTCGGCGAGCCGAGGGTGCACGACGGGACCATCCACCTCGCCGATTACGACCCGGCGTGGCCCGACCTCTTCGCCGGCGAATCGGACCGGATCCGTTCGACGCTCGGGGATGTGGCACATGCACTCGAACACGTCGGCTCGACCTCGGTCCCCGGTCTGGCCGCCAAGCCCATCATCGACATCGTGCTCGTGGTCCCCGACCCGGCGAACGAAGCGGCCTACGTCCCGGCCTTGGAAGCGATCGGGTACGTCCTTCGGATCCGGGAGCCCGACTGGTACGAGCATCGCATGCTCGCTCGGAACGAGCCGAGCGTGCAGATCCATGTGTTCTCGGAAGGATGCCCGGAGATCGAGCGCATGCTCGTCTTCCGGAACCGACTGCGCGGGAACACGGCCGAGCGCGACCTCTACGAGCGCACCAAGCGCCAGCTGGCCAGCAGGACGTGGAAGTATGTCCAGAACTACGCGGATGCGAAGACCGCGGTCATCAACGACATCATCGCTCGTGCACGCGAACGCGGATCGAACCCCGGACGAGCATCGCTCTAGCCCTTGGGGATCTCCTTGGTCGGGTCCCAGTGCGGCATCTGCACGACCGAGCCCTTGACCTTGCCGGAAACCGGCGTTTCCACCTGGAGCTGGGTGCCGAGCTCGGTGTGCTCGATCGGCAACATCGCGAACCCGATGTTCTTCTCCAGCCGGGGTGAGAAGCACGCCGACGTGACCTTGCCGACGACGTTCCCGCCAACCGACACCGGGAAGACGTCGAGCATCTCGTTGTCGATGTAGCTCCCGAGCGGCTCCCCATCGATGTCCACGCCGACGAGCTTGCGCCGCACGCCCTCGGCCTTGATCCGCTTGAGGGCCTCCTTGCCCATGAAGTCCGCCTCCTGCTCGAGGTCCACCATCCACGTGTAGTGGTAGCCGACCTCGAACGGGTTGTGCTCGTACCACATGTCCGCGCCGAAGGCGAGGATGCCTCCCTCGATGCGGCGGATGTGGCACGGCCCGATCACCTCGAGCCCGTGCGGCTTGCCCGCCTCGAGCACGCGGTTCCACAGCTGCACGCCGTGCTCGGACGCGTCGCGCAGGTAGATCTCGTACCCGACCTCACCCGTGTAGCCGGTGCGCGAGACCACGACGTCCATCCCGTCGAGCTCGCCCTGCATCAGCCCGTAGTACGGGATCTCGAGAACGCGCTCGCCGAACAGCTCGGTGAGCACCTTCTTCGCGTTCGGGCCCTGGATCTGCACGGGCGCGACGTCGATCTCCTGCACGGTCACGTCCATGCCTTTGGCGCCGGCGATCCCGAGCGCGTACAGGTTCACGTCCGAGTCCGCGAGCGAGAGCCAGAACTCGTCCTCGGCGACGCGGAGCAGGACCGGGTCGTTCAGGATCCCCCCATCGGGGCCGGTGATGAAGACGTACTTGCACTCGTTGACCGCGCACTTGTTGAGGTCGCGCGGGACGATCATGTTCGTGAGGTCGAACGCGTCCGGGCCCTTGATCTGGATCTGCTTCTCGACGCCGACGTCCCACATCGTGACGCCGTTCACGAGGTGCCAGTACTCGGCAACCGGATCGCCGTAATGGCGGGGGTGGTACGTGTGGTTGTAGACGCTGTAGCGCGCGACCCCGTGCTCGCGGGACGCGTAGAAGTACGGCGACTTGCGGATCCGCGTGTAGAGGAGGATCCCCGGGTTGTCGATGACCGCCAAGCTGCTCTCCTTCCCTGCGTGATCTGGCCTGCGCGACCTCGTCACGCCCTCAGTCGTTCGCCCTTCGGGTCCCACAGCGGGTCCTCGGCGACCGTCGCCGGGAGCCGCTGGTCGAAGTACTCGACCTCGACGGGCGTGCCCGGCACCGCCAGCTCGGCGGGCAGGTAACCGTAGACGATGCAGCGCCCGACCGAGTAGCCGTAGCCGGCCGACGTCGCATAGCCGACGACCCGTCCGTCGGACCGGATCGGCTCCTTCCCCAGCACGACCGCGTTCGGGTCGTCGAGGGTGACGCACGCGAGCCGTTCGGCCGAGCCGCGCTCGAGCACCGCCGCCAGCGCCTCGCGGCCTTGGAACGCGCCCTTGTCCATCTTCACCGCGAACCCGAGCCCGGCCTCGAACGGATCGTGCTCGCTGTGGATGTCCTGACCCCACAGGCGGTAGCCCTTCTCTAGCCGCAGGGTGTCGAACGCCCCCAGCCCCGCCGCGACCAGGCCGTGGTCGCGACCCGCGTCCCACACCAGCTCCCACAGCCGGTCACCCATCGCGAACTGTCCGTACAGCTCCCACCCGAGCTCGCCGGCGTACGAGATCCGCTGCGCCCACACCGGCCCGACCTCCCCGACGTCCAGGTACCGGGCCGTCATGTAGGGGAAGGCCTCGTTGCCGAGGTCGGCGTCGGTGAGGCCGTCGAGGATCTCGCGCGCGTTCGGACCCCACAGCCCGAGCGCGAACAGCGACCCCGTGCGCTCGGTGATCCGAACCCGTTCGTCCTCACCGATCTGCCCCCGCATCCAGGCCAGGTCGTGCTGGCCGCTGCCGCCGCCGGTCACCACGCGGAACAGCTCCTCACCCTTGCGGGCGATCGTGAGGTCGCACCGGATCCCGCCCGCGGGCGTGAGCATCGCCGTGTACACGATCGAGCCCACCGGCCGGTCGATCCGGTTCGCGCAGATCCGTTCGAGGTACGCGAGCGCGTCGGGCCCTTCGGCGTCGAACTTCGCGAACGGCGTCAGGTCGAACAGCGCGGCGCTCGAACGGGTCGCGAGGTGCTCGGCGCCCTCGATCGGCGACCAGAACGTGCCCGCCCAGCCGTCGCGGTGTACCCAGGGCGCGCCCGCCGGCACCAGCGCGGCGTTCGCCTCGAACCATTCGGGGCGCTCCCACCCCGCGCCGGTGACGAACTCGGCGCCGAGCTCCTCGTGCCGCGCGTAGAACGGCGTGAGCCGGAGCCTGCGCGGGCGCGCCATCTGCTGGCGCGGGTGCAGGATGTCGTACACCTCGCGGTACTGCTGCTTGCCGCGTTCGAGCACGTAGGGCGGCGTCGTCATGAAGGGGTAGAAGCGGTTCGCGTCCGCCTCGGCCATGTCGATCGAGGGCTCGCCCTGCACCATCCACTCGGCGACGTGCTTGCCGAACCCGCCCGCATGCGTGACCCACACGGCCTCGCAGATCCACACGCCCCGGACGGCCGCCGACTCCCCCACGATCGAGCCCGCGTCCGGCGTGAACGAGAACATCCCGTTGATCGAGCGCTCGCGATCGGCGGGCCGCATCCGCTCCTCGAGGGCCGGCAGGAGCCGGGCCGCCTCGGCCTCGGCGATCTCGAAATCGCCGGGCGTGAACGGCATCAGCGAGGGCATCGGCCCGTCACCTGGCCGCCGGAACGCGGTCTGCGGCGTCGCGATCGGCTCGTGCTTGTAGCTCCCGACCGCGTAGTGATCCTTCCGGTGGCGGAAGTACATCGCCATGTCCTGGTGACGGAGGATCGGGTGGGCGACCTCCCGCGTCTCGCCTTCGAGGCCTGCGATCGGCTCGGTCCAGACGAGCTGGTGCTGCACCGCGACGAGCGGGATCGGAACCCCAGCCATCGCACCGACGGTGGGCCCCCAGATCCCGGCGCAGAGCAGGACGCGTTCGCACTCGACGTCGCCCCGGTCCGTCTGGACGCCGTGCACGCGCCCGTCGCGGACGTCGAACCCGGTCACGGTCACGCCGCCCTCGAACGCCACGCCGTTCGCCTCGGCGCGGCGCCCGAGCGCCGTCGCGATCGTCACGGCCCTGGCGATGCCGTCCGAGGGCACGTGGTACGCCCCGAGGATCGTGGAGGGATCGAGGAGCGGGATCTTCTCGGTGGTCTCGGCGGGCGTCAGCAGCTCGGCCCCCTCGAGCCCGTACGAGCGCGCGAACCCGAGCCGCCGCTTCAGCTCCCGCATCCGCGCCTCGGTGGTCGCGACCTCGATCCCGCCCACGCCGTACCAGGCGGGTTCGCCGTCGACGTCCAGCGTGGCGTACAGCACGACCGACTCCTGGGCGATCCGGCACATCATCCGGGAGCCGTTGGTCTGGAACGCGAGCCCGGGCGCGTGCGAGCTCGAACCCCCGGTCTCGAACAACGGACCCTGGTCGAGCACGAGCACGTCGCGCTCGCCGAGCTCGGCCAGGTGGTAGGCGGCGCTCGCGCCGACGATCCCGGCGCCGATCACGACGGTTCGGGCGCGGTCCTTCACGTCCGGGGGCCCTTCACGACACGCAGTCTTCCGCGCACGGGACGGGTCGGCAACCGCGCTACGGCTTCGCGGGGCACATCCGAGGGTATGAGTACTTCATGGCTTCCTACACCGTGAACCGACGCGGGATGGCCCAGGCTCGGAAGCTCATCAAGGCCAGGCGATACGTGCTGAACAGCAACTGGGGCGACGTGCAGCCGAAGGCCGCCGATGAGAACGCCTTCCTGAAGGAACACTCGTGGCAGGAGTACCAGGGCTGGTTCCTGGGGCTGACCGAGGGTGCGGCCGACGAGACCAAGGCGCGGTACGCGTTCGTGTTCGGTGACCTCCATCGCCTTCACCGAAGCGGCTTGATCGCCTGCCTGTATCGCGCCGCCGAGTGGCGGCACAAGGAGGTCGAGCGAGCCGCCTACAGGCTGCTGCAAGAACTCGACGCCGCTACTTCCTAGTTCCCAGGAAGTACCGACGGGCCCTATCCGGACGTGTGCTGGTAGCCCGTGAGCTTGCCGCCCCGTAGCGCCACGATCCAGCCGTTCAGCGTGCCCTGCACGTACTCGCTGCCCGGGTTGAGGCACTGGGTCTTCCCGAGCCGGAACCTGCCCATCGACTCGTGGATGTGGCCGTGGAGCGCAACCGCCGGCTGGTACCGGGTCACCGCCTCCCGAACCGCGACGCTCCCGCCACCGGTCGTCAGGAACCGGCCGGCCTCGCGGATGGGCCTCGGGAGCTCGCCGGGGCGCTTCTCGAGCTTGAGGCAGGTGTCGATCGGCGTGTCCTTCGGCGGGCAGTGGAGGTTGAACACGCACCGCCCGACGTCGGGGACCGAACCCACCGAGCGGTCGATCGCCGCCGCGATCTCGTCCTCGCTCGCCTCGCGCGGCGTGTCCCAAGGGGTGATCGTGGACAGGCCGACCGTGATCATCGTGTGCTCGTCGTCCAGGTCCACGACCCGGTCCTCGCACGCGATCACGTTGGTCCCGTCGTGGCGTTCGAGGACCTCGAGCATCGCCGGCTCGTCGTCGTTGCCGCCCGTCAGGTACATCCGGACACCGGTGCCGGCCAGCCGGTCCTCGGCGAGCTCGAGCCAGCCGGCCAGCCGTTCGGAGGCCAGCCGGCGGAACCACCCGAGCTGGCCGAGATCGTCGGCGCGGACCGCCTCGTACTCGTCCGGCTCGAAGACCTGCCAGTAGAACCCGGGGAGCTCGACGCTCTTCGTGAACGCGTCGAGCCCATCCCGTTCGAGCTCGTGATCGCGACCCTGGAAGTGGGCGCGGAAGCCGCCGTTCGAGCGCACGATCGGGACGAGGGCCTTGCCCATGAGGTCGCCACCGAACACGAGCGCGTCGGTCTCGTAGAACGCCGCCGCGCCGAGGAACTTGCGGAACGTCGGCTGGGAGCCGTGGAGATCGGCCGCGAAGAAGATCCTCGTCGGTCTCGTCTTCGACCGGACCATGCCGGCCTCCTATCCCAGGTGCACCACGATCGTCTTGAGCTCGGTCAGCCGCTCGAGTCGAGAAGCGCCCGCCGACCCGCCCGACGCCGCTGGCCGAACCCGCCCGCCCGCCGAACGGCAGGTGGGACTCCCAGTAGTTGGTCCCCTCGTTCACGTTGACCCAGCCGGTCCGGACGCGCTCGGCGAAGCGCAGGCCGCGACCGATGTCCGCCGTGAAGATCGCCGAGAGGAGACCGTACTCGGACCCATCGACGAACCCGATCGCCTCGTCCTCGTGCCGGATCGTCTGGATCGGCACCACGGGACCGAACGTCTCCTCGCGCGCGATCTCCATCTGGTCGGTCACGCCGTCGACGACCGTGGCCTCGAAGAACAGGTCGCTGCCGTGCTGTGGAGCCCGCTTGCCGCCGGTCACGATCTCGGCCCCGTGCTCTGCGGCGTCGCTCACGTGACGCTCGGTCTTGTCGGCCACGGACGCGTTGTTGAGCGGCCCCATCGTGGTGGCGTCGTCGAACGGGTCCCCGAGGCGGATCGTCTCGGCGACGGCGGCCGTGAGCGTGGCGAGGTAGTCATCGTGGACGTCCTCCTGCACCAGGACGCGTTCGCCGGCCGTGCAGCTCTGGCCGGCGTTGAGGAAGCAGGCCGTGAGCGTGGCCTCGACCGCGGCGTCGAGATCCGCGTCCTCGAGCACCACCAGCGGCCCGTTGCCGCCCATCTCGAGCAGCAGCTCCTTGCCCGCCGCCCGCTCGGCCACGCGATGACCGGTGGCGATCGAGCCGATGAACCCGACGGTCGCGACCCCGGGGTTCGAGGCCACCTCGTCGCCCACCACCGCGCCCGGGCCCGTCACCAGGTTGAAGGCACCCGGCGGCAGGTCGGCCTCGCCGATCGCTCCGGCGAGCGCCACCGCGCACACGCTGGTCGTCGGCGCCGGCGCCAGGACGACGGTGTTCCCGCTCGCGAGGGCGGGCGCGAGGATCTCTCCGGGCATCGTGTACGGCCAGTTCCACGGGCTGATGACGCCCGCCACGCCGCGAGGTACGCGGTACACGAACACGCGGTTGCCTTCGGTCACGGACGGCGGGATCAGGCCCTCGACGCGCACGGCGTCGGCCGCCGCCATCTCGAAGTACGCGATCAGCTCCTCGACCTCGTCGAACGCCTCCGCCCGCAGCGGCTTGCCCTGGTCCAGCGCCAGCGTGCGCGCCATCTCGTCCCGTCGGCCATCGATCGCCTCGGCGACGCGGCGCATCGCCCGCGCGCGGTCGAAGGCCGTGAGCCCCGACCACGCCGCGAACGCATCCCGCGCAGCGTCCACCGCCCGGCGAACGTCGCCGCGGGTGCCTTCGGGGAGCGTGCCGATCACCTCACCGGTCGAGGGCGAGGTCGCCTCGAACGTCGACCCGCTCTCCGAGCCGACCCACTCGCCGGCGATGAACATCCGATGATCGTCCGCCATCAGCCCGTCCCCATCGGTCCCTGACGGCCGGGGGCGGCCGCGAGGGCCGCCCCCAGATCCGCCTCGTGCTCAGCGCCTACTCGACCGGGATCTCCTTGTAGACGGCGCTCAGGTCGATCCCCTGTCGTTTGCGATAGATCTTCGCCACGATGTAGATGATCAACGCGAGCCCGTACATGATCCCCATGAACCACAGCGAGTCGCTGTTGTTCACCGCGTACAGGTCGTTGGTGAACCAGTGCCACAGGTTGAACCCCAGGAACGCCGCGGTGATGAACCCGGTGACCGTGATCAACGGCAACCCGAGGATCTTGTACCGGGCGATCGCGGAGTTCGCGTACAGCGACTTCTTCCGGTACGGCAGGATCATCGCCGCGATCGCCGTGCCGAAGAACGTGACCGCGATCACCAGCGTCGCGTCCAGGATGTACGTGGAGAACTTGCTGGTATACGCGTACAACGCCCCGACGGCGATCGATGGCACCAGCATCAGCACCAACGCCCACACCGGCACGTGCCGCTTCTCGGAGACGTCGGCGACCTTCTCGGGCAGCACCCGATCGAACGCGGCCGCGAAGATCACGCGCGTCGACGACAGGAACAGCGTCCCCGCCCACCCGAGGAACCACGCGCCGAACGCGAGCACGATGAGCGCCGAGATCAGCGAGCTGTGGAAATAGAAACTGGCCAGGAACGGCGCGTAGGACCAGACGGGTATCGACGCGTCCCCGAACCCGTAGACCGAGGCCCAATAGTTCAGGTTCGCCGCGTTGAAGAACTCCCACCCGAAGAACTTGCTCGCGAGCAGGATGAACACGACGGCGACCGCCACCGTGACCCACAGGCCGTACATCATGCCGCCCATCACACGCTTGAAGTCGCTCGCGCCCCGCACCTCGCCGTACAGCGTGGCACCCCAGTTCGGCCACAGGATCCAGAAGCACAGGAACGGGATCAGCAGCAAGGTGTCACCGAAGAACGGCGAGAAGCCCAGGTCGGGGACCACGGGACCGCCGTTGTTCGTCGTCCCCAGTTGGATCGTCTGCTGGTAGACGTCGCCCTTGGCCCCGAACAGGTTCGCGGTCTCCTGGTTGAACGCGCTCTGGAAGCCGCTCCGCGATCCGAACAGCATCACGATGAACACGACGGCCAGGGCGATCATGCCGACGTAGAAGCAGACCTTCTGGACCTTCGCGTAGCCCTCCATCCCCAGCGAGACCAGGTACCCAGCCAGCACCACCGTTGCGAGGATCACGACGAACAGGCCGTTGTCGGTCGCCAGGAAGTCGGACAGGCCGTCCCACTTGAAGGTCGCGGCGAGCGGCTGCAACACCTCGACGTTGAGGATGTTCCCGTAGATCGGCGCCCAGTACCACAGGATGAACCACCAGCCGGTGACCGCGAGGACGAACGCGATCCCTCCCCCCATCACGCGGCTCTGCCACACGTAGTCCCCGCCCGCACGCGGCATGACCGAGATCAACCCCGCGTAGGTGATGACCAGGAACGTGACGAAGACCCCCGAGATCAACAGACGCGGGGAGCACCTGTCCGGTCGGCACGAACGCGAGCACCGACAGGGCGAAGAACAACCCCAGCGTCACGAAGTTCACCGACATGAACGAGTAGAGGAACGCGTCGAACTTGGACCACCCCTTGACGAGGCCGGTCGCCTTGCGCAGGAACAAGGTAGGAGCCTCACCTACCGCAGCCATCTGCACCCCCTCCCGGGTACGGAACGGCCGATCAGCCGTTCACGAGCTGGTAGTTCTTGACCTTGCGCTTCTTCGGGTCGATCGTCACGACGGCCGCCTGGAGGATCCCCTCCTCGTAGGAGCTCCCCGGGTTCAGCGACAAGGTCGACCCGATCCTCGTCGCACCCTTGCTCTCGTGGATGTGTCCGTGCAGTCCGAGCATCGGCTGGAACCGCTCGATCGCCTCCTTCACCGACGTCGAGCCGACGGGCCGCAGCGCCTGCCCGCCCGACTTGTACGTCAGGTCGTCGTTGAGGGCCGGCGCGTTGTCGAGCTTCGAGCCGTACGGTGGCGCGTGGAAGTTGAAGATCGTGGTCTCGGGATCGCTCGCGTGCGAGAGCGCGTTCTCGATCCGAACCGCGAGCTCGGGCTCCTCGGCCTCGCGGAACGTGTGCCACGGCGTCGGGTTGGTCCATCCCATCGAGATCATCGTGAACCCGTCCAGTTCGATCGGGTGGTCCTCGTCCCCGGTCTCCACGACGTTCGCGTGGGTCAGGAGCTCGTCGATCTCGAACATGTCGTCGTTGGCCGGGCACGCGACAACCCGGATCCCCGTGCCTGCGAGCTTGTCCTCGGCCATCGCGATCCAGCGCTCGGTCCCATCGAGCATGACCTCTTTGAAGCGTTTGTCGACGAGGTCCGCGTCCTCCTGCATCGCGACGTACTCCTCCTGGGAGACCCGGATCGGGTAGTAGCCGCGGTTCATCACGCGCTTCTCGAACTCGACGATCTCGGCCTCGGTCTCGATGGTCTCCAGATGGTCCTGGAGGGAGGCGTCCCAGGAGCCGTTCGAACGCTGGACGATCGGGACCATCGCCTTGCCGGTGACGTCCCCGCCCAAGATGACGACGTCGGCCCCGTAGAAGGGACCGGCGTTCAGGAACTTCTTCCAGCAGATCTCGGACCCGTGGAGGTCCGTGACGAAGAAGAGCTTCACCGCAGCAATCTTCCGCCCCGCCCGTCGTTGGTGCAAGCGGGGGTGCTTCCGCGGAGAACGGCGCGACCGCGGTCCGCGCCTAGTGGCCGACCTCCTCGGGCACCTCGTACCACTGGACCCGGTCGCCCACCTTGGCCCGCAGCTTCCACTTCATGGTCTTCGGGACCTCGTCGCACGCGGTCCGGATGGAGCGTGCCTGCTCGGCGGGCTCGAACCTCCGGGCCTCGGGCAGCAGGTCGGCGTGGTCGCCGTGGTCGGCGCCGGCGAGCTGGATCAGCTTGTCCAGGTTCATGGTGACGGTCCGCCACCACCCCCAGTCCCCGGCCACGAGGCGTCCGATCCGGTCGAGTCCGATCGTCCCGGGCTCGTCTCCCGGGCGCACCTCGAAGGCCGAGAGCAGGTGGAACAGGTCGTGGACGTCCTTCTCGTTCAGCTCGACGATCTGCAGCTTCGTCAGCAGGAGGTCGGTGACGTCGAGGGTGTCGGGCATGCGATCGATCCGGTCCGAGAAGTCCAGGACGTGACACATGTTGAGCTTGTCCATGATCACGTCGACCGAGGTCGTGCCGTCGGCGGTCGTGAAGTACATCTGCCGGTCGCCGTGCAGGAGGTTGAACCTCGGATCGCCGAGGAACCCGCGTTCTTCGAAGAAGGCCATCACGTCACGCTTCTTGGACGAGACGCACGCGAAGTCCATGTCCTGGTCGTTCCGCGCTCGGTGCGGGAACAGCGGGCAGAGCACCCGGACCGCCTGCCCGCCGAGGAGCTTGAGCGGGATGCCCTTGGCGTTGGCGGCACGGACGACCTCGATCGACACCTCGAACGCATCCGGGGCCGCGGCCTCCATCGCGCGAGCTTACCCCCGGCCACCGCATCGGGGTTCGCGAGCGCCCCCCGCCCCGACTGAGGCACACTTCGCGTAGTGGACGCGGGCGAGGAGCGGTGACGTCGGAGCGGTACGACTTCGTGATCGTCGGGGGTGGTTCCGCCGGCTGCGCGCTCGCGAACCGCCTGTCGACCGACCCGTCGAACCGGGTGCTCGTCCTGGAGGCGGGACGACCCGACTACCCGTGGGACGTCTACATCCACATGCCGGCGGCGCTCACGTTCCCGATCGGCAACCGCTTCTACGACTGGAAGTACGAGTCCGAACCCGAACCGCACATGAACGGCCGCCGGATCTATCACGCGCGCGGGAAGGTCCTCGGCGGCTCGAGCAGCATCAACGGCATGATCTTCCAGCGCGGCAACCCGCTCGACTACGAGCGCTGGAGCGCCGACCCCGGGATGCAGACCTGGGACTACGCGCACTGCCTCCCCTACTTCCGTCGGATGGAGCACTGCCTCGCTGCCGACCCCGGCGACGAGTTCCGCGGGGCCGCCGGCCCGCTCGTCCTCGAACGAGGCCCGGCCACCAACCCACTGTTCGGCGCGTTCTTCGAGGCCGCGCGGCAGGCGGGCTTCGAGCTGACCGACGACGTGAACGGCTACCGGCAGGAGGGGTTCGCGGCGTTCGACCGGAACATCCACCGCGGGCGGCGGCTCTCGGCGGCGGGCGCCTACCTGCACCCGGTGATGTCGCGCCCGAACCTCCAGGTCCGAACGCGGGCCTTCGTGTCGCGGATCCTGTTCGAGGGCTCGCGCGCCGTTGGCGTCGAGGTGTCGCGCGGCCGCGGCGCGCCCGACCGGATCCGCGCCGGCGAGGTGATCGTGTCCGGCGGCGCGATCAACTCCCCGCAGACGCTGCAGCTCTCGGGCGTCGGCCCGGCCGACGAGCTCCGAGCGCTCGGGGTCGACGTCGTGCACGACCTGCCGGGGGTGGGCGAGAACCTGCAGGACCACCTCGAGGTCTACGTCCAACACGCGTGCACGCAGCCGGTTTCGATGGCGCCCTACCTCAAGTGGCGGTACCGGCCGTGGATCGGGTTCCGGTGGTTGTTCTTCCGCTCGGGCCCCGGCGCGACGAACCACTTCGAGGGCGGCGGGTTCGCCCGGAGCAACGACGACGTCCGGTACCCGAACCTGATGTTCCACTTCCTGCCGATCGCCGTGCGCTACGACGGTTCGGCGCCGGCGAGCGACCACGGTTACCAGGTCCACATCGGGCCGATGTACTCGGACGCGCGGGGTTCGGTGAAGGTCACGAGCTCCGACCCCCGGGTCCATCCCGCGCTCCGCTTCAACTACCTCTCGACGGACCAGGATCGGCGCGAGTGGGTCGAGGCGATCCAGACGGCGCGACGGATCCTCGGGCAGCCGGCGATGGCGCCGTTCGACGGGGGCGAGCTCTCGCCGGGCCCGAGCGTCGAGACCCACGAGGAGATCCTCGCGTGGGTCGCCCGCGATGCCGAGACCGCGCTGCACCCCTCGTGCACGTGCAAGATGGGGACGGACGAGATGTCGGTCGTCGACCCCGCCACGATGCGCGTCCACGGCCTCGACGGCCTCCGCGTCGTCGACGCTTCGGTCTTCCCCTACGTCACGAACGGCAACATCTACGCGCCGGTGATGATGGTCGCCGAGAAGGCGGCCGACCTGATCCTCGGCACCACGCCGCTCGAACCCGAGCCCGTCGAGTTCTTCCGCCGCGACGAGCCCGCGGTCTGACGGCTCAGGCGACCCCGAGCAGGATCAGCCCGCCGATCACCATCGCGATCCCCAGGTACTGGGTGGGGACAGGGCGCTCGTGCAGCAGCATCACGCCGCCGAGGACGGGGATCAGCGGGTAGGTCGCGGACGCGGCCGTCACGACCGAGACGAGCCCGACCTCGGCGCCGCGCGCGTAGGCGATCGTCCCGATCAGCTCCACCACCCCCACCATCACCGCGAGCCTGAGCATCGACGGTGCCACCGGTTCGCGCGCCGCGCCAGCCGAACGCGACCGCAGCCACACCACGAGCGCCGCGAGCAGGAACACGGTCATCATCGTCAGCCGCCCGAACCACAGCGACGGCAGGAAACCGGCCTCCTTGGCCGCCCACCCCATGACGTAGGTCGCCACGCCGAACAGGAGCGTGGATACGATCGCCCAGGGCAGGCCGGCGGGCTTGGTGCGCGTGCCCGCGCGGAGCGCCTTCGGATCCGTCGAGGTCAACACGGCGCCCGCGATCGTGACGGCGACGCCCGACCACCTCCCACCCGCCGAGCGTCTCTCCCAGGAGCACGACGGACAGGAGCACCGGCACGACCGCGTAGCTCGCGAGCACCGGGGACACGACGGCGATCGGTCCGAGCTCGAGCCCCTTGTACAGCGTGGCGAACGCGGCGGCGCCCAGGAACGCGTTCGGGATCAGCCAGGGGGCGACCGTGTGGATCCCCGAGAGGTCGGGCCGCACGATCAGGACCAGCAGGGTCACGACGACGGCCGCGGCGACCTGCGCCACCACCACCGTGCGGCCGCTCCCGATGCGACGACCGGAGATCGCCGCCCACAGATCCGAGAGCCCCCAGCCGAGCGCCGCCGCGAGCCCGTAGATCACTCGGTGCCCCGGTACCGCGCGTCGCGCCAGGCGATCGCGGCCTTCAGACCCTCCTCCTGGGTGATGCGCCGGAACTCGTCGCGGGCGGGAAGGTTGGCCGTCTCGATCATCACGTCCAGCTCCGTGTTCGCGTCGAGCGCGTCCCGGAGCCCGCCGTTCTGCCAGACGCGGTTGATCGACGCCTTCATCGTCCGGACGACGAACGGCTCGTTCTTCGCGATCTCGTCGGCGAGCGCCATCGTCGCGTCGTCGAGCTCGTCGCGCGGCACGACCCGGTTCACCAGACCGATCCGGAGCGCCTCGGCGGCCGGGACCCGGTCCTGTCCCGTCAGGATCAGCTCCTTGGCCGCGCGCACCCCGACCACCCACGGCAGGAACATCGAGACGACGCCCGAGCCGAACCGGATGTCGACGTACCCGAACACCGCGTCGTCCGAGGCCACGGCGAGATCGCACGCGAGCATCAGGTCGGTGCCGCCGGCGAGGCAGTACGAGTGCACGGACGCGATGACGGGCTTCGGGTTCTCGAGGATGCGCAGGAGCCGCTGCGTGTCGCGGTCGAGCTCGCGGTGCCACTCGGCCGCGTCCTTGGTCCCCTCCTCCGCGTCCTGGTTCAGGTCGTACCCGGCGCAGAACGCGCGACCCGAACCCCGGAGCACGATCGACGCGGACCTCGTCGTCCTCGGCCGCGGCGTCGAACGCCGCCTCGAGCGCGTCCATCAGCTCGGCGCTCAAGGCGTTCAGCGAATCGGGGCGGTTGAGCGTGAGCCGTCGGACGGGCCCGAGGTCCTCGGAGAGCAGGACGCCGCCCTCGCTCGCCTCCGTCATCGCGCCGAACGCAACGTCATGGGGTGGGTCCCTCGCTCTCGATCCGCGACCGGCCGTCGTCGCCGGGCCCGGGGTGCGCCGGATGATACACAGCCACCTGCACGGCGCTTCACGCTCGCGCGTTCGCGGAGCTCAGCCTCGGCCGAGGAGCTCGAGGACCTGCGCCGCGGCGCGACGGCCGCTCCGCAGCGCGCCCTCCATCGTTCCCGAATGGTCGCCGGCCGTGTGCTCGCCCGCGAACGCGACCGCCCCGTGTGGGCGTTCGAACAACGGCCGTCGCGCGAGCGACGGGTGATCCCAGGCCGTATAGGCGCCGCGAGCGAGCGGGTCGTCGGCCCACACCTTCATGACGGCGGTCCCGTCCGGTCGGAGCTCGGGGGCGAGGTCGGAGATCCGGCGCACCCACGCCGCGGGATCGCCGCTCGCCGTCGCGAGCGGCTCCTGTGGCAGCTCGCTCCCCGCGAACGAGGTCACCACGCGGCGGGGTCGCCCGTCGGCGCCGTCCGCGACCCAGAACCAGAACGGGAGATCCGCGCACTGGATCGCGCACCGCTCGGGTTCGCCGCCGAGCGGGATCGCGACCTTCGACGCCACCCCCATCCGCAGACCCTCGAACGCCTCGCGCTGCTCGGGCTGCAGCGGCGGGTCGAATGCGAGCTCGGTCACCAGGCGCACCGGAACCGCGACGACGGCGGCGTCGGCCTCGATCCGATCGTCGCCGGTCTCGACCTCGATGCGCCCACCTCGTTCGGCGATGCCGGTCGCTCGGACCCCGAGGCGGACGTCGGGCAGAAGGCCGGCGATGGCATCGGCGATCGTGCAGTTGCCGCGCGCCATGCGTCGGTAGACGGCGGGCTCGGCCGCCAGGCGTCCCGAATGCCAGCCGGCGCGCCACGCGACGCGATCGAGGTCGCTCGCGAACGTCCCCTGCAGGCGCGCCTTCGCGACGGCTCGGGCCCGGTCGTCGCCGGGGACGGCATCCAGCATCGCCCCCATCGAGCTCCCGTCGGCATCCGAGGCGGCGAGGTGCGCGTCCGCGGCCTCCAGGAACGCGTCGAGCTCGGCCACCGGGACGGCGCCGCGGCCGCGCGGCTCCCGCCGCAGGTAGTCGATCCCGGCCACGCTCGCCTCGAGCCCCAGCCGGTCGATCGTTGCCTGCAGGACGTCGTCCTGCGGCATGATCCACTCGGCGCCGAGTTCGGCGAGCTCGCCGTTCTCGAGCTCGACCGACAGGACCCTGCCCCCCACGCGCTCGCGGGCCTCGAGCACGACCACCGAGACCCCGGCGTCGTGCAGGTCGAGCGCGGCGGCCAGCCCCGCGAACCCGGCCCCGACGACCACGACATCAGCCACGTTTTCGCACGCTCCGCGCTAGATTGGCTTGCGTAGCCCGAGCGCCCTATGGTACCCAGGCTTTTGAACGGCGCTTCAACTTCCGAGGAGGAGAGGAGCCATGGCATCGGATGCTCGCTGGGCTCACGACCTGAGTCGGCGCGACTTCCTCAAGAGGACGGCCGGAGCGGCGGTCGCGATCCCCGCCGCCGCCGAGATCCTGGCCGCGTGCACCAAGCCGGGAACGACGTCCTCGACGGGCAGCCTTCCCTATCAGATCGCCCGCCCCGAGAAACCGGTGACGCTGCCGATGAACGGGGACCCGATCCCGAGCGACACCCCGATCGAGCAGGGGGCCGATCTCCAGATCCTGAACTGGTCGCAGTACATGTGGAAGTACGTACTCAACCAGTTCGTCGAGTCCCACCAGACCAACGGCATCACCTTCACGGCGCCGTCCACGTTCCAGAACATGGACGAGGGCGTAGCGAAGCTGCAGGCCGGTCAGAAGGCCGACGTCTTCTTCCCGACGATCGACGTGATGGGCAAGCTGGTCGCCGCGGACCTCCTCCAACCGCTCAACCACGACCTCATCCCGGCGCTGCAGAAGGACAACTGGAAGACCTTCCAGAACCCGTACTACGACCAGGGGTGGCGGTACTCCGTCCCGTACACGATCTACACGACCGGCATCGGCTACCGGCGCGACCACATCCCCGACGACGTCATCCACGGCATGGACAACCCGTGGGAGATCCTGTGGGATCCGCAGTACGCTAGCAAGGTCGGCGCGTACCCCAGCTACCGCGATGTGATGGCGATCGTGCTGATGAAGAACGGCATCACCGACATGAACACCAGCAAGGCGTCGGATCTGGAGACCGTCCGCAAGGACCTGCTCGCCCTGATCGATGACGTGGACGTTCGGATCTCCTACAGCGGTGCCTACGCGAAGCTGCCCGAAGGACGTGTTCTGGCTCATGACGGCGTGGTCGGGGGACATGGTGGCCGGCTGGGGTACGCACCCGCCCTACACGGAGCAGGCGTACGAGAACATCGGCTACTGGTTCCCGGCCGACCGCAAGGGCCCGGTCGACAACGACCTGATCGCGATCCCGAAGAACGCCGAGCACCCTGCCCTCGGGCACGCGTTCATCAACTTACTGGCTCGAGTACCAACACGCGATGGACAACTTCTCCTGGAACGGGTACCAGCCGCCGCAGAACCAGGCGGATGTGGGCTCGCTCACCTCCACGGAGGGCCTGTACTCGGAGATCTCCAACTGGGCGGCGCCGGCGATGTACGTGTCTCCATGGATGCCCGACGCGGTGGTCCGGCAGGAGGACTTCGACGTCGGATACCGCCAGGGCCGCTCACACCCGACGTCGACGACCAGTGGCACGCCGTCTGGGAGGAATTCGTCGCCGGTGCAAAAAGCTAGCGAGCCCACCCGGCGTTCGCGTCGCCGGGCGGGCCGCGTCGCCCGGCGAGGGCATCCAGTATCCACGCTGGTACTGGCCGTCGTTCGCCCTCCCCGGGATCCTTTGGCTCCTGATCCTGTTCGTCCTCCCCCTCTACACCGTCGTCTCGATCGCGTTCGGCACCGTCGACCCGATCTTCCGAGGGCCCCTGCCCGTCTACCAGCCCTGGTGGTGGAGCACCGAGCACTTCGGGGAGACGCTGGGCAAGGTCTTCGGGATCTTCCGAGCCGCGTGTACGTGCACACCTTCGTCTACGTGGTCGTGGCGAGCGCCGTCTGTCTCGTTCTCGGGCTATGCGGTCGCGTACTACGTGGCCCGCTTCGGCGGCAGGCACAAGGGCCTGCTGCTCGTCCTGCTGATCTCCCCGTTCTGGATCAGCTACCTGATGCGGATGCTCGCGTGGATCAACCTGCTGGACAACGACGGGTACATCAACCGGTTCCTGATGTTCGTCCACGTCGTGAACCACCCGATCGGCTGGCTCGAGGGCCGGCCGATCACCGTGATCCTGGGCCTGGTGTACGGCTACATCCCGTACATGATCCTGCCCCTGTTCGGGTTCCTCGACCGCATCGACGCCAGCCTGCTGGAGGCCGGGACGCGACCTGGGCGGCAGCCGCGCTCAGCACGTTCTGGCGCGTGACCCTGCCCCTGTCCAAGCCCGGCATCCTGGCCGGAGTGGTGATCGTCTCGCTGCCGATGTTCGGCGACTACTACACGAACAACCTGCTGTCGGGATCGCCCAGGACCACCGATGTATCGGCAACCTGATCGACGAGGCGTACAGGCACGACCGGCCAGGGCGCCGGAGGCGGCCTCGCTCGTGCTGATCCTGATGGTGCTGCTGATCGTGCCGATGCTCTACTACCTGCGGAGCACGCGCCGCACGGCGGAGGCGGCATGAGCAGGAGACGATCGCCGGCCCCGGCAGCCGCCCGTCGCCGTCGGTCCCGGCCGGACGCCCGACCGCTGGTGGCGCGACCCATGGCGCAAGCCGAGGTTCCTGCAAACGGTCACGTGGGCGCTACCTGGCTGGTCGCCTGGTCCCGGTCACTGATCGCGATCGCGTTCTCGTTCAACGCCGGCCGGTCCAACAGCGCCTGCAGGGGTTCAGCCTCCAGTGGTGGTGGTACCGGATCCGCGAGGACTCGCTGTGGCACGACCCCGACGCTCCACTCCGCGCTGTTCCAGAGCCTGCGCTCTCGCTGATCACGACGGTGCTCATCGCCGTGCCGCTCGGGCGTCGCGTTCGCGATCGGGATCGACCGCTGGCACGGGCGGCCGGCGGCCGGCGCGAACGTTCCTGATGCTGCTTCTCGTTCGTGTTGCCCGAGATCATCCTGGGCATCTCGCTGTTCCTGCGTGTTCCGCACCTGTTGAAGTTCGTCCAGCTCGGGACCACGGCGCAGATCCTCGGCCTGGTGACCTACCAGATCTCGTACCCGTTCATCATCGTGCGCGCCCGATTACTGTCGATCGGCCGCGAGTACGAGGAGGCGGCCATGGATCTGGGGGCGCTCGCCGACGCAGGCGATCCGTCGCGTGCTGCTTCCGCTGCTCGTACCCGGCGATCTTCGCGAGCGCCGCGCTCGTGTTCGCCGACACGATCGACGACTTCGTGACCGTCCGGTACCTGTCGGGCCCGGCGACCAGCGAGCCGCTGTCGGTCAAGATCTACAACTTCGCGCGCGCCGAACGCCGACGCCGGCCGTCAACGCGGCCGCGACGTTCATGCTCGTCGACGACGATGATCGCGATCGTGGTCGGGTACTTCGCTCTACCGGCGGTCAGCGCACCAGGGGCCAGCGGACCGTCGGCGTCTCCGAGCTCTGACGCGAGACGTCTAGCGCGGCGACGTCCTCCGCCGGCGCGCGGCACGCTCGTGTCGACCAGGACGGAGCGCATCGACGGGCAGGTGCACCGACACGGGATGGCCCTGCCCGTAGGGCAGACCCTCGCCCTGGTTCTGCACCCACGCCTGCAACGTCTGGCCGGGCGCGAGGTGCACGATCACCTGCATGATCGAGCCGACGTACACGACGCGCTCGACCATCCCGGGCGACCCGGTTCTCGCCGGTCGCTCCCGGTCTCCTCCAGCTGGACGCGCTCGGGCCGGATCACGATCTTGACGTCGCCCCGCGCATCCGTGTCGCCGTGCCCGGCCACGCAGCTCGAACTCGCCGAGCCGCACCTTGCCCCGCCCGCCGGCGTCGGCGCCGCCGGCCGTCGCGTCCATCAGGTTCGAGACGCCCAGGAAGTCGGCGACGTACGCCGTGGTCGGCTCCTCGTAGACGTCCGAGGGCGAGCCGATCTGCTCCACCCGACCGTTGCTCATCACCGCGAGCCGGTCGGACATCGTGAGCGCTTCCTCCTGGTCGTGCGTCACGTAGATGAACGTGATGCCGATCTCCTCCTGGAGCGCCTTCAGCTCGATCTGCAGCGCCTTGCGGAGCTTGGCGTCGAGCGCGCCGAGCGGCTCGTCGAGCAGGAGCACCGCGGGGTTCAGGATCAGCGCCCTCGCGAGCGCCACCCGCTGCTGCTGGCCGCCCGAGAGCTGCGAGGGGCGCCGGCGCTCGAGGCCCTGGAGCCGGACCAGCTCGAGCGCGTCGGCCACCCTCGTCTTCGCTTCCTGCTTCGAGACGTCCTGGTAGCGGAGCCCGAACGCGACGTTCTCGGCGACCGTGAGGTGCGGGAACAGGGCGTAGTTCTGGAAGACCGTGTTGACGTTGCGCTTGTGCGGCGGCGTCTGCACCATGTCCACGCCGTCGAGCAGGATCTGGCCCTCGTCCGGGCGTTCGAACCCCGCGATCAGCCGGAGCGTGGTCGTCTTGCCGCAGCCGGAGGGCCCGAGCAGCGAGAAGAACTCGCCCGAGGGCATGTCAGGTTGATCCCCGCGACCGCCGTCACGTCGGCGAACCGCTTCACCAGATCGACGAGGACGACCTCTCCACCGGCCATGATCGCGGAGCATACCCGAGGGCCTCCGCGACCGTAGGCGGACCGTTCGGTCAGCGAGACGCCCGTCAGCCGAGGTTCAGGTAGACCGACTTGCTCTCGAGGAAGTCCTCGACGCCGTGCTTGCCGAGCTCGCGACCGATGCCCGACTGCTTGTAGCCGCCCCACGGCATCTCGGTCGGCGCCGGCTGCGAGTCGTTGATCCAGACGATGCCCGCCCGCAGCGCCTGGGCGGTGCGCATCGCCTTCTTCACGTCGTTGGTCCACACGGCGGCGGCCAGGCCATACTCGTTGTCGTTGGACATCGCGACCACCTCCTCGACCGAGGAGAACGGGATCACCGACATCACGGGCCCGAAGATCTCCTCGCGCGCGATGGTCGCGTCGTTGCCGACGTCGGCGAACACCGTGGGCGGGACGAAGTAGCCGTTCGCCAGGCGCGCGTCCGACGGCCGCGAACCCTGCTTCGCGAGCGTGGCCTCCTTCGACCCGATCTCGATGAACCGCTCGACGCGCTCCTGCTGCTCCTTGCTGACGAGCGGACCCATCTCGGTCGCCTCGTCGGATCCGTCGCCCAGCACGATCGCCGACGCGCGGTCCACGAAAGCGTTCACGGCGTCGTCGTAGAGCGGCCGCTCGACGAACACGCGAGTGCCCGCCGAACAGATCTCGCCCTGGTTCCAGAACACGCCGTTCGCCGAACCCTCGAAGGCGGTCACGCGATCCGCGTCCCCGAACACGATGTTCGGCGACTTGCCGCCGAGCTCGAGCGTCACGCGCTTCAGGGTGTCCGCGCCCGTACGCATGATGATCTTGCCGACCTCGCGCGACCCGGTGAAGGCGATCTTGTCGACCTTCGGGCTCTGCACGAGCGGCGCGCCCGCGGTCTCGCCGAACCCGGTCAGCACGTGGAACACCCCGCGCGGGAGCCCGGCCTCCTCGAGGATCGCGGGGAGCTGGAGGCAGGTGAGCGGCGTCTGCTCGGGCGGCTTGAGGATGAACGTGCACCCTGCGGCCAGCGCGGGCGCGACCTTCTGCGTCGCCATCATCAGCGGGTAGTTCCACGGGGTGATGCCGACCGCGACGCCCATCGGCTCCTTCCACACCATGAACATCGCGTCCGGGGACAGCTGCTGGACGTCCCCCTCGATCTTGGTCGCCCATCCCCCGAAGTACTCGAACATGAACGCGACCTCGGCCACGTCCTCGCGCGCCTCGCCGATCGGCTTGCCCGAGTCGAGCGACTCCATCCGGGCCAGGCGCTCCTGGTCGCGACGGACGATGTCGGCGGCGCGGAGCAGGATCCGGCCGCGCTCGCGGGCCGGCGTGCCGGGCCACCACGTGCCCTCGTCGAACGTCCGCCGGGCCGCGTCGATCGCGGCCTCGACGTCGACGGCCTTCGAGTCCGGCGCGGTCGCGATCACCGCGCCGGTGGCCGGGTCGAACACGTCGAAGCGCTCGCCGTCGCGCGCGTCGACCCACGCCCCGTCGATGTGGTTCTGCAACGCGTCGGCCACGGTGGTCCCCTCCCGGAGTCGTCTTGAACGAGCGTTCAGCCTATCGCGGGAGGACGGGCTCCGTGCTCCGGGGATCGTCCCTCAGGCGCCGGTGCCGAGCCACTCGCCGTCGGTCCACGCCGGCTCCCCTTCGAGCAGCTCCATGATCTTGCCGAAGTTCTCGTCGGTCTGGGGATCGTGGACCATCGCGAAGTAGGCGTCCTTGTCGTCGTACATCACGGCCACGACGACGTCGTCGCCCTCGTCGGCCTTGAGGAGGTAGCCACCGCGGTAGCCGTTCGCGGCCGCGCCGGCCGGGGGCGCGCTCATCAGCGCGATGAGCTCGTCGCGTTTGCCGGCCTTCGGCGTCATCCGTCCCAACGTCCCGTACACGGCAGCCTCCTTGGCCAACGGTCGAACGCGGAGCATACGCCGTCCGCGTCACGCGACGGTAGGCTCGCCGTGTGCCGGTGGACCGCGAGAGGATCGTCGCGAACGACGGCGTCCGCCTCCACGTCCGCGAGTGGCCGGGCGGCGGGGACGACGTCCTGCTGATCCACGGGCTCGCGTCGTCCTCGCACATCTGGGACCTGGTCGCGCCACGGCTCGTCCGGCTCGGGCTCCACCCGGTCGCCTACGACCAGCGGGGACACGGCCGGTCCTCCAAGCCCTCCTCGGGCTACGGCTTCGACGAGACCACGGCCGACGCCGCCGCGGTGATCCGCGCGATGCGGCTCCATCGACCGATCGTCGTCGGGCACTCGTGGGGAGCGAACGTCGCGCTCGAGCTCGCGGTCCGTCGGTCTCGCTCGGTCGGCGGGACGGTGTTGCTCGACGGCGGCTTCCTCACGATGCGCGACCGGTTCGACTGGGTGACCGCGAAGCGGATGCTCGCACCACCCGAGTTCAGCGGGATCACGGTCGACGGGTTCCTCCGGCGTATCCACCGCAACCTCGTGGGCACGATCCCCGTCACACCCGAGCTCGACGAGGTCTTCCTGTCGCTCGTCCGCGTGGATCCGAAGGGGCGGATCCGGCCACGTCTGTCGCGGGCGAACCACCTCAAGATCCTCCGAGCACTGTGGGAACAGGACACGCTCGGGCTGCTCGAACGCGTCCGCGTGCCAACGCTGGTCCTGGCCGCGCGTTCTCGCTCGGGCGGGTCGGCCGCACCTGGGTTCGAACG
Source organism: uncultured Actinomycetes bacterium (assembly GCA_963823255.1). Taxonomy (GTDB): domain Bacteria; phylum Actinomycetota; class UBA4738; order UBA4738; family HRBIN12; genus DASSJM01. Next base: position 318,627 of record CAWGKU010000004.1, read on the forward strand.
GGACAAGGCGATCGCCGCGCGGCGGGTCCGGACGATCGGACCCCCGGTGTCGTTCGCGTGGATCGAGGGGATCCACGACGTTCCCCTGCAGCGTCCGGAGGCGGTCGCCCGGCGGATCGCGAAGCTCGCCGAGGCCGCCGCCCGCGTTCGGGGCCGGCGCTCGTAGGATGGTGGGATGGCGCTGTTCCTGTTGATCCTGCTGGTCCTGGCCGCCGCCGCGGGCGTGCTCGGCGCGGTCCTGAAGGTCACGCTCGTGATCGTCCTATCGTTCGTGCTCGCGGTCGTGCTCCTTGCCTGGATCGGCGCCTGGTACGCGAAGCGTCGGTTCCGCGAGTTCCAGCGCGACGTCGAGGTCCGGTACGACCAGGACCGCCGGCGGCGAGAGGCGTACGACGTGCGCTCCGAGCCGCGGCGGGGCCCGGCGCGCGGCCTCGGCGACGGCAGCTAGCCCGTACCGATCGTTCCACGGATGACGGCGGCCGAACGCGCTCGCGAGGTCGGCCGGACCCTGGAGCGGATGGGCGAACCAGCACGCCGCGAGGGCATGGCGCGCTACGGGATCGACACCAGCCGGGCTCTGGGGATCTCCGTCACCGAGCTCCGCCGTCTCGCCCGTGATCTCGGCCACGATCACGACCTGGCGGCCGCGCTGTGGGCCTCGGGCGTGCACGAGGCGCGCATCCTCGCGTCGCTCGTGGACGAGCCGGCCCGCGTCTCGCACGCGCAGATGGACGCGTGGGTGGCCGACCTGGACTCATGGGACGTCTGCGACGCGGTGTGCGGCAACCTGTTCGACCGGACCCCGTTCGCGCTGGACAAGGCGGTCGAGTGGAGCGCCCGCGAGCCGGAGTTCGAGAAGCGCGCCGGGTTCGCGCTCATGGCTTGGTCCGCTGTCCACCGCAAGGACCTGCCCGACGCGGCGTTCGCCTCGCTGCTGCCGCTGATCCGCGAGCGGTCGGCCGACGACCGCAACTACGTGAAGAAGGCCGTCTCCTGGGCGCTGCGGCAGATCGGCAAGCGCAGCGCCGGCCTCAACACGAAGGCGATCCGGACCGCCGAGCAGATCGAGCGCATGGAGGCCCGGTCCTCCCGGTGGATCGCCCGCGACGCCCTCCGCGAACTTCGGAGCGAGGCCGTCCAGGCTCGCCTGCGGACGCGCTGACCTACAGCTCGAGCAGCGCGGGCGCGAGCTCGCGGAGCTGCGGGAGGCACGGGTCGAGCTCGTCCTCCGAGACCACCTGGATGCAGACGTGGTCCGCGCCGGCGTCGAGGTGCTGCCGGACGCGCACCGCGATGCGGTCGACGTCGCCCCAGGCGACCACCGCGTCGATCAGCGCGTCGCTCCCCTGCCCGGCGACGTCGGCGTCGGTCCACCCCACACGCTTGAGGTTCCGCGCGTAGTTCTCGGTCTGCAGGTAGTCCAGCGCGAACCCGCGGGCCACGCGCCGGGCCTCGGACGGGTCGCTCTCGAGCACGACGGTCTGCTCCACCGCGAGCACCGGACCCGGTCCGAGCCGCTGCCGCGCGAACGCCGTGTGCTCGACCGGGACGAAGTAGGGATGGACGCCGTGGGCGCGTTCGGCCGCGAGCTCGAGCATCCTCGGCCCGAGCGCCGCGAGCACCAGCCGCGGCGTCACCTCGGGTTCGGCGGCCGAGGACGGCGCGCGGTCCATCGCGTCGAGGTAGTCGCGCATCGCCGAGTACGGCTTCTCGTAGGTGCTGCCGCGTCGGGCGACCGAACCCGCGTGGCTCACCCCGATCCCCAGCACGAAGCGCCCCGGGTATGCGTCCGTGAGCATCCGCCAGCCGTTGGCCATCGCGGTGGGGTCGCGAGCCCAGATGTTCGCGATACCGGACACCGCGAGCACGCGTTCGGTGCTCGCGAGGATCCACGACGCGTGGGCGAAGACCTCTCGGCTCTCGACGGACTCGGGGAGCCAGATCGCTCGGTAGCCGAACGACTCGATCTCGGCCACGGCGTCGCGCTCTTCCGCCGCGGTCAGCGTCTCCAGCGCGAAGCTCCAGGCGCCGATGCGCCCGAGCGACTCGCGCAGCTCGTCGCGCTCCTCACGGAGCTCAGGGCCCTGGGGTTCCTCCATGGCGCCGGACCCTATCAACGAGGAAGGGGCCCCGTACGGGACCCCTTCCTCAAGCCGACGCTGCGACGATCAGGCGTCGTCCCTCACGCCGACGGGCTCGGCCTGCGGGAGCAGCACGGGCTCCTGCTCCTCTGCGGCGCCCTCGACGTTGAGCTTCGGCAGCCACTGCAGCCACCCCGGCAGGTACCAGTTGCGGTCGCCGAGGAGCTTCATCGCCGACGGGACCAGGATCGATCGCACGATCGTCGCGTCGAGGAAGACCGCGATCGCGAGGCCGAAGCCCATCTGCTGGAGCCCGGCGATCCGCCCGCTCGCGAAGGCGGCGAACACGGCCACCATGATGATCGCGGCGCCGGTGATGATCCCACCCGTGGTCCGCAGACCGAAGGCGACCGCCTCGGAGTTGTCCCCGCTCTTGTCGTACTCCTCCCGGATCCGGCTGATCAGGAACACCTGGTAGTCCATCGAGAGGCCGAACAGGATCGAGAACAGGAACAGCGGGAGCCACGCCTCGATCGCGTCGACCTGGATGAAGTTCAAGGCGTCCGCGATCGAGTGCGCGAACGACGGCCCGCCCTTCTGGAAGATCAGGACGATCAAGCCGTAGGCCGCGCCCACCGAGAGCAGGTTCATCACGATCGCCTTGGCCGGCACGACGATCGATCGGAACACCACGGTCAGCAAGATGAACGACAACCCGAGCACCAACAGGATGATGATCGGCGTGTACTGGGCGGAGATGTCGAAGAAATCCTTCACCGTCGCGGTGTCCCCGCCGACGAGCACGCCCGAGTCCGGGCCGAAGGCTTGGGGAACGTAGGTCTCCCGCATCTTGGTGATGGCATCGACCGCGGCCTCGCTCGAATTGTCGGTCGCCTCGCCCGCGAAGGGGAAGCGAACGAGGACGACGGTGCCATCCGCGCTGGTCTGCGGCGGTTGCGGTTGACCGAACGAAGGGTCACCCGCGGCCGCGGCCTCGAGCTCCTGGATCTGCTGGTCGATGGACGGGTCCGATGCGGCATCCGGGATCACGACGTCGGCGGTCGACTGCTGCCCCGTCGTCGGGAACTTCGCGATCAGGACCTCGAAGGCCTCCTTCGTCTGGACGCCGTCCGGGATCGTCGAGATGCCCGAGAACCCGGTCCGCATGCCGCGATTGCTGTCGTGCGGGTTCGACTGTGCCCAGTACGGGACCGAGAGCAGGATCATGAAGCTCGCCGCGAGGAGCAGGTACGTCCACGGGCGTGCCATCACCCGACGCGTCTGCCTGTCCCAGAACCCGCCGGGCCGCCCGTGCTCCAGGGTGCGCCCACGACCGAAGACGCGGCCCGGCTTCACCAAACGGTCCGAGAACAACGCCATCAGGGCGGGAAGCAGGCTCATCGACAACGCGATCGAGATCAGCACGACCAGGATCGCGCCGCCCGCGAGACCACGGAAGATCGTCGTCGGGACCAGCATCATGCCCGCGAGCGCGAGCACGACGGTCAGGCCGCTGAAGAACACGGCGCGGTTCGCCGTCGCCCCCGACCGCCCGATCGCCTCGAGGCTGTCGTGTCCCTTCGCCCGCTCTTCGCGGTACCGCGAGACGATGAACAGCGAGTAGTCGATCCCGACCGCCAAACCCATCATCGAGATCAGGTTCGGAACGAAGAAGCTGAATCGCCAGAACGTACCGATCAGACCCACCAGCCCGAGCGCGGTGACGATCGCGAAGATCCCCATGATGATCGGCGTCACGCCGGCTAGGAGCGAGCCGAACACGACCAGCAGGACGATCATCGCCACCACGATGCCGATGGCGTCACCCTTCTTGAAGTCCTCCTCGGAGATCTTCTTGAAGTCGTCGGTCGAGGTCGGCTCCCCCAACGCGTACATGGTCGTGCCGTCCGTGCTGTACCGCTCGCGGATCGTGTTCAGGTTCTGCACCTGCTCCGCCGTCTTGTCCGTGTCACCGGTGAGGATCACGGTGAAGAGCACGGCCGTCCCGTCCTCGGAATCGATCGGACCGAGCGCGGCGACCTGAGGATCCGACGCGTCCTGCTCGGAGACGGGGTACCCGCTCGGGACCACGAGCACCACCGACGGATCGAGCGCGCGGAGGTCGTCCAGGGCGGCGTTCACCTTCTCGGCGAACGCGGGGTCGCTCGTGGCACCCTCCCCGCCGACCAGCACGAACGATTCGGGGGAGACGTCCTGCTCCAGCCCCTTCTGCTCGAGGAGCTTCTGTGCCTGGATCGCCTCCGGGCTGTTCGTGAAGTCGAAGTCGTTGCTCAGCGCCGGACTGAGCAGCGTGCTCAGGGCGGCGAAACCGGCGAACAGCACCAGCGCCCAGACCCCGACCGTGCGCCAGGGGTGCCTGCTGCTCGCTCGTGCGATCGACTCGGGGTTGAGCCTCATCCCGTACTCCCCTCACTCGTGCCCCTCGATAGGGGCGCGGACTTGGTCTATTTGCTTCGCGGTACCTTACGCCATATGCTTACGATGTACGGAGTATATGGATACGATGTAAGGTGTCAACCCGACGAACGGCCGCCTGCTTCCCGAAGGAAGCAGGTTCCCTGACCCAGATGGACGGTAGATGAACGTGACCCGATCGACAGTGCAAGGAACCGAAACCAGCGACCATCCCCGCCGGACACCGCTCACCCGCGAACGCATCATCGAAGCAGCCCTCCACGTGATGGACGAAGAAGGGCTCGAATCTGTGACGATGCGGCGCATCGGGCGCGAGCTCGGCGTCGAGGCGATGTCGCTGTACGGGCACGACGCCAACCACGTGGCGGGCAAGGACGACATCCTCGACGGGATCTGCGAACGGGTGATGGCCGAGTTCGAGTTCCCCGAGCCCGGTCGCGATTGGGCGGAGACGTGTCGCCGCGCCGCGCGCTCGTGGCGCCGGCTCCTCAAGGCGCACCCGGACGTCATGCGGCTGTTCGCCGAGGAGCGTGGACCCGTGCGGTCGGTCGAGTCGATGCGCCCGATGGAGTTCGCGCTCCGGCTGTTCCGGGAGATCGGGCTGTCCGACCGCGACACGGCTCAGGCGTTCCACGCGTTCGGCGGGTACATCCAGGGGTTCGTGATCATGGAGCAGGGCTCGATCGCGGGCGGCATCAGCGAGGGACATCTCGACCGTCACAAGGAGGTCGCGACCGAGCTGCCCGACGAGTTCTCGGCGCTCCGCGCGATCCACCCTCACTGGGCCGAGTGCGATCCGGACGACGAGTTCGACTTCGGCCTGGACCTGTTGATCCGCGGCGTGCTCGAACGCGTCCGGAGCCAGACCCCGGATCCCTAGCGCAGACCGAGCTCGGCGCCGACCCGCCCGAACATCTCGAGCGCCTCGCCCAGGTCCTGTTCCGTGTGGTCCGCGGTGACGATCGTCCGCACGCGCGCGGATCCCTTGCCCACGGTGGGGAACACGATCGCCGGGCAGAACACGCCCTCCTCGAACAGCCGCCGCGCGAACGCCTGCGTCCGCTCCTCGTCTCCGGTGATCACCGGCGTGATCGGCGTCTCGCTCGCCCCGGTATCGAACCCGAGCTCATGCAGCCCGGCTTTGAACGACGCGGTGTTCGACCAGAGCCGTTCGAGCCGCTCGGGCTCGTCGTCGATGATGTCGAGCGCCTCGATGCACGCGGCGACCGCCGCCGGCGGCGCGCTCGTCGAGAACAGGTGGGGCCGGCCGCGGTTCTGCAGCCACTCGATCAGCTCGTGGGGCCCGGCGATGAATCCACCCAGGACGCCGATCGCCTTCGAGAGCGTCCCGACCTGGACGTCCACCCGGCCGTGCAGGCCGAAGTGGTCGACGCTCCCCGCGCCGCCCGTACCGAGGACGCCCGTCGCGTGCGCGTCGTCGATCATCATGATCGCCCCGTGCCGCTCGGCGACCTCGACGAGCGCCGGGAGCGGCGCGATGTCCCCGTCCATCGAGAACACGCCGTCCGTGACCAGGAGTTGCCGCCGGCCCTCGGCCTTGCTCTCCCGCAGGAGCGCGTCCGCGTGGTCGGCGTCCTTGTGCTCGAACACCTTGATCTCGGCGCGCGAGAGCCTCGCGCCGTCGATGATCGACGCGTGGTTCAGACGATCGCTCACGATCACGTCCTGCTTGTCGAGGATCGCGGCGACGGTCCCGGCGTTCGCCGTGAAGCCCGACTGGAACATCAACGCGTCTTCCGCGTGTTTGAACGCGGCGAACCGGCGCTCGAGCTCACGGTGCAGCGTCATCGAGCCGGCGATCGTGCGCACCGCGCCCGTGCCGGCGCCGAGCTCGCTCGCGGCCTTCGCCGCCGCGGCGTTCATCCGGGGGTGGTTCGCAAGTCCGAGGTAGTTGTTCGACGCGAGGTTGATCACGTCCCGACCGTCGAACCGCGCCCGGGCGCCGGTCGGTCCCTCGAGGGTCCTGGGCTGCAGCAGCAACCCCTGCTCGTCCAGCTCGGCGAGCCGCTGCTTCAGGTAGTCGAGCGCACCCGGCATCGGAACCTCACGCTACCGCATACGCTGTGGCGACCGGTCCGGCCGACCGACGGCCGATCGACGCAGCCAACGACGACGCAGCCAGAGAGACGAGGAGGCATCGTGGGCGACATCGAGTTCGACGCGTTCCTCGCGGACTCCGTCGCGTCGGTCCAGGGCAAGCTCTACGCGCTCGGGGCGGGGTGGAACCGCATCTCCGTCGCGCTGTTCCCCGCCCGGCACGACCGCGTGGGGATCGGGCTCCTGGTCCGGATCCCGGCGGGTTCGGCCGTCGAGGCGCGGCGGTTCGAGCTGCGTTTGCGCGGGCCCTCGGGCGAGGATCTCTCGCTCGGCGCGGGTCCCGAGGGGCCGGTGAACCGCATCGGGGGCGAGTTCACGGCCGGGGGCGCCGACGAGCAGATCGTGCCGATCGCCCTGAACCTGAACGGGCTCCCCCTCCCCACGCCGGGCGACTATCGAGTCGTGATCTCGATGCAGGGTGAGGACGTGAAGACGCTCCCGTTCACCGTCCAGGCGCTCGCCGCGCAGCCACGGCAGGAACCGCCGTCGTCCACGACCGGGACGGCCGGCTACCTCTGATCGTTCGCGCCGGGGAAGACGATCACCTTCGCGGCGTGCCCCGACGCGGCCGTCTCGAACGCCTCCTCGAACCGATCCAGCGGGAACCGATGCGTGATGACCGGGGAGATGTCGACCCGTCCCGTGGAGAGCAGCGTCGTCGTCTGCTGCCAGGTCCGGAACATCTGGCGTCCGGTGATCCCCAGGATCCGGGCCTCCTTGAAGATCACCTGATCGTTCAGGTCCAGCGTCACCGGCCCGTCCGGGAGCCCGAGCAGCGACATGCGCCCACCCCGGGCCAGCAGCCGGGTCCCCTGATCGATCGCCGTCGCGTTCCCCGACATCTCGAGCACGACCTCCGCGCCGTTGCCGTCCGTCGCGTCGAGCACCGCCTCGACCGGATCGTCGGCCTTCGGATCGATCAACAGGTCGGCACCCATCTTCGCCGCGAGCGACCGGCGCTCGTCGTTGGGTTCGATCGCGATCACCTTCCAGGCCCCGAGCGCCCGCGCGATCCCGACCGCGAACAGGCCGATCGGACCGCACCCGATGACCGCGACCGGGTTGGTGAGCAGGTCTTCGCCGCCCTCGGTCCCGAACGTCGCGTGCACGGCGTTCCCGAACGGCTCCATCACCGAGGCGTGGTCGGGCTGGATGCCCTCGCCGACGATCCAGCGTTCACCGCGGGGACCACGACGTACTCCGCGAACGCGCCGTCGGTGTCGACGCCCAGGATCTTCAGGTTGCGGCAGATGTGTGCCCGCCCGGTCCGGCAGGTGGAGCAGACGCCGCACGCGATGTGGGTCTCGACGGCCACGAACGCACCCCGCTGCACGTGATGCACCTCGGGTCCGACCGCCTCGACCGTCCCGGCCACCTCGTGACCGAACGTCATCGGCACGCGGGTCACGCGGCCCTGTGCCCACTCGTTCCAGTCGAAGATGTGGAGGTCGGTCCCGCAGATCGACGCGGCGTGCACGCGGACGAGCACCTCACCCTCGCCCGGATCGGGGACCGGGATGTCCTCGAGCTCGGCGCCGGGGCGCGGTGCGGTCTTGCGCAGGGCGCGCATCGTGCTCAGCCTAGCGCGACCGGCTGCGCGGGGCCGGGGCCTACGACGGGCGGCGGAACCATCGGGCCCGGGCGCCGCGTCCAAGCCAGACTCGACGGCCCGGCTCGAGGCCGGATCCGACGACCGAAGGAGCGATCATGCGCGTGGGACGGATCGGTGTGGCGATCGCGGCGGTGGCGGTGCTCGCCTCGGCGTGCGGCGGGGTGGGGAACGCCGACCCGGGTTCGGACGGCGGCACCGGCGCTTCCGGGACCACCGGTATCGAGCACCCCACCGGCGCGAACGACCTGATCCTGGGCGTCGCCTACGAGGGCGGGTTCGTGGCGTACGAGTACACGCTCGGCACCACCCCGTTCTGGTCCCTGTTCGGCGACGGGACGCTGATCGTGCCCGGCCCGCAGATCGAGATCTATCCGGGCCCCGCTCTGCCGAACCTCACCGCGACGCCGGTCTCCGAGGACGGCATCCAGGCGATCTTGCAGGCCGCCGAGGACGCCGGACTCATGGACGGCGACCAGAACTACGTCGACATGTGCATCGCCGACGCCGCGACCACCGTCTTCACGACCACCGCGGACGGCACGACGTCGGTCGTCTCCGCGTACGCGCTCGACGCGGGCCAGCCCTCCGGCACCTGCGGGGACGGCAAGGACGCCGCCGCCCGCGCGAAGCTCGCGGCATTCCAGGCGAAGCTCACGGACCTCCAGAGCTGGCTCCCTGCCGACTCCCTCGGCACCGAGCGTCCCTACGACCCGACCGAGATGCGCGTCCACGTCCTCCCGTACCAAGGCGACACGGAGCTCCCGCAGGAAGCGATCGCGTGGCCGCTCGATGCCCCCTTGGACGGGTTCGGCGAGACGATCCCAAACGCTCCGGCGGCCACCCGCTGCGGGGTGGTCACCGGCAAGGACCTCACGACGCTGCTCGCAGCGGCGAAGGACGCGAACGCACTCACCCCGTGGACCAGCGGCGGGACCGAGTACCAGCTCATCTTCCGGCCGCTGCTGCCCGACGAGCACACCTGCTAGCGCTCGGCTCGACGGCGGCGAGGGCGCCCGGGTCGACCTCGCCAGCCATCCCGTCCCACAGGCGCGCCAGCCGGCCATCTGCTGAGACACATGACAACCGTGCAATGTGGCAGGTCCGTGCGCCTCGTATCAGTGCGTCCAGCTGAGATCGTCGTGACAGTCCTGTCATCCATCTTGCCTCCGAGCATGGGACCGCTCGAGAGTAGGTCTCCACGGGTGCCCGCTGACGGATGGAGGGTTGGCATGGCCGGATCGTTTCAACGTGGGGCAAGGATCGTCGGTGGGGCTAGGATCCTCGCACTGACGGCCGTCGTGGTGCTCGTAGCGTCCGCGTGCTCCAGTGACAGCACGCCGACGGCGCCGATCTACAACGTCTTCGGGCAGCAATTCAGGTTCCACGGCATGCCCAAGTCGATCCCCTCGGGAAACATCCAGATCAACTTCTCGAACAAGGAGTCGTTCCCGATCACGCACGAGATGATCGTGAAGGCGCTCCCTACCGGGGATACGGCGCAAGACATCATCGACAGTGCGAAGGTTCCGGGGTGCAAGGGCGGCGGCGAGTGCGAGACCCAATACCTGGCCTTCGGTGAGATCGCTGGTGTGGATACGGGGGCGACCCTCTCGAACGTGTTCGATCTGCCCGCGGGGGAGTACTTCTTCGCGTGCTGGGAGACGGGAACCCAGAGTGGAGAGGAGAACGGCCCGCCCCACGCTTCGAAGGGCATGGTGTTCACGTTCACGGTGACCTGACCGGCGCGAAGGGGGCAACCCGGATGCGCAGGATCCGCGCGGGACTGGCTCGTCTTGGGCTCGCACCGCTCTTGCTGTTGCTGACGAACTGCGCGAAGCAGGGGATCTCGCCCCAGGGTCAGGATGTTCATCAGCTGTACGTGATCATCCTGATCTTGGCCGCGCCGGTCTTCATCGCGGTCGAAGCGGCGCTGATCTGGTGCGTCGTGCGGTATCGAAAGCGCTCGGACGAGCCGGCGCCACAGACCGTCGGCGGGAGTCGCTCGCTGGGCGTGTTCTTCGTGATCCCCGCCGTGATCGTGGCGCTCCTGTTCCCCTTCGGCGAGACGACCCTCCTACGGATCGAACGAACCGAACCGCCACAAGTGCAGATCCGGGTCGAGGGGTTCCAGTGGCAGTGGACGTTCCTGTACCTGCAGGAGGGGATCTTCGTCGCCGGCAAGACCCTCGTGAGGCCGGCCGAGATGGTCGTGCCCGTCGACGAGCCAGTCAAGATCACGCTGACGTCCCGCGACGTGATCCATTCGTTCTTCGTGCCGGATCTTCTCTTCAAGCGTGACGCGATCCCTGGCAGGACCAGCACGTTCGAATTCACACCGACGGAACTCGGGACCTTCCCCGCGCAATGCGCCGAGTTCTGCGGCCTCTGGCATTCGAAGATGACGTTCGATGTGAAAGTGGTGAGTTCGCTCGACTACCAAGCCTGGATCAAGCAGCAGCGCAAGGCAGCCGCGAGCATCACGTGCAAGCCCGATGGGACGACCCTGTCGCTCGTCGCGCACAACATCTCGTGGAATCAATTCTGCTTGGCCGTCCCCGCGAACACACCCTTCACCGTCAACATCGACAACCAGGACGCCGGCATCGAGCACAACTTCGCGATCTACGACAGCTTCTTCCAGAAGACCACGTATTTCACGGGACCAAAGGTAACGGGGCCGGCAACCATCTCGCTCAACCCCGATCCGTTACCTCCCGGCCGCTACTACTTCCAGTGCGACGTCCATGGGCCGGCGATGTCGGGGGCGTTCGTCGTCAAGGGATGAGGAGGAAATGAGCCCGAGGGGAACGACGTGGCCGTAACCGAAGCTCCAACCACCGAGCTCGCGCCCGAACCGGAGCGAGGCCGGCTGCTCGACTGGCTGAAGACGACCGATCACAAGAAGATCGGGATCCTCTATCTGATCAACAGCTTCGCGTTCTTCGCGGTCGGCGGTGTGCTCGCCCTGCTGATGCGCACGGAACTCGCCCGGCCTGGAACGCAGATCTTCGCTCCTCATGCGTACAACCAGCTCTTCACGCTGCACGGGACGCTCATGATCTTCCTCGTGATCTTCCCCCTCCTCGCGGGGTTCGGAAACTACTTCGTTCCGCTGCAGATAGGTGCGCTCGACATGGCGTTCCCACGGATCAACGCCTTGTCCTTCTGGCTGCTGCCTGTGGGCGGGCTGACCATCGTGTCGGGATTCCTTGCACGGGGCGGTGCCGCCGCCGCGGGATGGACCGGTTACCCCCCGCTCTCCGAACAGTTGGGCACGGGCCAGGACCTGTGGATCGTCGGGCTCATCATCGTCGGAACGGCCTCGATCCTCGGCGGGATCAACTTCATCGTGACGATCCTTCGCATGCGAGCGCCGGGCATGACGATGATGAGGATGCCCGTGTTCACCTGGAGCATCCTCGCGACCTCGCTCCTCGTGATCCTCGCTGCACCGGTGCTCACGGCCGGGCTGATCATGGTGTTCGCCGATCGGCAGATCGGGACCGTGTTCTTCGATCCCGGCCGTGGAGGCGTCGTCCTGCTCTGGCAGCACGTGTTCTGGTTCTTCGGGCACCCGGAGGTGTACATGTTGATCCTCGGCGCGTGGGGGATCGTGACCGAGATCATCTCCGTCTTCTCGGGTAAGCCGATCTTCAGCTACCGCGGCGTGATCCTATCCTTCCTCCTGATCACGGCCCTCTCGTTCAGCGTCTGGGCGCACCACATGTTCGCGACCGGCGCCGTCGAGTTGCCGTTCTTCAGTGTGACCACCGAGCTCATCTCGATCCCGACCGGCGTGCTCTTCTTCATATGGCTCGGCACGATGTGGAAGGGCAAGCTTCGCTTCGAGCCTCCGATGCTGTTCGCGCTCGGCTTCATCGCGATGTTCCTGATCGGCGGGATCAACGGCGTGTGGGCAGCCTCCCCGGCCATGGATTTCGCGATCCATGACACCTACTGGGTCGTCGCGCATCTCCACTACGTGCTCTTCGGCGGGACGATCTTCGGCGTGATGGCCGGGATGTACTACTGGTTCCCGAAGATGACCGGCCGGATGCTCTCAAGGAAGCTCGGCATCTGGCAGTTCTGGCTGCAACTCGTCGGCTTCAACCTCACGTTCTTCCCGATGCACCTGCTGGGTCTGCGGGGCATGCCCAGGCGGATCGCGGACTACGCGCCGGACCGCGGTTGGAGCTTCCTGAACCTCACGTCCTCCATCGGCGCGTTCGTGATCGCGATCGCGATGATCGTGTTCTTCGTGAACATCTTCCTCACGCTGCGGAAGCCTCGGTCTGCGCCGGATGACCCGTGGGGGTCCAATACGCTCGAGTGGGCGACGTCCTCCCCACCACCCCCACACAACTTCGACGCCTTGCCGCAGATCCGCTCGGATCGCCCGGCGTACGACCTACGCATGGCCGCGAAGGAGCCGCAGGCATGAGCGCGGTCACGGTGCCGAACGAGCGTCCCTCGCGGGAGATGAGCGGGCCGGTCATGGGGATGGTCCTGTTCGTCGCGTCGGAGGCGATGTTCTTTGCGGCTTTCTTCGGCGGCTACTTCACGATCAGCGGCAACGCCAAGGTGTGGCCGCCTCCTGGGACCCCCGATCTGGAGATCGGCATCCCAACCCTCCTCACGGTGATCCTCGTGACGAGCAGCCTGGTCGTGCAATTGTCGCTGCGATCGATCCGTCGCGACGATCGGCGTCGAGCCATCCTCTTCCTGGGCGTCACGATCGCCCTCGGGATCGCCTTCCTGCTGCTCCAGCTCTACGACTACTCCCAGCTCGGGTTCGGGGTGAAGGACGGGACGTTCGGCACGCTCTTCTACGTCATGACCGGCATCCACATGGCACACGTGCTCGGCGGCGTCGTCTTCCTCTCGCTCGTCTTCGGCCAGGCGATGGGCGGCGTGCTGTCGTCAAGGAATCATGACTCCCTTGCCGCCGGCGCCATCTACTGGGACTTCGTCGACGTCGTTTGGCTCCTGTTGTTCACGACGTTCTACCTCCTGATGCCCAGGTGATGGCATGAGTACCATCTCGCGGATCTCGCTATCGCTCGCAGGCTTCCTGGCGATCGCGGGCGCCGTCTACGGGCTGACCAGCCATGAAGCGGCCGGCACGACGCTGCTCCTTGCGGCCGCGGCGACGTTCTGCTTCGTGGGGCTGGTGGCGCGGAGGGTGGGAGGACGGCCCTCGGGCACGGAGGCCGGCGAAGAAACCGAGATCTACGTGGCGCCTACGATCTGGCCGTTCGGGTTCGCCGTCGCGGCAGTGATCATCGCGCTCGGGCTCATCGTCAGTTCTTGGCTCTTGATCGTCGGCGCGATCGCGTTCGCCCTCTCGGCCGCGGGCTGGCTCCGCGATGTCGGACGCTCCCGGACGCACGCCGACCATTCGTAGTCGACCCGGTTAGCCCCGGATCATCAACCAGCCCGTGACCACGACGAGCGTCACGATCACGACCAGGAACACGGTCGCGTGGTACTGCGTGGGGCTCGGGCTTGGCAGCCGCGCGGGGTTGCAGCGCCGGCATGCGGACTCGCCCCATGGAACGCGGTCGCCGCATCGGACGCATCGGTCATAGCCGTCCCGGATACCCTTCACCGCGCTTGCCTCCTCCCGGGCTTCATGCGTGGATGGTGGGCTCGGCTCCTGCGTGTTCCTCGGGCGTCGGGACGCTCCCCGCCTCGGCCCGCCCGACGTCGGTGCGAACGGGCGCAGGAGGGCGGGCGTCCATCCGCCGCGCCTCGCGCTCGTCGACGCGCATCCAGTCCAGCATGACCAGAGCCAACGCCGGCAGCATGAGGACCATCCCACTGATCCACATGAGCGCTCCCCCCATCCGTTGGTCCGCAGCTGCCTTCGCCGTGCCTTCGATGGCTTCGTAGGTTGGGTACAAGACGTGGTTCGCGCCCGAGAGCGCGAGGCCGAGGAATGCCATCGACGCCATCGCCAAGAAGAGGTACAGGATACGGCCGGGGTGGGAGAGACCCAACGGAGCGGGGTCGCGGCCAACGACGGGCATCCAGAACAGGACCGCCGTCGCCAGGTAGGCAGCGTGCTCGAGCGCATGGACGCCGTCACTTCGCAGCGACGCGTCGAAGAGCCCCGTGAGATGGGATCCCCAGAGGACGCCGAAGAACAGGGCCCACGCGACGATCGGATAGGAGAGGGTCCGGAGCGGCGGGTGCTTCAGGGCAACCGAGAGCCTCCGCCGGTTGGTGGGCGAGCATGACAGGAGCGCGAGCGTTACCGGGGCGCCGAGCACAAGGAGTGGGGCTGCGACCATCGTGAGCAGCAGGTGCTGGACCATGTGAACCGAGAACGACGTCGAGGAGGCCGTATCGATCGGCGACTCGAGTGCGATGAGGACGATCGCCAAGCCCGCGAGGAACTGCAGTCCGCGAGCGCGCGGGAAACGGCGATCACCGCGCTCCCGACGAACTCGCCGCTCCGCGCGAACGTACGCGACGCCGGCCACCAGGGCGATGACGACCGCCGGGTCAAACGTCATGTTCGCGAGCATAGGCGTCGAGTGCGCGGCCCGCCGGGGTCGAGGCGGGAGCCACTCCCGGCGTTCCGTGCTGCCTCCATGTGCCTTCTGGGCGGTCGACTACCACCGGAGACAGCGGCAACAGGATCTCGAACGTCGTTCCGACACCGACCGCGCTGGCGACATGCACCTCGCCGCCATGGGCATCCACGATCGCTTTCACGATCGACAATCCGAGGCCGAAGCCGCCCGTATGCCGGCTCCGCCCCGGATCGGCCCTCGCGAACCGTTCGAAGATGTGGTCCAGGTCGGGGGCCGGGATCCCCGCCCCGGTGTCGCGGACCGAGATGAGGGCCCGAGCACCACGGCGGCGGGTCGCCACCTCGATCGTGTCCGATTCCCGAGTGTGGTTCACCGCGTTCTCGATCAGGGCGTCGAGCGCTACTTCGAGGCGGTCGGCGTCGGCCGTCACGGTCGCCTCCTCGGTACTTCCGAGAAGCCAACGCCGCCGCGTCGCCGTCCAGCGATGAACAGCGTCGACCACGATCGTCTCCACGTCGACCGGCTCGGGATGGAGGAACTCAGGGTCCTCAGCTCCGGCAAGGAGGAGGAGGCGGTTGGCGAGGCGACGCAGGCGCATCAGCTCGTCGGCGATGACGGCGGCATCCTCGGTGAGGGTAGGGTCTTTCGCGATCCGTTGGATCAGCTCCGCATGCCCAAGGGCGACGGTGATCGGCGTCCGCAGTTCGTGCGACGCGTCTTGCACGAACCGCCGCTCTCGTTCGAGCAGACGCAGGTTCGCCATCGACACACGCTCGGTCTCCTCCATGGCCGTGAGGCGCCGGCGTGCATGCCACACCATCGCCACGAACATGGCAGCCATGAGGGGGACCTCGGTGAGCTCGTCGAGCGAGGTGGCGCCCTTCGACACGTCGATCCAGATCAAGATGCCCGTCAACACCATCACGAATGCGAGGATCACCGTCGTGGGACGCGCCTTCCACACGCGGAACCCGTAGAGGATCGTCAGGCTCACCCAGATGAAGTGGAACGGAACCGTCTCCCAGTCGGGCCACAGGAGCATCGCGTACAGGTTCGCGAGCGAGAACAGCACCCAAGCGATGTCCCACCACCGCAAGCGGTTCGGCCATTCGAATCTGTCAGGCTGCATCGATCCGGTACCCCACACCTCGAACGGTGACGATCGTCCCGGAGCCGAGCTTCGCGCGAAGGCGCCGCACATAGACGTCGACGACGTTCGAGCGCGGATCGAAGTGGTAGCCCCAGACCGAGGCGAGCAGGCGATCCTTCGACACCGTGTGACCGGCGTTGCGCAGCAACTCGCTGAGCAGGAGGAACTCGCGCTCGGCGAGCGGGATCGGACCAGATCCCCCGTCGGCCTGCCGCCGGATCAGGTCGAGGGTCAGTGAGCCGGCCGACAGACGCGTCTGGATCGAACGCGCCGCGATCCGAAGCCGCGCCCGCACGCGTGCCAGGAGTTCCTCGAGCGAAAACGGCTTCGTGATGTAGTCCTCAGCGCCTCGCTCGAGGCTCCTCACCTTCGATGCGGTGTCGCTGAGCGCGGACAGGATCAGGATCGGCTGCGACGGCTTGCGCGCCAGGATGCGGCGGAGCACCTCATGGCCGTCAAGCCCCGGCATCACGAGGTCCAAGACGACGAGGTCGTAAGGATGATTGAGCGCGCGGCGCAGGCCTTCCTCACCATCGCTCGCGCAATCGACCGCCATGCCCTCGGCCTCTAAACCGCGACGAACGAAGCTGAGGATCCGCTGCTCGTCGTCGATCACGAGGATGCGACCGATCGGAGCCAGGTCATCCCCTGACCGCTCAGGCGAAATCATGCCCCCCACCTCGCCAACCACATTAGCGACTACCGTTCCCGCTGGAAAGTGGGCGGATGGCGGCTTGGCGCTGCGCCGGTAGCTCGGGCGGCCCGTCGATCAGGAACCCTGGCCCGGAGCATCTGTCGGCCGGGCGGAGCTCCAGAGAGCCGGCCCTTCGGCCACCTCGGGAGATCCTAGGGTCCGGACAGGGATGAACCGGAACGACCCGTCCCTACGATCCTCCTCGTGGTCCCAACTAGATCCGGACCCGTGTCTGCTCCTTACCTAGCGCCACGGAGTGGGGATCAAGACGACTGATCCTCGTAGTAGATTGCTTTCGTGGGACCTTCGCTCCCCGCCGATCACGATCCTGTCGAGATCAGCGACCCAAGGCCCAACATCCGCGGTCGGCGATCGGCAGCAGCTCCGTTGCTGGCGGTAGTCTTGTTCATCGCCCTTGCGATCGGGTGGGCGGCCGCTCGGGGTGGCAGTTCCCGTGGCGTTCTCGGCACGGCGGAACGGCCGGCGGTGGCAGTCGCCATCCACCAGCCCGCTCCAGACTTCGAGCTCCCGGTCGTGGGTCACACGGGTTCCACCATCGCGCTCTCTTCCCTCAAGGGAAAGGTCATCGTCCTCAACTTCTGGGCGAGCTGGTGCCTTCCGTGTCGGGACGAGGCCCCCGGCCTTCGATCGGCATGGGAGGGGTCCCGGGGCCAACACGGCGTCCTGTTCCTAGGGGTGAACGAGATGGATGACGAAGCCGGCGCGCAGACGTTTCAACGGGAGTTCCAAATGACCTATCCGAGCGTGTTCGATCCGTCCGCATCGCTTGCGGACGACTACGGCTTCTTCGGGCTGCCCGTGACCTACGTGATCGATGCACAAGGGGTGATGCGGTACAGGTTCGCCGGATCCGTGACCGAGTCCGCCCTGGTCGATGCGGTGCACTCGCTTCTCCGAGCAGTCGGCAAAGAAACCGTGTCGAGCCGCTGAAGGGTGGCTCTTCGCCGGGCCGCGGCGGGTCATGACTGCGGGCGTGGTCGGCGACGAGCAAATGGGGCCGGTGGCGCACGACAGGGGCCCATGACATGATTGCCTTCCCTGGGCGGCCGCCGACTCCGTCCGCCCGGGGTCCGGCTCGTCGGGCTGAACCGGCAATGTTGCTTCGAGGCGGGGGGTGTGCGGGATGTCCTGGCTCGCAGCGGCGGGTCGTGCCGCCGTGATGCTGGTAGCGAGTTACCTCCTCTACGTGCTGGTGCCGAACAACCTGCTCTCCTACCTCTCGCTCCAGACCGCGCCTCGCAACCGTGACCTCCTCGTGACTCTCTGGTGGGTCGTTGCCCTAGGGTTCGGCTGCTGGCTGTTCGTCCGGCTGCAGCGGACGCGGGCGGGGTAGGCCGTGTCGTTCGAGGCTAGGCCGATCGGGTCCGAGTGGTTCGACGACAACGTCCCCTGCACGCGAGCGTGTCCGGTACTCACGAACGCTGGTCGTTACGTCGCCGCGATCGCCGCCGGCGACGACGAGCTCGCCTATCGGATCGCCCGACTCCCGAACCCCTTCCCATCGATCTGCGGTCGGGTGTGCGCCGCGCCGTGCGAGATCGCTTGCCGCCGGGGGTCGATCGATCAGCCGATCGCGATCCGCGCGCTGAAGCGCTACGTGTGCGAGCGATTCGGCGTCGAGAGCGGGCACGGTCCGCACGTCTACGCCGACACCATCCCGAAGGCGCCTCCTCGCGATGAGCGCGTCGCGATCGTCGGGTCGGGTCCGGCGGGCATGGCGTGCGCCCACGATCTGGCGACCTACGGGTACCGCCCGGTGGTGTTCGAAGCCCAGGACCGTCCCGGCGGGATGATGGTGCTCGGTATCCCCCCCTACCGCCTGCGCCGCGACGTCCTCCAAGACGAGATCCGAGCGATCTTGGACATGGGGGTCGAGCTGCGAACCGGTCAGGCCCTCGGACGAGACTTCTCGCTCGGCTCGCTCAGGGATGAGGGCTTCGCCTCGGTGTTCCTGGGTGTCGGCTGCATGCGCGGGCGGGACCTGAGCATCCCGGGTGTCGAGCTCGACGGCGTGCTCCGCGCGGTGGACTTCCTGTTGAACGCGAACCTGGGGTACCAGGTCGAGCTCGGCGACGATGTCCTCGTGATCGGCGGCGGGAACGTCGCCCTCGACGCGGCCCGCACCGCCCTCCGCGAGATCGCGGTCGCCGGGTCGACGTCCGACGTGCTCCCACCGGCCGACGACCAAGCGCTCGAGGGCGCGGTCACCCAGACGCTCGACGTGGCGCGCGTCGCGAAACGGCTCGGGGCGCGCCGCGTGCGCGTCGTGGCGCTCGAGAGTCGCGAGGAGATGCCGGCTCACGAGTTCGAGATCGAGGAGGCCGAGCTCGAGAGCATCGAGGTGCTCACGCGTCTGGGGCCCAAGGCGATCCTGGGCGATCAGCGGGTGGCCGGGCTCGAGACGCTTCGGGTCGCCTCCGTGTTCGATCCCGACGGTCGCTTCAACCCCCGGTTGATCGACGGGACCGAAGCGGTCCTCGAGTGCGACTCGGTCATCCTGGCGATCGGCCAGGCACCGGATCTGTCCTGGCTCTCGGACGAGGACGGCGTCGAGCTCAACCCGGGCGGCACGATCACGGTCGACCGCGAGTCGCTCGCCACGAGCGCCGACTGGATCTACGCGGGCGGCGACGTGGCGTTCGGTCCTCGGAACCTGATCGACGCGATCGGGGACGGCCGGCGCGCGGCCGCGTCGATCCACCGGCAGATCGCGGGCGAGGAACCGCCCCTCCCGTCCCCATCCGGCCGCAAGCTGCTCCCGATCGTAGAGGTGCGCGGACGGACGCCGGACTACACCGAGTACCCGCGGGTGCCGATCCCGGCCGAGCTCTCGGAACGCCGGATCGGCTCCCCGGAGGTCGAGCTCGGGTACACGCCCGAGCAAGCGCGCGAGGAGGCATCGCGCTGTCTGCAGTGCTTCCTCAACATCATGCTCGAACCCTCCATCTGCATCCTCTGCGGCGGATGCGTCGACATCTGTCCCGAGAAGTGCATCCGCATCATCCCCACGGAGGAGATCGTGGGGGTCGAAGCCACCGGACCGTCGAGCGCGCTCATCATCCAGGAGGAGCTGTGCATCCGATGCGGGCTCTGCGTGGACCGGTGTCCCACCCACGCGCTGTCACTGCAGGGATGGTCCGAATCCTCGACCGCCCCCATCGCGCTCGAGCCGATCGGGACCTGAGGGGCCTCGATGGCTACGAACGGACGGCGAGTGCGGGACCAGGTGTGGTACCGGTCGATCTTCCATCCGGGCGAGGCGATCAAGGAGAGCGAGGTCTACCGGTCGGCCATCCGTCACCCGTCGCCCTCGACGCCGCGTGGCCGAGCTCTGACCTCGTTCCAGAACTTCTTCCTCCACCTGTACCCGGTGAAGGTGCCACGCGAGGTGCTCTCGTTCCGATCGACGCTGCGCCTCGGGTTCATCTCGACGGTGCTCTTCGGGGTGCTCACCATCTCCGGGATGTACCTGATGTTCTTCTATCACCCGAACCCGCCCGACGCGTACTTCGACATGCACTCGTTGGCGACCACCGTCGCGTTCGGACAGTTCGTGCGCAACATCCACCGATGGTCGGCCCACCTGATGGTGCTCGCCGTGTTCGCGCACCTCCTGCGCGTCTTCTACGCCGGCGCGTACAAGCCGCCTCGACAGTTCAACTGGGTGATCGGCGTCTTCCTGCTGCTGGGCACGCTCTTCCTCTCGTTCACCGGCTACCTGCTCCCGTGGGACCAGCTCTCGTACTGGGCGATCACCGTCGGGACGAACATCGCCGGCTACGTCCCGCTGATGGGCGACGGGGTTCGAAAGATGCTGCTCGGCGGCACCGATGTCGGCAGCGCCACCCTGCTCCGTTTCTACGTCCTCCACGTCTTCTTCGTGCCGGCGCTGACGGTGATCGGGCTCTGCATCCACATCTGGCGCGTTCGTAAGGATGGGTTCGCGATCGCCGATCGAGGACGTGAGCCCCCGCCCGAGGTAGAGGTCGACGTCCCCTCAGCGCCCGAGGAGGTGGGTGCCGATGTCTGATGGCGGCGAGCCGCGAGAGCGCTACCGGCTCCTCGGCGTCGTCCCTCGCGAGATCGAGCAACGCGAGGAGCAGGAGCCCGACGACACCGTCTTCACGTGGCCGCACTTCCTGATCCGGCACGTGGTGGTCGCCGCCGTCACGATCGCGATCGTCTTCGCGATCGCGATCGCGTTCGACGCGCCGCTCAAGGACATCGCGAACCCGAGCCTCACGCCTCAGGAGGCCAAGGCCCCCTGGTACTTCGCCGGCCTGCAGGAGCTGCTCGCGCACCTGCAGCCGATGGTCGCGGGGATCCTGATCCCAGGCGCCGCCCTCCTGTTCCTGATCGCCCTCCCGTACCTCGATCGCAGCGAGGGGTGGCGGATCAGGGACCGGAAGATGGTCGTGATCGTGCTCACCGTGCTCGCGCTGACGGCGTTGGTGCTCACGGTCGTCGGCGCGTTCTTCCGTGGCCCCGGCTGGTCGTGGGTCTGGCCGTGGGATCACCTCTACCTGGAGCTGTAGCGATGGCCGGCGACGAGACACCTGCCGAAACACCCGGGTCCGACCCCATCGCCCGACGGGACTTCCTGAACACGACGTGGAAGGTCCTGGGCGTGGCGCTCATCGTCGAGGCGGGGTGGACGAGCTACGACATCTTGAACCCGAACCCGGCCGCCGGGTTCGGCGGGATCGTCGACGCAGGCCCCGTGGAGGACTACCTCACCGAAGGCACCGTGAAGTACTTCCTGGACGGACGCTTCTACGTGACCCAGTTCCAAGGTGGCCTGCGCGCCCTGTATCAGAAGTGCCCGCACCTCGGCTGCAAGGTCGGCGATTGCACGACGGCGGGCGCCTCCTCCGGCTTCCGGTGTCCCTGTCACGGGAGCATGTACAACGTGATCGGCGAGTACCTCGACGGCCCGGCGCCTCGCGGCATGGACCGCTTCCCGATCTCGATCGAGAACGGGAACGTCATGGTCGACACGTCGTCGGTCGTGGAGGGACCGGCGCGCGGGGTCCTCACGGGTCCGACGGAGCCACCGACGTCGTGCGGGAGCGATGGATGACCGAGACGCTCCGCGAAGATCCCGCTCTGGTCCGGCGATCCCGACGCTGGACCTGGGTCGGCACGTTCATGCTCCTGCTGCTGGTGGTCGCCTTCCCCCTCTACAAGGCCGTGGAGTCTTCCCGCCGAGCGGA
Source organism: uncultured Actinomycetes bacterium (assembly GCA_963823255.1). Lineage (GTDB taxonomy): Bacteria > Actinomycetota > UBA4738 > UBA4738 > HRBIN12 > DASSJM01. The sequence continues at coordinate 340,491 of CAWGKU010000004.1, forward strand.
TGCGGTGCGATCGCAAGACGTCGCCCTGATCTCGTCCGGGCAGCAGCTGTGGGCGATCAACTGCGCGGCGTGCCACGGCACGAACGGCCAGGGTGTGGACGCGCCCGCGCTCAACTCCCAGGAGTTCTTCGAGGGGACCTCCGACGAGCAGATCGCGGGCATCGTGCGCGGGGGCGTTCCGGGGACGGCGATGCCGGCTTGGTGGAACGAGTACGGGGGGCCGCTCACCGACCAGCAGATCGCCGAAGTGGTCGCCTACGTCCGCTCCTGGGAGAAGACGGCACCGAGCTGTCCCGATTGGCGGACGCCGTCCTGTCCCGGTTCGGGGGCCTGAGGGTGACCCGCCGGATCCCGGTCGTCGCGGCGCTCGCGGGCATGCTCCTCGCCGCCTGCTCGAGCGCCGGCCCCGAGGGCGCGAGCGGCACGGTGGTGTACATCCCCGGGTACGAGCCGGGCGGTGGGGCAACGACCGCGATCGTCCCGCAGGGATACACGGCGGCCGATCAGCCGATCGTGGTCGGTCTGGGCGAGACCGATCCCACCCACATGTTCATCGACCTGTCCCAGACCTACGCCGCCGAGGGCACGGTCACGTTCGTCGTGACGAACGGGGGGGCCGAGACCCACGAGTTCGTCGTGCTGCGCACGGACGCGCCCGCGGACTCGTTCCCCATCGTGTCGTTCGAGGGCGAGCCAAACAGGATCGACGAGGACGCATCGGACGTCACGAATGTCGGGGAGACCGGCGACCTGGAGCCGGGTGCGACGATGGCCCTGTCGCTCGACCTCGCTCCCGGCCACTACGCCGTGGTCTGCAACCTGGCCGGCCACTACGCGATGGGGATGCACCAGGACTTCAACGTGGTGCCGGCCGGTTCGACGCCGATCGAGGTCGGCCTGGGTGAGACCGATCCCACCCACATGTTCATCGACCTGTCCCAGGCCTACGCCCCCGAGGGCGAGGTCACGTTCATCATCACCAACCAGGGGCAGGAGGACCACGAGTTCGTGGTCCTTGCCACCGACACCCCCGCCGCGGACTTCCCGATCACCGGGTTCGAGGGCGAGCCCAACCGCTTCGACGAGGACGCCAAGGGCCTGACCAACGTGGGTGAGACGGGCGACCCGGCGATGGCGCCGGGCACCTCGCTGATGCTCACGATCGATATGTCGGCCGGCCACTACGCCGTGGTCTGCAACCTGGCCGGCCACTACGCGATGGGGATGCACCAGGACTTCAACGTGGTGCCGGCCGGTTCGACGCCGATCGAGGTCGGCCTGGGTGAGACCGATCCCACCCACATGTTCATCGACCTGTCCCAGGCCTACGCCCCCGAGGGCGAGGTCACGTTCATCATCACCAACCAGGGGCAGGAGGACCACGAGTTCGTGGTCCTTGCCACCGACACCCCCGCCGCGGACTTCCCGATCACCGGGTTCGAGGGCGAGCCCAACCGCTTCGACGAGGACGCCAAGGGCCTGACCAACGTGGGTGAGACGGGCGACCCGGCGATGGCGCCGGGCACCTCGCTGATGCTCACGATCGATATGTCGGCCGGCCACTACGCCGTGGTCTGCAACCTGGCCGGCCACTACGCGATGGGGATGCACCAGGACTTCAACGTGGTGCCGGCCGGTTCGACGCCGATCGAGGTCGGCCTGGGTGAGACCGATCCCACCCACATGTTCATCGACCTGTCCCAGGCCTACGCCCCCGAGGGCGAGGTCACGTTCATCATCACCAACCAGGGGCAGGAGGACCACGAGTTCGTGGTCCTTGCCACCGACACCCCCGCCGCGGACTTCCCGATCACCGGGTTCGAGGGCGAGCCCAACCGCTTCGACGAGGACGCCAAGGGCCTGACCAACGTGGGTGAGACGGGCGACCCGGCGATGGCGCCGGGCACCTCGCTGATGCTCACGATCGATATGTCGGCCGGCCACTACGCCGTGGTCTGCAACCTGGCCGGCCACTACGCGATGGGGATGCACCAGGACTTCAACGTGGTGCCGGCCGGTTCGACGCCGATCGAGGTCGGCCTGGGTGAGACCGATCCCACCCACATGTTCATCGACCTGTCCCAGGCCTACGCCCCCGAGGGCGAGGTCACGTTCATCATCACCAACCAGGGGCAGGAGGACCACGAGTTCGTGGTCCTTGCCACCGACACCCCCGCCGCGGACTTCCCGATCACCGGGTTCGAGGGCGAGCCCAACCGCTTCGACGAGGACGCCAAGGGCCTGACCAACGTGGGTGAGACGGGCGACCCGGCGATGGCGCCGGGCACCTCGCTGATGCTCACGATCGATATGTCGGCCGGCCACTACGCCGTGGTCTGCAACCTGGCCGGCCACTACGCGATGGGGATGCACCAGGACGTATGGATCACCCCGATCACGCCCTGATCGGACCCGTCGGCGACGCGAACTCGATCACTCGATGTGTCCGGGGCTGGACCACGGTTCGGGAGACAGGCCGGAACGCTGCGCCTGGTTGTCCAACACGTTCGGATCCGTGTCTCCACCTGGAGAGGGGTCCGGACGCGACACGCAGCCCCTGAACCTTGCTGCCGGGAGCTACGTGTTCATCTTCACCCCTGGTCGATGAGGCCACACGGAGAGTCCTGCGACCGAGGAGGTGGGATCCCGGTGGCGCACACCGTCGACTGGCGTGCGGCGGACGGCTACAGGACCCGGCGCCGCCGTGCCCGCAGGCCGGAACGCCGACCCCTGGCGCTGGCGGAGAAGACCACCTGCGGGGGGGCGACCTTCATGCCCTCTTCTTCGAACGCCTCGTGCAGGTCCAGGCGTGCGGCCATCCGGCCGACGTCGCCCTGCTGGTCCGCCGTCACCAGCGTGATGCCGATGCCGGTCCGTCCGGCCCGCGCCGTGCGTCCCACCCGGTGGACGTAGCCCTTGTCGTCCTGGGGCGGGTCGTAGTTCACGACGTGGCTGATCCGCTCGAGATCCAGACCTCGTGCGGCGACGTCGGTCGCGACCAGGACCTTCGCCCTGCCCGACTCGAACCGCTCGAGCGCCCGCTGACGCGCCCGCTGCGGCATGTCGCCGTGGAGCGCCTCGGCCTGCAAGCCCTTCTGCTTCAGCTTGTGGACCAGCCGGTCGGCGCCGCGCTTGGTCCGCACGAAGACCAGCGTCAGCTCGCCGTCGTGTTCCAGGAGCTCGATCAGCGCCTCGACCTTGCCGCGCGACTCGACCTGCACGAAGCGATGGTCGAGTCCGTCGACGGTGTCGTGCGCCGATTCCACCTCGTGCAGTACCGCGTCCTTCGTGTACGCGCGCGCGAGATGTCCGACCGCCCCGTCGAGGGTGGCGGAGAAGAACATGGTCTGCCGGTCCTTGGGGATGCGACGGACCAGACGATCGACCTGCGGTTGGAACCCCATGTCGAGCATCCGGTCGGCCTCGTCCAGGACGAGGATCTTGACCTTGTCCAGGCGAACGCTGCCTCGCTCGGCGAGGTCCTGCAGACGCCCAGGGGTCGCGATCAGCACGTGAGCCTTCGCGTTCCCTCGAGCCTGCTGCTGCATGCTGACCCCGCCGTAGGCGACGCCCACACGGAGACCGGAAGCCTTCGCGATCTCGGCGAAGTCGTCGGCAACCTGCTGTGCGAGCTCGCGCGTCGGCACCAGGACGAGCGCGGTCGGCGCGGGATCTTGCGGTCGAACGCGTTCCACGATCGGCAACGCGAACGCGAGCGTCTTGCCGGAACCGGTCGCGGACCGGGCGAGCACGTCGCGGCCGGCGATCGCGTCCTTGAGCACGAGCGATTGGATCGCGAACGGATCCGATACGCCTACCGTGCCGAGGGCCTCGATCACGCGGGCGGACACGCCCAGATCGGTGAAGCTGGTGGTCATGTTCTCTCCTTCGTCCGGCGCGCGAGTGCGCCACATCTCGGTGGCTGCGTCGTCGCTGGTTGCGTTTCGCGCGGGACGCGGCCTGTGGATCGTGGGGAGGTTTGGCCTTGCCCCGAGACCCCGGCCAGATGACCCGGAAGGAGGAACGAGGAGCGAAACCTCACGGACGGCGATGCCGTCCTCGACGACCACGATACCAGGTGCCGGTCAGGAGGAAAGCATGAGCAGCAAGATCATCGCGTAGTGGCATGCCGCGGCGGCCACCATGAACGAGTGCCACACCTCGTGGTACCCGAAGGTCGTCGGCGAGGGATCGGGCCGCCTAGTTGCGAACACGATCGCCCCGATGGTGTAGAGCAGGCCACCCGCGAGGAGCAGTACGAGCTCGGCGGTCGTCATCTCGCGCACGAGCTTGGGCAACGCCAAGATGGCCAGCCAGCCGAGCACCATGTAGAGCGCCGCGCTCACGATCGAGAGCCCGTCCGGACGCGCCATCTTCATCGTGACCCCGACGACCGCGCCCGCCCAGATCACGGACAGGATGACGACCTCCCAGGTCCCGCCGAGCACGAGCGCCGCGACCGGCGTGTAGCTCGCCGCGATCAGGATGTAGATCATCGAGTGATCGACGCGCTTCATCCACCGCCGGGCGCGCTCGGTCCACTGGCCGCGGTGGTAGACGGCGCTCGAGCCGAACACCGCGGTCAGGCTCGCCGCGTAGACGCTCGCGACCGCGATCGCCGCGGGACCGTTCGCGAACAGGATCAGCACCACGCCCGCCGGCAAGGACACGAAGAACGCGACCTGGTGGATGCGCCCGCGCAAACGGGGCTTCGGGGGGGCGAGGACCGCGGCCAAGACCCCTCATCCTACCTGGACGGCATGGGCTACCCTTCGTCGATGCCGAACGATCTCGTCCGCAGGATCGCCGTCGCTCGCGGCGACGAGCCTGCAGACGCGGTCCTTTCCGGCGGTCGGGTGCTCTCCGTCTTCACGGGCGAGTTCCTCCGAGCCGACGTGGCGATCGTCGGGAGCCACGTGGCCGGCGTCGGCCCGAGCTACGAGGGGATCGAGCGGATCGACGTCTCGGGGCAGATCCTGCTGCCCGGCTTCATCGACGGACACATGCACCTGGAGACGACCAAGCTCCGGCTCGATGAGTTCGCGCGCGCCGCGCTCCCGTGGGGGACCACGACGGTCGTCCTGGACCCGCACGAGATCGCGAACGTGTTCGGGATCGAAGGGATCCGCGCGCTCCTGCACGACGCCGACGAGGTGCCACTCGACGCGTACGTGATGGTCTCCTCGTGCGTGCCGGCCTCGCCCTTCGAGTCCTCGGGGGCGATCCTCACACCCGAGGACATCGCCGAACTGCTGCGGACGGAGCCGCGGGCGATCGGCCTGGCCGAGATGATGGACTACCCCGCCGTCGTCGCGGGCGACGAGGACACGGTCGCCAAGGTGGCGGCGGCCGGGGGCCGTCACATCGACGGGCACGCCCCCGGGCTCTCGGGCCGCGCGCTGAACGCGTACCTCGCGGCCGGGGTCCGCAGCGACCACGAATGCACGACGTACGAGGAGGCGCTCGAGAAGCGCCGCCTGGGGATGTGGATCATGATCCGCCAGGGCTCGGCGGCGCGGAACCTCGAGGCGCTCCTCCCCTTGGTGCTCGAGCACGGGATCGCGAACTGCCTGCTCTGCACCGACGACCGGGAACCGCACGACCTCCAGGAGCACGGACACATCAACGACGTGGTCCGAGAGGCCGTGGCGCTCGGCTGTCCGCCGGCGGACGCCGTGGTCATGGCCACGCTCAACGCGGCCCGGTACCACCGGCTCTACGAGCACGGCGCCGTGGCGCCCGGGTACCTCGCCGACATCGTCGCGGTGCCGGACCTCGTGTCCTTCCGCCCCGAGCGGGTGTGGAAGCGGGGACGGCTCGTCGCCGAGGGCGGGCGGCCCTCGCCGATCGCGTCGTCGGCGGCGATGCCCGGCTGGATGCGCGAGAGCATGCACGTACGAGCGCTCGAGCCGGCCGACTTCGCGGTCGAGGCCAACGGGCCCGTCCGCGTGATCGGCGTCGACGCGGGCACGATCGTGACCCGCGCCCTCGTCGGCGAACCACTGCGGCGCGACGGCAAGTCGTACGCCGACCCTGGCCGCGACCTCGCGAAGCTCGCGGTGATCGAGCGGCACCACGACACCGGGCGGATCGGGATCGGGTTCGCCCAGGGGTTCGGGCTGCAGGCGGGGGCGCTGGCGTCGACCCATGCGCACGACGCCCACAACCTCGTGGTGGTGGGCATGAGCGACGAGGACATGGCGGCGGCAGCCAACCACCTCCGCGAGATCGGCGGCGGCCAGGTCGTCGTGATGGATGGCAGGGTCATCGCCGAGCTGCCGTGCCCGATCGGCGGTCTGATGTCGGACCTGACGTTCGAACAGGTCGCGGAGCGGGCGAGGATCCTGGAAGAGGCCGCCGGGGAGCTCGGCACCACGCTCCCCTCGCCATTCATGGCGATGTCGTTCCTCGCGCTGTCCGTCGTCCCCGAGCTCAAGCTGACGGACCGCGGGCTCGTCGACGTGGACCGGTTCGAGCTCGTCTCGCTCGAGGTCGAGCGGGTCTAGGTCAGCGCAGCAGCGACCGGACCCGGTCGGCGATCGCGGAGGCCGAGATACCGGCCCAGTCGCGGAGCTCCTCCGGGGTCCCCGAACCCGGCATCTGCGTCACGGCGACCTTGACCACCCGGCCCGAGAGGTCCCCGCCGTCCGCGAGCGCCGCGAGCACGGCATCGCCGAGACCTCCCTCGCTCCAATGGTCCTCGACCGTGACGAGTAGACCGGTCTGCGACACGGCGTCACGGAGCGTCTCGGCGTCGATCGGCTTGATCGAGTAGCAGTCCACAACGCGCACCGAGATCCCCTCGGCCTCGAGCGACCGTGCGGCCTCGAGCGCCTCGTGCAGCGTGATCCCCGCCCCGACCAGCGTCACCCGATCCGCGTCCGAGGACCGGAGCGTCTTCGAACCGCCGATCGGGAAGTCTTCGTGGTCGTCGTAGAGCGCCGGCGTCTTCTCACGGGTCGTGCGGATGTACGAGATCCCGGGCAGGTCGGCCATCGCCGCGACGAGCCGCGCGGTCGAGTTGCCGTCGCACGGGTAGAGCACGGTCGAGCCGTGCACGGCGCGCATCATCGCCAGGTCCTCGAGGGCCATCTGCGACGGCCCGTCCTCGCCGATCGACACCCCGGCGTGTGAGCCGCTCAGGCGGAGGTTCGCGCGGCTGATCGCGGCCATCCTGATGAAGTCGTAGGCCCGCGTGAGGAAGGCGGCGAACGTAGCCGGGAACACCACCTTGCCCAGCGCCTGCATCCCGACGGCCATGCCGAGCATGTTCTGCTCGGCGATGTAGCTCTCGACGAACCGATCGGGCGCGACCTTCTGGAGGTCCTCGGTGTGGGTCGAGTTCGCGACCTCGCCGTCGATCGCGACGACGTCGCCGCGCACGGCGAGCGCCGCGAGCGTCTCGCCGAACGCCTTCCGCGTCGCGATCGCCTCCGCGTACACGGGCAGCACCACGTTCGGTGCGTCCGCCGGCGGCGAGACCCCCGTCTCCGGCTTGGGCGGCGTCACCGACACGTCGCGCGGCTCGCCGAGCTCGACGATCGCCTTCTCCGCCTCCTCCGGCGACAGGGCCTTGCCGTGCCAGCCCTCGCGGTCGGCCAGGAACGAGACGCCGTGGCCCTTCTCGGTCTTCGCGATCACGACCGCCGGCCGATCCGCCCCCTCGGCCTCGTCGTACGCGGCGTCGATCGCCGCCACGTCGTGGCCGTCCACCTCGATCGGGTGCCAGCCGAACGAGCGCGCGCGGGCGGCGTAGGCGTCCAGGTCCCACTCGAGCATCGTCGGACCGCGCTGGCCGAGCCGGTTGACGTCGATGATCCCGATCAGGTTGTCGGCGCCGTGGTGCGAGGCGTTCTCCATCGCCTCCCACACCGAACCCTCGGCGACCTCGGAGTCCCCCATCAGGCACCAGACGCGAGCCGGGATCGCGTCCATCTTCATCGCGAGCGCCATCCCGAGCGCGATCGGCAGGCCCTGGCCGAGCGACCCGGTCGCGACGTCGATCCACGGCATCTCGGGGAGCGGGACAGGGTGCCCCTGCACCGGGGAACCGAACCGCCGGAACGTCAGCAGCTGCTCGTCGGTGATCGCGCCGACCGCCTTCAGGACCGAGAACATCAGGGGTGACGCGTGGCCCTTCGACAGGACGAACCGGTCGTTCGCGAGGCTCTTGGGGTCGGCGACGTCGTAGCGGAGGTGGTCGGACCACAGCACCGCGAGCAGGTGCGCGGCCGACAGCGAGGACGTGGGGTGACCCGACCCCGCGGCCGTCGAGCTCCTGATCGAGTCGACCCCGAGCTGCGCCGCGACCTCGTTCCACTCGTTGACCGTGCCCATCCGTCCTTCCTCCTCCTGTGACTCTGCTGTGACTTTCTGGCTGTGACTTCTGGCGCGGAGTCTACGGGCCGCGGCGTCTCCACATCGAGCCGACCATCCGCCCTGCTACCCTTGCACGCCATGGCCGACTACAAGGAGATCCGCGTCGAGCGCCTGTTCCTCAAGGTGCCGAACACGGAGAAGCTCCGCAAGGGCGCCGCCGGACGGCACAAGCACCTGCTCGCCGACGGCTGGCGCGAGGTGGAGCGCCGGCGCGAGATCGACCACATCTGGGTCCGGTACGAGCGCACCGGCCCGACCCCGCTCCGTCTGCGGCTGCCCCGGCCCGAGAAGGACCAGGGGCGCTTCGAGCGCCGCCCGCGCATGGGCGGGCGTGACGGCGGCCGTGGCGGCCCCCGCGGCCGGCGCTGACCAGCCCTCCACCGCGCTCTCCGACTCCGGCGTCGAACCGAAGATCCTTCGGTGATGTCCTCCTTACGCCGGAGGAACGGCGGGTATCATGAGGACAGGAGCCGGTTCATCCGGCACCGCCCGAAGCAGCTACCCAGGCCCGACGGGGCCGTCGCGGACACGGAGATAGCGGATGAGCGAGCAGAGCGACCCAACCACGAGCCGCCCAAAGCACGAGGCCGGCCACGCGCACGCGGCGGATCAGCCGTTCGAGTACCCACTGCGTCGCGAGTACGTCGAACCCGACTGGACACGCCTGCCCGGGTTCCGCGACGTCACCAAGGAGCAGTGGGAGTCGGCGCAGTGGCAGCGGGCCCACTCGATCAAGAACCTCGTGGAGCTCAAGCGGGCCCTCGGCGACCTGTTGACCGACGACCTGTACGCGGACATCGAGCGCGACCAGCAGGAGCGGGCCACGATGTCGATGCTGCTCCCGCCCCAGATGGTCAACACGATGGACGAGACCGATCTGTGGGCCGACCCCGTTCGCCGCTACATGGCCCCCGCGCTGTCCGACCGCGCCGTGGAGTTCCCGTCCCACCCGATGGCCGCCCGGGACTCGCTGCACGAGGCCGACATGTGGGCGGTCGAGGGACTCACGCACCGCTACCCGACCAAGGTGCTCGCCGAGCTGATCCCGACGTGCCCCCAGTACTGCGGCCACTGCACGCGGATGGACCTGGTGGGCAACGACACGTCCCAGATCCTGAAGTACAAGTTCGAGATGAAGCAGAACGAGCGCTGGGACGCGATGCTCGACTACCTCCGACGGACGCCGAGCGTCCGCGACGTCGTGGTCTCGGGCGGGGACATGGCCAACGTCCCGATCAAGCGCCTGCAGGAGTGGCTGTTCGATCTGTTCGACATCGAGAACGTCCGCGACGTCCGCATCGCGACCAAGGGTCTGATGGGGATCCCGCAGCACTTCCTCCAAGACGAGGTGCTGGCCGGGTACGACGCGATCGCGAAGCGGGCACACGAGCGCGGCGTCGAAGTCGCGATCCACACCCACGTGAACGCCGCCCAGCAGGTGACGCCGCTGGTGGGTTCGGCCGTCCGAAAGCTCCTGGATATGGGGTACCGCGACGTCCGGAACCAAGGTGTGCTCCTGAAGGGCGTGAACACGACCCCCAACCAGATCCTCGAGCTGTGCTTCATGCTGCTCGACCACGCGAAGGTCATGCCCTACTACTTCTACATGTGCGACATGATCCCGAACAGCGAGCACTGGCGGCTCTCCGTGTGGGAGGCGCAGGAACTGCAGTTCGCGATCATGGGGTACCTGCCGGGGTTCGCTACCCCGAGGTTCGTGTGCGACGTGCCGTTCGTCGGCAAGCGCTGGGTGCACATGCTCAGCACGTACGACCGGGTCAAGGGGATCTCCTACTGGCGGAAGAACTACCGGACCGGGATCGAGTACGACGACCCCGAGGCACTCTCACGCGAGTACCCGTACTACGACCCGATCACCACGCTCCCCGAGGAGGGAAAGCGCTACTGGCGCGAGTTCGAGGCGGAGCAGCAGGGCAAGCGACTCCAGCCTGCCTGAGCATTCGTCGGATCCGACATGGGGTCCTCACGTCTACGGCAACAGATGCAGGGTGTGTTCGCTGTTGCCCGTGTCGTCGACGATCTCGACCGTCGCGGACCCCCCGACGTTCTCGAACTCGCCCGTGCCGCCCGTGATCGCGAGCACCCAGGTCCCGCCGACCTTGAGCTGCGAGACCGGGATCAGGCCCTCGGCCGTCACCGTTCCGCGCGCGGGGATCTCGTAGATCTGTGAGCAGGAGTCCTTCTTCGCGAAGTGCACCGAGCAGTCGACGAACAGGTGGCCTGCGACCGAGTCCTGGGCGTCGGTGAGCTCGCTCCGGAAGATGTAGCGGTCGCCGGGTCTGAAGTCGTCGGCGTCCCCGACCAGGTCGAGGTTCCTGCCCTTCAGCGTGTGCTCGCCGAAGACCACGGTCTCCTCCTGCACGATCCCCGTCCCGGCGAACGCGGACGTGAGCCCCGCTACGAGCATCCCCGCCACCGCAGCCATCAGCACCATGGCGAACCGTCGCATGTCGTCTCCCTTCCCTGGGCGGGTTCCACCGCCGACGGCATCATCCCGTCACCCGGGGCCTCGTTCAACGATCCCAACGCACGGGGCTGCGATAGGGTCAACGGCCATGCCCAAGACCCTTCTGCGCGTGTCCGCCTTCGTCTTCCTGTTCGCGCTGGTCGGGAGCTCCTGTGGCGACGACGCGCCGGACTGGACTCCGCTCCCGCCGCTCGACTACGGGAAGGCGCCGGCAGCGGTGGACGCGGACGCGTTCGACACGGCGACGCCGATCAAGCACGTCGTGTTCGTGATCAAGGAGAACCGCACGTTCGACAACATGTTCGGGATGTACCCGGGCGCGAACGGTGTCACGGTCGGCATGGACCAGGGCGAGCCCCGCACGCTGACCCCGGCGGTCGACCGGCTCGAGATGGACATCCGCCACTGCTACGACTGCGCTCTGCAGGCCTGGAACGAGGGCAAGATGGACGGGTTCGCGACGATCAGCGAGACGGCGGACCGGTTCGCCTACACGCAGTACCAGCCCGGGGACCTGCCGAACTACTGGTCGTGGGCCTCGTCGTACGTGCTCGGGGACAACTTCTTCGCGAGCGCGCAAGGACCGTCGTTCCCGAACCACCTGTACACGATCGCCGCGCAGTCGGGTGGAACGCACGAGAACGTCTACCAGGACATCGACAAGCTCCGCGAACGCCACCAGGGGACCGGCCTGTTCAAGGCGTGGGGGTGCGACTCGATGGAGGACGGGTACGCGGTCGTCGTGGACAGCGAGGGGATCAAGAAGAAGGTCCCGCCGTGCTTCGACTTCCTCACCGAGGGCGACCTGCTGAGCGAGGCGAAGATCCCCTGGGCCTACTACGCGGCCACCCAGTACCAGAACGGCTACCTGTGGTCGGCCTACGACGCGGTCCGTCACGTCCGCGAGAACGAGGCGTACTGGCAGACGCACATCTTCCCGGTCGACGCGTTCGCCGAGCAGGCGCGCGCGGGGCTGCTGCCGCCCGTCACCTGGGTGACCCCGCGGTTCGAGCTCTCGGAGCACCCCGAGTACAGCATGTGCCACGGCGAGAACTGGACCACCGAGATCGTGAACGCGATCATGGAGAGCCCCGAGTGGGACTCGACCGCGATCTTCATCACCTGGGATGACTACGGCGGCTTCTACGACCACGTGCCCCCGCCGCAGGTCGACGACTTCGGGTTCGGGATCCGGGTCCCGCTGCTGGTGATCAGCCCGTACGCGAAGGAGGGGTTCGTGAGCCACGAGCTCGGGGAGTTCTCCAGCGTGCTGCGGTTCATCGAGGACAACTGGGAGCTCACCCAGCTCACGCACCGCGACCGCGACGCGACGCCGCTGCTCTCGGCGTTCGACTTCGACCAGGCGCCGCGGCCCCCGGACCCGCTCCCGCTCCGCACCGACTGCGTCGGCCCGAAGTTCCCCGACGGCTAGTCGCCAGGCTTGCCGATCGTCCGCAGGAACGGCCAGGCCGACGCGAACTGCGACGTGGACGTGCCGTACGGGCAATCCTGCCGTAGCGGCAGGATCAGCTTGTCGAAGTTCGGGTGCTCGAAGTCGAACGCGCCCGAGAGCGGGTCGGCCTGGGCATCCCGGTCGGTCATCGGGTCGAGCCCGAACAGCTGCTCGATGAAGGCGAGCACCGAAGAGAACTCGTAGGTCGTGCTGTCCACCGAGCCGCCGTCGGGGTTCGAGCCCTGCCGCGTGTAGGGGCTGATGATCAGGGCCGGCGTCCGCGGGCCCAGACCCATGACGTCGAACTGGGGCGGCGCGACCGGGTCGTAGAACCCTCCGAAGTCGTCCCAGACCACGACGATCGCGGTCGAGCGCCAGTACTCGCTCCGCATGATCGTGTTGACTTGGTGCACGGTCCAGTTCTCGCCGGCGCACGTGCTCTTCCCCGCGCCGGGATGCTCGTTGTAGGACTCGGGCGGGATGATCCACGAGACCGCGGGCATCTGACCCTGCTTCACATCCTTGACGAAGTTCGCCGGCTCCTGGACCTTGTCCCACATCGGCCCGTACCGCACGTGCCTGATCATCTGCATGACGTTCATCCACGCGTTCTCGCTCGCGTAGTACTTCCACGGGATGCCGTCCTGCTCGAGCTGGTCCGGGAGCACCGGGATGTCGAAGCACAGGCGGATGCTGTCCCAGAAGTCCGCGATGTCGTACACGTTGGACCCGTTGGCCGTGATCTCGCGTTCGAGCCGCATGATCTGGTCCGCGTGCTGACGGGCCTCGTGGGGGTCGAACCGGGTCGCGTCCTCGGTCGGGTCGTCGCAGTAGTTGCCCTCGTGGTCGGTGGTCGACTTGTTGTCGACGATGAAGTTCGACTGCGCGGCCACCGCGTACAGATGCTCCGGCAGCGTCGGGCCGTACATCGGCGTGAAGAAGTGATCGGCCAGGACGAACCGGTCGGCGTACGCCCAGTAGTTCGGCACGCCGTCGCGGTCCAGGTACGAGTAGTTCGTCAGGTCGGCCCCGTACAGGTCCGCGTTCGTCGACTGCGGGATCGGGCCGTTCATCCGGTTGAACCCGTTCATCTTGCCGTCGTTGATCGCCGTCAGGCCGCACCGGAAGCAGTGGGTCAGATCGTGTGGATAGATGTCGGGGCCCTTGGTGAGCTGGACGACCGGACCGTCGTGGCACCCGTCCTCCGTGCACTTGATCGTGCCACCCTCCGTCGCGCCCTCGGCACCGGGGTAGGTCGCGAAGTAGTTGTTGAACGTCCGGTTCTCCTTGACGATGAAGACGACGTGCTCGATCGGCGTCTGGCCGGGGACGATCGTCCCGCCACCGTTGCCGGAGGACCCGCTGGCGCCCGTCCCGCCGTTCGAACCGGTCGTGGGCGAGGTCCCGCCGGACGGTCCGGTCGCCGCGCGCTCCTCCTCGCGCAGGGTCGAGGCCCATCCGATCGCCGCGATCGCGATCACGAGCACGCCGAGGAAGATCGCGAAGCCTCGACGCCGTGCGGCCCGCCGCTTGTCGAACCGCAGCCGCCTGCGCGGGATCGGGACGCGCGAACCGGGTCCGGAGGGAGCGCTCATGGCCGCCTAGCCTATCGAGGAGCCCCGTGAAACATCGCGCTTCCTTCGCGTCGCCAGCGCCTCCACCAGGACGAGCCCGCCGAGCACGGCCAGCCCGATCGGGACGCTCGTGCCCGACCGGTCCCCGAACCCCGGCGGCACCGGCGAGCACAGCTCGCGCAGCCGCGCCCGCTGATGCTCGAGCACCGGCTGCGACGCCGGCACCCCGGCAAGGTTGTCGAGCTCGTACGGGTCGGCGGCGAGGTCGTAGAGCTCCTCCTCGCCCGTCGAGTACCGCACGTACGTCCAACGCTCCGAACGCACCGCGCAGAACGTCGGGATCGGGTTCGTGCCCTCCATGTGCTCGACCAGGAAGTCGTGCCGCCACGAGCCCGGATCGCCCCCGAGAACGGGGAGCAGGCTCCGCCCGTCGGTCGGCGGATGCGGGATACCCGCGGCGTCGGCGATCGTCGGCGCGAGATCGATGTTCAGCGCGAGCACGCCGGGCAGGCTCGTCCCCGGCGTCCACCCGGCGGCGTCCCAGCGCACCACGAGCGGGACGCGGATCGACTCCTCGTACGGCGCCTCCTTCTTGGTCCACCGATGCTCCCCGTGCTGGATCCCGTTGTCCGAGGTGAACACGATCAGCGTGTTCTCCAGCCGGCCGGCTGCGTCGAGCGCGTCCAGCACCCGGCCGAGCGCCCGGTCGACGCCGAGGAGCGACCGGTACTGGTCCGTCCGGAAGGCGTCGATCGCCGCCTCCTGCGAGGCCGTGAACCGTGGCAGATCGCGGACCCAGGCCGGCTTGTCCGAGACGTCGGCCTCGTCGAACGAGGGCGGACGTGCCGGCGGGAGGTCGGCGAACGCGTTCTCGTCGCCGGGGGACGGGATCGCGGGTTCGTGCGGCGCCGACGTCGCGAGCTCGAGGAACAGCGGCCCGGTGGTGTCCCGGACGAACGCGACCGCCTCGTCCGCGAGCACCTCGGTCGCGTGGTCCCCCGGACCGTGCCCGAACTCGTGGAGGGACCCGTCGATCGTCAGGGTGTAGTCGACGGGCGCCGAGTGCACGAACGCCACCCACCGGTCCCAACCCGGCGGGACGTAGCCGGTCACCGCCGCATGCTGGTACCCGTCGATGTACTTGCCGAACAGCCCCGTCCGGTAGCCCGCGTCGTGCAGCCACGTCGCGAGCGTCGAGCCGTCGTGGAACCACTCGAACCGACCGAACGGCGGGATCTGCCGGTAGACGAGGTGGGTGTGGGAGTAGTTGCCGGTCAGGATGCTCGCGCGGCTGGGACAGCAGAGCGGGTTCACGACGAACGCGTCGGGGAACGTCACGCCCCGGCCGGCGAGTCGCTCCGAAAGGATCGGCATCGCCCACAGGGTGTCCCAGCGCTGGTCGTCGGTCACGATCAGGACGATGTCGGGGGGCTCCCCGGTCTCCGAAGCCGCCGACGCGCGCGCGTTCGCGGCCGAGGCCGGGACGCCGGCCGCGACCGGGGTCACGAGCAGGATCGCCCCGAGGGCGACCGCGGCGACGTGCCTCACGCGCTCCGGTACGCCTCGAGCGTCGCGGCGAGCCGCGAGACGTCGGCCTGGAACGCGGGCGCGTCGATGACGTTCACGAGCTCGAAGGGATCGTCCCGCAGCGCGTAGAGCTCGCGTTCGCCGGTCCCGAGCTCGGTGTAGGCGAACCGACGGGTGCGGACCTCCCACCACGCCGGGATCGCCTTGTCGCCCACCCACTCGGCGAACACCTCGCCCGGGAGTCCAGCCCGGCTGCCGGTCGAGAGCAGCGGGACGAGGCTGACGCCGTCGAAGTCCGTCGAGGGCGTCGCACCCGTGAGCTCGGCGATCGTCGGGGCGAGGTCGGCCGCGGAGACGATGGCGCGTTCCGTGCGGTGCTGGGCGTCCGGCATCCGGATCATGAAGGGAACGCCGAGGCACGCCTGGTACGGACAGCTCTTCTTGGTCCACCGGTGCTCGCCGAACGCGAGGCCGTTGTCGGAGGTGAAGACCACGATCGTCTCACCCAGCTCACCGCGGGCACGAACCGCGTCCATGATCCCCCGGATCGCGTCATCGACCGCCAGTAGCGCGGCGTACGACTGGCGGCGGTGCCGGCGCTGCGTCGCGCGCTGCGCATCGTCCATCGGGGCGAGGGCGCGGACCCAGGCCGGCTTGTCGGAGACGTCTGCCTCCCCCACCGAGGGGGGCGTGGGCACCGCGAGGTCCGCGAACGCCCCCTCGTCCCTCGGCGCCGCGACCCACGGCGGGTGCGGCGCCGTCGGCGCGAACCACAGGAAGTACGGCCGGTCCGTCGGCGCCTCGCGGACGAACTCGGTCGCCTGGTCGGCCAGGACGTCGGTCGCGTAGTCCGCGTCGGTGTGCCCGTACCGGACGACGTGGTCCTGTTCGAACATCGAGTAGTCGTAGTACAGGCTCGTCACCGGGCCGTGCTCGCGCCCCCACCACCGGTCCCAGCCCTGCGGGATATAGGCGGGCTCTTCGAACGGATACAGGTTGAGGTACTTGCCGACCAGCCCCGTGTGGTACCCCGCGTCGTGCAGCAAGGTCGCGAGCGTCGAGGTCTCGTCGAACAGCTGCGCGTCCTCGTTGTCTCGAACGCCCGTGTGGTGCGAGAACCGTCCGGTGAGCATCGTCGCGCGCGAGGGGCAGCACAGTGGGGTGTTCACGTACCCGTTCTCGAACACGATCCAGTGGTCGTTCGGATCGACCGCCCGCTGTTGCAGGTACGGCATCACCTCGTAGGGGTTCGGGATCGAGTCGTCCGACTGGTCGTCCGTCACGATCACGATCACGTTCGGGCGTGGGTCCTGACCGCGGACCTCGGGGAGCGCCACCACACTCCAGGCGAGCGCCAACACGGCGAGGACGACCGCCACGCCGGGCCGGACCCCTGGGCGGTCTCGACCCCGGCTCGGCGTGTCGTCCTGGGCGGTCATCCGAGCTTCCGCAGCTTCCAGATGTTCTCGCCGGGCCACCGGCGGGCCCAATCCAGGGGCGCGAAATCGGGATAGGTGGTGCGGGGACGGGCCGGCGGCCGAGGCTCGACCAGGTCGAGCACCTCGAACCCGTTCGAGCGGAACAGCCGGATCCACTCCCCGTACGGCAACTGGAACTCGACCGTCTCCCACGTCTCCCGGCGCAGGCCGAAGTAGCTGCGGACCAGCTCGGGTCCGGGCGGCTCTTCGCCGTCACCCCAGCAGAGCCAGATCAGCGGGCTCGCGATGTTGAACGCGAACACCCCGCCCGGACGAAGGAGCCGGGCGACCTCGGGCACCGTGAGATACGGATCGGCGAACGTCATCGCGCCGTGGTCGCAGAACACGACGTCGAAGCTCGCGTCGGGGAACGGCGTGCGTTCGGCATTGGCGTTCACGAACGGCACCCGCTCCGAGGCCTCGCCGGCCAGCCGCCGGGCGTGGGCGAGCTGACGGATCGACAGGTCCAAACCCACCGCGCGCGCCCCGCGACGCACGAGCGCGATCGACCACTGGCCCCCGCCGCACCCGAACTCGAGCACGTCCCTGCCGGCGACGTCGCCGAGGATGTCGAGCTCAGACTCCGGGATCCCCCAGATCCCCCAGGTCGGACGGTCGAACCGGTTGAGCTGCGACCCGTGCTCGCGCTGGTAGTCGTCCGCCTCGCGGTTCCAGTTGGCGCGGTTGCGGCGGATGTAGGCCGGCTGGACGGGCGCGTTCCGGCCCGCGGCGCTCGCCGGGCGAGCCGCAGCGCTCCGACGAGCGGCGCTCACCGGTCGAGCCATCCGGCCGCGCGATCGTGCTCGTCGGCCACCAGGCCCGCGGCGATCGACAGCGCGATCTCGGCGGGGCTGCGCCCGCCGAGGTCCAGGCCGAGCGGGGAGCGGATCCGCGCGAGGTCCTCGTCGCCGAACCCCTCGGCGCGGAGCTCGTCGACGTAGGGCCCGACGTGGCGCCGGCTCCCCATCACACCGACGAACCGCGCAGGCGAACGCAGCGCGACGGCGAGCGCGTCGGCGATCCCCGGTGCGTCGTGGTCCGTGAAGACCAGGCGGGTCTGGTCGTCGATCTCGACGTCGCCGAGCTCGCGCACGACGCGCATCGAGCGCGCGTCGGCATCGGTGACGCGTTCCGAACGCGTCTCGACCAGGACCGGCGCGAACCCGAGCCCCGGCGCGAGCACCGCGAGCTCGCGGGCGACGTCGGTGGCCGAGACGACGACGAGCGTCGGCATCGGGTGCGACGGCTCCAGGTACACCTCGACGTCGCCGAGCTCGTGGTGGTAGGTCCGGGTCACCGGTTGCCCCGACGCGAGGATCTCGGCGGCGTCGCGGACGGCCGCCTCGTCGAACTCGGCGCACCCGAGCGTCCCGTGCACCTCTCCGCCGGGCACGATCCGCATGGAGTTCCCGACCGCGCAGGGCGGCGAACCGTGCACCTTGACCGCCTTGGCCTCGACCGAACCGACCGCGACCGCCCCCTGCCGCTTCGCGTCGTCGCCGTCGGCGTGACCGGTCGGGTGCTCCCCCGTCCGGCCGCCGAGCAGCTCGACCGCGTGGGGCAGGACCGGCAACACGGCCCGGAGGCTCTCGCGGACGCCCTTCGGGCTGCCGGGGAGGTTCACGATCAGGGTCGCGCCGCGCGAGCCGGCCACCGCCCGCGACAGGGCGGCCATCGGCGTCTGCCGAAGGCCCTCGCTCCGCATCAGCTCGGCGAGACCGGGCGCCTCGCGTTCGAGCACCGCGCGGGTGGCCTCGGGGGTCACGTCCCGCGGGCCGAACCCCGTCCCGCCGGTGGTGACCACGAGCGCGAACCCTCCCGAGTCCGCGAGCTCGCGAAGGCCCGTCTCGATCGCGGGGCGCTCGTCGGGCACCACGGTCCGAGCCTCGACGTCGAACCCCGCCTCGCGCAGCAGGGCCTCGGCGGCGTCGCCCGAGCCGTCGGCTCGCCTTCCCTGGGAGACGCCGTCGGAGACCGTCACGACGGCGGCGCGGATGCCGCTCACGCGCCCATCCTGCCAGACCCGCCCGCGCTCGTCCGTACTACGGTGGTCGCGAACCATGACCGCGGACCACGAACCGCGTACGACCACCACGGACCGAACACACGGGCGGATCCAGGAGGGAGCACCGATGGATGCGTGGATCGACCGATTGGCGGCGGCGCTCGGGGAGGACCCCCTGACCGAGGCCGAGACCACCCGGCTCCTCGGCTCGGCCCGAGACGTCGCGCACCGCGTGGAGCGCAGGATCACGCCGCTCGCGGCGTTCCTGCTCGGCTCGGCCACCGGCCGGGGGTTGGCCGGGGGCGCCTCGAGGGACGCCGCGCTGGCCTCGGCCCTCGAGACCCTCGAGGGGCTCCTGCCGGACGAGCCGGCCGAGGGCTCGAACGGCTCGGCGGGGTAGGCTGGGGGTTCGCATGGATGTCTGGCAGCCGCCGTCGTCCCTCCCCCCGACGGAGGGCCCACTGGTCGACACGTTCGGCCGGGTCGCCGACGACCTCCGGGTCTCGGTGACCGATCGCTGCAACTTCCGCTGCACCTACTGCATGCCGGCCGAAGGGCTCGCCTGGCTCCCCAAGCACGAGATCCTGACGTTCGAGGAGCTGACGAGGCTCCTCGGTCTGTTCGTCCACCGGCTCGGGATCCGCTCGGTCAAGGTCACCGGTGGCGAGCCCACCGTCCGGGCCGATCTGTCCACGCTGATCCGGATGTTCCGAGAGGCCGCCCCCGAGATCGACCTGTCGATGACCACGAACGGCGTGCTGCTCGACCGTCTCGCGGGACCGCTCGCCGAGGCGGGCCTGGGTCGCGTGACGGTCTCGCTGGACTCGCTGCTACGGCACCGGTTCGAGGAGATGACCCGTCGCGACGCGCTCGATCGCGTGCTGGCAGGCATCGCGGCCGCCGAGGAGGCCGGGCTGGTCCCGATCAAGATCAACTGCGTCGTGATCGGCGGGACCAACGACGACGAGGTGGTCGACCTGGCGCGCTGGTCGAGGGAGCGCGGCTACACGGTCCGGTTCATCGAGTACATGCCGCTCGACGCGCAGCACGCGTGGGAGCGCGCGAAGGTCGTCTCGTCGGCCAGGGTCCTCGAGGCGATCGACGCCGTCTACCCGCTCGTCCCCCAAGGCCCCGACGCCGAGCCCGCGACGAGCTATCGCTTCGCCGACGGCGCGCCGGGCGGGATCGGCGTGATCGGCAGCGTCACCGAACCGTTCTGCGAGTCCTGCAACCGCCTTCGGATCACGGCGGAAGGGCAGGTGCGGGCCTGCCTGTTCGCGCTCGAGGAGACCGACCTGCGTGGCCCGCTCCGCGACGGCGCCACCGACGACGAGCTCGTTGGCCTGATCCGTCGCAACGTGTGGCGCAAGTGGTCCGGCCACCGGATCAACCATCCGGACTTCGAGCAACCCGAGCGTTCGATGTCCGCGATCGGCGGCTGAGCCGGAGGCTCGGCTTAGTCCTTTCGGCGCAGTCCGTCAGCTCAGTCCTGTCTGCTCAGTCTGGGGCCTTGCCGCGGGCGAACCATCCCTTCACCGTGTCGCCCGCGAGGAACCACCCGACCCCGAACGCGATGAAACCGAACAGCGCGAACAGCACGATCGCGAACCCGCGGGTCACCTCGAGGAACCCGACCGTGGTGGGCGCACCCGGCGGCGCCTCGGAGTCGCCGATGTTCGCGATCCCCGTTGCGAGTCCCCACGCGCACAGGACGGCGAGGGCGAGGAACGCCAGCCCCAACACGAAGGCGAGCCCCTCGAGCCAGTCGTGGGCGGCGGTGGCCTCGCTCAACCGCCGGCGGAAGGTCCGGTAGGTCATCGATTCACAGCCCGGCGAGCTTGGCGAGCCCGGAGATCTTCTGCAGCACGAACCGCTTGCCGTCGCGCTCGACGAAGCCCCGTCGTTGGAAGTCGGACAGGATCCTCGTGACGTTCTCGCGGCTGCCGCCACACAGGCTCGCCAGGTCCGCATGCGTCACGATCGAGGGCACGACGGCCCCGTCGGAGGGAAGCTCGTCCAGCGAGGGGGAGACCAGCTGGAGGAGGCGTTTGGCGACCCGCCCCTTCAGGTCCAGGTAGAGGAGGTCCTCGACGAACGCCTCCTGCGACAGCACCTGTCTCGCGAGCGCCCGCAACAACGCGCGGGCGGCCGTCGGCTCCTCGATGAGGAAGTCCAGGAGCACGGGACCGCTCACCCGCCAGGCCTCGGTCTCCTCGAGGGCGAGGGCGGCGGCCGAACGCGGCTGATCCCCCAGGACGCCGAGCTCGCCGAAGAACTGGGGCGTGTCGAGCGTGGTGTGGAGCTGGCGGTGGCCGTTCGAGGACAGGGAGCTGATCTC
Source organism: uncultured Actinomycetes bacterium (assembly GCA_963823255.1). Taxonomy (GTDB): domain Bacteria; phylum Actinomycetota; class UBA4738; order UBA4738; family HRBIN12; genus DASSJM01. The sequence goes on from CAWGKU010000004.1 coordinate 361,733, forward strand.
GACGCGACCGCTGACCAGGAAGTAGACGTCGGGCGCGTCGTCGCCCTGGTGGAACAGGTACGTCCCGCGACGGAACCGTCGCGACACCCCCTGGGCGGCGAGCCGCGAGATCGTCTCGTCCGAGGCGCCCTCGAACAGGGGCGTCCGGCCCATCCCCTCCAGCAACGCCTGGCTGAGCTCCGTGGTGGCCACGGCTGCAAGCGTAGTCACATCTGTGCTCCCGGTCGCGGGGGTTGTTCCGCAGAACGCGACGAGACCGGGGCCGATCGCGACCCGGCCTCATGCCAAGTTCAGGTGCTTGCCTCCTACTTGACCTGCTTTTGACCCGCTTGACCCGCTTGACCCGGGAAACACGCGTGGCGGCCTCCGTCTTGCCCGACTCCTTCGAAGCCTTGGCGGCCGGCGCCTTCGGTGAGATCTTCTTGTCCGCCACGATCTCACCTCCCCCTCCGCTCTGGCCCTCGGTTCGGGGCTTTCGTTGTCTGGTCGCATCATCGTCCCGGCGTCACGGTCTGTGTGTGTCGGGCGTCACCGAAGGCTAGGTGACCTCCGTCACAGTCCAACGGGTGACGTACGTCACATGGAGTCGAGTTCGGGCAGGTCGAGGGGGTCGGGGCGCGGGGTGCAGGCGCCGCAGAACAACGCGTCCTCGACGATCAGCACCTGGGGACGTCACCCGTTCGGAAGAGCTCGAGGATGTACGGGTGCGTCTGGACGTGGTCCTCGCAGATCCCCCGGCCGCAGAAGCGGCAGACCCCGACCGCGCTCCTCTTGCAATGCCAGCAATCCATACCGACTCAGTGCGTCGACTCAGCTTCGGTCACCGCATGACGCGATGAGGGTCCCTCGGCGGAAGGCGTCGCCCACGAGGCGATCGAACCCTTCCCGTCCAGACGGAACACGCGGACGGGCGTTCGCGCCGTCACGGTTGCCGTCCGGGGCACCTCCATCAGGAGCGCGACCTCGCCGAAATACGATCCGCGGCCGATCGTGTTCACCAGCCTCCCGTCCTTGACGATGTCGACCTGGCCGGACGATATCGCATAGAACGAATCACCGACGTCGCCCTCGCGCATGAACTCCTCGCCCGGCGCGAAGCTCACCCAGGCGCCCCCCTCGAGGAGCTCCCGGAGCTGCGCGGTCGACAGGTTGGAGAAGCGGCTGAGGCCCCGGAGCTCGGCGACCTGTTGCAACGTGGGCTCGAAGTCGGGCAGGTGGAGCTTGTCGGCGAGCAGGTGGTCGAAGACGCCCTTGTCCACCTCGAACACCTCGGCGGGACCGACGGCGCGGATCGTCGCGGCCCGGGGCGCCGCGGTCGACCAGCCCGAGCTCGCCGAACGACTCGCCGCGGCCGAGGTCGCGCATCCTGCGTTCGCCGCCGCTCTCCGAGTCCTCCTCGACCACCTCGAGGACTCCCTTGCGGACGACGTAGAAGGCGTCGGGCTGGTCGCCCTGGCGGAACACCGGCTGTCCGTCGCCGAGGACCGCGGAGGCGGACCCGACCGGCGATCTCGTTCAGCGCCTCGACCGGGATGTCCTCGAACATCGGGAAGCGCGTCGATCAGCTCGGACGCCTCGACCCGCCAGCCGGTCTCGAGCCGGAACCGGATCCGGCGCCAGGAGCGCGCGGATCTCGCGGCCGACCGCGCGCAGCAGCTTGATCAGACCGCGGAGCAGCGGCCCGGCGATGAACGCCGCGAGGATCACGAGCAGGAGCCGGGTCACCGAGGAGCCCCTGTTGCCACAGGCGGCTCACCAGGTCGCCGAACACCGTCTGCCAGTAGTAGTACGCCGTGTAGAGCGAGAAGATCGTGAAAGCGATGCCGAGGACGCCGTAGAGGGCCAGACCCGCGTCCCGCTTGGAGAAGCGCTCGCGGGTCCGGAGCTTGTGGAACAGGTCGCGACGCATGAACACGAGCGAGCGTGCGCGCAGGTCCGGGATCTCGATCAGATCGGCGAGGATGTAGTAGCCGTCGAGCTCGAGCAGCGGGATCAGGTTCATGATCACGACCAGGTAGTTCAGGACCGCGAACTTGTACATCGTCTCCGACAGGATCCACCCCGGGAACCCCCACGCGATGAGCGACGCGATGCCGGCGAGCACGAGCTGCGCGAACGGGCCGGCGAAGGACTCGGCGACCTGCTTGCTACGGTCCATCATCAGCCCGTCCGAGCTCTCGACGAAGAACGCCGGGGAGCCGAAGTAGATCTGGAACCCCGCGCTGCGGATCCGTCGGCCGTTGTGGACGATGACGAGCGCGTGCCCGAGCTCGTGACAGAACACCATCACGTAGTCCAGGACGATCAGCACGACGAACCCGATCGCGAGCGAACGACCCGCGATCACGAACTGCTCGTGACGCAGGATGTCGACGAACGCGCCCAGCCCGACGAACGCGGTGGCGACCAGCACCAGGAGGACCAACGGCTTGAAGACCCACTTCAGGCCGTGGTCGTAGATCCACTGCACCAGCCGGTGCGCGCCCTCCCACTCGACCGAGAGCGTCTTGCCGAACTGCTCGCGCTTTCGGCGCCGATCGGTCACCGGGTCCATCGCCCGCGTCACCATGCTCGGGGACGTCCACGTGGCGCTGCTCGAGGAAGTTGCCCCGATACAGCGATCGCACGAGGTCGATCACGGTGGACAGCTCCATCTCGCCGGACTCCTCGAACCGCTCGACCACGATCTCCTTGACCGTCCGGGTCCCGTCCATGAGCTGGAGCAGGCCCACGTCCGAGGCGGCGAGACGGAAATGGAGGAGGTCGCGGGGGTTCGCGATCATCACGTACCCCTCGCCCCACCGCTGCTCGAACACCCGGATCTCGATGTCGTCCGCCAGCTTGGGGCGGAGCTCGGTCGGATCGACCAGGTGCGCGATCGTCTCCCAGACGTCACCGTGGTCGCCGGCGTCCTTGGCGCCGTTCGAGTCGATGTCGTCGGCGAGGAGGCGGTAGACGTCCTGCGGGCTCACGTGGAGCGGCCCTTGGCGGCGCGATCGGTCTGGACGCCGGCGTTGGACGGCGTCGTAGACGGAGGCGCGGGGAGGCGGACGCCGCTTGTTGGCGAACACGTTCCCGACGAAGCCTCCGGCGAACAACGCGGCCGCGATGAGCGCGACACGGTCCCTATCGTGATCCCGCCGCTCTCGGGCGCCGCCAGCGACCGGGTGACCTCCGCCGACTCGCCGAAATCATCGACGACCCCGAGGACGAACCGAGCATCTTCCGGGATCGCCTTCACCACGTGCGCGTCGACCTCGAAGGAGATGTTGGCCCCACCGGTGGTCACGACCACGTTGGCGCCGCTGACCCGCAGGTACTCGCTCGTCACCACCGCGCCCGTACCCACGATGAGGTCCTGCTCGCCGACGATCAGCTTGTTGTCCTCGATGTCGAACCGCAGCCTCTCGAGCTCCTGGTTCCCCGACATGATCGACGCCTCCAGGAGGTGGAGCGCCTGCCACCCGCCGGGCATGGTCCCGTCGACACGGATCGTGAGCGTCGAGCCCGACGCGAGCGCGCCCGACACCTGGCCGTTGACGCTCGGACCGCTCGTCGGGCTCGGCGACGTGGACTGCGCCGAGGCGGGGCCCGCGGTCACGATCACCGCCAAGAGGGCGGCGAGCAGGAACGATGCTGCGAACGCCGGTCGACGGACCACGGAGCGCATCTTCGACCCGCGGGCACCGGGGCGCAACGTGACGGAGGTCACCCCCCGCGCGTGGTGGCCGTCACCGCTCCGGTCGCCGGGCCGGCCGTACGGTTCGCGAACGAACAGGAACGAGCCAAGGGACGAGCACGAGGAGGTGCGGAGATGCTGAGCGGAGAGATGGCCCGGTCCCAGATCGGCGACCGCGTTCGCGAGGCCGAGGCCGACCGCCTGGCCCGGTCGACCCGCAGGAGCAGGGTCGCGAGCTCGCGGGGCGTGACCCGGCGCATCGGTCGTGCCGCCCTGGCGGCGGCGACCTGGCCCATCAAGCACTAGCGTTCACGGCCCGGTCATCCACGGTCCTCCGGACCGTCACGGGCCCCCGATACGTTCCATCCGCCACGAGAGGATCGTGCCCCCTCTCGAGAGCGGGGGGTCGGGTCTTGGACCGGGCCCCCCGCGCCCCCTCTCCCACCGAGAACGCGCACACAGGATCAGTGGCCCCCCGAGGGGAGATTCTCGATCTCCAGCGGCGGCAGACGATCCGCCGGCTCGAAACCGAGGATCGTGCCGTAGAACGTGAGCTCGGCCGACAGCCCGCGCGAGATGTTCTCCACCTTGCGGAACCCGTGCTGCTCGCCCTCGAACAGCAGGTAGGCGTAGGGCAACCCTCGGTGCTCCAGGGCCTTGACGATGACCTCCGCCTGCGCGGGCGGGACCACCTCGTCCTCGTCGCCCTGCAGGATCAGCAGCGGGCTGGACAGGAGCTCGGCGTGGCGGACCGGTGAGCGTTCGGCCCACAGATCGGCCGCCTCCGGCCACGGCCCCACCAGGAGATCGAGGTACTTCGACTCGAACTTGTGGGTGGTCTCGGCGAACGGCTCCAGATCCGAGACGCCGAAGTAGCTCGACCCCGTCGCGAACGCGTCCCGGAACGTGAGCGCGCACAGCGTCGTCCACCCCCCCGCGCTCCCCCCGGAGATCAACAGGCGCTCGGGGTCGGCGAGGCCCCGCTCGACCAGGTGCTGGGCGGCCGCCACGGCGTCGTCGACGTCGGCCACGCCCCATCGGCCGTAGAGGCTCTCGCGGAACGTTCGACCGTACCCGGTGCTGCCACGGTAGTTCACGTCGACGCACGCGATCCCTCGGCTCGTGAAGAACTGCAACTCGAGGTCCAGCTCGGGCCACACCTCGGACGTGGGTCCTCCGTGGATGTGGACGAGCAGCGGTGGGCGTTCGCCGTCGGAGGCGGCGACGGCCGGGTTCGTCGGCGGGTAGAAGTGCGCGAACGCGGTCTGACCGTCGGTGGTCGGGAACTCGATCGGCTCCGGCACGGAGAGGTACGCGGGGTCGAACTCCACGACGTCGCTCTCGCGCAGGACCTCGACCGCGCGCGTCGAGAAGTCGAGGGACACGACCTGCATCGGCGTGGTCGGCCCGCCGGCGATGAACACCAACCGCTGCCCCGAGACGCTGAGGGCCGCCTCGAAGGTCGCGTACGGCAGGTCGAGGTCGAGGAGCTCCCGGGTCGTCGGATCGAGCAGCGCGAGGTGGTGGACGCCCCGCTGGCGATACGCGCAGACGATCCTCCCATCGGAGAGGAAGCCGTACGACGCGTACCCGAACAGCCACATCGGCACGGCGAACTCGGCCGATCTCGGGGTCAGGTTCGTCAGCTCACCGTCGGGTCCCTCCCGGTAGAGGTTCCACCAGTCGGTGCGGTCGGAGACGAAGGTCAACGAGCCGTCCGGTGCCCATGCCGGTTGGAAGATCGACTCACGGTCACCGCCCGCGACCGCGCGCGACGCACCCGGTGATCCGTCCGGCGCGACGTCGACCACGGCGAGCTCGGTGCCGTCCCAGGGCATCCGCGGGAAATCCCAGGCGATGAACGCGATGCGCGAGCCATCGGACGACCAGCGTGGGAACGCGTAGAAGTCCCGACCGGACACCAGCGTCGACATCGACGACCCGTCCGCGGCGATCACGACGAGCTCGTTGACGGGGAGCCCCTCGCCCTCGTGACGTTCGTGCACCGCCGCGATCCGCCGGCCGTCGGGCGATACGTCCATGTCCGCGTAGCGAAGACCGCGCGGGGTCGCGGGTTCGGGGGTGATCGGGTTGGGTTCGCCGCCGAGCTCCTGCCGATACAACCGCTGGTCCTCGAGGTTGACGAAATAGGTGGTCGTGCCTCGGACGGCGTACGAACCGCCGCCGTACTCGTGCACCAGCGTTCGGACCGACACCCCCGGCGGCGTCACGTCGAACGGCTCCGCGCCCGGATCCGAACGCACGACGACGGACCGACCGCGTTCCTGGGGCCGGAGCTCGAGCCACGTGGTCGCGTCGCCGACCGCCTTCGTCTCGCTCAGCACGACCGAGGCCTCCGCGGCGCGATCGGCCGAGATCGGCGACGGCCAGGACCCGTACGGGAGGCGTTGCGGATCGCTCATCCGCGCCAGCGGCCGACCAGCACCCGCGTCACCTTGAATCCGCGATCCATCGTGCTCCGCACGTCCTCGAAACCGTTCCGCCGCAACACGGACGCGACGGGCCTCGCGCGGTCGGGGCTGACCTCGATCAGCAACCATCCGCCCGGTTTCAGCCACCGGGGACCCTCGGACGCCGTCCGACCGACGAGCCCGAGCCCGTCCAGGCTCCGGTCGGTGAGCGTGTGCACCGGCTCGAACCTGCGGATCTCCTCCGGGAGCTCGTGGAGCTCGTCGCGAGCGACGTACGGCGGATGCAAAGTGATCACGTCCACGCGCCCCTGCAGGTCCTTCGGCAGACCGCCGAACAGGTCGCCCTTGGCGAACGTCGCGCGCAGCCGGAGCAGCTCCGCGTTCTCGCGCGCCACCCGGATCGCCGTCTGCGAGATGTCGGTGCCGAACACCCGCACCCCCGGGACCTCGTTCGCGATCGCCAGCGCGACGGTCCCGCCGCCGGTCGCGAGGTCGATGGCGACGGGGCGGCGTCTCCCGCGCAGCCTCCGCACCGCCTGCTCCGCGAGGTACTCGGTCGAATCTCGAGGCACGAACACGCCGGGCTTCGCGGCGATCTCCAGGCCTCGGAAGACGGCGTGGCCCGTGATGAGCTGCACCGGTTCGCCGGAGGCCCGACGGGCGATCATCCGATCGAAGCGCCGGCGGACGTTCGCGGGGACCTCCGCGTTCGGAGCGACGCGGTCGACGCCGAGCGCGTAGCCGAGCAGCTCGTCGGCCTCGATCTCCTCCCGATCGCGTTGCCAGTGATCGATCGCCGTGGACGCCTTCAGCGTGGCGACGGCATCGGTGAGAACCTCTTTCGCTTTCCTTGGCGCCTCCATCGGGCGAGCATCGTACCCGCCGCGACGCTCGGCCACCCTGCCGCTCGGGTGGTCACGGCTACAATCGCTGCCATGCCCGAGGCCGCGAGATCCCCGAAACCCCGACCCTCGAAGCCGCGCAAGAAGCGGGCGACCACCGCCAAGGCCGAGGACATCCGTCTGACCGGCGACCGGATCGTCGTCGAGAACCCGGAGAGCGGCGAACGCACGTCCCGGAGCGGCCTGCTGATCCCGGCGACCGCCGCGCCGGCCCCCAAGCGATGCGTGTGGGGCGAGGTCCTCCTGGTCGGGCCCGAGGTCCGGGCGGCGAAGGCCGGCGACCGGATCCTGTACCTGCCGCAGGCTGGCCTCGAGGTCGAGCTCGACGCGCGGGACTGCCTGCTGCTCCGCGAACGCGACGTGCAGGCGGTCTCCTCTTCGCCGAACGGCAACGAGCGCCAGCCCGGCCTCTACCTGTAGGAGCGGGACCGAGAGCGGCGCCGAATCGCCGCGACCGAGACGCCGGAAGACGTTCAGGCGGGCACGAAGGTGAGCCGCAGGCGACGCTGGTCGTTCTCGCGGTTCGGGTCGACCACGACGACGCGCTGCCACGTGCCGAGCGCGAGCCGGCCGGCGTCCACCGGGATCGAGAGCGATGGAGCCGCGATCACGGGCAGGAGGTGGTCGCCGCCGTGACCGAGCGAGCCGTGCCGGTGCCGGTAGCGGTCGTCGCGCGGCAGGAGGCGTTCGAGCAGGTCCTCGAGGTCGCCCTCGGAGCCCGATCCCGTCTCCATCAGCGCGACACCCGCGGTCGCGTGCGGCACGAAGACGTTGACCAGCCCGTCGCGACCATCCGACGCGCAGAACGCCTCGACGAGCTCGGTGACGTCGACCACCCGGCGGTCGCGCGTGTCGAGCCGATGCTCCTCGGAGCTCATCCGGGCGGCTCGCCCCCGTCGTTCGGAACGGAGCCGGGCGGCGGCGCGGGGACGTCCGGCATCGCGGGCGGGGTCGGCGGGACACCCGGGGGTTCCGTACCGGTGCTTGACCATCCGCGGAGACCCTGCCCGGACTGCACGACCGACTCGTTCCGGGAGCCGAGCGCGACCAGGGCCGCGACGATCCCCTGGATGCCGCCGGCGATCACCAGGTACAGCCCGATCGCGATCGAGAGCTGGAGCAGGCCGTTGTCCAGTGCTCGTTCGACCTCGACCCGAGGGAGCTCGGTCGCGGCGGCGTCCACGAGCTGGTCCCGGATCGTGACCGCCGTGTAGACCCCGACGCCGGCCGCCACCAGACCGCCGATCGCGGCGCCGGGTCGAAGCCGAGCCATCGCCTGGTGCGATCCAGCCAGGACCCGGATCCCCCCCGCCACCATGACCGCTCCTGCGATGATCGCCGCCTTGCCCTCCCAGCCGTCGATCCCCTTCGCCTGCTCGGTGAACGGGCCCGCCGAGATCTCGGCCCAGGGCAGGAAGGAGCCCACGACCGCGAGCACGCCACCGGCCAGGGCCAGCGCCCCCGCGAGGACCGCTCGACCCTGCATCGTCCCTAGACGCCGGGATCGGGCGGCGACGCCGGCGGAGGCATCGGGGCGGGCGGCGCATCAGGAACGCCCATCGCGGTCATGGGCGGCGCGGGTGCGGCGTCCTGGCCGGCGACCGCGGGTTCGCCCGATCCACGCAGACCGAGGATCCCCCCGACCAGGGCCACGACACCGCCGGCGATCACGGCGTACAGGCCGATGCTGATCTTGACGCTGAGCTGGCCGGCGTCGATCGCCTGGTCCAGGGCCGTCCGCACCTGTTCGGTGGAAGCCCCGAAGGTCGGCGCGAGCTCCTCGGCCGCGGCGTCGAGCACGCTGTCCTTCGCGGTCATCGCGTCGTACAGGCCGATGCCGCCTCCGACGATCCCCGCGAGGATCAACAGGACGGCGAGCACCCGCTTGGTCCCCCTCGCCATCACGATCCCCGCCACGATCGCGACGAGACCGGCGCCCAGCGTGATGTACCCGTCCGAGCCGTCCACGCCCTTCGCGGTCACGGTCGTCCCGCCGCCGGACACCTCCGCCCAGGCCAGGAACGATCCGAGGGCCATCAGGGCGCCCCCGACGACCCCAAGGATCATCGCGATCGGTGCGCGTGCAGCGGTCTGCGTGTCGTTCATCGGGCCTCCTGATCCCGGCGAGCGCCGGTCGCCGGCCATCCTTCCATCTAGGCACGGTCGCGTCGAGCGCATCCCCAGGGACGACCCATCGCGGCGCTTTCCCTCTTGACGATTACGTGTAATGGTGTAATCTCATCCCTATGAACCCACACGGCACCGCATCGATGGACGAACTGGGCGGCTGGTTCGCCGGCAGGATCCCGGCCGACTGGTTCGCCGGAACCCCCGAGGTCGTCGCCGACCGGGACGAGATCCTGGTCGTCGGGACGCTCTCGGACCCCGAACTTCCCTCGGACGCGACGGCCGAAGCCGCGGCGGCGGCTCGCGTCGCGCGGATCGACGGCTTCCGCGAGGACACGCGCGAACACCGGATGCGGATCGCGCAGGAGGCCCAGCATCGGTTCGGGCGCCGCGTCTCGTGGGGCGCGTCCTGCGGCGACGTCCGCAAGCTGTTCACCACGGTGAGCGTGCCGGCGATGACCAGGCTCCGCCTGGAGGAGCGCCGGGTGCTCGACACGCTGGTGGAAGGCGGCGTCGCGCGTTCGCGCAGCCACGCGCTCGCCTGGTGCGTTCGTCTGGTCGCACAGAAGCAGGACGAGTGGCTGAAGGACCTGCGCGACGCGCTCTCGGGCGTCGAGAAGGTGCGGGGCGAGGGCCCCACTTCGTAGCCGCCTACCCCGCGCCGAGCCCCATCCGGTACAGCTGCTCGCCGCTTTCCTTGTCGACCAGGATGACGGCGAGGACGCCGTTCTCCAGGAGCTGGGGCCAGGAGGACCCGATCCAGTCCTCGGCAGCGTCGGTGTCCGCGAACCTGGGCGATCGCCCGATCTCTTCGCCGGCGACGTCGAGATAGGTCCAGGCGAACATCAGGCCCGCCGGATCCCGACGATCATGTTGACCGCCTTGGTCACCATCACGCCCTCCCCCGCCTCGAGGTCCTCCGGGACGCTCTCGGGACCCAGGCGGGCGGTCTCGAGCGCCCGGTCCGGATAGACGACCGTGACGTCCACGTAGCCCACCCCGTGGACGTCCCACGGCTTGACCTCGACGACCACGGCCTCGAGTTCGCCCATCATGGCTCGGCAGGCTAGCGGAACCGGGCCGAGTTCCCCCCGATCGGCCGACTCGAGTCGGTGTGATCGACCGCCGAGGGTAGACGGGACATGCCCGCACGGCCCCTGCGGCGCTTGGTCGCCGTCTTCGTGTGTTCAGCGTGCCTGCTGCTTCCGCAGGCCGCGTCGTCCGTGCCCGGCTCCGAGGTCACCCGCGGCGAACGCGGCTCCGGCCCTGCGACCTGGAGCGCCGGCCGCGCCGCATCGAACGCCGACCGTGCCGCGGCGGAGAGCGGGATCCAATGGTCCGACGTCCCGAACTCGCTGTGGGCGCACACGGCGATCGACTTCGTCGGCGCGACGAACGACTGGATGCGCGATCGCAAGGCGGCGGAGGACGGCACCTACGCGTTCGAGCCCGACCGGCTCGAGAGCCGCAAGCTGTTCGCGCGGACGTTGTTCCGTGCGTTCGGGTTGACGCTCGAACAGGATCCGAAGCTGAAGTTCACGGATCTGCCCGCCACCGACCGCTTCTTCCGTTACGCGAACGTGAGCGTGACCGCGGGGTGGATGCAGGCCGACGACACCGGCGCGTTCCGTCCGACCGACCCGGTGACGACACGCGAGGTCCATCGCGCGCTCGTCCTGGCGCTTGGCATGGGCGATCTCGCGGCGGGCGCCGACGCCCTGCATCTGCGGGACGGGACCGAGATCGCGACGCCGAAGGACTTCGGCACGCTCCTGATCGGGATGCGGATCGGCCTGCGCTACAACCACAGCGACGAATCGCTCGACGTCGGTCCCGATCAACCCCTTCCTCGATCGGAGGTGGCCTGGTCGCTGTTCCGCGCCGCGACCGAACCGTCGTGGATGCACGACTCGCTGTCCAAGTACGCGAACATGACCCTGCCGAACCTCACCAAGGAGATGCGATCGGTCCTGGACTTCGCGATCGGGTACGTCGGCTACCCATACGTGTGTGGGCGGCGATTGGTACCAGCGGGCGCCGGAGAGCTACTGCTGCGGGTACCAGCCGGTCGGCGGGTTCGACTGCTCGGGCCTCACGTGGTGGGTGATGAAGCAGGCCGTGGACGGGTGGGACAACACGCCTCCGCGCGGCTACGGCGGATGGTCGCTGCCGCAACGGACCTCGGCGCCGATGGCGTCGGTCGGCAGGAAGATCCACTGGGACGAGATCCGCCCCGGCGATCTCCTGTTCTACGACGGCGACGACGACGGGACGGCCGACCACGTCGACACCTACGTCGGCAACGGATGGGCGATCGATTCGGGCGGCAGCAACGCCGGGGTCACGTTCACGTACGTGTCCGGCACCTGGTACGAGGATCATTTCGTCCACGGCCGGCGCGTGATCGGCTAGCGGTCAGGTCGTCGCTCGCTCCGCCTCCAACGCCTCGCGTTCGCGATCGGTCAGGGGCCGGGAGCGACCCGTCCCGGGGTCTCGAGGCACCACCACCGACCGCGCCTCGGCCGAGATCGTCCCGTCCTGCTTGCGCACCTCCTCGCGCGTCCCGACGCTCGCGCGCCCGATCCGGTCGAGCCTGCACCGCACGATCACCGCGCCGTCGTCCTGGGTGAGCTCGGCGCGGAAGTCGATCTCCACGCGGGCCAGGACGAAGTCCCACGTCGAGCCGGAGACGGCTCCGAGCACCGCCTGGACCCAGGCGTCGCGCGCCTCCTCGAGGTAGTTGAGGTAGACGGCGTTGTTCACGTGACCGTAGGCGTCGACGTCGCGCCAGCGGATCTCGATGCGCTTCTCGAGCATCAGGGTTCGGGCCGTCCGTGGTCCGGTGCCGACGGGTCGGGCCAGCGAGCATCACTCATCGATCCGGTCCACCCCGAGCCCCCGTTCGGCGAGCCACACGACGGCGTCCGCGATCCGCTCGTCGTCCCCGTCGACCTCGACGATGACCCAGCCGCCCCGCTCCTCGATGTTCGCGCGCCGGATGTTGGTGACCAGCCCGAACTCGGTCGCCAGGCGGTGCAGGATCGGTTCGGAGGCCAGGTGCCCCGGGAACGTGAGATGCAGCCGAGCCGAACCCACGATCGATTCTGGCACGACGGGAGGCGGCGCAGGCATCGGGATACGCGGAGGCCCCGGATGGCTCCGGGGCCTCGGCGTGAGAGAGGGGGCTCCTGCTGACCGTTCGTCCCGATGGGGCGCCCGGTTCACCGGCCCCCGGACGAAGCGAAGCGGCCCTCCGGAGAGGGCCGCTTCGACGTGGTTGGGACCGACGGACCTAGAAGTCCATGTCGCCGCCGCCCGGCATGGGCGGGGCCTTGTCCTTCTCGGGCTTCTCGGCCACGACCGCCTCGGTGGTGAGGAACAGGGCCGCGATCGACGCCGCGTTCTGCAGCGCGGAGCGCGTCACCTTGGTCGGGTCGATGATGCCGGCCTTGAACATGTCCACGTACTCGCCGGTCGCGGCGTTCAGGCCGTACCCGACGTCGAGCGCGCGGACCTTCTCGATCACGACACCGCCCTCGAGTCCGGCGTTCGCCGCGATCTGCTTGATCGGCTCCTCGAGCGCCCGCCGCACGATCAGCGAGCCGGTCAGTTCGTCGCCCTCGAGATCCACCTTGTCGAGCGCCGCCTGCGCGTTCAGCAGGGCTACGCCGCCGCCGGGCACGACGCCCTCCTCGACGGCCGCCTTGGTCGACTGCACGGCGTCCTCGATGCGGTGCTTCTTCTCCTTGAGCTCGACCTCGGTAGCGGCCCCGACCTTGATGACCGCGACGCCGCCCGCGAGCCGCGCGAGGCGCTCCTGCAGCTTCTCGCGGTCGTAGTCGGAGTCGGTCTTGTCGATCTCGGCCTTGATCTGGTTGATGCGGCCCTTGATGTCCTCTTCCTTGCCGCCGCCCTCGACGATCGTGGTGTCGTCCTTGGTCACCATGACCTTGCGGGCGGTGCCCATGAGGTCCAGGGTCGCGTTCTCGAGCTTGAGGCCGACCTCCTCGGAGACCACGGTGGCGCCGGTGAGGATCGCGATGTCCTGGAGCATGGCCTTGCGCCGGTCGCCGAACCCGGGGGCCTTGACGGCCACCGAGCGGAAGGTGCCGCGCATCTTGTTCACGACCAGCGTCGCGAGCGCCTCGCCCTCCACGTCCTCGGCGATGATCAGCAGCGGCTTCCCGCTCTGCATCACCTTCTCCAGGATCGGCAGCAGGTCCTTGACCGCCGAGATCTTCGAGTTGGCGATCAGGATCTGCGGCTCCTCGAGGATCGCCTCCATGCGCTCGGGGTCGGTGACGAAGTACGCCGAGATGTAGCCCTTGTCGAACCGCATCCCCTCGACGAGCTCGAGCTCCATGCCGAAGGTGTTCGACTCCTCGACCGTGATCACGCCGTCCTTGCCGACCTTGTCGACCGCCTCGGCGATCTGCTCGCCGATCTCGGGGTCGGCGGCGGAGATGGCGCCGACGTGGGCGATCTCCTCCTTCTGCTCGACCTCCTTGGACTGGTGCTTGATGCTCTCCACGGCGAGCTCGACCGAGCGCTCGATCCCGCGCTTGATCGCCATCGGGTTGGCGCCGGCCGCCACGTTGCGCAGGCCCTCCTTCACGATCGCCTGTGCGAGCACCGTCGCGGTCGTGGTTCCGTCACCCGCGACGTCGTCGGTCTTCTTGGCGACCTCCTTCACGAGCTCCGCGCCGATCCGCTCGACGGGCTCCTCGAGCTCGATCTCCTTGGCGATCGAGACGCCGTCGTTCGTGATCGTGGGCGCGCCCCACTTCTTCTCCAGGACCACGTTGCGGCCCTTGGGGCCGAGCGTGATCTTCACGGCGTTCGCGAGCATGTCCATGCCACGCTCGAGCGCCCGCCGGGCTTCCTCGTCGTACGAGATCAGCTTCGATGCCATCGGCTCCTCCTCTGCTCGGTTCCGCGCGACGACCTGCGCAGATACCCTCGATGACTGCTAGCACTCTCGACAATCCGAGTGCTAACGCATGGTACCCAGCCGCGCCGCCGGATGGCAAGGCGTGCCCGCCAACCTGGCCTCGCCGACCCTGTGACCTGGGGATGTTTGCAACCAAGCGGACACGGGTAGCCCAGGCGGTCTCTCGACGAAAGGGAGGTGGTGGCCCATGAGGCCATTCATCCGAGCCGGGCTCCTGTGCTTGACGCTCGCCGCGATCGTCGCGGCAACCGTCACGCCGGCCTGGGCGGTAGGCGAGACCGAGGTATCGGTCGGAAGCCCCGAAGGGCCGTTCTCGCGCAACAAGCAGAACGAGCCCGCGGTGACGGTCGATCCGTCCCATCCTTTCCTGGTGGCGGCGGGCTCGAACGACAACATCGACATGGAGGCGTGCAACGCCGGCGATGACACCACCTGCCCGTTCACAACCGATGTCGGTGGCTCCGGGGTCTACTTCTCGTTCGATTCCGGCGCCAGCTGGACACAACCGACGTACACGGGCCTGACCGCCGGCCCAGGGGTCTGCGACGGCGAGGTCGGCCCAGGACCGGACTGCGTCCCCGAGGAGGGCGACATCGGCACGCTGCCCGGGTACTCGGAGAACGGGTTGGTCTCGGACGGCGACCCCGCGCTCGCCTTCGGGCCCGTCCCGGGTGAGGACGGTTCGTTCTCGTGGGACAACGGGTCTCGGCTGTACTACGCCAACCTGACCTCGAACATGACGACGCCCGGTCCGCTCTCGTTCAGCGGCGCGGAAGCGATCGCGGTTTCGAGGATCGACTTCCCGGCCGACGTCAGCGACGAAACGGCTCCCGACGTGGTCGCCGACCAGGACAACTGGTTCGATCCGGTGATCGCATCGAAGCAGTCGCCGACAGTCTTCTCCGACAAGGAGCAGGTGTGGGTCGACAACGCCGAGAGCAGTCCGTTCTTCGGCAACGCCTACGTGTGCGACGCCTCGTTCAAGAGCCTCAGTCGTGGGAACGTGGCGCCCGCCCCGCTGGTCGTGGCGACGTCGACCGATGGCGGTGACACGTGGACCAACAAGCAGGTGACCGACGCCACGAACAACCCGTTCAACCAGAAGAAAGGGTTCGGGCGTTCGGGCTGCACGGTCCGCACGGATAGCGGGGGCACGGTGTACGTGTTCGCGAACCAGTTCGCGGTCGGTCAACCCGGCCACGGCGCACATCTGATGATCCGTTCGTTCGACGGCGGGCACACCTGGAAGAAGCCCATCAACATCGGACCGGCCACCGACACGTGCTTCGATGTGATGTTCGACGGGACCGGGTTCCGCTGCGTGATGGACGGGCTCGCGGGAGCTCGGGACGACCTATCGTCGGCGCCGAGCGTGGACATCGCGAACGGCGCACCGACGGGGACCGACGCGACCGACGTGATCTACCGCACGTGGGTCGATGGTGGGGCAGCGACGGGCCCGAGCTTTTCGCCGGTCCATGTGCTGTTCAGCTTCTCAACCGATAGCGGTGACTCGTGGAGTCCGCCCGAGGCCGTAGAAACGCCCGGCGACCGTGGGTACTACTCGGCGGTGGCCCTCTCTCCCGACGGGAGCGAGGCGTGGCTGGTCTACAACGCCTTCACGACCGGGTTCGTGGACAACACGACCGCGGCGCGCAACCTCGTCGGCGTGGTGCTCCACACGACCGTGGGCGAGGACGGATCCCCCGACGGCTGGACCGAGGTTCATCGCGGCGCCGACGGCGACCCTCGTGCCTCGGCGCAGAACAACCTCGCGATCGAGTTCCTCGGTGACTACGTCTACGCTTCCGCGCTCGGAGGGTATGGCGTCGCCGTGTGGAACGACGTTCGCGATGGCAAACCCTGCGACGCGGTGAACGAGTGGCGAGTCGACGTGCAGGACACCCTCTCCCTGGCCGGCAGGCCGGCGGTCCAACAGGAGTGCGACACCACGTTCGGGAACACCGACATCTTCGGCTTCACCAGCGCTCCGTAAGGTGAGGGGCCGCGGTTCAAACGCGGCCGGCGGCGTCCGGGACGGCAGGTCCCGGACGCCGCCGCAGTACGAGCCCAGTTCGGGTCAGCAGTCGCGGAACGTCTCGACGCTCGCGAGGGTGTCCCCGGTGTCCGCGTCGTAGACGTCCTGGCCCGGTCCGCCGTTCGCGACGTCGTTGCCACCGATACCGTCGTCGGTGGCCACGCAGAAGTCCCGGCCCCGGCCGCCCTGCACGATGTCCGAACCCGAGTCGCCTCGGACGGCGTCTCGGCTGGGGCCACCCTCGACGTGGTCGTCGGAGCCACCCCCCGTGACCAGGTCGGCCCCCCGCCCGCCGCTCACGTCGTCCGCGCCGGGGCCACCGTCGATCCGGTCGTTGCCCCGGCCACCCACGATCCGATCGTTCCCGCCGAGCCCGACGATCGCGTCGTCCCCGTTGCGACCGCAGATCACGTCCCGACCGGGCGTGCCCCGAAGGACGTCGTTGCCGTTCGTGCCCGAGATCGTGCACCCCGACGGGCCGGCGGGCTCGAGCGGCCGAGCGGCGACCGCGCTCGGAACGGTCATCGACGCGAGGACGCCGACGACGACGGCCGCGCGCCGGCACCGGTCACTCGTCGGTGCCGCCGGTCTCCACCATCCCGTGGATCTGCTCGACGATCTCGGCGTTGGCGAGCGTGGTGACGTCGCCGAGGGGTCGGCCACGCGCCACGTCTCGGAGCAGCCTGCGCATGATCTTGCCCGATCGCGTTTTCGGAAGGTCGTCGGTGAAGATCAGGCCGTGTGGTCGCGCGATCTTGCCGATCTTGTGAGCGACGTGCTCCCTCAGCTCGGACGCGATGGCGTGGTCGCCTTCGAACTCGCCCTTCAGCGTGACGAACGCGACGATCGCCTCGCCGTAGACGTCGTCGGGCCTCGAGACGACGGCTGCCTCGGCAACCCTCGGATCGTCCACGAGCGCGCTCTCGATCTCGTAGGTGGACAGCCGGTGCCCAGCGACGTTCATCACGTCGTCGATGCGCCCGAGCAGCCAGAAGTACCCGTCCTCGTCCCGCTTGGCGCCGTCGCCCGCGACGTACATCTCGGGGCCGTATCTGGAGAAATAGGTCTCGACGTAGCGGTCCGGGTCGCCCCAGATCGTTCGCGCGATCGCGGGCCAGGGCCGCTTCAGCACCAGGTAGCCGCCGCCGCCGAGCGGCACCGACTTCCCGGCGGCGTCGACGATGTCGGCCTGGATGCCCGGGAATGGGAGCGTGGCCGAGCCGGGCTTCAGCTTCGTGATGCCGGGGAGTGGGGTGATGAGGATCGCTCCGGTCTCGGTCTGCCACCAGGTGTCGACGATGGGGCAGCGTTCGCCGCCGATGAAGGTCCAGTACCAGATCCAAGCCTCAGGATTGATGGGCTCTCCTACGGACCCGAGCAGCCGAAGCGACGACAGATCGTGCATCGCGGGATGCTGCGTGCCCGAGCGCATGAATGAACGGATAGCCGTGGGCGCCGTGTACAAGATCGTGGCCCGGTAGCGCTCGGCGATCGCCCACCATCGATCCGGGCCGGGAGTGTCCGGCGCGCCCTCGTAGATGATGCTGGTGGTGTGGTTGGCGAGCGGTCCGTACACGATGTACGAGTGCCCCGTGACCCACCCGATGTCCGCGGCGCACCAGTAGACGTCGTCCTCGTGGATGTCGAAGATCATCCGATGCGTCGCGGCCACCTGGGTGAGGTAGCCCCCCGTCGTATGCACGATGCCCTTGGGTTTCCCCGTGGTCCCGCTCGTGTAGAGCAGGTAGAGCGGGTGCTCGGCGTCCAAGGGTTCGGGCTCGCACTCGGTCGACTGTCCTTCGACCAGGTCGTGATACCAGAGGTCCCGCCCCTCGGTGAACGCGTGCTCTCCGCCGGTCCGCCGGACCGTGACGACGTGCTCGATCGTCGGACACTCGTGGACCGCCTCGTCCGCGTTGGCCTTCAGCGGCACGACGGCGCCGCGGCGATAGCCACCGTCGGCGGTGATCAAGACCTTGGCCTCGGCGTCGTTGATGCGATCGCGGAGGGCCTCCGATGAGAAGCCACCGAAGACGACCGAGTGCGGCGCCCCGATCCGAGCGCACGCGAGCATCGCGACCGGGAGCTCGGGGATCATGCCCAGGTAGATCGCGACTCGGTCGCCCTTGCGCACGCCGAGGCTCTTGAGGGCGTTCGCGAACCGGCAAACGTCGTCGAGGAGTTCCCGGTAGGTGATCGCCCGCTCCTCGCCTGGCTCGCCCTCCCAGAAGTACGCGACCTTGTCGCCGCCGCCGGCCTCGACGTGGCGGTCGAGGCAGTTGTAGGCCGCGTTCAGCTGGCCGCCCTCGAACCATTTCACCCAGGGGGGGTCCCAGGTCATGACCGTGTCCCAGCGCTTGACCCAGCCCAGGCGGTCGGCCTGCTCGGCCCAGAACGCCTCGTGGTCGGCCTCGGCGCGCTCGTAGACCGAGCTGTCCTGGACCACGGCCCGGGCCGCGAACGCCTCCGCAGGCACGAATACACGTTCTTCCGAGAGCAGCGCGGCGATGTGCTGATCGGCGTCCGACATGGGTACCACCCCCTCGCACGGTGCGAACCGTCACGCATCGTACGGCCCGCAGGCGCGAAGGGCACCTCGGGAATGGGCCTCGAGGTGCTTGCATCCGTGCCTGGCAGGCCCCAGCATCGTGCCTAGAGGCCGCCATGGAGGCGGCCTCGAACCCTGCGGGGGGAAGGAGGCCCGACGTGGCCACGTACGAGGGGTACTGCGTGAAGGACCGCGAGAAGGTCCAGTTCGAAGGCACGGTCGTCGAGCTCAAGAACGGCCGGAAGGCCGCTCAGGGCATCTGTCCGAAGTGCGGGACGAAGGTGATGCGGATCCTGGGCAAGAGCGACGCCTAGAGCGCGCCGCTCGGAGCCAGGGCCTCCCGGCTCCGTTCAGGCAGGGAGCGGTGCCTGCGGAACCTCCTCGGCAGACGCCGTCTCGTTCAACCCCGAGAGGAGCTGATCCGACGTGAAGACCGTCGGGCCGGCCGTGCGCTGATGGCGTTCGGCCAGATCGGCGACCGTGGTGCGCTGGAACACCCCGTCGATAGCCCGGGCCACCTCCCCCCAGAAGCCCTGGAGCCCGCAACGCGAGTCGGCGAAGCACGTGTGGTCGGTCGGCTCGAGGCAGAACATCGGGTAGAGCTGCCCCTCGATCGCGTCGGCGATCTGGGCCACCGTGATCTGGGCGGGATCCTTGGCCAGGCGGCACCCGCCCCCGGCGCCTCGGAAGCTTTCGACGAGGCCCGCCTTGTGGAGCGCGCCCAGCTGCTGCTCGAGGAACCGGACCGGGATCTGTTGCGCCTGCGCGATCTCGCGCGCAGGCACGAGCGCCCCGCTCTCCCGGCGCATGGACAGCTCGATCATCGCCCGCATGGCGTACTCGAGCTTCTGGGAGATCTTCAGCATGCCCGACGCTCGCTCATCCTTGGGCCAATGTAGGAAGGGCCTGAGAGGGTGTCAACGAGCCATCTCGTGCCTTGGACGCACGCGTGTGGCCCGGACGAGTCGCACAGAGATGGTCCCCCTGGGCCATAGGAAACGCCCCCGCCTCGGCCGATACTCCGGGTAGCGAGCGACCTACGGATGGAGACGACCTTGCGGGTGCTGGTGATCGATGACGAGCCGGACGTCCTGATGCTCTGCCGGGTGAACCTCGAGCTCGCCGGGCACGAGGTCATCGAGGCGACCAACGGCGAGGCGGGCCTCGAGCTCGCCCTTCGAGAGCGCCCGGACGTGGTCGTGCTCGACGTGATGCTCCCCACGATGGATGGCATCTCGGTCCTGGGGACCCTCGCGAACGACGACCAGACCCGCGACGTCCCCGTGATCCTGCTCACGGCCAAGACGCAGCTCGAAGACCGTCGCGCGGGTTGGCGCGCCGGGTGCACCGAGTACCTGACGAAGCCCTTCTCGCCGGTCGACCTGGTCGGGATCGCCGAGCGGGCAAGCGCGATGTCCACCCTCGAACGCTCCCACCGCCGGCAGCGAGAGCTCGCGCAGCTCGGCGCCTGAGCGGTCCAGCCGCTCCGCCCTGCCCCACGTAGACTCGACGCGATGCTCCCGATCGTCCCGATCCAACCCAAGCGGGTGTCGGAGTACGCCGAAGCGGCGGGCGAGGAGGCCCTCGATCGCCTCTATGACGCGGCACACCAGCTCCAAGGCCTGAGGGTCCTGAACATCAGCAGCACCGCCTACGGGGGCGGCGTCTCGGAGCTGCTCCAGACGCAGGTCCCCCTCATGAACGACCTCGGCGTCGAGACGACCTGGGTCGTGATCGAGGGGTCCGACCGGTTCTTCAACGTCACCAAGGCGGTCCACAACGCGCTGCAGGGCGCCGAGACGCACCTGGACGACGAGATGCGCGAGACCTACTGGGAGCGGATGCACGCGAACGCCGCCGAACTGCCCGACGACTACGACGTCGTCGTGGTCCACGACCCGCAGCCGGCCGCGATGCTGCAGGTGCTCGAGGACGCTTCGCGTCGCAAGGGCAAGTGGATCTGGCGGTGCCACATCGACCTCTCGGCCCCGTACCGGCCGGTCTGGGACTTCTTCGAACCGATCGTGAACCTCTACGACGCGGCGATCTTCACGGCCGAGGAGTACGTCCAACCCGGGGTGCAGGGCCCGGTCCGGGCGTTCATCCCGCCGTCGATCGACCCGCTGAGCCCGAAGAACGCCCCCATGATGGAGTCGACCTGGCGCGGCGTCCTGACGCCGTTCGGCGTGGACCCCGAGCGCCCGCTCATCACGCAGGTCTCGCGGTTCGACCCGTGGAAGGATCCGCTCGGTGTCATCGACTCGTTCCGCCTGGTCCGCCGTGAGGTCCCCGAAGCCCAGCTCGCGATGGTCGGGTCGCTGGCGCACGACGATCCGGAAGGCATCCGTTACCTGGACCTCACCACCGAACACGCCGCGGGCGACCCCGACATCCATCTGCTCACCAACCTGAGCGGCGTGGGCGACAGCGCCGTGAACGCGTTCCAGCGGGCGTCCGACGTGATCGTCCAGAAGTCGCTCCGCGAGGGGTTCGGCCTGGTCGTCGCCGAGGGGATGTGGAAGTGGAAGCCCGTCGTGGGTGGGGACGTGGGAGGCATCCGCCTGCAGATCGAAGACGGGGTGACCGGCTTCCTGGTCAACGGCATCGGCGAATGCGCGGCCCGCGTGGTCGAGCTCCTCCGCGACCCGGAGCGGCGCAACGCGATGGGCGAGGCGGGACGCGAGCTCGTCCGGGCGCGCTTCCTGTGCTTGCGCGAGATCGACGACACCCTCCGGTTGATCTCGCGGATCACGGCATGAGCCCACCGCTCATCGTCGCCTCGAACCGAGGCCCCTTGACGTTCGAACGCGCCAAAGGCGGCGCCCTGCAGGCTCGGCGCGGCTCCGGCGGTTTGGTCACGGCGCTGTCCAGCGCCCTGATCGAGGCGGAGGGCGTCTGGGTGGCCGCGGCGATGTCCGAGGGCGACCGCGAGATGGTCGCAGCCTCCAAAAGGGGAAGGATCGACCACGCGGAGGGGGACGTTCGGTACCGGCTCCGGTACCTCGACATCCCGCCCGACGTGTACGACGGCTACTACAACCGCATCTCCAACGGCATGCTGTGGTTCGCGCACCACTACCTGTGGGACACGGTGACGTCGCCGTCGTTCGGACCGGACGTCGACGAGGCATGGGAGGCGTACGTCGACGTCAACCGCCGCTTCGCGACGGCCCTGGCGGAAGAGGGCGAAGCGCTCGGGGGCGACACGGCGTTCCTGATCCAGGACTACCACCTGTCGCTGGTCCCGAGGATGCTGCGCGAGCTGGTGCCGGACGCGCTCATCGCGCACTTCTCGCATACGTCGATCGCGGGCCCGACGTACTTCCGCATGCTGCCGGCGCGGATCCACGACCAGGTCCTGTGGGGCCTGATGGGCGCCGACGTCCTCGGGTTCCACTCGCCGGCGTGGGCCGAGAACTTCCTGCTCTCGGCGCGTCAGTTCCCGGGGGCCCGCGTCGACCTCGCCCGCTCGCGCATCGTGACCGAGGGCCGCGAGGTGACGGTCCGCATCCACCCGATCTCGGTCGACGGCCGCGCGATGCGCGAGGAGGCGGCGACGCCGCGGGTGCGCAGCCTCCGTCACTCGCTCAACCGGTGGCGCGACAACAACCGCCTGATCCTGCGCGTCGATCGGCTCGAGCTCACCAAGAACGTGGTGCGCGGGTTCCAGGCCTACGAGCTGTTCCTGCGCCGTAACCCGTCGTGGATCGGACGGGTCCGGTTCCTCGCGCTGCTGTCGCCCTCGCGGATGGAGCTGCCCGAGTACCGCGAGTACACGGAGGCCTGCCTCGCGGAAGCCCGCCGCGTGAACGATGCGTTCGGTCGTGACGGCTGGATGCCCATCGAGCTCCGTCTCAAAGACGACTACATCGGGGCGATCGCCGCGTACGGCTTATACGACGTGCTGTTCGTGAACCCGGTGATCGACGGCATGAACCTGGTCGCGATGGAGGGCCCGTTGCTGAACCGCCGGCGCGGCGTGCTGGTGCTCTCGCGCAACGCGGGTGCGTACGGGCGGCTCGGTCGCTACGCGCTGTCCGTGAACCCGTTCGACATCGACGAGATGGCCGAGGCCCTCGAAGAGGCGATCACGATGCCCGTGGACGAGCGGACGCGGCGCTCGCGTGGGCTCTCCCGGCTGGTGCTCGCGAACCCACCCGCGCGGTGGGTGGGCGGACAGCTCGAGGATCTCGAGCGCGCCAAGCGACGGCGCCGCTAGCTCGTCCTGGCCTCAGAGGGTCCGAAGGAGCTCGACGAGCCCGGCCGGGCCCTCGGCCACCACGTCGGCCCCGTCCACCAGCGCCGGCGGCGTCTCCGGTCCCCGGACGGCGACGCGGACCGCCGCGCGCACGTCGCCCGAGCCGATCAGCCGGTCGAGCGCATCGAACGCGTCGAGGTCGGCGTGATCGTCGCCGGCGTACAGGACCGCCTGGAGCCCGTGCTCGCGCACGAGCCGTTCGACCGCGCCGCCCTTGAGCGGCCGGTCCGGCGGCACGAGCTCGAGCACCATCTTGCCCTCGATCAGCTCGAGCCCGGCCTCGGTCGCGACCGGCTGCAACGCGACCAGGAGCGCGGCACGAGCCGAGACGGGGTCGGGGGCTTGCCGGTAGTGGACCGCCACCGAGACGCCCTTGTCCTCGACCCACGCCTCCGCGATCTCGACGGTCGCGGTCTGCACTCGCGGGACGATCGCGGTCACCAGCTCGTCCGCGGCGTCCTCGAGCCCATAGAGGCCGACGTACGTGACGTGCGGGACGTCAAGGAGCGCCGCTACCTCCTCCGAACGCCGTCCGGTGACGATCGCGACCGATCGATAGCGTCGGGCGAGTTCGATGAGCGCGCCGCGGGCCCCGTCCACGGGTCGCGCGTGCTCGGGGCGCGCCACGATCTCGGCGAGGGTGCCGTCGAAGTCGAGCACGATGCCCGCGACGTCCGCCTGCGTTCGGAGAGCGTCGAGGTCAGCGGGACTTGAGGGTGGCGTAGTCGTTCCCGAGGAAGATCGCGACCTGCGTAGAGGGATCGATGTCGGCCGTGTCCGGTGTGAGCCTGACCACCTCGACCCCATCGAGCTTCTTGAAGAAGCTGCTCGCCAGGTAGTCCGCCTCGACCTTGTCTTTGGGGGCGGTGTAGTACAGCGTCGTGACCGGGTACGACGTTGGCGCGTCGGCCGGATCCTGCGTCGCGATATACCCGAGCTCCTCCAGCTGCACCTGCGTCTCGCCGGCCAGCCCGCTCACGCCGGCACCGTTGAACACCGCGATCCGGACGCCGACGACCGTCGGGCTCGGCTCGGCCCCGGTCCCACCGGTCGCCGTCGTCGCACCGGTCGGCCCGGTCGTCTCGGTGCCCCCGGTGCCGCCGAACGTGCCGCCGGTCGGCAGCGTGGTCGCGCCCCCACCGCCGCCGCCACCGCCGCCGTCGCCCAGTGCCGGGAAGGCCTGATCGATCACGACGATGCCCCCGATGACCAGGGCGACGATGATCGCGAACCGGAGCGTGCTGGCGGCCAAGGAGAGGTAGAAGCTCCTGTTGGTCGGTGGCTGGTGCACGCCATCCTACCCCAGGGCTACAGGGGAAGCCCGAGCCGCCGTGCCAGGCGCTTGCGCCGGCGCGACTCGCGGAGCCTGCGCAACCGACGCACCAGCATCGGGTCGTAGCGGAGCGCCTCCGGGAGATCGATCGCTCGCATCAAGAGCTGCTGATACCGCGTCGAGGAGATCCCGAAACGCTCGCGGATCCGGCGCTCCTTGGGACCGCCCACCAGCCACCACGAGCGCTCGAAATCCAGGACCGCGCGCGTGCGCTCGTCGAGCTCGGGCGCGAGGTCGCGCGGTTGGGCTCCCACGCAGGCGAGGGTAGCGGGCCCTGCCGACGCTGCAAGCACCTCCGGTCGAGCGCTCGAGAGCTCAGGCCGAGAGCGCCCGGACCTGTCGGACGGCGACCGTGAGGGCGGCGAGGTCGCTCGCCTCCTCGAGCGCGATCCCGCGCATGAAGCGGCCGAGCCGGGTCATCGACTCCTCACGCCGGTCCAGGAACGAGGCCAGGGCCTCCTCGACCGGCATCGGCTCGTCCCCTCGGCCGTCGCCCTGCGCGAGGACCCGCTCGGCCACCTGGCGACGGGTCAGGCGCAAGTCCTCCTCGAGGGCCTGGAGTGCCCACCGGTGCCACCGGGTCGTCGTCGAGACCTCGGCCAGGCGCGAACCGAGCCAGTCGAGGTAGACGGCTTCCCCCACGAGGAAGAACGCGCGGGTCACGTCCTGGATCGACCGGCCCGTGGCGAGGGCGACCTCGGCCACGTTCGGACCGTGGACGAGGAACGGCTGGAGCACGTGGGCGCGCGCGATGGGTTCGGGGACGCCCCGGTCCATCAGGGCCCAGGCGGCGCGTTCCCGCTCCTGTTTCCATGCGGCAGGCGCGACGTCCCCGACCGCCCCGGCGAACGCTCGGAAGGGTCCCGCGTGCGCCTCGATCGCGCGCCCGAGCTGACCGGGGACGTGCTGCAGGTACCACCGCGCCGTCACCTCCACCAGCTGATCGACACCCTCCATCAGGTCGTCGAGCAGGGCGGGCTCGAGGGTGCCGACGAGCGCCTCGATCTCCTCCCACCGTTCGACGGCGCCGGTGACGTCCCGGGCGATCCGGTACGCGCGGGTGACGTCGGCGGCGTCCGCCCCGGTCTCGGTCACGACCCGCGACACGAACGTGATGCCCTGGGAGTTCACGAGGTCGTTGGCGACCAACATCGCGATCAGCTCGCGACGCAAGGGGTGCTCGTTGAGCAGCGGGCCGAACCGCTCGACCACCGGCGGCGGGAAGTACCCGCGCAGGTCGGTCTCGAGGTAAGCAGAGTCCGGGAGCGAGGACGCGAGCAGCGCGTTCGTGAGGTTCTGCTTCGCGTACGCGAGGAGCACCGCGAGCTCGGGACGCGTCATCCCACGGTTCGTGCGGCGCCGCTCGGCCATCTCCTCGGCGTTCGGCAGGGCCTCGAGCTCGCGGTCGAGCACCTCGCGGGTCTCGAGCACGACCATCAGGTCTTCGTACGGCTCCATGTGGTGCGCGGAGGTGACAGCCTCCTGGGACAGGATCTGCGCCTGCAGGAAGTTGTCGTAGAGCACGTGGCGGACGACGTCCTCCTCCACCTCGGCGAGCAGGGCGTTCCGGTCGTCCGTCGTGAGCTCGCCGCGCCCGACGGCGAGGCCGAGCAGGATCTTGAGGTTGACCTCGTGGTCGGAGGTGTCGACCCCGGCCGAGTTGTCGATGAAGTCGGTGTTGATCCGCCCGCCGCCCAGCGCGAACTCGATCCGGCCGCGCTGGGTGAAGCCAAGGTTCCCGCCCTCGGCCACGACGCGGCAGCGGAGGTCCTTGCCGTCCACGCGGAGGTCGTCGTTGACCCGGTCGCCAGCGTCCGCGTCGGACTCGGTCGTCGCCTTGACGTACGTGCCGATGCCGCCGTTGTAGAGCAGGTCGACGGGGGCCCGCAGGATCGCCGAGATCAGCTCGCCCGGCGACAGCTCCTCGGCGTCGATCCCGAGCGCGAGCCGGGTCTCGGGCGAGATCTCGATCGACTTGGCCGAACGCGGCCACACACCGCCGCCCTCCGAGATCTTCGAGCGATCGTAGTCGTCCCAGCTCGAGCCGGCCAGCTCGAACAGCCGCTTGCGCTCGGCGAACCCCACGGCCGGGTTCGGGGCCGGGTCGACGAACACATGTCGGTGGTCGAACGCGGCGACCAGGCAGATCTGGTCCGAGTACAGCAGCCCGTTGCCGAACACATCGCCCGACATGTCGCCGATGCCGACCACGGTGAACGGCTCGTTCATCACGTCGGTGCCGATCTCGCGGAAGTGCCGCTTGACCGACTCCCAGGCGCCGCGCGCCGTGATCCCGAGCTTCTTGTGGTCGTACCCCGTCGACCCGCCGGACGCGAACGCGTCGCCGAGCCAGAACCCGTACTCGGCCGAGATCGCGTTCGCGGTGTCCGAGAAGGTCGCGGTCCCCTTGTCGGCCGCGACGACGAGGTAGGGGTCGTCCTCGTCGGCCACCACGACGGCGGGCGGATGCACGACCGAGCCGTCGACGAGGTTGTCGGTGAGATCGAGCATGCTGCGGACGAGGGTCTCGTACTGGCGGGTCCCCTCCGCCTTCATCGCGTGCGGGTCCTCGATCGTGTCCTTGAGGACGAAGCCGCCCTTCGCGCCGGTCGCCACGATGACCGCGTTCTTGACCATCTGCGCCTTGAGGAGCCCCAGGATCTCGGTGCGGTAGTCCTGGCGCCGGTCGGACCAGCGGATGCCGCCACGAGCGACCCGCCCGCCGCGCAGGTGGATCCCCTCCATCTCGGGCGAGTAGACGAAGATCTCGAACAGCGGTGTGGGCTTGGGCATCTCGGGCACGGCGGCCGATCGCAGCTTGAACGCGATCGAGCGACGAGCCGGGACGTAGACGTTGGTCCGGACCGTCGCGTCGATGACCCCGAGCGCGTTGCGCAGGATGCGGTCCTGTTCGAGGGAGCGCACGGCATCTAGATCCGAACGGATCTCCTCGCGGAGGGCGTCGACGGTCTCGGGGTCACGCGGCCGCGTCGGGTCGAACCGCATCTCGAACAGCCGCACGAGCTGCTCCGCGATAGCCGGGTGCGCGGCGAAGGCGTCGTTCTTGTACTCGACCGGGAAGGTCGAGTTCACCCGATGGTGGTATTTGCGGTAGGCGCGCAGGATCTGCACCTGCCGCCAGTCGATACCGGCGGACACGACCAGGCGGTTGAGCGAGTCGGACTCGCACTCCCCGCGCCACACCGCGCCGATGCACTCGGCGACCCGGGCGCCGGCCACCTCGACGTCGATCGGCCGGTGGCGGGTGTCGAGCACGCCGAAGTCGTGCAGGAAGCGTTCGTCGCCGTCCTCGCCCAGGAGCGTCGTCGGCCACTCCTCGATCACCCGCAGCCCGAGGGATTCGAGGATCGGCACGAAGTCCGACAGCTCGACCTTGCCGTCGACCTTGTACAGGCGGACGTGCGTCAGGGTCTGCCCCTCCTCGGTCTGGTTCGCCAGGCCGATCAGGAACCCCTCCTCGCTCCGCTCCAGCTCGTCGAAGCGCGCGACGTCCAGGCTCGCGATCGCTCCCTCGGTCGAGGCCCGGTAGTAGTCGGGGAACCGATCCGCCCAGCGCTCGAACAGCGTCCGGGCACG
This sequence comes from uncultured Actinomycetes bacterium, assembly GCA_963823255.1. Taxonomy (GTDB): domain Bacteria; phylum Actinomycetota; class UBA4738; order UBA4738; family HRBIN12; genus DASSJM01. Next base: position 389,598 of record CAWGKU010000004.1, read on the forward strand.
GGCCTCCCCGTGCTGCCGGATCAGCAGCTCCAGGAGCCGGTCGTCCCAGGTGCGGGCGATCTCCCTGACCTCGCCCTCGAGCTCGTCCAGCGGCACCTCGGGGATCTGGCCGTGGCCGACGTGCACCGTGAAGTGGAGCTGCGCGATGCCGCTCTCGGTGAGCGCGACATGGTGGTCGATCGTCGTCCCGTCGAACCGCTCGAGGAACAGGTCCTGCAGCCGGAGCCGGACCTCGGCGTCGAACGCGTCCCGCGGCATCGCCACCAAGCAGCGAGACGCTGCGTCCGTACGGATCGCGGCGGGCGAACAGACGGACGTCCTTGGTCTCGTGGACCTGCAGCAGACCCATGACCTGCTCGCGCAGCTCGTCGGTGGGCGCCGCGAACAGCTCGTCCTTGGGGAAGCTCTCGAAGATCGTGACGACCGCCTTGTAGTCGTGCGATCCCTCGTAGAAGTCCTCCGCGTCGAGGATCTGTTCCAGCTTGCGGTGCAGCAGCGGCGTCTTGCTCGCCGGCTCCGAGTACGCCTTCGAGGTGAACAGGCCGACCATCCGGGTCTCGCCGACGATGCGGCCGTCCTCGGAGACCCTCCGCACGCCGATGTAGTCCATCCGCGCACGCCGGTGGACCGTCGAGGGTCGGTTCGTCTTCGAGTAGATCAACAGGTCGCCGCCCTCGATGCGGGCTCGCAGGTTCGGTTCGATCGTGTCGAGCGGCACGGGTTGCTCGTACGCCGACCAGTCGAGCTTGGACAGGATGCCGAGCCCCGAACCTCGCACCGCCCCGAGCGCGCGGCCCTCCGGCAGGTCGACGAGCTCGTACTCGCGGTAGCCGAGGAAGACGAAGTTCAGGTCGAGCAGCCACTCGAGGAAGGCAACGGTCTCGGCCACCTCGTCCGACGGGTACAACGCCGAACCGGCCTTCGCGATCTCGATCATGTGACGCGCCGCGTCCTTCATCGCCTTGAAGTCGCGCACCGCGAGCCTGACGTCCTCGAGGACGCCGCGGATCGCCTCCTCGAGCTCGGTGCGCTCCTGTTCGGTCAGGCGCTGCTCGAGCTCGAAGTGCATCAGCGACTCGCGCACCTCGGTCTCGCGCACGTGCAGGATCCGTTCGATCCGGCCGTCCGGACCGCGCTCGACGCCGATCACCGGGTGGATCACCCGGCGGACGCTCAGCCCCCACGCCCCGAGCTCCTCGGTGACGGAGTCGTACAGGAACGGCGAGTCGGCGGCGCTGATCTCCACCACGGTGCCGAGCGCCTCGTACCCGTGCTCGGCAACGGTCGGTTCGAACACACGGACCGCGAACTCGTCCGGGCGCCGCGTGTCGGCGAGCTGGAACGCCCCCACGATCACGCCGACGAGCTCGGCGGGCGGTCGTTCGGCCAGGTCCTGCGGCGGCAGCCGCCGCGTGAACGCGAGCGCGAACGCCCGGAGGGCCTCGGCCCGTTCCGGCGGCACCGAGGCGTCGAGGAGCTCCAGCACCGGGGCGGGCAGAGCGCCCGCGGTCACCTCGTCCGTGGTGCTCACGATGGACATGGTACCCGTGCCCGAACAGGCCCCCGACCTGCAGCTTCGGTCTTCCTTCAGTCCGGGCTCGGACCGGCCGACCATGAGAGGATGGCCCGGGCCCGCCCGGGGCCCTCCAGCATGGTCGAGACCAGCCACCGCGCGAGCGGCACCGTCGAGGAACACGAGCTGCGCTCCGTCGCCCAGCTCCGGATGCTGCACGCCCTGGCCACGCGGCTGAACGCGCTGGACGACGTCGACGCGATCGGCGAGGCCATCACGACCGAGCTGAAGACGCTGATCGACTACCACAACTGCCGGATCTATCTCCTGCAGACCGACGGCGTCACGCTCTGGCCGATGACCTTCCGGGGCGAGCTCACCGAGTACGAGTCCGAGACGCACGAGGAGCTCGTCACGCAGGTCGGCGAGGGGATCACCGGCTACGCGGCGATCTCCGGCGCCACGTACTACGCGCCCGACGCGCTCCACGACCCGCGCGGCTGGCAGATCGAGGGGACCGACGAGATCGACGAGACCCTCCTGGCCGTGCCGCTCAAGGTGGGCGACCGCGTGACCGGGGTCATCGTCCTGTCGCATCTGGGGATCGATCAGTTCGACGACGAGGATCAGCGGGTGCTCGAGGTGCTCGCCTCGCACGCCTCGGTCGCGTACGAGAACGCCAGCCTGCTGCAGAAGGAGCGCGAGGCCGCCAAGACCGCGTCGGCACTCCTCGGTCTCTCGCAGGCGCTGAGCGGCGCCGGGAACGTCTCCAGCGTGCTGGCACGCGTCGTCGCCGCCGTGCCGTCGATCATCGACGGGTCGGTCGTCGTCGCCTACCGGCGCGACCACAAGAGCGGTGACTTCGCACCCGTGCATCATCGAGGGCTCCCCGCCGACCGGTCGCCCGCCACGATCCCCGCCGAGCTCGCGAGCGGTTACCTCGCTTCCCTGGACGAGCCCTTCGTGATCGAACGCGACGTGGCCGAACTGGTGCCGAGGGAGTTCTGGCTGACCGACGAGCCCGCGGCCGCGCTGATCGCCCCGATGAGCTGGGAGCCGGACGAGTTCGGGGCGCTGGTCGTGGTGGCGCCGCTCGTGGACGCCACCTACTCCGAACGCGACCGCGACCTGGCGCGGGGGATCGCGCAGATCGCCTCGCTCGCGCTCGGGAGCGCGCGACACGTCAGCGAGCTCGAGCGCTTCCACGAGCTCGCTGAGACGCTCGATGCGATCTTCTGGGAAGCCGAGCCGAAGAGCCTCACCTTCATGTTCCTGTCCAGGCGCGCATCCCTCGTCCTCGGGCAGGAGACCGACACCTCGGAGGCGCTGCCCCAGCGGTGGGGCGACCACATCGTGGCGGACGACCGAGCGACGATGACCTCGACGCTCCGCGCCGCCGTCGAGACCCCGGGCGACGATCTCGATCTCGAGTACCGGACCCGCGGGCGCGAGGGCGAGACCCTCTGGCTCCGCGACATCGTCCACGTCGCCGTGGACGCGAAGGGCAGGACGGTGGTCCGGGGTCTCATCGTCGACGTGACCGAACGCAAACGCGCCGAGCAGGCCCTGCGCCGCAGCGAGCAGAAGTACTCCGAGGCCTTCCACCGCGAGCGCGAGGCGACCCAGCGGCTGCGCGCGCTCGACGAGATGAAGAACACGTTCCTCGAGGCCGTGTCGCACGACCTCCGCACGCCGCTCACGTCGATCCTGGGCTCCGCGGTCACGCTCGAGCAGTCGGGGCTGGACATCCCTCGCGAGGACGCGATCGATCTGCTCCAGCGGATCGCCTCGAACGCCCGCAAGCTCGAACGGCTGCTGGGCGATCTGCTCGATCTCGACCGGCTGCAGCGCGGGATCATCACGCCCCAGCGCCGGAGGATCGACGTCGGCGCGCTCGTCCGCGATGCGGTGAAGGAGTTCGAGCAGCTCGGCGGGCGCGAGGTGGAGTGCGGGTCGGACGAGCTCATCGCGAACGTCGATCCCCCCAAGGTCGAGCGCATCGTCGAGAACCTGCTTTCGAACGCGTCGAGGCACACCTCGCCGGACCGCCGCATCTGGGCCCACGTGGAACGGCGCGAGGGCGGGATCCTGGTCATCGTCGAGGACGAGGGCGACGGCGTCCCGGACGACCTGAAGGACGCGATCTTCGAGCCGTTCCGCCAGGGGCCGGGTCCCGCGAGCACGTCCCCCGGCGTCGGCGTCGGGCTCTCGCTCGTCGCTCGCTTCGCCGAGCTCCACGGGGGGCGGGCGTGGGTAGAGGACCGTCCCGGCGGCGGCGCCTCCTTCAAGGTCCTGCTTGCCGAGGCCTGAGCCGGTACCTCTGGTTGCTTGCCCGAACGGGGAGCGGGTAGCGTGAACGCCGCCTTCCCCGAGGCCGGAGGACATGTCCGATCCCACCGACGAGACCAGCGCGCCCGATGACGCCCATCAGGAGCTCGCGAACCCGACCCTGACCGCCGAAGCGCCGGTGCCGGATGCGGGAAGGGCCGCGTCCGGGCGCGACTGGCCGAGGGTGTTCGGCAAGGTCGTCTTCTTCGCGATCGCGCTGTTCCTGTTCATCCTGGCGATCCAGCTGATGAAGGAGGGCGCCAAGGCGATCGCGCCCTCGCTCGAGGACAGCCCGCTGTTCTCGAACGGGATCTCGACGCTCGGGGCCGGCTGGCTCGGCGCGTACATCGTCCTGAGCGGCTCGCCGATCGCGGCGGTCGCGCTCAGCCTGTACGTCGGGGGCGCCCTCACCGAGCTCCAGACCTTCACGATGCTCTCGGGCTCGCGCCTGGGTGCGTCGTTCGTCGTGCTGCTGGTCGGGTTCCTGTACGCGATGCGGAACAAGGGCCACAACCGCGGCGAGTCGATCGGCATGGGCGTGCTCGCGCTGTCGCTGACGGCGATCGTCTACGTCCCCGGGATGCTGCTCGGGTACGTGATCTTGAAGTCCGGCGCGCTGGACGGGATCCATCTGAGCGCGTCCCAGGACGTCCTGTCGCTGATCGACTACATCTGGGGGCCCGCCCTCGACCTGCTCACGAAGCTGCCCGGGTGGACCCTGCTCCCGCTCGGCCTGGGCCTGATCCTGATCTCGTTCCGCTTCCTGGACAAGGTCCTGCCACAGCTCGACGGCGAGCGGCACGGGGGCAAACGGCTCGAATGGTTGAAGCGGCCCTGGCCGATGTTCGCGCTCGGATGCGTCGTCGCGACCCTCACGCTGTCGGTCTCGGTCGCGCTCACGGTCTTGGTCCCGCTCGCGAGCCGCGGCTACATCAAGCGGGAGGAATCGATCCCGTACATCATGGGCGCCAACATCACGACGCTCGCCGACACGCTCGTGGCGGCGATGGTGCTCGGCAACGCCGTCGCGGTGCACATCGTCCTGGCCGAGGCGATCGGCGTCTCGCTCGTCTCGCTCGTGTTCCTCGCGTTCCTGTTCGGGCCGATGAAGCGGGCGATCATGGCGCTCGACGACTGGGTGGTATCGACGAACCGCCGGCTGTGGCTGTTCGTCGCGGTGCTCTTCATCTTGCCCGCGATCTTCCTGACGTCGGGGGTCTGGATCGGGCCGATCGCGCACTGACCGGCGGGGCTCAGGCGGGACAGTCCGCCTGCCCGCTGTCGGGGTCCACCATGCAGCCGCTCACGTCCACCGCCTCGAACGCGGAGGCAGGCACCGTCTTGAGCTGATCGAGCAGGTGATTGCGCCAGTGACCGTCGCGCGTGCCCTGGAAGTACCAGTTCGAGCCGTTGTCGGCGAGCATCAGTCCGTACGTCTGCATCGCGCGCAGGATCGTCCGAGCCCTTGCGCTGAACCCGTCGAGGTCGAAGTTCGCCTTGAGCCGGAAACGCGCGCCCATCGGCGGGCAGTCGGGGTCGTGCACGCCTGCCTCGTGGCGAGCCGGCCAGACGTACGCGTCGGTCGTGCACGACACGGTGAACCGGATCGCGTGGTCGATGCTCCCGGCCTCGACCTCGTCCCATCGCACGAGGCCGGGCAGGATCGGGAGCCCCGCGGCATCCGCCGAGGTCCACGTATCCGGGCGGAGCCGGTTCGAGTCCAGGTCGAAGACGGCGCCGCTCCCCGCGCGAGGCTCGCCGTCGTTCCACGATGCGGCGAACAGCTCGTACAGGCGGCAGGTCCCACGCTCGACGATCAGCGCGTGCCGGTCCGAACCCCCCTCGATCGGCGTCCTCGCGTCGAACGGGTACGGGCCACGGTCGCTCTCGTCGGCGTAGGTGAAGCGGACGTGCGTCTTCGCGTGACGGCGCCCGACGACGTCGAACGGGAGCCCGTACGACGGCGGCCCGAAGTCCGGGTGCAGCTCCGTGGAACCGGCGTCGGCCGAACGCAGCCACGTGTCGCTCAGCTCGTGCACCGGGAGCGTGTCGACCCGCGTGTTCCAGATGTTCGAGTCGGGGAAGACGTCGCAGTTCGTGCCCGGGATCGGGTCGGCACCGGCCGAGGAGGGAACCACCGCCGATCCGACGAGGACGGCGAAGGCGAGTGCCTTCGCGACGGATAGGCGTGTGCGCATGGTCAGGGCATCGGCACTTCGGCCGTCCGACCTTGACGGATGCGGTTCGGGAGGCTGGAGCCGGCGGTCGGATTCGAACCGACGACCTGCTGTTTACAAGACAGCTGCTCTACCCCTGAGCTACGCCGGCGTTCGGGCGAGCCTAGCAGCGGTGAACGCCTACGGCGAAGCACCGTTTCCCGGTGCCGGCTCCATCACCGGTCCCCGACCCTTCCGGGCAACACGAACGCGTACAGCGCGGCGGCGAGCGAGGCCGACGCGTTGAGCGAGCCGACGCGGCCACGCATCGGGAGCCGCACGAGCACATCGCACGCCTGCCGGGTGAGCCGCCCGAGGCCCTCGCCCTCCGAACCGAGCACGACGGCGACGCGGCCTTCTGGCGGCTGCTCCTCGAACACGGTCCGCTCGGCGCGCTCATCCAGCCCCACCACCGTGAACCCCAAGTCCTTCAAGCGTTCGAGCCCGCGCGCGATGTTCGCGATCCGCGCATGCGTGAGATGCAGGAGCGCGCCGGCCGAGGCTCGGATCGCGGCCGGCGTGACGTCGGCCGCCCGCCGCGTGCGCGTGACGAGCATCGTCGCGCCGGCGGCCTCTGCCGACCGCGCGGCGGCACCGAGGTTCTGCGGGTCGGTGATCCCGTCGAGGACGACCACCAGATCGTCGAGACCGAACGACCACGCAGCGAGCTCCCGCTCGCCGATCGTCGTCGGCTTCCCGGTGATCGCCACGACGCCGCGGTGGTCGGCCGCGAGCCCGTCGAGCTCGGACCGAGCGACCTCGCGCACCTGGAGCCCCGACTCGCGACAGGCCTCCAGCACGTCCCGAAGGCCGGCGGTCGAGCGCGCATCCCGGGAGACGAGCACTTCCTGCGCCGTGCCCGCGCGCACGGCCTCCAGGACCGCTCGCCGGCCTCCGACGACGGAGGTGGTCACGATCGCGCCAGAACGACGAGCGCGAGACAGCCGACGCCGTCGCCGGTGAGTCCCAATCCCTCCGGGCGCGTCGCCTTGACCGAGACCCGCTCGCTCGTGACCCCGAGGGCGGCACCCAACGCCCGCCGCATCTCCTCGCGGGCGGGCGCGATCGACGGGCGTTCGGCGACGATCGTGAGGTCGGCCGAGACCGGGTTCGCGCCCGCGCCCCGAACCATCGCGACGACGCGCCCGAGCAGGTCGAGTCCGCCGATGCCCGCGAACGCCGGGTCGGTGTCGGGGAAGTGCTCCCCCACGTCGCCGAGCGCGACCGCCCCGAGCATCGCGTCCGCGAGCGCGTGACACACCACGTCGCCGTCCGAATGCCCCGCAAGCCCCTCCCCCTCGAAAGCGATCCCTCCGAGCAGCAGGGCTCGCCCCGCCGCGAACGCGTGCAGGTCGAATCCGAGACCCACGAGCGGTTCGGTCACCGGGCGAGCGCCTCCGCGAGCCGGATGTCGTCCGGCGTCGTGATCTTCAGGTTCGTGCGCTCGCCCTCGATCGCCCGCACGCGGTAGTCCGCACGCTCGAGCAACAGGGCGTCGTCGGAACCCTCGAACCCGTCCTCGGCGGCGCGCTCGTGCGCGTCGCGGAGCGCGGCCGCTCGGAACACCTGCGGCGTCTGCGCGAGCGCGAGCGCGTCCCGTGGCTCGGTCCCCTCGACCCTGCCGTCCTGCACGCGTTTGACCGTGTCGACTACCCGGAGCACCGGGACCACCCCGTCCCACCCCTGGAGCGCCTCGAGCGCGCGCTCGAACAAGCCGGGAAGACGCGAGCGGGCGCGCCGCGTCGTGACACAGGATGCGTTGGACGCGCGAGCGCCACGGCCGAGAGCCCGGCGCGCACCGAGGCCTGCCTGGTCTCGCCGCCAGAGAGGACCTCGTCCACGCCGAGCCCCTCGACCGCCTCCTTCACCAGGTCCTCGAACCCCGCAGGCGCGACCACGATCACGCCGGTGACCGACGCGGCGGCCGCGGCGCGTTCGACGGCGCGGGCGACCACTGTCGCGCCGTCGAACGGCATCAGGGCCTTGGGGATCGGAGAGTCCATCCGCTCGCCCCGTCCCGCGGCGAGCACGATCGCAACGGCCCCGTCCACGGGCCGAGGTTACTGGAGGTTCGCGAACACCATCCTGCCGGTCGCGGTCTTGATGACGTTGCGGACCACGATCGGCGTGTCCGAACCGATCCGCTCCCGGGCTGCTTCGACCACGACCATCGTCCCGTCGTCGAGGTAGCCGACCGCCTGTCCGGACTCGCGCCCCGGCTTGACCAGGTGCACGTCGATCTCGTCGCCGATCCCCACGGGCAGGCGGAACGCCGCCGCGAGGTCGTTCAGCCTCGGGACCGGAACCCCGACGGCCTCGGCCACCTTCGAGAGGTTGTGGTCGGTGGTGACGAGCGACGCGCCGCGCTCCCTCGCCATCCTGACGAGCAGGGCGTCGACGTCGGACCCCCCGTCCTCCTCGACCAGATGGACCTCGACCGTGGCGGCGCGCTTCAGTTCGACCACGGCGTCGAGACCCCGCCGGCCGCGGGCGCGCCGGCGGGGGTCCGAGGAGTCGGCGATCGTCTGCAGCTCACGCAGCACCTCGGTGTGGATCAGCAGGTCCCCGGACAGGAACCCGGTCGCGACCAGGTCCAGGATCCTGCCGTCGATCAGTGCGCTCGTGTCCACGACGAAGACCTTCTCCGGCTTGCCGGCCGCCCTCGGCTTGAGGCCGATCAGACCGAACAGCTCCTCGTGCTTGGTCCGCCCGATCCGGAACCCGAGTAACCCGAGCGTGACGTACGCGAACGCCACGCTGGTCCAGGCCGCGAGCGGCGGGAGCCGGAACACGGGGACCGAGAGCAGGGCCGCGACCGCGAGCCCGGCCACGAGCCCACCGACACCGGCGACGATCTCGGCGGCCGGGACCTTGCGGAGCTCCTCCTCCATCGAGCCCACGGCGGTGGCCGTCTGCCGGCCAAGCACGCCGCCCAGGACGAACCCGGTCGACGTGCCCAGGACCACGTAGGCGAGGGTCTGCGAGGGGGACGTCGCCACGCGGGTGGCGACCGTGTAGCCGGCCGCGGCGAACAGGGTGACGAAGATCAGACGGACGAACTCGACCAGGCGACCTCTGGGCGCGGAACGGCGTTCGGAGGCCTCCCGAGCACGGAGGCGTCCGCGCCACGAGCTCTCCTCGTGCGCGAGCATCTCCTTGGAAGCCTCGACGCCGCGGGCAGGCGACTTGAACCGGGCGTGCCTGAGCCGGGCGGGTGGTTCTGGGGTTCGGGTGCCTGCGAGCCTGCCTAGGCCTCCGCCATCACGCGGGCGCCGTGGGACTCGTCGAGCACCTTGTCGATCATCGCCTCGGCCTTCTCCTCGCCCCCGCCGGTGGCGTAGGTGAGCTCGGAGATCAGGATCTGCCGGGCCTTGTTGATCATGCGCTTCTCGCCCGCGGACAGGCCGCGCTCGCGCTCGCGGATCGAGAGGTTCCGCACGACCTCGGCGACCTGGTAGATGTCGCCGGAGCGCAGCTTCTCGATGTTGTTCTTGAAGCGCCGACTCCAGTTGGCCGCCATCTTCGACTCGTCCTCGCGGAGCACGGCCAGGACCTTCTTGACCTCGTTCTTGCCCACGACCGAGCGGAGGCCGACCTCCTCGGTGCTGTCGATCGGCACCATGAGGGTCAGATCGCCGTAGGAGACCCGCAGCTTGAAGTACTTGCGCTTCTCCCCGAGGAACTCCCGCACGCACAGTTCTTCGATGACTGCCGCTCCGTGTTCCGGATGCACAACCGTGTCGCCTTTGCGGAACACGAAGACCCCCTAAGCGTCGGCGGACGAGGACTGGCGGAACCTGGTCAAGGGTAGCACGCGGGCATCCTGGCTCGCAAATCAAAACCCCTGGTCAGAGGCCCCTTTCGGGCATTTCGGGACCGTTGACCTAGGGCGGAAGGTCGTCGATCAGCCCTGCCGGGCGTGCTGCCGCCCAGGTCAAGGCCTGCATCACGTGCCGCACCCGAACCGGCCGGAGCCCGTCCACGGCCTCGGTCCCTTCCGGCACGAACACCGTCCGGAGCCCCGCGGCCCTGGCGGCCGAGAGGCGAGCGGCCATCCCGGGCGCGGGACGAACGACGCCGGTCAGCCCGATCTCGCCCACGAACGCCGACGCGGACGGCGCGGGCACGCCGGCGGCCGCCGAGGCGACCGCGGCGGCCACCGCGAGGTCGCAGGCCGGGTCGTCGAGCCGGGCGCCCCCGGCGACCGCCCCGAACACGTCCGCGCGCCCGAGGCCCAGGCCGGCGCTGTCGAGCACCGCCCCGACCAGCTGGAACCTCCGAAGATCGAGCCCGCTCGCCTGCCGCCGGGCCGTGCCTTCGCCCCGGGAGACGAGCGCCTGGACCTCGACCGCGAGCCCTCGGCGACCCGCGAGCGGCAGGGCCGTGGCCGCGCCGGGCTCGCCCCCGCCGGGCAGCAGGAGATCGCCGGGGTCGATCTCGCGAAGGCCCGACGCGGTCATCTCGAACCAGGCCACCTCGCCCTCGGCCCCGAACCGGTTCTTGCCGGCCGAGAGCATCCGCAGCCCCGAACGCGGATCGCCGTCGAACGCCAGGACCACGTCCACGGCGTGCTCGAGCGCCCGGGGGCCGGCGAGGTCGCCGTCCTTGGTGACATGCCCGGTCACCAGGACCGAGATCCCCTCGGCCTTGGCGAACCCCACCAGCGCGTCCGCGCAGCCCCGGACCTGCGACGGTCCCCCCGGCACCTGCCCCGCCGCGGGATCGCGGAGCGCCTGGATCGAATCGACCGCCAGCAGGAAGGGCCGCGCGGCACGAGCGGCCTCCACCACGGCCGGGAGCTCGCGGCCCGACACGAACGACAGGCTCGAGCCGTCGATCCCGAGCCGGTGCGCCCGCGCCGAGACCTGCCGGCGCGACTCCTCCCCGGATGCGAACAGGCAGGGGAGCCCGGCGGCCGACAGGCTGGCCGCCACCTGGAGGAGAAGGGTCGACTTGCCGATGCCGGGCTCCCCTGCGAGCAGCGCCACGGTGGAGGGCACCAGCCCGCCGCCGAGGACACGATCGATGCCGGGCAGCCCGGTCGAGACCCTGCGCTCGTCCGCGTTCTCGTGCGCGAGCGTCTCGAGGGGTACGCGCGTCGAGGCAGGGCGGGCACCGCCCTCCTCGATCGTCCCCCAGGCGCCGCAGCCGGGGCATCGACCCGCCCACTGCGCGAACTGCTGCCCGCACTCGCGACACGAAAGGATCGTCCGGACCTTGCCCATCGCCGGACCCTAGCGAGCGGCACCGACACCCGGGCCCTCGGCGCATCCCGCCGACGCGGGGGCGTCGGTGGCGGGGTGTACCGTCCGCGGTCCGATCGACGGAAGGGACGACGTGCAGGCGGTTCGGAGCGCAACGACCGACCACCCGCTGGCACTCGTCGAGTGGCACGACGCGTGGTTCGACCTCGAGCAGGAGGGGCCGGAGGACTGCCGGGCCGACTACCTGGTCCGCACGGTGGGCTTCCTCGTGCGAGAAGGCCCGAGGTTCGTCTCCCTCGCCCAGGAGATCCTGCCGGACGGCGAGGGCCTGCGCGCCGTCACCCACATCCCGCTCGCGATCGTCGAGCGCATGGTCCGCCTCGAGCGGTCGGTCGAGACCACCGACCCGATGGCCGCACCGCACCTCGCCTCCGGGTAGACTGCACAGGTCCGAGGTCCTCGACGAGGACCGCGATCGCGAAGGAGGGATGCACGATGGCCGAGACTGCCCTGGTCGTTCTGCCGCATCCCTCGGGGATCGGGCGCTAGCCCGACCGACCGGCGTCCGCGCCGAGCCGCCCCGATGGGGCGGCTTCTTCCGTTCCCGGCATGCGCGGCTGGCTCGCGCGCGTGCCGACCCGAACGCCGATCGAAAGGACACCGCGTTGGACACCGAACCGCTCGAGGACGACGACGTCGAGGCGAGCTCCCTCGATCACTTCCTGCACGAAGGTCTCATCACCGACGTCGTCCGCATCGTGAAGACCGGCAAGGAGGCCTCGGTGCACCTGTGCCGGGGGAACCGTTCGACGACGGGCGAGGACCTCGTCGCGCTCAAGGTCTACCACCCGCTCGACCGGCGGGACTTCCGCGACGAGTCGATCTACCGCGACGGCGAGTGGATCGAGGAACGCAGGATCCGCGCCGCGCTGGAGAAGAAGACGAGGTTCGGCCGCCAGGTCCAGGGCGGCCTGTGGGTCAGCCGCGAGTGGGAGACGCTCCGAGCGCTCTCGGCGGCGGGGCTGCCCGTCCCACGGCCGATCGCGTCGACCGGCGACGCGATCCTGATGAGCTACGTGGGCGACCTCGACCTGGCTGCGCCGCAGCTCCGTTCGATCAGGCCGGACCCCGTCGAGGCCCAGGACCTGTTCGAACAGGTCCTGCGCGCGATCGAGCGGATGCTGTACGTCAACGTGATCCACGGCGACCTGTCGGCCTACAACCTGCTCGTCTGGGACGGCCTCGTGGTCGTCATCGACCTCCCGCAGGCCGTCGACCCGCGCAAGAACCGCCACGCCCCCGCGCTCCTCGAACGCGACGTGCGGCGCATCTGCGAGCACTTCGAGCGGTTCGGGGTGCGATCGGAGCCGGACCGGCTCGCGGCCGACCTGTGGACGGCGTGGGAGTTCGCCGACCTGGTCCCCGAGGAGCTCCGTTCGCCGCTCGAGTTGTGACCATCGTGTGATCGAACCGGACGACCCCTTGCATCGCGGAGCGAGTAGGCGTAGCCTCCGTGTTTCATCGACGTCGGAAGGAGGCAAGCGATGGATGTGAATCCCACCATCAGCGTCATCGCCTCGTGCCTCCCGGCGTTCCTTCCTGCCTAGCCGGGCTCCACCCAGTACGCATCGGTGGACGAGGCGACTCAACGTGGTCACTGGGTTGATCGTCACGCGTCGCTGGAGCACTACATGGAGGTCGGCAACACACGTGGATCCGAACGCACAAGCCATGCCCGCATCGTGGAGACGCATCCGCGATCGATGGATGAAAGGGCCGTTCCGAGATGGAGCATCCGAACCGGCACCGACGGTGGTACGAGGACCTCGAGTCCTTCTCTCGTCGCGTGCTCACGACGGTCCTGTTCACGGACGTGGTGGACTCGACCGGTCGGGTGTGCGAGCTCGGTGACCGGAGCTGGACCAACGTGCTGCGGTCGCACCACGCCCGGTTCCGCGATCGTCTGAGCCTGTTCGGCGGTCGCGAGGTCGATGCCGCGGGCGACGGCTTCCTGGCGGCGTTCGACGTTCCCACGCACGCGGTGGCGTTCGCGTGCGCGTTCCACGAGAGCGTCGTCGACCTCCGTCTCGAGGTCCGCACGGGCGTCCACACGGGCGAGTGCGAGCTCGAGGACGGCAGGCTCCGAGGCGTCGCGGTCCACGTCGGCGCCCGCCTGGCGAGCCTGGCGCGTCCCGGCGAGGTCCTCGTGTCCTCCACCGTGCGAGACGTCGTCGCCGGGAGCGGGCTGAGGTTCGTCGACCGTGGTCTACACGAGCTGCGCGGCGTCCCCGGGCAGCGCAGGCTGTTCGCCGCTCGCTGGGACGAAAGCGGAGCCTTCACCGCGGCGCGCCTGGAAGGGCGGCGGGCGGCGGCGGGTGTCACGCACCGCAGGCGCCCGGAACGGCTCGTGAACACGGCCGACGCGGGATGATGGGCTCGCGGGTCCGGGATCGTCCGGGCCCGCGGGCCTACCCCTCTCGGGCGCCGCGAAACTCGAGCGTGTAGCGCCAGCTCGACCCGTCGGGCGCGTGCTCGAACGCCTGGAGCCGTCCGGTCTCGCCCCCGGGCAGGAGCATCGGCAGACCGAGGTGCTCCTCACCCGGCCACAGGTCCTCCCGGGCTCGATCCTCGACCCGGACCATCGTCATGGGGAGGCCGCCCTCGGATTCCAGCGGCTCGCTCCACTCGGAGATCTCGCTCGGCACGAGCTGCCGATACCGGACGAATCGGACCGAGACGTGGAGCAGGAGGGGCTCGCCGGGCGACTTCCACGCCCTCCCGAGCGACCGCCATTTCTCCCCGTCCCGCGAGGTCTCGACGAGCCAGCATTCTTCGTTCCCGAGGCTCACACGCCAGACCCTACGCCGGGGTGCGGACTATGGGAATTCGGCCACGTGTCGCTCCAGCTCCCGGACGACGAGGCGGAGGGCTCGATTCTGCTCTTCGAGATCCTCCAGCCGGGCGTCGAACGAGAACGCCCACACGTTGAACAGGACCGCGCCCGCCTCGACACGCCGAACGCATTCGGCGGTTTCTCGAGCTCGCTTCATCGATCTCGCGAGCGCCTGGTGATGGGCCGCCGCCGCATCGACCAGCTGCATCGTCCCTTCGCGCACCATCCGGCCCACCTCGAGCCCGTGCGCGAGCACGGTCTCGGGTTCGCCCCACGTGAGGATCTCGATCTGGGCCGCCGACCGCGCGCCGGCCACCGCGTCGAGGTCCTCCACGCTCTCGCGGAGAACGTCCATGGCACAGGAGGCACACAGGAACTGCTCGCCGAGGCGCACCAGCGACTCCCGGTCACAGAGATCGCACATCACGAGCGCGTGATCGGGCGATCCGACAGCGCTCAGCTCGGCGCAGGTCGGGCACAGGTAGTCCCGACCGCTGCGAACGCAGGCCTTCGCGCCGCAACGAGCGCAGCGGACATCGATCAGGTCGTTCGATAGAGGTCGTGTGTTGTTCGGTCGCATCGCTTGCTCCTTCGCTCATGCGGCCAACCCGAACGTTCGAAGGGTCGGACGCGGGATCGGTCGAAACGTCGCCCGGGCAGGATCAGCCGGGACGTTCGACCGACAAAGCGAGAGCGGTGCCGAGCATCGGCACCGCCCGAGGAACGATCGACGAAAGGAACGGAGGCTTCCACGCGCGAACGGCCGTCGCGAGGGCGGCCAACAGGACCAGCAACGTCAGCGACGAACCGGGCCCACCGTTGCCGACCGGCACGGTCGGCCCGGCGGAACCTCGACCCGGCGCCGGATCCGCCGGGTCTACACCGGCGACCCCGGGGGCGCGGGCGATCGTGGTCGAGGACCCGGACCACGGGAGATCTCCCCCGGGCGCCGCGTGCCGGCTGTCCGACGTCATACCGTCGTCGCCCGCGCCATCGGGGAGACCGCCGACCGATCCAGGATCGGGAACGCCCTCGCCCGGCGCAGGGAGCCATGGGAGCGGTTCGAGGGGGTCCGCACCCTCTGTCCCGATGATGCCCTTCGCCGGCGTGATGACGGTGTCGACGACCGGGTCGATCGTGTCGGTCACCGTCCCGATGACGGGATCGATCGCGTCGGTGACGGAGCCCACGATCGGGTCGACGGTATCGGTGACGCCCTCGACGACCGGATCGACCGGTATCGGTGACGGCCTCGACGACCGGGTCCAGCGCGTCGTTGACGGTCTCGTTCGGGATCGAGCTCGCTCGCCCTCGAGGTTCCCCCGAACGCCACGAGCATCAGGACGGCGAGGAACGCGAACACGAGGAGCCGCGGCCACACACCCCGTGACGTGCGTGGGGGTGGGCCCTGCCTCACCTGCGATCCGAACGTTGGCTCGTCATGCATGCGCTCTGACGACCTCCACGAGAGCAGGTTGCGACTCCAACCAACCAAGCTCGGGGCGGTCTGGTCAATCCCCTGGACGGGCTAGGTCATCCGCCACACGTGGGCCGTTCGGAAGAACGCCCAGGTCGGCACACGCGGTCTCGTTCGGCTGCCTCATCCAGATCGATCGTCGCTGATCGAAGCAGCGAACCGCAGGAACTCCAGACGCCGAATGGGCCCGGCAGCCGAATGGTTGCCGGGCCCTCGGTCTTTCGGGGTTCGGCGCTGGTCACGCCCAACCCACATCTGTACCTACGCGCTCAGGCCTCCGACGAACCCGCGAGCTCGACAGGCGGGACGTCGGGGGGAACCCCCGCGCCCTCGAACACGATCTCGCCGTCGCGCGCGTCCACGATGATCGTCTGGCCGGCGCGGAACTCCTTCCACAGGAGCTTCTCGGACAGCGGGTCCTCGACGAGCCGCTGGATCGTCCGCCGAAGCGGCCGGGCGCCGAGCGAGGGGTCGAACCCCTTCTCGGCCAGGACACCCTTGGCGGCATCGGTCAGCTCGATCTCGAGGTCTTTGGCCTTCAGCTGCTCGGTGACCCGCTTCATCAGCAGGTCCACGATCTGCTTGACGTCCGCCTGGGTGAGCGAGTGGAAGACGATCACCTCGTCGATCCGGTTCAGGAACTCGGGCCGGAACGACTTCTTGAGCTCGTCCATGACCCGGTCCTTCATCTTCTCGTAGGTCATCTTCTCGTCCGGACGCGCCGCGAAGCCGATGCCGGGTCCCTTCTGGATGTCTCGGGTCCCGAGGTTCGAGGTCATGATGATGATCGTGTTCTTGAAGTCGACCTGGTGACCCTGCGAGTCCGTCAGGCGGCCGTCCTCCAGGATCTGCAGGAGCGTGTTGAACACGTCCGGGTGCGCCTTCTCGATCTCGTCGAACAGGATCACGCTGAACGGCTTGCGGCGAACGGCCTCGGTGAGCTGGCCACCCTCCTCGTACCCCACGTAGCCGGGGGGCGAGCCGATCAGACGGCTGACCGTGTGCTTCTCCATGTACTCGGACATGTCGAGCTGGATCAGCGCAGCCTCGTCGCCGAACAGGAACTCGGCCAGCGCCTTGGAGAGCTCGGTCTTCCCGACACCCGAGGGCCCGAGGAAGATGAACGAGCCCGAGGGCCGCTTGGGGTCCTTCAGGCCGGCGCGCGTGCGGCGGATCGCCTTGCTGACCGCCGTGATCGAGTCTTCCTGGCTGATGATCCGCTTGTGGAGCTCGTCCTCCATGCGGAGCAGCTTCTCGGTCTCCTCCTCGGTGAGCTTGAAGACGGGGATGCCGGTCCAGGTGGCGAGCACCTCGGCGATCTCCTCTTCGTCCACCTCGGACAGGACGTCCATCTCGCCCGACTTCCACTCGCGCTCGCGACGCTGGCGCTCCTCGACGAGCTGGCGCTCCTCGTCGCGGAGCGACGCGGCCTTCTCGAAGTCCTGCGCGTCGATCGCGCTCTCCTTACGGAGACGGACCTCGGCGATCTTCTCGTCGACCTCGCGCACGTCGGGCGGCGCGGTCATCCGGCGGATGCGCATCCGCGAGCCCGCCTCGTCGATCAGGTCGATCGCCTTGTCGGGCAGGAACCGGTCACTGATGTAGCGGTCCGACAGGTTCGCGGCGGCGACCAGCGCGTCGTCGGTGAACGACACGCGGTGGTGCGCCTCGTACCGGTCGCGCAGGCCTTTCAGGATCTCGATCGTGTGCGCGACGGACGGCTCCTCGACGCTGATCGGTTGGAACCGCCGCTCGAGCGCCGCGTCCTTCTCCAAGTGCTTGCGGTACTCGTCACGCGTGGTCGCGCCGATCGTCTGGAGCTCGCCGCGCGCGAGCATCGGCTTGAGGATGCTCGCCGCATCGATCGCGCCCTCGGCCGCCCCGGCGCCGACGAGCGTGTGCAGCTCGTCGATGAACAGGACGATATCGCCGCGCGTCCGGATCTCCTTCAGGACCTTCTTCAGCCGCTCCTCGAAGTCGCCGCGGTACCGCGAGCCGGCGACGAGCGCGCCGAGGTCGAGCGTGTAGATCTGCTTGCCCTTGAGGGTCTCCGGGACCTCGCCGCGGACGATGTCCTGCGCGAGGCCCTCGACGATCGCGGTCTTGCCGACGCCGGGTTCGCCGATCAGCACCGGGTTGTTCTTGGTCCGGCGCGACAGCACCTGCATCACGCGCTCGATCTCCTTCTCGCGGCCGATCACCGGGTCGAGCTTGGTATCGCGCGCGAGCTGCGTGAGGTTGCGACCGAACTGGTCGAGCACCATCGAGCCCTGGCCCGCCTGCTCGCCCTGCCCGCCCGGCGTGGTCTCGCCCTTGCCGGCGGTGTAGCCGGACAGGAGCTGGATCACGGTCTGGCGGACGCGGTTCAGGTCGGCGCCGAGCTTCTGCAGCACCTGCGCGGCGACGCCCTCGCCCTCGCGGATCAGGCCGAGCAGGATGTGCTCGGTTCCGATGTAGTTGTGACCGAGCTGCAGCGCCTCGCGGAGCGAGAGCTCGAGGACCTTCTTGGCGCGCGGCGTGAACGGGATGTGACCGGTCGGCGCTGCCTGGCCCTGGCCGATGATCTCCTCGACCTGCTGACGAACGGCCTCGAGCGAGATGTTGAGCGACTCGAGCGCCTTGGCGGCGACGCCCTCTCCTTCGTGGATCAGGCCGAGCAGGATGTGCTCGGTCCCGATGTAGTTGTGGTTGAGCATCCTCGCTTCTTCTTGGGCGAGGACCACGACGCGGCGGGCTCGGTCCGTGAAACGCTCGAACATCTTCAGTCCCCCGGGGCCGGAGCCCCACGTATCGAACGGCCTCGGGGATCAGCGGACCCCGTCCTACCCCCGAGGCAGGTCGAGCGCTCCGGTGTGGCACGATCTCGTGCGCCCGCCGAAGCGCCCCACGCAGGGGAGTATACCCCCGACCCCCGTTGCAACCTCTCGAGCCTCCCGTTCGTTCCCACGATCCGCTCCTCCCTATCCCTTCGGTCCGATCCGGCCACCGGATGAGCGCCGATGTGACGTCGAGGAAGATCTAGGCCCCCTGCGACGGCCATAGCCCGAATGGGCCATGCAGATTCAGCCGTTTGGGGCGTTTACCCGCGGCGGCCGCTCGGGCAGGATGCAGTCATCGGAAACCTCTTTGGTCTTCCCTGAAGATCCTTCCCGTAAGGAGAGGACACGTTGCGGGTCTTGGTGGTGGATGACCACCCGGCGTTCCGCCGGGCGCTCACGTCCGCGTTGAAGATGGTCAAGGGCATCGAGGTCGCCGGCGAGGCCGGCGGCGGCCGCGAGGCGACCGACCGCGCCCGTGCGGACGAACCCGACCTGGTCCTCATGGATCTGTCGATGCCCGACTTCGACGGGATCGAGGCGATGCGCAGGATCCACGAGGATCGACCCGACCTGCCCGTCGTGATCTTGACCGCCCACGCCGACCCCGGCGTGGAGAAGGAGGCGCGGGAGGCGGGAGCCTCGGGGTTCCTCGCCAAGGGGACGGCCCTGGAGGACATCGTCATCGTGCTCCACGAGGCGACCGAGGGCGCCGCCTAGGTCCGGCGGTTCGCCGAGCTCCGCACCGACACTCACCGATCCAGGCACGACCCGCGCTTCAATCGCGCCGCGGGCTTGCCGATACACGTGGATGGATGAGGCGCGCACGAACCCAACCTGACACGACCGAGGGGCTTCCCGGCACGATCGCCACCGAGGCCCGGACCGTCGGTCTCCGCGACTTCAGCACGCCCTCGCTCGAGGCGGTCGAGCATCGTCGGATCCAGCTGTGGATCCTGACCTCGATCATGCTGGTCTCGATCAGCGTCGGCGTCGTGGTCCTGTCGATCTGGCCGACGTCGCACGGTTCCGTGATCTCGTCCGGCCCCCTGCGCTGGGGCATCGTCCTGATGTCGATCGGGTTCTGCGCGTACGCGATCGACAAGGAACGCCACCTCCAGAAGCTGTCGAGGCTCCTGACCGACGAACACGTGCTCACCGCCGCCCTGTCGAACCGCCTGCGCGAGCTCTCGCTGCTGCTGCAGGCCGGCAAGGCGATGAACGCGGCCCTCGAGCTCGACGCCGTGCTGGACGTGATCCTGCACAGCGCGCAGGAGCTGCTGGTCGGGGCGAGCGGCTCAAGATCATGCTCGTGGACGGTGACTCGCTCGTCGCCCGATGCGTCCGCAACAACCCCGATGCGCTCGGGCGGCGCTCGGACCGGATGAAGTCCGAGTTCCTCGGGCTCGTGACCCACGAGCTGCGGACGCCGCTCACGGTCGTGCTGGCCGCCGCGCAGACCGGCAAGCAGCCGAACTCCCCGATCGAGACCTCCGAGCTGTTCGAGATCATCGAGCGCAACGGCAAGAACCTCGCGTCGCTGGTCGAGGAGCTGTTGATCGCCGCGAGGCTCGAGCAGGGCGACGTAGCTACCGAACCCGTCCCGGTCGATCTCGCCGACCTCGTGCGGAGGGTCGCGCGCGACTTCGGCGTCACGGACCGACCGGTGGAGGTCGAGGTCCACGAGGAGCTCTCGGCCGTGAGTGACCCCGACGCGATCCGGCGGATCCTGGTGAACCTGCTGGACAACGCGCACAAGTACGGCGCCGCACCGATCCGCGTGACGCTCGAGCCCGGCAACGACTGCGTAGTCCTGAGCGTCTCGGACGCCGGGCCGGGCCTGCCCGTCGAGGAACGGGAGCGGCTGTTCGAGCGGTTCCGCCGGGCGGACACGACCGGCAAGCCGGGTCTCGGCCTAGGTCTGCCGATCGTCCGCGGGCTGGCGGCCTCCTGCGGTGGCCACGTCTGGGCGGAGGACGCACCGGGCGGCGGGGCCGTGTTCCGGGTCGCGTTGCCGCTGGAGATCGCGAGCCTCGAAGCCGTCTGAAAGGGCTCGTTCAGTCGGGCGGGCGGTGCAGCGGGAACAGGATGACCTCCCGGATGCTCGCCGCGTCGGTGAGCAACATGATCAGCCGGTCGATCCCGATCCCGAGACCTCCGGCCGGCGGCATCCCCTGTTCGAGCGCCTGGAGGAAGTCCTCATCGAACGGGTGGGTCTCGAGCTCGCCGCTCTCGCGCGCCTGCTGCTGCAGCAGGAACTTCGCGCGCTGCTCGTCCGGGTCGGTGAGCTCCGAGTAGCCGGTCCCGAGCTCCATCCCGCCGATCACCGGGTCGACGTGCTCGGTGAGGCGGGGGTCGTCGCGGTGCGGCCTCGCGAGCGGTGACACCTCGCGCGGGAAGTCCATGACGAACGTCGGTTGGATCAACCCGGGCTCGACGAGCTTCTCGAACAGCTCGAGCGCGATCTTGCCCGCGGGCCAGGACGGGTCGACCGGGACGTCGTGGCGCTCCGCGAGCCCAGCGAGATCAGGGCGCTCGAGCGTGACCTCCTCGCCGACGGCCTCGGACACGCTCCCGAGCACCGTCACCCGGCGCCACGGCCCGCCGAGATCGATCTCGCTCCCCCGGAACGAGACCTGGAGCGAGCCGGCCACGGCGAGCGCGCTCGCCTGTACGAGATCGCGCGTGACCTCCATCATCGTCTCGTAATCGGCGTAGGCCCGGTAGAGCTCGAGCATCGTGAACTCGGGGTTGTACTTCCAGCCCACGCCCTCGTTGCGGAAGTTCCGCCCGATCTCGTAGACGCGTTCGAGACCGCCCACGAGCAGGCGCTTCAGGTGCAGCTCGAGCGAGATCCGCAGGTACAGGTCCATGTCGAGATCGCGGTGGTGCGTCACGAACGGACGGGCCATGGCCCCGCCCGCGATCGTCTGCAGGACCGGCGTCTCGACCTCGACGTAGCCGTGCTCGTCCAGGTACGCGCGGATCGCGCGCAGCGTGCCCGCGCGCGCGTCGACCAACCTCCTACGCGCGTCGGGGTCGGTCGCGAGGTGGAGGGAGCGCTGTCGCTGTTGGAGCTCGGGATCCTTGAGGCCGTGCCACTTCTCGGGCAGCGGCCGGAGGGCCTTGGTGAGCATCGCGAGCCGCTCGACGAAGATCGACAGCTCGCCCTTGCGCGTGGTCCCGACACGGCCGGTCGCACCGACGATGTCGCCGAGATCCACCTCGGCCAGCAGCTCGCGACCGGCCGGGTCGGTGTCCTGGTTGACGACCAGCTGGATGTCGCCCGACCGGTCGCGCAGGACCAGGAACGCGAGCTTGCCCATGTCCCGCTTCAGGACGATCCGGCCCGCCACCGTTCGCCGGGCCTCGTCGATCGTGTCGTGGCCGAGCCTGCCGAACGCCTCCCGGATGCTCGACGCCGTGTCGGGCTCCGTCACGCCGAGCGCCTGCTCCAGATTCAGCGCGAACGCCCGGTCGCCGAGCCGCTCGCGGCTCTCGCGTCGGGTCCGAAGGACCTCGCGTTCGCGCCCGGTGGACTCCTCGGTCACCTCGTCAGGCATCGGCCGGCCCGACGTTGCGTTCGAACACGAGCCGGAGACCCTCGAGCGTGAGCCAGGGGTCGATCTCGTCGACGAACTGGCAGTGCGGGACGATCTGCGCGGCGAGGCCCCCGGTGGCCACGACCGTGGCGCTCCCCCCGAGCTCCTTGCGGATCCGGTCGATCATCCCGTCGGTCTCGGCCGCGGTCCCGAAGATCAGCCCCGACTGGATCGCGTCGACGGTGTTCCGCCCGATCGGCGACCTCGGCGCCTGCAGCTCGACCTGCGGCAGCCGCGCCGTCTCCCGCGACAGGGATGCGTTGGAGGTCTGGACACCGGGGGAGATCGCACCGCCCAGGAACTCGCCCTTCTCGGTGACCACGTCGTAGGTCGTCGCGGTCCCGAAGTCGATCACGATGCAGGGACCGCCGTACCGGCTGAACGCGGCGAGCGCGTTCACGATCCGGTCCGCCCCAACCTCGCGCGGATTGTCGGTCTGGATCGACAGGCCCGTCCGGGTCCCGGGTTCGACCACGACCGCCGGGAAGTTGAAGTAGCGAGTGACCATGTCGCGCAGCGCGGTGGTCGAGCCCGGCACCACCGACGAGATGACGACGCCGGTGATCTCGTTCGAGAACGAGAGGCCGGTCTGGTCCAGGAGCCCGGCGAACAACACCGCGAGTTCGTCCGCCGTGCGCTCCGTCTCGGTCGACAGGCGCCACTGGTGCTCGAGCTCGGGGCCGCGGAACACCCCGAGCACGGTGTTCGTGTTCCCGACGTTCACCGCGAGCAACACGCGCCGTCACCTCCCTGACCGGCCATCCTGCCACGCCGGGATGCGGCCCGACATCCGACCATGCCGGGGATCCTCACGCCGCGGGGAGCAGGAGCGTGTCGATCAGCCGCACCCCGCCGAAGCGGGCGGCGACCAGCGCCCGGGCCCGGCCGTCGATCGTCGCCACCTCCTCGAACGTCTCCTCGTCCACGACGGCCACGTAGTCGATGCGCGCCTCAGACGTCGCGCCGATCTCGCGGGCCATCGCGGCCACGAGCCTGCCGGCATCGCGTTCGCCGGCGCGCGCGAGTTCGGCCGCCTCGGACAGCGCGAGGAACAGACACGTCGCGGCCTCGCGCTGGTCGGGCGTGAGCAGGCGGTTGCGGCTGGAGAGGGCGAGCCCGTCGGGTTCGCGCACGACGGGGCAGCACCGGACTTCGATCGGCAGCGACAGGTCGCCGACCGTCTTTCGGATCACCGCGAGCTGCTGCGCGTCCTTCTCGCCGAAGTAGGCGGTACACGGCCCCACCGCGTCGAACAGCTTGGCCACGACGGTGGCGACCCCGCGGAAGTGGCCGGGCCGTGACGCGCCCTCGAAGCGTTCGCCGAGCGGACCCGGGTCGACCGTGACCTCGGGCTCGCCGTCCGGGTACATCTCGTCGACCGAGGGCGCGAACACCAGGTCGACCCCCTCGCGTTCGGCGACCGCGAGGTCGGCCCGCTCGTCGCGCGGATAGGTCTCGAGGTCACGCGCGTCGCCGAACTGGAGCGGGTTCACGAAGATCGAGACGACGGTGACGTCGCGTTCGTCCTTCGAACGTCGCATCAGCGAGCGGTGACCCGCGTGGAACGCCCCCATCGTCGGGACGAACCCCACCGTGCGCTCCTCGGCGCGCGTGCGTTCGCACGCCGCCCGGATGGCGGCGATCGTCCTGATCACCTCCAGCGGACGAGCACCTCCTCGACGGCCTCGCGCCCCTGCGGCGGAACCCGGCCCGAGCGTTCGGCGAGCGCCAGCGCCAGATCCGCGAGCGTGACGTACGGTCGCACCGCGTCGGGCGCGTGCTCGGCCAGCGCTTCGAGGTTGCGTTGCAGGGTGATCGCGTCACCGCGGACGGCCGGCCCGGTGAGCGCCTCGGCCGCGCCGACCCGGCGCACATTCGCGAGGGTCGCGTCCTGCAGGGGCGCGAGCGCGGCGATCGGGTCGGGGACGCCCGCGACGCGTTCGAGCTCCTCGGCCAGGGCCGTCACCGTGACGACGTAGTTGGACGCGAACACGGCGGCCGCGTGATACAGCGGCTTGCGCTCGTCGGCGAGGCGGAACGGGTGGCCGCCCGCGTCACGCGCGAGCCCTTCGCCGAGCGCGAACCCGTCCTCACGAAGCGCGGTCACCGCGAACGCCGCGCCGGGGATCGCCTCGACGGCGGCCTCGACGGTCGGACACGTCTGCAACGGGTGAACGGACAGCGTCGTCGCGCCGGCGGACGCGGCGGCCTCGAGCGCGTCGAGACCCGTCGCGCCGCTCGCGTGCGCGACGGCGCTCGCGGATCCGAGCGCCCCCGCCTCCGCCATCTCGCGGCACACGGTCGCGATCACGGCGTCGGGCGTCGCGATCACGACGATCTCGACCCCGGTCGCGGCCTCGACGGCGTCCAGGACCGGGACGCCCGGGAGGAAGCGCCCCGTGCGTTCGGGCGTCGCGGGGCCGCCGGCGACCGCGACGATCCGATGCCCGGCGCGCTGCCACAGGACCGCGAGCGAGGTCCCGACACGTCCGGCACCCACGATCGCGAGATCCATCGACCGAGTATCCCGCTCAGGGGATCCAGACGATCGGTCCGGTCGGCGGCGGCGTCCCCTCGGGGAGCGCGACCCGCGTGGGCTCGCCGTCGCGCGTCACGTAGATCGCCCCGTCCGTGGCGACGTACAGGCGACCGTCCGCATCGAAGGTCCCATCGATCGTCCGGCCCGCAGGCATGACGTACCTCGGTACCCGAGGTCCGCTGCCGGAACCCGCGAACAGGACGAAGACACCCGAACGCGCTCCCATCGTTCCGACCAGGGCGACCCGAGCGCCGTCGGCGGACCACGCGAGGATCCGATCGACCGCGAGGTCGTGTTCCCCGTCGCCCACGGTCACCGGGCCACCGACCCCCTTCCAACCGAGCATCGTGCCGGCCTCTCGCGAGGCACCGCTGGAGGTCCGTGGGGAGGCATCGGGTCGAAGGAGGAACGCCGCCGGCGCCGAGGCGGAGAGCATGCCTACGCCTTCGAACGTCAGATGCGGGATGCCGACCGTGCCGGTCAGGTACACGCTCAGCCGATCGCCCGAGGCGGCGCTGAAATACGTTGCGGCCTGGCTCCGGCTGAGCGACAGGATGGGCCCGCAGAACCCCGGATCGTCGAGCGCCCACTCGACCTTCTCGGTGAGGACGGTCACCAGGCGGATCCTTACCGGCGCGCACCCAGCGCGTTCGATCCGTCCGTTGCGGGCGAAGACCAGACTCCTGCCACCAGGCCCCCACGCGATGAGATCGCCGCTCCCGAGCCGGTCGATGTCGGCGTCGGCGGAGGTGCCCTGCACGACGGCGGCGACCGTCCGATCGCGAACCCGTCGTTCGACGCCGATCCATCCCGGAGCGGCGGCGGACAGGTCGACGAGCTCCGACGTCCCGGTCGGGATCGACGGGCCGGGACGTCCCATCCCCACGAGCAGATCGACCATCCACAGGGTCGAGCCACCTGCCCCGTCGTCGACGGCGTACACGATCGCGCCGGAGCGAACGGCGTCCTCGCGTTCCGGCGTGCGCGCCGTCTCGGGCGCCGTGGCGAACAGCTGGATCGAGCCCACGGTGGCGATCGCCACCGCCACCGCGATCGCCACGGACCGGCCGCGCGGGCCCGGCCGTCGCGAGGCGACCTCTCCGACGCGAGCCTCGTCGAGGTCGAACGCATCCGGATCGCGCGTGGCGTCCTCCCGATCGGGGCGGTACAGGGGCGCCCCGCACGAGGGGCAGGCTCGCGTTCGCGCGCGACCCTGCCAGTCGCAGCGGAAACAGACCGTCTCGTTCATCCCGGCTCGATCGATAGCGGCGGCGCGAACGGGCGAACACCGAACACCGCATCGGGCGACAGCCGGTGCGTCGACAGGCGCCGCCCGCCCGGGAGCATCGCGTCCGCGTCCAGCTCGCTGAGCGGGATCAGGACGAACCCGCGTTCGTGCATCCTCGGGTGCGGGATCACGAGGTCGGGCTCGTCCACGGTCCGCTCGTCGTAGACGAGGATGTCGACGTCGATCGTCCGCGGCCCCCAGCGTTCGGCACGCACGCGACCGAGGGAGTCCTCCACGCCGAGGGTCAACTCGAGCAGGTCGCGCGGCGCGAGCGTCGTGTCGACCTGGATGACCGCGTTCAGGTACGCGGGCTGCGGCGGCCCCACGGGTTCGGTCTCGTAGACGCGGGAGGAGCGCACCACGTCGACCCCTTCCGTCGCGTCGAGCTTCCGAACGGCTGCGCGGAGGTGCTCGAGGCGGTCGCCGAGGTTCGAGCCGAGCGCGAGGTAGGCGGTCGTCGGCACGTCACCGCTCGACGGTCGCGGCCGCGGCGACGCCCTGAACCTCGTTCGAGCGCGCGGCGGCGGGCTTGTGCACGATCGCGCTGACCTTGACGACGCCCTCGAGCACCAGGACGTCGTTCGCGACGGCGTGCGCGAGCGATTCGAGCAGGTCGAACGAGTCTCGCTCGACGGTCTCGCGCGCGGTGCGGATCAGCGTCCGGTAGTCCGAGGTCGACGAGAGCTCGTCGTCCCCGACCTCGACCTCGACGTCCAGGTCGACGACGAAGTCCTGCGTCTGGTCCTTCTCCCCGAGGTTCGCGCCGTGACGACCGGACGCGGTGATCCCGGTCAGGAACAGCCGCGAGGTCACCATCGTGGTCCTTCTCGGGCGGGCGCCTGCCGAGCTCCACGGTGACGGCGCCCTCCTCGTGCTCGTGCGCCAGCGGGACGCTGGAGGTACTGGGTCCGCAGCCACTGCACGATCAGCGGGGCGACGGTCTCGGGGGCGTCCTCGAGCAGGAAGTGGCCGCACCCGGGCAGGAGCGCGACCGCGGCCCAGGGCAACGCGTCGCCCAGGCGTTCGGCGAGCTCGGCAGGCAGGAACGCGTCGTCCTCCCCCCACAGCACGAACGCCGGGATCTCGAGCTCGGTCAGACGCGGCTCCAGATCGACGAGGCCCACGCCGTCCAGCGCGCCGGCGATCCGCACGAAGCGTTCGGCGCCGTCCGGACCCGCGAACGGGCGCCGGTACTCCTCGAGGTCGGCCTCGGACAGGCGTTCGGGATGTCCCATCCCCTCCCGGAAGAACCCCTCGAGCCACGAGCGGATGAACGCGTCGTCCACCTCGCTCAGCCGCGATCGGAGCTCCTCGATCCTCGGCGAGGGCCAGGCGTCGAACGCGACCGCGTCGACGAGCACGAGCGCCTCGACGCCGCCATCAACGGCGAGCAGCTGCGCGATCCCGGCGCCGCGACCGTGGCCGGCGACGGCGAACCGCTCGATGCCGAGCGCGCCCAGCAGGGCTCGGACGTCGGAGGCGTGCGCCGGGAGACGGAGGTCGGCGCCCTCCGGCGAGTCCGAATCCCCCGAACCCAGGAGATCGGGCGCGAGCACGCGCATCCACGGCGCGAGGAGCGGCACGAGATGCCGCCACAGGTACGAGGACGTGAAGCCGCCGGAGAGCAGCACGACCGGCGGAGCCTCGGGATCTCCGGCCTCGACCACCGCGAGCTCGCCCGACGGCACGCGCACGCGGCGCTTCTCGGTCGCGATCATCCGCCGGCCCTGGCGATCGCGTCGGCCACGCGGACCGCGCGGACGACCTCCTTCACGTCGTGGACTCGCACCAGGTGCGCACCACGCGAGACCAGCCACACGACCGCGCCGATCGTGCCCTCGACGCGGTCGTCCTCGGGGACGTCCAGGATCGTGCCGAGGAACCGTTTTCGGGACGGACCGACGAGCACCGGCCGGCCCAGGTCCAGCAGCGCGTCGACGCGCCGCATCATCTCGAGGTTGTGCTCGAGGTCCTTGCCGAACCCGATCCCCGGGTCGATCGCGATCCGCTCGGGGTCGATCCCCGCGAGCTCGGCGGTCTCGATCCGCTGGCGGAGGTACTCGTGCACCTCGCCCACGACGTCGTCGTAGCGCGGCGCCTCCTGCATGGTCTTCGGCTCGCCCCGCATGTGCATCAGGACGACGGCCGCGTCGCGCTCGCGGACGACGTCGAACATGTCGGGATCGGCGCCTCCCGAGACGTCGTTCACGATCGTGGCACCGGCCGCGAGCGCCTCGGCCGCCACGCTCGCCTTCCGCGTGTCGATCGAGATCGGGATCGCCGGGTGGAGCTCGGCGAGGCGCTCGATCACAGGCCGGACCCGCTCGAGCTCCTCGTCCACCGAGACGGCGTTCGAGCCGGGCCGGGTGGACTCGCCGCCGACGTCGAGGATATCCGCGCCGTCGTCGACCATCCGGGTCGCGTGTGCCACCGCGGCGGCGCGGTCCAGGAACCGTCCGCCGTCGGAGAAGGAGTCGGGCGTGACGTTGAGGATCCCCACGACGAGGGTGCGCTCGGCGCAATCGAACGCGCGCTCTCCGACGCGCCAGACGGGACCGCCCACCGCTCCATCGTAGCCTCGGGTGCTACGTGCCGATGTGGTGCAGGGCCTCCTGGCGCGTCCGGGCATCGTTGCGGAACAGTCCCCGGACCGCCGAGGTCACGGTGACCGAGCCCGGCTTCTTCACGCCCCGCATCGTCATGCACAGGTGCTCGGCCTCGATCACCACGAACACACCTCGGGGCGCGAGCGCGGCCTCGATCGTGTCGGCGATCTCGGTGGTCAGGCGCTCCTGCACCTGCGGGCGCTTGGCGAGGATATCGACGACCCTCGCGACCTTGGACAGGCCGGTGATACGCCCGTCCTTGTTCGGGATGTAGGCGACGTGCGCGTGCCCGCTGAACGGCAGCAGGTGGTGCTCGCACAGGCTCTGGAGCGGGATGTCCTTGACCATGATCATCTCGTCGAAGTTGGCGCCCGGAACCACGGTCGCGACCGGCGTGGGGTCGACCCCGACCCCCTCGAAGATCTCGCCGTACATGTCGGCGACCCGCCGGGGCGTATCGAGTACGCCCTCGCGGTCGGGGTCGTCGCCGATCCCCTCGAGGATCATGCGCACCGCCGCCTCGATCTTGGCGCGATCGATCTGAGCCATCAGGCGTCCACCAGGTCGTCGAGCGTCTCGGGCAGCTTCGCGAGGTCGGGCAGCTCGGCCGCGCGCGGCAGGTCCGAGCTCTCGCGCAGCCGGTTGATCCAGACGGCCTGGAGCCCCAGCTCGTCGGCCGGCGCGATGTCGTGGAACAGCGAGGCCGCGACGTGCACGTGCCGGTCGCGATCGGCGCCGGTCTGCTCGAAGAACCGCTCCCAGTGGGCGTGCGCCGGCTTGTACGAGCCGGCCTCGGCGGCCGTGATCTCGAGGTCGACGGGGACCCCGATCGCCTCGAGCGACGCGGCGAGGAACGCCGGGTCGGTGTTGGACAGGATGCCGATCCGCCAGCCGCGCGAACGGAGCTCGGCGAGCGAGGCCGGGACCTCGTCGAACGGCGGCCAGTTCGGCAGCGAGTCGCCGAGCGCCTGCCGGTCGTCGTCGGCGAGCTCGAGCCCCTCGCGGTGCGCGACGCGTTCGAGCGACTCTGCGAGGACCTGTCGGTAGGGCAACGCCTTCCCTCGCTGCACCTCCGGCTCGATCTCGTGGTACGCGGACAGGAGCAGCTCGGCGTCGTGCTCGGGCCACAGGTCGGACAGGGTGTCGCGGATCCCGCCCATCCAGTCGATCAGCGTGCCGTAGCAGTCGAACGTCGCCCAGCGCTCTTCGGCCATCGCGCCGCGAAGCCTAGCCGATGGGCTTGGGCGGGATCGTACCGGGGGTGCTCGGCTGCCCGCCCGTCCGGATCGCCCGGCGGGACACCGCGAGACCGGCGCCGCGCACCGATTGGTCGCGCTGCGCGCGCTTGGGGATGTCGGACAGGAACGCCTCGACCTCCTCGCGGACGAGCGTCTCGCGCTCGACCAGCATCGTCGCGAGCTCGTCGAGCTTGCTGCGGTTGCTCTGCAGGATGTCGAGCGCCTCGTCGTGGGCCTCGTCGATCATCCGGCGCACCTCGTTGTCGATCTCGAAGGCGACCTGGTCCGAGTAGTCGGGCTGGGTCTGGAAGTCCCGGCCGAGGAAGACCTCGTGTTGCTTCTGCCCGAGCGTCTGGGGCCCGATCGCGTCCGACATCCCGTACTCGGTCACCATCTGCCGGGCGACCTTGGTCGCGCGCTCGATGTCGTTCGCGGCGCCGGTCGTGATGTCGCCGACGATGAGCTCCTCGGCCACGCGACCGCCCATCAGCATCGCGAGCTCGTCCGCCAGCTCCTCGCGGGTCATGAGGAACTTGTCCTCCTCGGGCAGCGTCAGCGTGTAGCCGAGCGCGCGGCCGCGCGGGATCACGCTGATCTTGTGGACCGGGTCGGTGTTCGGCAGGATGTGGGCGACCAGCGCGTGTCCACCCTCGTGGTACGCGATCACGCGTTTCTCGCGTTCGCTCATCACACGGGTCTTGCGTTCGGGGCCGGCCATCACCCGGTCGATCGCCTCTTCGACCTCCTTCATCGAGATCGCCTTCTTGCCCCAGCGGGCGGCGAGCAGCGCCGACTCGTTGACCACGTTCGACAGGTCGGCGCCCGTGAACCCGGGCGTGCGGCGAGCGATCGTCGTCAGGTCGACGGTCTCGTCGAACGGCTTGCCGCGCGCATGCACCTTCAAGATCCCCTTGCGGCCCTCGAGGTCGGGACGGTCCACCACGATCTGGCGGTCGAACCGACCCGGCCGCAGCAGGGCCGGGTCCAGGATGTCCGGGCGGTTCGTCGCCGCCATCAGGATCACCGCCGTGCGCTGGTCGAATCCGTCCATCTCGACGAGGAGCTGGTTCAGCGTCTGTTCGCGCTCGTCGTGCCCGCCGCCGAGGCCGGCGCCGCGGTGACGCCCGACGGCGTCGATCTCGTCGATGAACACGATCGCCGGCGCGCTCTGCTTGGCCTGCTCGAACAGGTCGCGGACCCGGGCGGCGCCCACGCCGACGAACATCTCGACGAAGTCCGAGCCCGAGATCGAGTAGAACGGGACGCCGGCCTCGCCGGCCACGGCGCGCGCGAGCAACGTCTTGCCCGACCCCGGCGGCCCGAACAGCAGGACGCCCCGCGGGATCTTCGCGCCCATCGCCTGGAACTTCGCCGGGTTGGCGAGGTACTCCTTGACCTCCTGGAGCTCCTCGATCGCCTCGTCGACCCCCGCGACGTCGGCGAACGTGGTCTTCGGCTGGTCCTTGGTGACGAGCTTGGCGCGGGCCTTGCCGAACTGCATCACGCGACCACCGCCGCCCTGCGACTGGTTCATGATGAAGATGAACGCGCCGACGATCAGGATCACCGGGATCAGCTGGAAGAGGAACCCGACCACCGCCGAGCCCTTCTGCGGGTCGGCGGAGATGTCGACGCCGTTCTTCTGGAGCTCGGTCGTCACCGTCTCCTCGGTCCCCTGGACGTACGCCACGCGGTACGCGGTCCCGTCCGCGAGCTCGCCCTCGATCACGCCGTCGCCCAGCAGGAAGTTCGCCGTGTCGACGTTGCCGGCCGCGGCCTCGTCCAGGAAGTCGCTGAACGTCATCGGCTCCGCCGTCGGGCCCTTGTTGGCGAACAGCAGGAAGAGCCAGATCGCGGCGAGCACGACCAGCACGTAGACGGCTGGACCGCGGACGAGCCTCCGGTAGGGCGACCCGGGGTCGGTTGGCAGGGGATGTGCTCCTTTCGAACGTGCGGACCGGGGAGACGCTTCGGGGCCCGCGCGTCTGCCGACGGCCCGAGCCCTGGGCGATGGTAGCACCTGGGTTGGCTTCTGCCGATACCCCGATCAGCGGATGCCGCTGTCCACCGTCACGTTCGAACGCACGACTTCACCCGCGCGCACCTCTACGCTGACGGGCTTGACCGAACGCGCCGGATCCTCCTCGATCACCGCGGTCAACAGGTACGCGCCGGGCGCCACGTCGATCGTGAACGCGCCGTGGTCGTCACTCACGCCGCTCGCCCGCACGTTGCCGTCCGCGTCGACCACGCGCACCGGCACGCCCGCGAGCGCACGGCCCGGACACGGACTCTGGATGCTCTCCACGGGACACATCGGCGCGAGCAGGACCTCACCGCGGATCGTGCCGAGCCGTTCGTCCGAACCCGCGCTCGAACCCCGGGCACAGGCGGCGAGGAGCACGAGCAGCAGGAACAGGCAGGAGACCAGGGCGCGCCGCACGACGCTTGGACGCATTCGGCGCGGCTCGCGTTCCGGTCGCGTCCTTGCCGTGTCCTTGGGCTCAGACGTCCGTGTACGCCTCGGGTTTGAGGAGCCCGACGTACGGGAGGTTGCGGAAGCGTTCGGCGAAGTCCAGGCCGTACCCGACGACGAAGTCCGGGGGGATCTCGAACCCCACGTACTTCACGTCGAGGTGGACGCGCTGGATCCCGGTCTTCTTCAGGAGCGCACACACCTCCAGGCTCGCCGGTCGACGGCCTCGCAGGTTCTTCAGCAGGTAGTTGAGCGTGAGCCCCGAGTCCACGATGTCCTCGATCAACAGCACGTGACGGGCCTCGAGGTCGTGATCGAGATCCTTGAGGATCCGCACGACGCCCGAGGTCTTGGTGGCGGCTCCGTACGACGCGACCGCCATGAAGTCCACCTCGAGCGGGATCCGGATGTGGCGCGACAGGTCGGCCATCATCACGAAGGCGCCCTTGAGGACCCCGAGCAGCAGGAGCTCGCGCCCCTCGTAGTCGCGGGTGATCTGTTCGCCGAGCTCTCGGAGCTTGTCCTGGATCTGTTGCTCGCTGATCAGGATGCGCTCGATGTCCCGCTCCCGCGCATCGGCCCCCGCATCGACGGACGGAACGTGAACGGCGTTCTCGAGCTCGGACAGTGCGACCCGGCCTTCCATCTCGCCCCCCTTCACTCCCGGCTCTCGGGGGAAGTGCGAGAGAGGCCAACATACTCCCGAGCGCGTCTCGCCGTCGATCCGTTCGGCAGGTCCCGGCGTCGGCCCGGCCGGCCCCTGGCGAGATCGAGGATCGCCTCCACCCCGTCTCGGGTCCAGGGCGCCGCGTCCTCGGGCTCCATGACCCGGTACAGGGCGAGGCGGACGACGCGGGAGGCGACCGGTTCGGGCAGCGACGCGAGCGCGGCGACGTCGAACCGAGGCTCCTGCGGCGGGCCACTGACGACCCGTTCGAACGCATCGACGGTCGAGGCGTACAGCTCCCACCGGTCCTCGCGGAGCAGGTCGGCGGACCGGGCGATCGGGCGCTTCACCTCCCGTCCCGTTGCTCGCTCGATCTCGGGGATGACCCGCAGGCGGATCGCGTTGCGCAGGTGCTTCGTGTCCCGGTTCGTCGGATCGAGCCGGGGCCGGAGGTGGAGCCCGCGGCAGAACGCCTCGACCTCGACGCGCTCGACGTCGAGCAACGGCTGCGCCAGGGCGGACCGGCCGTGTCGGTTCCCTCCGGGCCAGATGCCGGCGACCGCCTCGAGGCCCCCTCCCCGGATGAGGTTCATCAGGACGGTCTCGACCTGGTCGTCGAGCGTGTGACCCTCGGCGATCGTCCGCGCGCCGATCGCGAGGCGGACGTCGTCTGCGGCGTCCATGCGCGCGACCGTCGCCCACGCCTCGACGGAGACGCCCCTCGCCGGAGCGTCCTGTGCAGACCGGAGGTGGAACGGCACCCGGAGGCGTTCGGCGAGACGCGCGACGTACACGCCGTCCTTCGCCGAGTCGGGGCGGAGCCGGTGATCGAAGTGGAACACCTCGAGCCGGATCCGGAACAGACGGCGCAGGTGCCACAACGAGTACAGGAGACAGACGGAGTCCGGCCCACCCGAGACGGAGGCGAGGACAAGGTCACCGGGTGCGAACATCTCGTGCTCGCGGGCCGTCCTCGTCACCCGTTCGAGCACGCGGGCGACGGCCGGCGGGCGGCGCATCAGCCTTTCGCGACCCTCCCCACCCAGCGGGCCGGGTCCGCGATCTCCTCGGGGGTCGGCAGGTTGGCCTCGTCCTGCCACACGCGGTTGAAGCCCTCCATCCCCGCCTCCGCGACGGCCTCGCGCACGAAGCGCTCGCCCGAGGCGTACTGCTGCACCTTGCTCTCGAACCCGATCGCCTGCTGGAACACCTTCTCGACACCGCCGCGCGAGCGCCGACGGTCGCGTAGGGCGTTGCGCATCCGGTCGAGATCGTCAACGCGCCCGTTGGCCACCTCGTTCATCACGAACGTCGCGTGACCCTCGAGCAGGGTCATCAGGGCCTGCATCCGGGCGAACAGCGCCCGCTGCTCGTCGCTCATGATCAGCAGGATGCCGTTCATGCCGCGCCAGTCCGCGCCCGAACGGACCGCCTCGACCGCGCGCCGGAGCTGCGCGACCACCTCGCGCGAATCGACCTGCACGGTCTGCAGGTAGCGACCGATCAGCCCCTCCAGGTGCGGGCGGAGCCAAGGGGTCGCGCCGAACTGCACGCGATGGGTCACCTCGTGGATCGAGACCCACAGGCGGAAGTCGCGCCGGGGCAGCTCGAACCGACGCTCGACCTCGACCAGGTTGGGGCCGACGAAGTACAGGAGCCCGTCGTCGTCGGGCGGCAGGAAGGCGTCGTACTGGCCGAGCACCTTGCGCGAGACGTAGCCGAGCAGCGCGCCGATCTGCGCCCCGAGCGCCTTGCGGCGCAGATCCGACCGAGGAGCACCCTCGGGGAGAACCCGCTCGGCCAACGGTTCGAGCAGGCGTTGGAGGCCTCTGGCGTTCGCGTTCACCCACTCGCCACGGGACATGAGCCAGGCGCGAGCGCGGGGGCCGCCGCTCGAGAGGCCGGTGAACTCCTCGATCAGCGTCTCGGCGTAGGGCACGACCTCCGCCAGGTCCTCGCGCATCCGGGCGCGTTCGACCGACGGGGTGGGAGGGCCGCTCCCCCCGACCCGCCGCCCGGTGTGGCTGACGGTTCCCCAGTCGACGAGCGCGGCGGCGCGAGAACCCATAGACCAGTCGATGGTGGCCTCCATGGCCGGAGCGGGCCTAGCCCTCGGCCTTCTTGCGGGCTGCGATCATCGCCGCGCGCCGGGCCTGGCCCTCGGCGACGCGGCGGTCGGTGCCTTTCTCGAGCAGCTCGGCCAGGACGCGATCGAACGTCTCCTGGTCGAGGGTCACGTCCGCGTGCGCGGCGGCCGGAGCGGCGGCGGGTGCTGGTGCGTCCGCGGGAGGGGCCGCGGCTTCCGCGGCCTGGGCCGCGGGCGCGGCCGGTGTGACGGCGGGTGCGGCGGCGCGCGGCCGGGTGCCGGAGCGGCGGCGGGAGCGGATGCCGCGACCGGCGCCGGAGCGGCGACGGGGGGCGCCGCGACGGCCACCGCCCCTGCGGCGACGGCCGGGGCGATCACCGGCGGCTGCACGACGATCGGCGTGCCGACCACCTTGACCGGGCGGCGCACCTCCTGACCGGGCTGCATCCTCGGCACCTTGACCGAACGGCGCGTCTGCTCGTCCGTCTGGAACCGGGGGGCGAGCCGCATGTACCCGAAAACGATCGCGAGCGTGAGCACGATCCCGAGGAGCGCGAGCAGCTCGGCGGCGTTGAACACCCAGCCGCCGTTGTTCAGGACGGGGGTGACGGTGGGGTCGACGCTGATCTGGCCGAGCACGGCGGCGATTCTAGCAAGAGGGGCTCGTGATCCCGCACACGGTCGGAGCCGGAGAGGGGATTCGAACCCCTGACCTACCACTTACGAGGCGGTTGCTCTGCCTGACTGAGCTACTCCGGCGAACGGCAGGAGTCTACGAAGCCCCCCGGGTGCTGGCACCCGAACAGCCGTTGGGGAGGGCGCGGTCCCGCGCACCGAGCCTCGTCTGGGATGATGCGGCGTCATGGCCGACGGCAACGGGAGCAGCGGAGCGCAGGGCGTCGCCCGCGTGATGGTGGGCACGGACCGCTCCGAGACGGCCGAACGGGCGGTGCAGTGGGCGGCGGCGTTCGCGGACGCCTACTCGGCGGAGCTGCACGTCGTCCAGGTGGTGATCCCGCTCCACCCCGCGGACACCGAGCACGGGACGGCGGAGGTCACCCGTGCCCGCGCCGCGGCCGAGGAGCTGCAGTCGTACGCGACCCAGGTCGCCGGCGAACGCGGCCGCGCGCACGTGGTGATCGACGACGATCCCGCCCTGGCGATCGTCCACGCGACCGAGGAGCACGCCATCGACGTCCTGGTCGTCGGCAACGCCGGGATGGCGGGCCGCAAGGAGTTCCTGCTCGGCAACGTCCCGAACCGCATCAGCCACAACGCACGATGCACCGTGATCATCGTGAACACGACGCGCGACGGCGAGGTCACGACGGTCACGCGACCGTCGACGACGATCCGGTCGAGCGCGGTCGAGACCCCCACCGAGCCGCACCTGATGTCGCGCGGCACCAAGATCGCGACGGTCTTCGCCAAGCACGGTCTGAAGGAGCTGTTCGGCAGGCCGGACGCGGACGGGGCCGTCGGCCGACGCCGCCAGGCGAAGCGGCTGCGGAGCTCGCTCGAGGAGCTCGGCCCGACGTTCGCCAAGATCGGCCAGATCCTGTCGACGCGACCGGACCTGATGCCGCCCGAGTTCATCGAGGAGCTCGCGACCCTGCAGGACAACGTGCCCCCCCTGACCGAGGAGCAGGTCGTCCGCGTGATGGAGCAGGAGCTCGGCGTCCCCTGGGAGGACGTGTTCGAGACGATCGATCCGCTGCCGCTGGCGGCCGGCACGATCGCGCAGGTGCACCGCGCGACCCTCGCCGACCACACGAAGGCCGTCGTCAAGGTGCAACGCCCCGACGCGAAGGAGCAGATCGAACAGGACCTCGCGCTGCTCGAGGTCTTCGCGGAGAAGGTGGCCGACCGTCCCGGCCTCAAGCAGGTCGTGGATATGCAGGCGGTGTTCGATCACCTGTCCGAGTCGCTCCACCGCGAGCTCGACTTCCGGCGCGAGGCCGAGAACATCGAGCGGATGGGTTCGGTGATCGAGGACTTCTCACGCCTGCGGGTGCCGGTGGTGTTCGCGGACTACTCGACCTCGCGGCTCCTGGTGATGCAGGACATCGGCGGCGGACCCGCCGCGTCGGCGCCCGAGGGGCCCGCGCGTAAGGAGGCCGCCCGCCAGCTGCTCGAGTCCTTCTACAAGCAGATCCTCGTCGACGGCTTCTTCCACGCCGACCCGCACCCGGGGAACCTGATGTGGCAGCCCGACGAGGAGACGCTCTACTTCCTCGACCTCGGGATGATCGGCGAGGTCGGCCCCGACCTGCGCGAGCACATGATGCTGTTGCTGATGGCGTTCTGGCAGCAGGACGTCGGGTTCCTGACCGACGTCACGCTGATGCTCACCGGCGCGATCAACCGGACGGACCTGGACGTCGAGGCGTTCCAGGAGGAGCTCGGCGCGCTGATGGCCCGCAACCGCGGGGTCTCGTTGAAGGAGATCCAGCTCGGACCGGTGCTCCAGGAGATGACCGAGATCGCCCTGCGGTACGACGTCCCGCTCCCCGCGTCGCTCACGCTGACCGCGAAGGCGCTCGCGCAGATGCAGCTCGCGGCGGCGACGATGGATCCCGACGTCGATCCGTTCGACGTCGCCGGCAAGTTCATGATGCGCAACCTCGTGAGCGGGATGGGCGCCAAGCTCGACCCGAAGACGCTCTTCTATCAGGCGCAACGCTTCAAGGTTCGCTTCGAGAAGGTGGTCGAGGCGATCGAACGTCTGATCGGCGCCCGCCCCGGTCAGAAGCTCGAGGTGAACTTCCGGGCCGCCTCGCTCGAGACGACGATCCGCCGGGCCGGCCGACGCCTAGCGATCTCGCTGACCGCCGGTGCGGCGATCCTGGCCACGGCGCTCACGGCCGTCTCCTCGGACCGCGTGGCCAGGTGGGTGCCGGCGGCGTTCGGCGTGATCTCCGCCGGTCTGCTCCTCGCGTTGCTGGTGGACCTGATCCGCAAGCGCGGCTAGCGCACATCGGTCAGGTCGACCTCACCGCCCTTGGACGTGAGGGTCGTGTGGAGCTCCTCTCGGCTCTCGGACTTGCCGCCCTTGCCGGCCTTGCGGACGCTGCGCAGGACCATCTTCTCCAGCACGAACGCGATCATCGCCATCACGAGTCCGACCATCCAGCGCTCGATCTTGCGCCAGACGTTCTTCGGCTTGGTCCGCTCGATGGTCATGCGGCTACCAGGGTCTCACGACGTCCGCCCAGCTGTGCGACCGCGATGATCGCGAGCCCCCACCCGAGGGTGAGCCACGACCACAGCGGGTCGAAGGCGCCCGGGTAGTCCGAAAGCACCAGGGAGGCCAGGCCGAGGCCGGCGCCCGTCACGCCGACGATCCACCCCGCGATCGTGCGACCGGGCAGGCGCAGCGCGGCGGCGAAGGCGGCCAGCGGGAGCGAGAGCGCGTACGACGCCATCGAGTTGTAGTGGTGGAACTCCACGTGCGGATCGGACGCCACGCCGTTGCGTTGCAGCTCTGCCTGGGTGAGCGCGAACGCGACGGACGGCACCACGGCGACCACGGCCAGCGCCGCGGTCGGGACGTCGAGGCCGTCGATCGCGAACAACGAGCGGCGCCTCGGATGCAGGGCGAACAGGACGAGCAGCACGATCGGCGCCGTGAAGTAGATGCCCGAGATGAAGTCGCCCGAGGCGATCCCGGCGATCGTGGTCGCGACCGCCGTCGCGACGGCCACCCAGAACGGCGCCAGATCGTCGGGGTCGAGCGCACACGCGACGAGCGAGACCCCCAGCAGGACGCCAGACCCGAGCGCCCCGGCCGTGAAGTGCAGGCGGTGGATCCGATCGGTCTCGCCGAAGAACGCTCCCACCGCGATCGGCACGGTGAGCCCGATCGTCGCGACGCCGAGGACGCCGGCGACGATCCGGAACGCTCGCCTCATGCCCGGACGTCGATCCGGCCCCGGACCCTCGTGCCCTCACCGGGTTCGGAGCGGACGGTGAGGTCGCCGTGGAGCGCCCCCAGCCGGTCGGCGATCCCCTGCAGCCCGGTCCCGTTCGCGTGCGACGCGGGGTCGAACCCGCGGCCGTCGTCGACGACCTCGAACGTCAGGTGCCCGTTCGACTGCGCGAGGATCACCGTGGCCGAGCTCGCTTCCGCGTACTTGGCGACGTTCTGGAGGGCCTCGAGACACGAGAAGTAGATCGCCGCCTCCACCTCGGGTGGGTAGCGCCCGAGGCCCTCGGCCCGGATGGTGATCGGGACGGGCGACCGCCGGGCCTGGGCGTCCAGCGCGGCGCCGAGACCCTCGTCCACCAGGAGCGGAGGGTAGATCCCGCGCGCCAGATCGCGGAGGTCGTCGAGCGCCTTCTGGATCTCGGCGTCGATCTGCGTGAGCATCTCGGCGGCCTTGGCGGGATCGCGCACCGTGAGGTCCCGCGCGAGCCGGGTCTTCACGGACAGCGCGACCATCTGCTGCTGCGCGCCGTCGTGGATGTTGCGTTCGAGCCGGCGGCGCTCGTGATCCTGCGCCGTGACCAACCGCCGCTGCGACGCACGCAGCTCCTCGACGAGACGGACGTTCCGAAGGACCAGGCCCGCCTGGGACGCGAGGTCGCGGACCAGGCGTTCCTTCGAGGGGTTCATCGGGTCGTTGGGTGGCATGGCGACCGAGATGGCCCCGAGGAGCTCGCCCCGGTCGCGAACCTCGACGACGGTCTCGCCCTCGATCGTCGGCAGGACGTCGTTCTCGACGCCCGCGACATCCGCGAGCTCGGCGTCCGTCGGCCACGAGGCCGCAGGGCGCAGCTCGGTGCCGATGCGCAGCCAGACACGAGCCGAGCCGGCGCCCGTGGCCTGGCCGAGGATCTGCGCCATCCGGCCGAGGACGTCTTCCGTGGCATAGGACTCCCCGACGCGCTCGGAGAACTCGGTCAGCACCTCGTACGGGGTCGCCCGCCTGCCGTAGACGATGCGATCGGCGATACGCCGCGCGAACCGCGTCACCGGCCGGAACGCGAGCCCGAGCACCAGCGCGACGACGAACACGGAGCCGGAGCTCTCGTTGCCGGAGGTGACCACGCCCAGGAGTCCCACGACGGCGGCGTACGCAGCGATCACGAGAAGGACGAGCGCGCCCGCGACGAGCGCCTTCTTCACGACAACGTCGAGGTCGTACAGGTGGTACTGCAGGACGGCGATCGCCACGGAGACCGGCAACGCGATGAACGCGAGCCCGCTCACGATCGTGTCGATCGAGGTCTGCGTCGAGCCCGATCCCGGAGGCGATCGTCGAGAGGAGGAAGGAGGCCACGAGGAACGCCGAGCGCGAGCGCGACCCATTTGATCTGCTGCCGCTCAACGCCCCTGGATCGCCGGAACCGCAGCACCAACGATGTGACGCTGGCTAGGAGCAGGCCGATGAGCGAGATGCTGAACACTGCATCGGAGACATCGAGGCCTCCGATGGCGGGCACGTAGAAGGGGTTCGCGACGATCGCATTGTCCCCCGAGCCGTATAGCGACTTCTCACCCAGGACCAGCGACAGGCCTAGGAAGACCAGGACGGCCACGGAGAGCCAGGCGAACGGGAGCCATCGGCGGGAGGGCAGGTGACCGTCCGGGAACAGCAACGGGAGGAACAGGATGACCGGGAAGATCCCCATCAGCCATCCGATCGACGAGACGAGCGACGCGACGATCACGACGGGGGCGTCCAGGTGGCCTCGTTCGGCGAGGTAGGTCGCGAGCTCGGAGGCGGCGAAGCTCGCGCCGGTGATCGCCGCGCCGTACAGCAACAGCCCGCCGATCCGGTTCCCCCGCATCCGGCTGAGCAGGAGCGCGCCCACGACGCCGAACAACGTGAACGCGATCACGTACGGGATCTGCTCGGCGAGCGACTCGTCGTTGACCGCGACCAGGATCAGCCCGACGACCGCGAAGCGACAGGAACACACCCGAGCGCGAACCACGGCCATCGGGCGTGGCGGGCCGGCATCGGTCACGGCGCGACCTCAGGCTCGGCGACGAGGACGCGGAAGACCTCGACCGGCTCCTCCCGGCCCTTCACCTGACGCGAACCGATCGGCTCGCACGAGATCCCCGGCGCCGAGGCGATCGTGGTCGAGCTCGCCACGATCTCGCCGCCCTCCGCCTCGCTCTGCAACCGCTGGGCAATGTTCACCGCGTCGCCGATCACCGTGTACTCGAGCCGGCCGCCGCCGCCGATCACGCCGGCGATCACCTGCCCGGTGTTCACGCCAACCCCGATGTGCAGGCCGTCCACGGCGTCGGTGCCCCATCCCTCGGCGTTGAGCTCGGCCTGTCGGCGCTGCATCGCGATCGCGCACCGCAGGGCGCGTTCGGCGTGGTCGTCGATCGGGTCCGGCGCGCCGAACACCACCATCACGGCGTCGCCCTGGAACTTGTCGATCATCCCCAGGTGCTCGACGACGATCTCGGCCATCGCCGAGAGGTGTCGCCCGACGATCTCGGCGATCTCGTTGGCCGCCAGGCGTTCGGCCATCGCCGAGAAGCCGCGGATGTCGCTGAAGAGCACGGTCACCTCGAGCTCCTCGCGTTCGACCTCGCCCCGCGCGAGCTTCTCGGCCACGCGCTGCGGGACGTACGAGGACAACGTGGCCGCCGCGGCCTGCTTCGCGACGACGGCGGCGTGCAGCCGCTTCATGTCGTCGACCGCGCTCGCGGCTCCCGAACCCGCGCCGGCGGCCATCTTCGTGAACAGGTCGGTGACCCGCCGGTCGACGGCCTCCTGGGTCGTGCCGAGCCGCTCGGCCATCTGCTCGTAGCCGAGACCCTGCGACATCAGGTCGAGGAGCTCGCGGTCGTGTTCGGCGGTCTCGCGCCGGCCCGAGAGGCGTTCGGCGATCGTCGGGTCGACCGCGCTGCCTCCCGCCGCGACCTCGCGGATCGCGCGGACGAGCTCGTCGCCCTGCGCGATCCGGTCCTTCAGCAGGTAGGCGAGCCCGCTCTGCCCCTTGCCGAGCAGGGCGATCGCGTACGCCTCGTCGTCGTGCGCCGAGAGCACGACGACGCCCGTCCCGGGATGCTTCTCGCGGATCGCGTGCGCGCAGTCGATCCCCTCGAGCTGGAAGTTCGGGGGCATCTTGATGTCGGTGACGACGACGTCGGGGACGTGCTCGGCCGCGGCCGACAGGAGCGACGGGGCGTCCTCGGCGACGCCGACCACCTCGATGTCGTCGTACGAGTCGAGGAGGGCGCGCACGCCCTCTCGGACGAGGACGTTGTCCTCGCCCAGGACGACCCTGATGCTCACGCTACCTGCCTCTCCGACGACGGTACGATGCGCGCATGGTGCGCGTGGTCTTCGCGGAGGATAACTACCTGGTGCGGGAGGGGACCTCGGCGCTGCTCCAGGCGACCGACGAGGTCGAGCTGATCGGCACCGCGAGCTCGTTCGATGAGCTGATGACCGCGGTCGAGGAGCTCAAACCCGACGTCGTCCTCACCGACATCCGGATGCCTCCGTCGAACACGACCGAAGGCATCGACGCCGCCCGTCGGATCCGGGCGGACCATCCCGACATCGGTGTGGTCGTGCTGTCGCAGTTCGCCGAGGAGGCCTACGCGTACGAGCTGTTGAAGGACGGCGCGGCGGGCCTCGGGTACCTGCTCAAGGAACGCGTCGCCAACCTCGAGGAGCTCGTCCGGGCCATCAACGAGGTGGCCAAGGGTGGCTCGGTCCTGGACCCCAAGGTCGTCGAGGCGCTCGTCTCGGCCAAGGACCGGATGGCTCACTCCCCGCTCGCGCAGCTCACCGACCGCGAGCGCGAGGTCCTGGAGAACATGGCCCAGGGCAAGAACAACGCCTCGATCGCCAAGTCGCTGTTCCTGACCGAGCGTGCCGTCGAGAAGCACATCAACTCCCTGTTCCACAAGCTCGGGCTCTCCGAGGAGACCGACGTCCACCGCCGCGTCAAGGCGGTGCTCGCGTTCCTGCGCGAGAGCGACCCGCCTTCCTGATCCCTGGGCTGACGCCACGCGGCCCAGGGTCATTGGGCCGCGCGGGTGTCCACGATCATCACGGAGCACGGCGCGTGCCGGAGCACGAGGTTCGGGACGCTGTCGCGCACCCGCCACCACGATCCGTGGGTCCCTCGGTTGCCGAGCACGATCGTCTCGACGCGCTCCTGTTCGGCGATCGCCACCAGACGCTCCGCCGGGTCGCCCGACTCCGCCCAGCTGCGGACGGTGATCGCCGGGAACCGGCGCTCGAGCCCGGCGAGGTAGCCGCTCGGATCGGCCGACTTCTTGGGGTCCACCGCATCGCGGACCGATGACTCGGGCCGGACGTGCAGCACCAACAGCTCGGCCCCGCTCTGTCCCGCGAGACGGGCAGCCTCGCCGACCGCGAGATCGGCCGAGGCCGAGGTGTCCGTTCCCACCAGGATCTTCCTCATCGTGTGTCGCCTCCTTCAACCGCTCGCCACGCTACGCGCGGACTGAGGCCGGGACGACCCGGCCGCCACCACAACATCTGGGGGATGCCAGCACCCGAGCGAAGGGGGGGTTCGAGCACGGGCACGTGCGGGCGACCCCCCTTGGAACCCGCGGGCTCGGCTGCCACGATGCCACGAATGGAGGCCTCGACCGCCCGAAGGCTGGCCCACGGCATGTGGTTCGGCACACTCGCGATCTGGCTCGGCGCCCTGATCCTGGAGCTGGCCACCTCGCCGTCCGACGCCATCCCGATGGCCTTGCTCGGGCTGCCGATCGCGACCTACGGCTCGGTGGGCGCGCTCGTCGCGCGCCGCACCCCCCGCAACCCGATCGGCTGGCTCTTCTCGGCCGTCGGGCTCGCCATCGCGATCTGGCTGTTCGGGCTCGCCTATGCGGCGATCGGCATGGACCCCGGAGCCGGGATCGGCGACCTCCCGGGGGCTGCCGTCGCCGCCTGGGCCGGGGTCGTGTCTCTGATCGGAGTGCTGCCGATCGCCCTCCCCCTGTTCCTCCTGTACTTCCCGGACGGCC
This sequence comes from uncultured Actinomycetes bacterium, assembly GCA_963823255.1. GTDB lineage: Bacteria > Actinomycetota > UBA4738 > UBA4738 > HRBIN12 > DASSJM01. Next base: position 433,527 of record CAWGKU010000004.1, read on the forward strand.
GTCTGCCATCGCGTCGATGGCGCCCCGTCCTGTGGGCCGTGGGGCTCGGCGGCGTCCTGCTGGTCGTCGGCACGATCGGACACTCGTGGGTCTTCGACCCGATCTTCCTGTTCCCACCGGGGTGGACCAGGCACCTACCCGGCATCGAGCAGGCCTACATCGCGGGCCTCATCGTCGCGATCGCCACGTCGTTCGCGGGTCTGCTCGCGCTGATCCTGCGCTTCCGGGGGTCGAGCACCGAGCAGCGCCAGCCGCTCCGCATGCTCGTCGCCGTGATCGTCGCGATGGCCGTCACGACCGCGCTCGCGATCGTGACCGTCCTCGCGTCGCAGGGGGCGGAATGGTCCTGGATCGCGATCGTCCTCGCGACCCTCATCGACGGCTTCGGGGTCCTGGTAGGGATCCCGCTCGCCACGGCGGCCGCGGTGCTCACGTTCGGGCTCTACGACGTCGGCGTGGTGATGAAGAAGACCGTTGTGTACGTCGTCCTCGTCGTCTTCTTCGTGATCCTGCTCGGCATCCTCAGCCTCCTCCTCTCGCCCTTGGCGTTCATCGGCTCGCAGGGTGTCGGCGGAGCAGGCGATCGCGAGCTGCTCGTCACGCGGATCGTCACCGGGGTGGCCGTGTTCGCGCTCGTGCTCGTCCTCACGTTCCGGCCGATGAAGCGGTTCGCCCGGCGGCTGGTGTACGGGCGGCGGTCGACGCGCTACGAGGCGATGGCCGAGTTCTCCGAACGCCTGGGTGACGCGTACTCGACCGAGGATGTCCTGCCGCGGATGGCCGAGATCGTGCGAGCCTCGACCGGCGCCGACGTCGCACAGGTGTGGCTCCACGTGCGTGGAGAGATCCGTCCGGTGGCCTCTTCGCCGAGCGACACCCCGATGGGCGCCGCGATCGGGGCCGGCCCCGACGAGCTCCCGCCGTTCGAGGGACGCCGGGCCTTCCCGGTCCGCGACCGCGGCGAGCTCCTGGGTGCACTCACCGTCTCGATGCCGGCCGCGGAGCCGCTGTCGAAGGACGGCGAGCAGCTCGTCATCGACCTCGCGAGCCAAGCCGGGCTCGTGCTGCGCAACGTCCGCCTGATCGAGGAGCTGCAGGAGTCGCGGCGGCGCATCGTCACCGCGCAGGACGAGCGGGCGCGCAAGCTCGAACGCGACATCCACGACGGCGCGCAGCAACAGCTCGTAGCCCTGTCGGTCAAGCTCGGGCTGGCCGAACATCTCGCGTCGCGCGACGCGGACAAGACCACCGCGCTGCTGGCCGAGCTCAAGTCCGACGCCTCCGATGCCTTGGAGAACGTCCGAGACCTCGCGCGCGGCATCTACCCGCCCGTCCTCGCCGACCACGGCCTGCCGGCGGCGCTCGAGGCGCAGGCCCGCAAGGCCATGATCCCCGTGCGCCTGGAGGCCAACGGTTCGGGGCGCTACCCCTCGGAGATCGAGGCAGCCGTCTACTTCTGCTGCCTCGAGGCGCTGCAGAACATCGCGAAGTATGCGGACGCGAACGACGCGACGATCCGTCTCGGCCATTCGAACGGGGACCTGACGTTCGAGGTCGAGGACGACGGTCGCGGGTTCGACCAAGGGGTGGTCAGCGGTTCGGGCCTGACGAACATGCGCGATCGCGTCGAGGCGGTGGGCGGGACGTTCGTCGTGAGCTCAGTGCCGGGCTCGGGTACGACGGTCGGCGGTCGGATCCCCGTGTCCCCCGGCGAGGGGACGACGGTCACGGGTTCGGTCCCGACGCGCGGGACGGCCTCATGAGCGCGCGAACGCGCCGCCTCCCCTGGGTGATCCTGGGTCTCACGCTCGCGCTCCTTGCGGGGACGTTGACCCTGAGTGCGTTGAACCACAACCTCACCTCGGACGCGTACTTCATCACGATCGCGATCTTGATGATGCTCGGGTACGTGACGGTGGGAGCGTTCGTGGCGTCGCGTCTGCCGCGCAACCCGCTGGGCTGGCTGCTGATGACGACGGGGGTTGCGTTCCTCCTGGCGGCCGCGAGCGACGAATACGCAACCTACACGCTCTACACGTCGCCCGGCGCGCTGCCGTTCGGCCAGGTCGCCGTCTGGCTCAACAACTGGATCTTCCTCGTGGCGGTCGCGCCGGTCGCGTTGTTCCTCGCACTGTTCCCGACCGGGGCCGTCCCGTCGCCGCGGTGGCGATGGCTGCCGCGGACGCTCCTGGTCCTGTTCGCGGTCGGGATCGTCGGATCGATGCTCCGCGCCGGAAACGTCGACATCACCGAGGGCGTCGATCCGTCGAACCCGACGGGCATCGAGGCGATCACGCCGATCCTCGAGCCGGTGCTCTGGGTCGTCGGCATCGCCTCGGTCGCGTTGAGCATGCTGGCGGTCGTCTCGCTCGTGCTCCGATACCGGAACGCGCGTGGTGAGGAACGCCAGCAGATCCGGCTGGATCGTCTTCGTCGGCCTGGCCGCCCTCGTTCTGTTCCTCGCCACGATCGCGACCTCGATCGGCCTCGAGGAGGGCGAGTCCAGCACCCTCAACGACGTGCTGTTCTTCGCGTTCTTCATCATGTTCGGCATCGGGATCCCGGTCGCGGCGGGCATCGCGGTCATGCGGTACCGGTTGTGGGAGCTCGACGTCATCTTGAAGAAGACGATCGTCGCGACGGTGCTCGTGGTCCTGCTCACGATCGTCTCGCTGGTGGTCCTGATCGCGGTCGGCGGGATCGTCGTTGGACCGCTGTCCGAATCGCCCGGCATCGCCCTGCTCGCCGGGATCGGGGTCGGGGCGCTGACCTGGCCGCTCCTGCGGCTCTCGCGACGGATCGCCGATCGGTTCGTCTACGGCACGCGAGCCACCCCGTACGAGGTGCTCACACAGTTCTCCGACCGGATGGCCGAGTCGTACGCGACGGACGACGTGCTGCCTCGGATGGCGTCGATCCTGGGCGCCGGCACGGGCGCCAAGACCGTCACGATCTGGTTGCTCGTGGGCAACCAGCTCCGACCCGCCACGACGTGGATCGAGAGCGGGCGCCGGGGATCCGACCCCTGCCGGCCGAACCCGCCCCGTCGGCGGAGCTCGCGGAGCTGACGGGCGACGTGTTCGTGGTCCGGCATCAAGGGGAGCAGCTCGGCGCGATCACGGCGACGATGCACGCGAACGACCCGATGGACCCGACCAAGGAGAAGCTGATCCGAGAGCTGGCCGGGCAGGCGGGCCTCGTGCTCCGCAACGTGCGGCTGATCGAGGAGCTCCGTGCGTCCCGACGCCGGCTCGTCGCCGCGCAGGACGCCGAACGCCGCCGGCTCGAACGCAACATCCACGACGGGGCCCAGCAGCAGCTCGTCGCACTCCAGGTCAAGCAGCGACTGGTCCAGGGCATGATCGAACGGGAACCCGCGAAGGCGCTCGACCTGATGACGCAGCTCCAGGTCGACACGACCGAGGCCCTCGACGACCTCCGCGACCTCGCACGCGGGATCTACCCGCCGCTGCTCGCGGACCAGGGACTCGGCGCCGCGCTCGAGTCGCAGGCGCGCAAGTCGCCGGTCCCGGTCTCGGTCGAGACCGACGGCGTCGAGCGCTACACGCAGGACGTCGAGGCCGCCGTCTACTTCTGCGCGCTCGAGGCGCTGAACAACCTCGCGAAGTACGCGGACGCGTCGCGGGCGACGGTGGCCCTGTCCCAGACGAACGGCACGCTCACGTTCGCGGTCGTCGACGACGGGGTGGGGTTCGCGGTCGGCGAGCGCACATCGAACGGCACCGGCCTGCAGGGCATGGCGGACCGTCTCGACGCGATCGGAGGCGCGCTCGAGATCCGGTCGGCGCCCGGCGAGGGGACGACGGTCCTGGGTCGGGTCCCGGTCGGCTAGGCCACGGGCTCGTTGGCCGCGGCCCACGCGGTTTCGAGCCGGTCGGGTCCGAACACGGCCTTGGGGATGTACGCGGACGCGCCGCACTCGGCGGCCCTGGGCGCGTACTCCTCCTCCTCGTAGGTCGAGAGCAACAGCACGATCACCGAGTCCGAGCGTTCGGACAGGATCTGCCGCGTCGCGTCGAGCCCGTTGATGCCCGGCAGGTTCACGTCCATCAGCACGAGGTCGGGAGCGAGCTCCCTGGCCATCTCGACCGAGGACTCACCGGTCTCGGCCTGGCCGACGACCTCGAACCCGTCGGTGGCGTCCACCACCATGCGAGCCGCCAGCCGGAACGGCTCCTGATCGTCGACGATGAGCACTCGGACCGTCATGGTTGCCCTCGGGAACATCGTCCCACGGGGTCCGAGCTCCGACAGTGATGCCAGCACCACTGTTGCGCATGCCTGGAGCCACGCACCTCGGGCACGTCCGGAGGTCCGCGGCTACGCGGAGCCGACCCGGAGGAACGCCTGCTCGAGCACGAGCCGCGGGTTGAGGTTCAGGTCCTCGGCGAGCGCGGCGCGCGCCTCCTCGACCGCGGCCATCGCGCTCGTGGCCGAGGTCACGTCGCCCGGCGTGGGCGAGAGATCCGGGTTCATCAGCACGTCCGCGCCGCCCCCCACCGCGACGGCCACCCGATCGCGCAGCAGCGCCGAGACCCCGAGCAGGACTCGGTCCACGTAGTCGCGTTCGGCGCGGCGCACCTGGCGCTTGTGCCGCTCCTCGAGTCGGCGGATCGCGCCCCGGTACGCCTCCTCGGCCCGGCCCCGTTCGTCCAGGAACGGCGCGAGCTCCTCCTCGAGTTGGGCGCCGAGGTCCTTGCGGTAGCGCTCGGCCGCGGCCAGCACGAGCTCGGCCGCCTCGAGCGCGCCGGCGGGTCCCCGCGCGGCGACCTCGAGCGCGTCGCGGGCCGCCTCGCGGAACGACATCCCGTCGGCGCCACTGGCGAGCCGGCGTGCCCGTCCGAGGTTCCCGCCCGCCAGCCGAGCGGCAAGCGCGGCCCGGCCGGGGTCGATCCCCTCGGCGGCGAGCGTCTGCGCGACGAACGCCTCCGAGAGCGGACGGAACGAGACCACGTGGCATCGCGACAAGACGGTCTCGGGCAGCTCGTCGGGGCGAGCCGAGAGCAGCATCAGGACCGCGTCCGCCGGCGGCTCCTCGAGCACCTTCAACAGGACGTCGGCCGCAGCGGGGTTGAGGCGGTCGGCTTCTCGGATCACGAAGACCTTCCGGCCCGGTTCGGGCGCGGTGCGGTACGCGGGGTGCCAGATCTCGGTGCGCACGGTCTCGACGTGGATGTCCCGCCCCTCGGGTTCGACGACGACCTCGTTGGGGTGGCGGTCCTCGAGCGCGAGGCGGCAGTCTCGGCACGTCCCGCACCCGCCCTCCTTGCACAGCAGCGCCGCCGCGAACGCGCGCGCGGCGAGCTGCTTGCCCCCGCCCTCGGGCCCGGCGAGCACGTACGCGTGGTGCGGCCGCGCCGCGGCCTGACGCAGGAACGCGATCGCGTGGTCTTGACCGGGCACCCGGTCGAACACCGGGAAGCGGTCGTCGACCGTCTCAGTCATGCCGGTCCTCCTCGCGTTCCTTCAGGATCCTGCCGAGCGCCTCGACGACCTGCTCGTGCACCAGCTCCGGCGTCCGATCCGCGTCCACGACCACGAACCGCTCCGGGTGCTCCTCGGCGATCCGGAGGTACGCGTCGGAGACCTTCGCGTGGAAGTCCTGCCCCTCGACCTCGATCCGGTCGGGCTCTTCGAGCGAGCGGAGCAAACCGGCCTCCGGCTCGAGATGGAGCAGGAGCACGAGGTCGGGGAACAGTCCCTGGGTCGCCCACACGTTCAGCGTCAACACGTCCTGCTCGCCCAGCCCCCGCGCCGAACCCTGGTAGGCGAGCGACGAGTCGATGTAGCGATCCGTCAGCACGACCTGGCCCGCGGCCAGGCCGGGCCGGATCACCGACGCCACGTGCTGCGCCCGGCTCGCCGCGAACAGCAGCGCCTCGGTCTTCGGCTCGATGTGTCCCGTGTCGTGCGCGAGCAGCATCTTGCGCAGCTCCTCGCCGACCGGCGTCCCCCCGGGTTCGCGGGTGACCATGACCTCGACGCCCTGGGACTCCAGCCACTCCTTGGCCAGCCGGATCTGCGTCCCCTTCCCCGAACCCTCGACGCCCTCGAACGCGACGAACAGGCCGCTCGTCGGCGGCCGTTTGAGCTTCGGGACCAGCCCGAGCTTCTCCTGCTTGCCGACCCGGAACCTCCGGAGCCGGCTGCGGGTCAGGAGCCCCGCGAGCAATGCGCCCACACCGGCGATCATCAACGAGATCCGCGTTCCCGACAGGTCGAAGGTGCGCTCACCCAGCGTCACCGTGTGCACCCCGATCGCCCCGGCGATCACCGGGAAGATCGTGAGCGAGAGGAACAGGCCGAGCCGCGAGAGCACGGTGAGCGCGCCGAACGTCCGCCCGCGGAACTCGTCGGTCACGTTCTCCTGCAGCAGGACGTAGCCGCTCACCCAGGCCGATCCGCAGAACCCACCGAGGATCACGGCGATCACCGCCGCCTGTCCGATCGCGGGCATCGCGGCGAGGACGAGCAGCGTCCCCGCGGCGGCGATGATCGACCACACGAAGACGTACTCGCGCAGGACGAACTCGACGACCTTGTTCGAGGAGGCCATCCCGATACCCATCCCGATGCCGAACGATGTCACGAGGATCCCCCAGCCCGGATCGCCCGCGCCGAGCGTCGTCCTCGCGAACACGGTGCCGAGGGCGAGCACGGCCCCCACCGCGCTGAAGGCCGCGACGATGCCCAGCGTCATCGAAGACGCGAGCGAGTTCTCGCGCAGGAACCGCACGCCGTCCAGGATGTCCTTGCCGACGCGCGAGAGGTCGAGCCTCGCGAACGACGTCGGCGCCGGCCGCGGGATCTGGATCCGGCTGACGAGCAACGCCGAGAGCCCGAACGTGAACGCGTCCAACCACAGCGCGAGGAACGCCGAGTTGTCCTGGAAGTAGGGCAACAGGCCGGACCCGCCGGACAGGAACGTGAACACGAGCGCACCCAGCGGCAGCGTCGCGTAGGTCGTGATGAGGCCGAGCGAGTTCGCGTTCGCGAGCTGCCGCCGGGGGACCAGGTTCGGCAGCGAGGCGTCGCGGGAGGGCGTCCACAGCAGGGAGAAGCACTCGATCGCGAACGAGACCGCGAAGATCATCCACAGCGGGCCGAGGAACGGCATCAGCGCGTACAGCGCCCCGCGCGAGATGTCCGCGGTGATCATCAGGGTCTTGCGGTTGACCCGGTCGACGATCGCGCCGGCGATCGGCCCGAACAGGATCGCCGGGAGCATCCTCGCGACCATCACGCCCGCGACCGCGTAGGCGCCCGCGTTCCCACCCTTGCTGACGACCAGTGCCGTCACCGCGACGAACCCGACCCAGTCCCCGAGCGAGCTGACGGTCTGCGCGATCAGCAGCTTGGAGAAGGCAGGCTGGGTGATGAGGTCCTTGAAGGTCGCCGGTCGGGTCCCGCGGAGCGCGGCGACCTCGTCGGCGAAGGTCGACACCTACTCCTCCGCGGCCGCGACGCCGGCCCGGTCGGCGGTGAGCGTCTCCTCCGGAGCCGTCGCGCCGTTGCCCGTCGCCGGCTCTGCGGCGATGGGTGCCTCCGCGGCCGTCGGCTCCTTGGCAGCCGGCTTCTTCGCGGCGGTCCGCTTGGCGGTCGTCCGCTTGGCCGGGCTCCGCTTGGCCGCCGTGCGCTTGGCGGTGGTCTTCTTCTTGGCGGTGGTCTTCTTCTTGGCGGTGGTCTTCTTCTTGGCGCCGGCCTTGGCCGCCGCCCGGGCGGCGCGAGCCGCGGACTTCGCGTCCCTGGCCGCGGCCTCGGCCTCGGGGTCGCCCGGCTTGGTGACGTTGAACGCGTCGTCGAGCTCGGCGCCGCACCCCCAGCAGCGAAGGCTCTTCGGCCGCCGGATCAGGAGCGAGCCGCACTCGGGGCAGGGGTGGTCGGCGATCGGGGGATGGTTCACGGCGAAGTCGCAGTCCGGGTAGCGCTCGCACCCGTACATCAGGCCGAACCGCGTCCGCTTCTCGACGATCTCGCCCTTCGCGCACTGCGGGCACGTCACCCCCGTCGACTTCGGCGGGTCCTTCTTGATGTACCGGCAGTCCGGGTACCCCGAGCAGCCCACGAACGGCCCGAAACGGCCGAACTTGCGCTGCAGCGGCTTGCCGCACTCGGGGCAGTTCTCGTCGAGCATCTCGGGCTCGGGGCGCTCCTGGCCGTCGAGGTTGCGGATGTACTTGCAGCCGCCGTCGTCCTCGGCGAACCGGGTGCACCCGATGAAGAACCCGTACCGGCCCAGGCGCTTCTGGAGCCGGCCGGGCGGCGTCCGCCCCTCCTCGATGCAGCGCGGGCAATCCTCGTCGAGCTCCTCGACGTAGCGCTCGAACTTCTCCTCCGCGCGCTCGAGCGCGTCGGCGAACGGCGTGTAGAACTGCCGCAGCACCTGGACGCGTTGCAGGTCGCCCTCGGCGATCTCGTCGAGGTCATCCTCCATCTCGGCCGTGAAGTTCACGTTGACGATGTCGGGGAAGTGCTCGACGAGCTTGTCGGTCACGACCTCGCCGACGTCGTTGGGGTAGAACCGGCGGTCCTGGAGGCGGACGTACCCGCGGTCCTGGATCGTCGAGATGATCGACGCGTACGTCGACGGGCGCCCGATGCCGAGCTCCTCGAGCGTCTTGACGAGCGACGCCTCCGAGAAACGCGGGGGCGGCTGCGTGAAGTGCTGTTCGGGCAGGACCTCGAGGAGCGCCAGAGCCTGCTCGGCGGTGAGCTCGGGGAGCCGGCTCTCGCCGTCCTCGTCGGCGCCGTCGTCGCGACCCTCGGCGTACACGCGGAGGTGCCCGTCGAAGATCATCGTGCGACCGCTCGCGCGCAACCGGTACCGGGCCGTGCCCGCGGTCGCGTCGATGTCGACCCCGACCTGGTTGAACCGGGCCTGCGCCATCTGCGTGGCCACGGTCCGCTGCCAGATCAGGGTGTACAGCCGGAGCTGGTCCCGGTCCAGGGCGGCGGCCACCCGGTCCGGGGTCCGCAGGGCCGACGTCGGCCGGATCGCCTCGTGGGCCTCCTGCGCGTTCCGCGACTTCGTCTTGAACCGGCGCGGCTCGGCCAGGGCGTACTCGGCCCCGAACTCGGTCCGCACGAGCTCGGCGATCTCGCGCAGGGCGGCATCGGCGATCGTGAGCGAGTCGGTCCGCATGTAGGTGATCAGCCCGACCGTGCCCTCGCCGGGCAGGTCCACTCCTTCATAGAGGCGCTGCGCCAGGGTCATCGTCTTGCGTGCCCCGAACCCCAGCTTGCGGGCGGCCTCCTGCTGCAGGGTGGAGGTCTTGAACGGGGGCCGAGGCCCCTCCTTGCGCTCCTTGCTCTCCACCTTGGCGACGCGGTAGTCGGCCTCGCGGAGCCGGTCGACGTGCGCGGCGGCCTCGGCCTCGGCCGACAGCAGCACACCCTTCTTGTCGGGCGCGCCGGCGATCCGGCCCTCGGGCACGCTCACCAGGCGGGCGAGGAACGGGTGGTCCTGGCCCTGCGGCGTGAGGCGGGCGTCGACGCTCCAGTACTCGATCGGGGTGAAGTCGCGGATCTCGCGCTCGCGCTCGACGATCATGCGGAGCGCGACCGACTGCACGCGCCCGGCCGAGAGCCCCGGCTGGACCCGCCGCCACAGCAGCGGCGAGATCTTGTAGCCGACCAGCCGGTCGAGCACGCGCCGCGCCTCCTGCGCGTCGAACAGCTTCAGGTCGATCTCGCGCGGACTCTGGAAGGCCTCCAGGATCGCGTCGCGCGTGATCTCGGTGAACGTCACCCGCTTGGCCCGCGCCGGGTCCACCCCGAGCAGGGACGCGACGTGGTACGCGATCGCCTCGCCCTCGCGGTCGTAGTCCGTCGCGAGGATCAGGTCCTCGTTCGCCTTCAGGGCCTTCTTCAGGGCCGCGACGTGCTTCTTCGAGTCCTCCGGGACCTGGTAGGTGACCTCGAACTCGTGGTCGACGTCCACGCCCAGGTCGCTCTTGGGGAGGTCCCGGATGTGGCCGTACGAAGCCCGGACGGCGTAGTCGCCGCCGAGGTACTTCTCGATCGTCTTCGCCTTGGCCGGGCTCTCGACCACGACCAGTGTCTTGCTCATGACCTGCTACTTCCTGTCGTCGTTGGGGATCGGCGGCCCGGCGAGCGTGGCGGGGGCCTCCGCGCGGCAGGGTACCAGCCCCTTCTTCGCGGACCGGGACATCCGACATCGGGATGCCCGGCGCGCTCACCGTGCCCGGGCGGGGCCTCGAGAGGCGCTTGCGGACCGCCTCGCGTGCCCGGCCCGGTCCCTCGTAACGCGGTGCTAGGCTCGTTTCATTCCCATCGGGGCCGATCGCTCGGCCTCCCCGACCTGGAGACCGGCCTGCTCGCCCTGTTCACCGACTTCGTGACCGGAGAGATCGCCAAGTACGGCTACCTGGCCATCTTCGTCCTGATGCTGCTCGAATCCGCGTGCATCCCGATCCCCTCGGAGGTCACGATGCTGTTCGGCGGGGCGCTGGTCACGGCCCCCTTCCTCGCGCCGGAGCAGCAGCTCGAGTTCTGGCTGGTCGTGCTCGCGGGCACGCTCGGCAACCTCGTGGGGTCCTGGCTCGCGTACTGGGCCGGCTACTCGGGCGGCCGGCCGCTGATCGATCGTTGGGGCCGATACCTGTTGATACGACCCCACGAGGTGGACCGAGCCCACGCGTGGTTCGAGCGGCGCGGGCAGGCGGCCGTGTTCTTCGGCCGCCTCCTCCCCGTGATCCGCACCTTCATCAGCCTGCCGGCCGGCGTGGTCCGGATGCCGTTCTGGCGCTTCACCGTGTACACGGTCCTGGGCTGCCTGCCCTGGGTGATCGTGCTGGCATGGATCGGCGCCCTCCTCGGCGAGCGGTGGGACCGTGCGGAAGCGGTCATCCGCCCGTTCGCCTGGGTGATCGCCGCGGCCCTCCTGCTCGGAGTCGCGTGGTTCATCGGGAACCGGATCCGCCAGATCCGACGCGAGGAGGCGGCCAGGGTCCCGAACCCGCCGCCGGACGTCCCCGGACGGGCGGTCTCGCCGGGGTCCTCGGACGGAGCCGCGTCGGCGCTCGACGGCTCGACCCCTTCGGGGATGGCGGAACGGGTCGACGAGAACTGAGGTTCGGCGGTCCCGTTCAGCCGAGCTCGGCGCGCATCACCCAGTTCTCGCCCTCGGCCACCTCGCGGACCTGCTCGAACCCGGCGCGCTCGTACATCATCCGCGAGCGGTTGTGCACGGCCACCGAGAGCGACAGCGCCTGGTAGCCGTCCTCGCGCGCCTGGACCATCAGCGCGCGGAGCAGCGTGTGGCCGATCCCCTTGCGACGGTGCAGCGGGACCACCGCGATGCCGAGCTCCGGCGTCTTCTCGTCGACGAACCCGTACCCGGGCTGTTCGGCGGTGAACAGCCGGTACCACGCGGCGCCCACCGGTTCGCGATCGAGCTCGGCGATGACGCCGGCGTCGCCCTCGCGTCCCCAGTCGCGGTGATACCGCTCGAGCATCGGGTCGGCGAGCGCGGCGATCATCCGCTCGCGCGGCCAGTCCGGGTTCCACGCCGCGGCCTCGTACAGCATCTCCCGAAGGAATCCGTCGTCTTCAGTGCGTCGCGGGCCGGATGTTCACGATGTCCCCCGTGCCATGCTTCCGAGGATGGCCACCCTAGCGCAGTCGCGGCTGGTGTCGCTGGTCCGGGCCATCGGCGCACGATCGCGGGTCGACGACGTGAGCACCCACGCGGCGGCGCTCGCGTACCAGCTGTTCCTGTCGACCTTCGCCCTCTCCCTGGTCGGTCTCGCGCTGCTCGGGCTCGCGGAGGACGTGCTGCCGTTCGAGCTCCCGGAGGGGACCGGCGAGCAGTTCGCGAACCTCACCGGGGCGAGCGCCACCCTCGGCGTGGTGAGCCTGATCGCGCTCCTGTGGACCGCGGCGGCGCTGTCGCGGCGCGCGAGCCGAGCCCTCGCGGTGATCTTCCGCACGGGTCCGGAGGACCTCGTACGCGGCGGCGTCCGCGCGCTCGTGACGACGCTGGGCCTCATCGTGCTCGTCGGCGCGTTGCCGGTCGTGACCGGGATCGTCTCGGCCGTCCGGGTCGCGACCGGCCTCGAGGTCCCCTTCCGGATCGTCGGATTCGCCGCGACCGCCGCGATGGAGTTCGGGCTGTTCCTGCTCGCGTACGCGGTGCTCACGCCCGGCTCGATCGGGTGGCGCCCCCATCTCCCCGGCGCGGTCGTGATGACGCTCGGCTGGGAGCTGTTCAAGCTCGCGGGCGGGATCCTGCTCGCCTCCTACGTCTCGAGGGCGACGCTGCTCTACGGGACGATCGGGGCCGTGGTCGGGCTCCTGGTGTTCCTTCGGCTGGTAAGCGGGCTGTTCGTGTTCGGCGCCGAGCTGTCCGCGGTGATCCTCGAGCGCCGGGCCCACACCACATCACCCGCGACCGACTGATTACAGACCGATCTCGGGAGCCACGAGCTGCAGCCCCTCGATCGAGACCGAGAGGAACTCGTCGAGCGGGAGCCCGATGCTCTCCTCGACGTCCAGGACCTCCTCCCGGTTGACCCCGGGCGCGAACGCCTTCTCCTTCAGCTTCTTCTTCACCGAGGAGACCTTCATGCCCGCGCTCCGCTCCGGCCGGACCAGCGCGGCCGCCACCAGGAGCCCGGCCACCGCGTCCGCGTGCACCACGGCCTTCGACATCAGGTCCGTGCGGTACTCCTCGTACGCGTGCGCGAGCACGCCGTTGATCACGCGTTCGTCGACGCCGGCCTCCCCCAGCCACTCGGCGGCGAGCCGGGCGTGGTTGGCCGCGTCGTCCCCGGTGTGGTCCTGGTCAAGGTCGTGGAACATGCCGGTCAGACCCCACAGGTCCTCGTCCTGCTCGAAGCGCCGGGCGAGCCCGCGCATCACGCCCTCGACCGAGATCAGGTGACGGACCGTGGTCTCCTTCAGGCACTTCTCACGGCACAAGGCGACGGCGGCCTCTCGGTCCATCAACTCGCCGGCACCGCCTCGGGCTCCGGTTCGTCCTCGAGCACGTAGGGCACGCTCGAGAGGATGACGTTCGGCTCGAACAGGAACAACCGCTTCACGAACAACGCGTTCTGGCTGTGCAGGAGGAGATGCCGCCATTTCGAGACGATGAGCTCCGGGACGACGACCAGTACGATCGTGCCGGGTCGAGACGTGAATCGCCGAACCTCCTCCAACATAGGTCGGGTCAGATCGCGGAAGGGCGCCTCGACGATGTGGAGGGGGATCTGCATCCCGATCTCCCCCCACTGCTCCTGCATCCGATGCGCTGCTTCGGGATCCAGGTCGAAGTAGATCGCCCGCGTCTCGGAGGCCTCGAGCGTCTGCGCGTAGTTCACGGCGCGGATCGTGGCGTCGTGCACGGTCGAGACGAACACGAGGGCGACGGTTCGCTCCGGGATCAGCGGTCGTGCGTCTACACCCACTGGTTCGCCGCCGCGGACCAGGACGGGGACGTCGGTGACCACGATGTTGGGCTCGCGCAGCAGGCCCACCTTCAGCCGGATCAACGATGCTCGACGAAGCAGGTACAACAAGAGGGATCCCGGAACGATCTCGGGGACCACGACGTTCACGAAGTCGTTCGGCGCCCGATCGATCCCCCGCACGAACCGGCGGAGCGCCTCGAGTGGGGAGTCCTTCCCGAGCGGGAGCGGTTCGAGCGGCGCGGTGCTCATCGAGAACTCGCGCCATCGCTCCTCGAGCTCCTGCGGGATGCCTTCGCTCGTCGGGTACACGATGTGCAGCTCGGTCGGACGGATCGAGCGGACCGCACCGATCGCCTCTGCCGCCGCGGCGTCCAGCTCCCTGATCACGAGGACGACGTGGTTCACGCCGGCGCCGCCCGGTCGAACCGCCCCACGCCGGAGCTGCCGGCCGACGAACTCATAGTGCCGATGGATCGAAACGAACAGCGCGACCAGGATGGCCATGAACAACATCGAGAGCCAGCCGCCCGCGGTGAACTTCGTGAGCGTGACCACGACCAGGACGACACCCGTAGCGAAGGCACCGATGGCGTTGATCACGATCGATCGCCGCCACCCGCGAGCCGCCGACGGACCCTTGTGGCGCTCGCGGAGCCAGTGGACGATCATCCCGCTCTGCGAGAGCGTGAAGGACGTGAAGACGCCGATGACGTACAACTGGATCAGGCGCGTCAGGTCCGCGTCGAACGCGTAGATCAACAGCGACGAGCCGATCGCGAGGACGACGATGCCGTTCGAGAACACGAGGCGGTCGCCCCGGTTCATGAACTGGCTCGGCATGTAGCGATCTCGCGCCAGGATGGATGAGAGCCGCGGGAAGTCCTGGTACGCCGTGTTCGCGGCCAGGATCAGGATCGCCGCCGTGAAGAACTGAACGACGTAGAAGCCGAAACCACCGTGGAACACGGCCCACGCGATCTGCGCCGGGATGGAGCGGACGTCGCTGGCGACCGTGCCGTGGACGTGGACGGCGAGCCAGGAGATCCCGATGAACATCGTGATCGCGATCACGCCCATGATCGCGAGCGTCTCGGCGGCGTTCCTCGCCTGGGGCCGGCGGAACGCCGGGCACGCCGTTCGAGATGGCTTCCACACCGGTGAGGGCCGTCGCACCCGAGGAGAACGCGCGGAGGACGGCGAACAGTCCGATCGCCGTTGCCGTCGTGGCGGCGTTGCTGATCGGCTCCACCGCCTCGGTGGTGGGACAACCTCCGAGGCATTGGACGAACCCGATCGCGATCAGGAGGAGGATAGAGACCACGAAGCCGTAGGTCGGTATGGCGAACACGGTGCCAGACTCCCGCGCACCGCGGAGGTTCGCGATCGTGACCAACCAGACGAAGAAGATCGACAGGAAGACCTTGTGGTCGTTGGCCGGTGGGTAGGCCGACCCGATCGCGAACACGCCGGCCACGATCGACACGATCACGGTCATCATGTAGTCCACGAGCAAGGCGGCTGCGGCGACGAGCCCGTACGGCGCACCTAGGTTGTCCTTGCTGACGATGTAGGCCCCGCCACCGGACGGGTAGGCGCGAACCGTCTGCCGGTACGAGATCACGACGATCGCCATCAGGGAGGCGATCGCGATCGAGATCGGCATGACGAGCTGCTTGAAGACCAGGCTCACGATCGTGAGCTGGATGAAGATCTCGCCCGTGGCGTACGCGACCGACGAAAGGGCATCCGAGGCGAAGACCGGGAGCGCCAGCGTCTTCGACAGCAGGGTGTGTTCCAGTTGGTGGCTGGTGAAGGCGCGCCCGACGAGGAGGCGCTTGAGGATGGACGGGGTCGCCGTGGACGACATCGACGGTGATGCTACGACGGGTCGCCGTCGGTCCGTGCCGCGATCCACCGATATCCGACGCCGGGCTCGGTCAGGATGAGACGAGGGGCGGAAGCCTGGTCCCCGAGCTTGCGCCGCAACGAACGCACGTAGACACGGAGGTAATGGCTCTCCTCCGCGTACCCAGGCCCCCACACCTTCCGCAGCAACCACTGATGGGTCAGGAGCTTGCCGGGGTTGGTCACGAACGCCTCGAGCAGGGCGTACTCGGTCTTCGTCAGGTGGATGGGCGTGTCCGCGACCGTGACGAGCCGTCGGCCGACGTCGACCTCGAGTTCGTCGAATCGTTGGACCGGGGCGGACGGCTCACCGGCCTGGCTGCGTCGCAGGGCGGCCCGGAGGCGGGCGAGGACTTCTTCCACCCCGAAGGGCTTGGTGACGTAGTCGTCGGCCCCGGCATCGAGCGCGGCGACCTTGTCGGCCTGCCGATCTCGGACCGAGAGCACGATGATCGGGACCTCCGAGAAGGACCGGATGCGCTGGATCACCTCGGTGCCATCCAGATCGGGCAGGCCGAGGTCGAGCAGGACGAGCTCGGGACCCTCCTCCGCGGCCGCGACCACGGCCTCGCCACCCGTGCCGACGGCATGCACCTCGTAGCCCTGCGCCTCGAGGCTGGTCCGCATCGCGCGTCGGATCTGCGGCTCGTCGTCGACCACGAGGACCCGCGTCACGACCTGCCCTCTCGAGCCGCCACTTCCTGCTGCACGGGCGCCGCCTCGCGGACCGGGAGCTCGAACACGACCGCGGTGCCGCCGCCGGGCGCCCCTTCGATCCAGATCCGACCACCGTGCGCGAGCACGATCGCCCGCGAGATCGCGAGGCCCAGACCGCTGCCACCGCTCGCGTCCGGGGCCGTGGCCCCGAGCTGCGTGAAGGCCTCGAACACCCGGTCGCGATCGTCCGCAGGGATCCCGGGACCCTGATCGGCCACCCGAACCTGGACGACCGAGCGCCACGGGGCGACCGACAGCACGACCTCGCCACCCACCGGCGAGAAGCGCACCGCATTCTCGAGCAGGTTCGACACCACCTGATCGATCAGCACCGGGTCGACCGGGACGTCGGGAGCGTCGCGGAAGATCGTCCGGACGCGGACACCTCCGAGTGTGGGTTCGAGTCGGTGCAGGACGGATTCCACGACCTCGTCGAGCGCGGTCGGCTCCTTGACCGGGAGCAACGCGCCCGAGCGCACCTGCGCGAGCCCAAGGATGTTCCCTACCAGTCGGTTGAGACGATCGGTCTCCTCGAGGACGGTCTGCAGGAGCTCTCGCGCCTGGGACGGGTCGAACCGCACGTCCACCTGGAGCAGGCTCGTCACGGCCGTCTTGATCGACGCCAGGGGCGTGCGGAGGTCGTGGGTCACGGAGGAGAACAGCGCGGCCCGCGCCTGACTCCGCTCGACGTCGAGCCTCGCGGCCGCGATCTCCGCATCGAGCCGGGCGCGCTCGAGGTAGACGGCCACCTGGCTGGCAGCCGCCTGCACGAGTCGTCGGTCTTCGGGGACGAGTTCCTCGTGAACGGGCGAGGAGGCTCGAAGGGTCCCGAACGTGACTTCGCCACTCGAGATCGGCAGCTCGACCGTCGAACCGTCGCCCGTTCCGGGCCGCGCCCTGCGGACCTCGTACGAGCGACCCGCGGCGGCCGCGACGATCGAACAACTCGACAGGCGTAGGGCATCGACGAGCGCAGCCGCCAGATCGTTCAGGACGCGATCGAGCGGCTCGCCGGAGAGCGCCTTGGTCGTGAACAGGTTCAGGAGTCGTGCCTCACGCTCTCGCCTCGTCGCGCGGTCGCGCTCCGACACCGCACGCGAAACCACCCATCCAACGAGCAGGGCAACCACGAGGAAGACCACGAGCGCAACCACGTCATCGCGGTTGTGCACACGGAGCGTATGCAGCGGTTCGGTGAAGAAGTAGTTCAAGAACAGGAAACCGAGCACCGAGCTGCCGATCCCCGCCCAGATCCCTCCGGCCACCGACGCGGCCACGACGGCGAGCAGGAACAGCGAAGCGGCACCCAGCTCGTGCTCGGGCTGAACGATCAGGGAGATCCCGAGCGCCAGCGCCGGGGCCGCGACCGAGATCACGACGGCTCGCGCACGAGACGCGCCGCCGGGTGCCAGCACCCACCGTTCGCTCATAGGGCAACGCTACGGCTTCGCTACGGGTTCTTCACGCCCCGCGCCGCACCCTTCACGGCCCGTTTACGGCGCACGGCCGAACCTTTGGGTGAGGAGGAAGCAGGGATGGTCACCAAGCTCGGACGCTCCGAACCACGAACGATCCCCACGCCGACCGTTCCCAGTCCCGCCCCCCGGCGCATCCCCGAACCTCGGGGCCTCTCGCACCTGTGGAAACGGATCGCGCTCGGCCCCGCACTCCCGACCGCGCAGCTCAAGCACGAGCGCCTGGGCAAGCCAACCGCGCTGGCCGTGTTCGCGAGCGACAACCTGTCCTCGGTCGCCTATGCCACCGAGGAGATCCTGAAGGTGGCGGTCCCCGCGATCGGGGTCTTGGCCTTCTCGGTCGTCATGCCGGTGACCTTCGGGATCTTGGGGGTGCTCGTGATCCTCCTGTTCTCCTACCGCCAGACGATCAGGGCCTACCCGAGCGCCGGCGGCGCGTACATCGTGACCAAGGACAACTTCGGACTCCTCGCCGCGCAGCTCGCCGGCGTCGCGCTGCTCACCGACTATGTCCTCACGGTCTCGGTCTCCGTCGCGGCGGGCGTCGCCGCTATCACCTCGGCCGCCCCCGGGCTCTACCCGTATCGGGTGGGGCTCTCGGTCGCGTTCATCTGGATCATCGCCTGGGGGAACCTGCGAGGGGTGCGTGAGTCCGGCCGCATCTTCGCCGCGCCCACGTACTTCTTCATCGTCATGATGTTCCTCCTCCTCGGCATCGGGATCGTCAAGGGGCTGATGGGCGACCTGCACCCGCTCCCGATCCCCCCCGATGTGGCCGAGACCACCGGCGCGATCGGCCTGTTCCTCATCCTGCACGCCTTCGCCTCCGGCGGGGCGGCGGTCACCGGCGTCGAGGCGATCTCCAACGGCGTGCCAGCCTTCAAGCCACCCGAATGGCGCAACGCCCGGACGACGCTGATGTGGATGGGCAGCCTGCTGGGCGTGATGTTCCTGGGGCTGTCGTTCCTCGCGATGAAGCTCCAGGTCACCCCCACCGAGACCAAGACCGTGATCTCCGAGGTGGGACGCGCGGTGTTCGGCAGCGGCGGTGTCGGAACGGCGATGTTCCTGATGCTCCAGATCGCCACCACGCTGATCCTGATCCTGGCCGCGAACACCTCGTTCGCCGACTTCCCTCGCCTTGCGAACTTCCACGCGCAGGACGACTTCATGCCCCGCCCGCTGACCAAACGCGGACACCGCCTCGTCTTCTCGAACGGCATCATCGGACTCGCGATCGCCTCGACGGCGCTGGTCGTCCTGTTCCAGGCCGATGTCCACAAGCTGATCCCGTTGTACGCGATCGGCGTGTTCACCTCCTTCACCCTGTCCCAGGCCGGCATGGCGCGGCGTCACCTTCGGCTCCGCGAACCGGGCTGGCGACATGGCCTGGCGATCAACGGTCTCGGCGCGGTCACGACGGCGGTGGTGACGGTGGTGATCGCGATCACCAAGTTCGCGCACGGCGCCTGGGCGGTGATGGTGTTCGTCCCGGTGATGGTGTGGATCCTGGTCCGGATGAACCACCAGTATTCACGCGAGCATGCCGAGCTCGACGAGGGGCTCGAGGCGTTCGAGCAGGGTCCTGCGGGTCGCCCGATCTCGGTCCTGATCGTCGACGATCTGGACCGCAAGACCATGCACGCCCTCCAGTACGCGAAGACGATCCGCTCGAGCACCACGTACGCGGTCCACGTCGACCAGGACCCGGTGGAGACCGAACGCGTGCGCGCTCGCTGGGCACTCCTCGGCCTGGACGTGCCACTCCACGTCCTTCAGCCGCAGGGCGACACCGCCTCCACCATCGCGGCGTACGCGGCGACGCTGACCGAAGAGGCCGACGTCACCGTCATCGTTCCCGGCCCTCACCGGATGGGTCGCCTCGAGCGGCTGCGTCGGGGACGAACCGGCGCCCGGCTCGCCCGCGCCCTCGCCCCCAACCCCGGGGTCCGCGTGACGCTCGTGCGCGACCATCCCGAGACGCACCCGACCGAGGCGCACTCGAGGCTGCGGATGTTGCCGAGGACCAGCCATCGCGTGGCCGTGCTGGTGGACCGTCCCGACCGGGCAGCCCTTCAGGCGGTTCGGTACGCGCTCTCGCTCGGGGCCGAGGAGGTCGTCGCGGTGCATGCAGCTGTCGACCCCGAGGTCCAGGACGAACTCATCGCCCGCTGGATGGAGCTCCGGATGCCGATCGCGCTGGAACTGGTGGAGTGCTGGGACCGGGACGTCGCCAGATCGGTCGAACGGTACGTGGTCGATCTGATGGGACCGCACAACGAGGTCACCGTCGTACTGCCGCGGCGCGACTACGCCAGGACGACGCAGCGCCTGCTCCACGACCGGACGAGCCGGAGCATCGCCCGGACCCTGGGACGGTACGAGCACGTCGACGTGGCGGTCGTGCCCTACTACTTCGGGAAGGATCGGCGCGTTCCGTCGTCGTCGGACGGCCCGCCCGCTCTCCGTCGATGCGGCCGCGGACCAAGCACGCTAAGGTAGCCAGCCGTGCGCGTGATCATCATGGGCTGTGGGCGTGTCGGCATCCTGCTCACGCAGGAGTTGTCGAAGGCCGGGCACGAGATCACCGTGATCGACAAGAACGCCGCGGCGTTCCAGCGCCTGCCCCCGGGGTTCGAGGCTCGGACGATGGTCGGACTCGGGTTCGACCGAGACGTGCTCGAGGACGCCGGGATCAAGGAGGCGGACGCGTTCCTCGCGGTCTCCAGCGGAGACAACTCGAACATCCTCTCGGCCCGCGTCGCACGCGAGACCTACCACGTGCCCAAGGTGATCGCGCGGATCTACGACCCGATGCGGGCGGACATCTACGAGCGCCTGAACATCCCGACGGTCTCCACCACCCGATGGGGCGTGAAGCAGATGATCCTCATGCTCACGCACCCGGGCGAGGAGATCAAGGAGACCCTCGCGGCTGGGGACCTGTTCCGGATGCGCGTCGAGATCCCCTCCCACCTCGTCGGAAAGCCGGTCTCGTCGCTCAACATGGATGGCAAGATCCTCGTGGCCGGCGTCGACCGGGGCGGCAAGGGGTTCATCCCCGTACCGTCGAGCACCTTCCAGGAGGGCGACTACGCGGCCGTGGTGGTCCAGAAGGACGCGCTCGAGAGCCTCGAGGAACTCCTGCAACCGACGGTGGAGCACTGACCGTGCGCGTGGTGATCAGTGGGGCCGGCGCGGTCGGACGGCACCTCGCGTCGGACCTGGCGAACCGCGGCCACACCGTGACGTTGATCGAGCAGGATCCTGCGGTCCTCGAGATCGCCAAGGAGTGGGCGCCGCAGGTCGACCACATGATCGGCGACGCGTGCGAGCCCTGGGTGCTCGAGAAGGCCCAGCTCAACACCGCCGACGTGGTCGTCGCCTCGACCGGGGACGACGAGGACAACCTCGTCACCGCGCTGCTCGCCAAGCAGGAGTTCGGCGTCCCGCGGGTGCTCGCGCGCGTGAACCACCCCGACAACGAGTGGCTGTTCACCGAGCAGTGGGGCGTGGACGCGGCGGTCTCGCCGCCGCACATCCTCACCGCGATGGTGGAGGAGGAGGTCACCGTCGGGTGACCTCGTTCGCCTGCTGCCGCTCGAGCGAGGCGGGATCTCGATCGTCGAGCTCACGATCCCCGCCGACTCCCCGTCCGCCGGCCGGCCCCTGTACGAGATGCGCCTTCCCCCCGACGCGACGATCGTCGCGATCATCCGAGAGGGGCATGTCGTGATCCCGCAACCGGAGACCGTGATCACGGACGGCGACGAGGTGCTCGCGCTTACCGTGCCGGACGCCGAGAGCGCGCTCCGCGCGGCCGTCCTCGGCGAGGAATCGGTCTAGCTAGATCTCGCCCTCCCCGCTCGCGGCGACGGCCCATCGGTACCCGATGCCCGGGTCCGTGACGATGAGAGTCGGCTTGGTCGGATCGGGCTCCACCTTCTTCCGGAGCTGACTGATGAAGACGCGCAAGACCTCGACGTCTTCCTGGTACCCCGAACCCCACACCTGCTCGAGGAGCCATCGGTGGGTCAGGAGCTTCCCCGGGTACTCCGCCATCGCCTCCAGGAGCGACCACTCCGTCTTCGTCAGATGCACGTCCGTTCCCTCGCGCGAGACCCGGTGGGTCGAGAGGTCGATCACGACCCCGTCCACCTCGAATCGCGGTGGGGGGCTCTCCCGCGGTCGGCTCCGCCGGAGCAGGGCGCGAACGCGAGCGAGGAGCTCCTCGATCCCGAACGGCTTGGTGAGGTAGTCGTCGGCGCCGAGGTCGAGCGCCTGCACCTTCCCCGCCTCGTCCTCACGGACGGACAGGATGAGGATCGGCACCTGGGTCCAGGTCCTCAGGCGGCGACAGACCTCCATCCCGTCGATGCCCGGGAGGTTCAGATCGAGGACGACGAGCTCCGGCATGGAGGCCTCGACCTCGGTGATCGCGTCTTCACCGTCCCGTGCGGTCACAACCTCGTGGCCCCGGGCCGCGAGCGCGCGACGGAGCGCCCGAAGGATCTGGACCTCGTCGTCGACGACGAGGATCCGGCTCACGTCTCGCCCCGGCTCCCCGCAACGGCGATCGCGAAGGTCGCCCCCCCGCCGGGCGTCTCCTCGACCCAGATCTCCCCGTCCATCGCGACCACGAAGCCCTTCGCGATCGCGAGCCCGAGACCTGGGCCGAGCCTCGGGTTGCGCTGATCCAGATCGTAGAAGGGGTGGAACAAGGCCTCGCGGGCGTCGGGCGGCAGACCTCGACCGTGATCGATCACGCGGATCGTGACGCGACCGTCGGTGCTCCGCGCCGTCACCTCGACGTCCGACGACGTGCCGTTGCCCGCGCGGACCGCGTTGTCGAGCAGGTTCGTCATGACGCGATCGAGGAAGACGCGGTCGACCCGAACGACGTCGCCCTCCTCGATCCGGGTGCGGATCCGCGCGGTCGGCCACACACGGGCGATGTTGCCGACGCTCGTCGCGACGGCGTCGCCCAGATCCACGTTCTCCAGGTGCGCGTGGAGCACCCCTGCCTCGATGCGCGACATGTCGAGGAGGTTCGCGATGAGGGCATTGAGCCGCTCCGCCTCCGAGTCGATCTCCTCGAGCACCTCGCGCTGTTCCTCGTCGGTCCGCCGGACCTCGGCATCGAGCAGATCGGTGACGTTCGCCTTGATCGCCGCGAGGGGGCTCCGCAGATCGTGCGAGACGGCCGCCAGCAGGGTCTGCCGCAGATGCTCCGTCTGGCGGTAGACCTCGGCTCCGGTGGCGGCCCGCAGCAACCGGTCTCGCTCGAGGACGAGGGCGAGCTGGTCACCGAAGGCGCGGAGGATCCGGCTCTCCGCGGGTGTGGGAGCGTCCCGTTCGCCGCGGAGCACCAGCAGCCCCACGTTGTTCGCGCCGATGCTGAGCGGGAGCCGCTCGGGTGGACGCTCGGGCGAGCGCGGGTCCCATTCGGGGACGATCTCACCCGGGCCGCACCCGACCGTCGACCTCCTCGCGCAGCCCGCCGGCGTGCGCCGTGTCCCGGACGAACAGCGCTCCGGCGTCGTAGTCGAACATCGTGAGGACCAGCCCGAGGATCTCCCGATAGGCCTCCGCGCCGGGCGGTCGCATCACGAGCTCGCGGGAGAGGTCCTGCAGCGTCCGGAGCTCGGCCTCCCGTGCCTCGGCGGCCGCGGCTCGCTCGATGGCCCGCCCGAGCAGGATCGAGATGAGCACGGACAGAGCCGAGGAACACGAACAGCACGACGACGTACTCGGGCTGACCGATCTGCGAACGTCCCGTACGGCGGGAGGAAGAAGAAGTTGAAGGCGCACGAACCCGAGGATCGAGGCGACCACCCCCGGTCCGATGCCGCCGATCCCGGCGGCGGCGACCACGACCACCAGGAACCCGAACCCCTTGGTCGAGCGGCGCGATGTCGTCGCGGAACGGCAGGAAGAGCGGCGGCGAGCGCGAGCGTGCCCCCGATCGCGACCGACGTACGCGACGGCTGCTGGCGTGGCCGCGGGGACCGCATCAGCCGGAGCACGCGGCCGGCGACCGCATCGTTCTGTTGGCCCATGGTCGTCACCTCCGACGCTCAGGTCCATCGACGAAGCATCCCACCGGAGACGACTGCGGGCGCAGGTCCGGCGACCCAATCCTCACGGTTCCCATACGCGGACGCCGCGCTTCCTTACGGGTCCTTGACGAGCCGGCGGTCCTAGGCTGGCGCGGTCATGGGAGACAGGGAGCGTCGGAATGCTCGACGTACTGATGATCGCCCTCACGGTGGTGTTCTTCGCGGCGGCGTTCGCGTTGGTCGCGTGGCTGGAGCGCGTATGAGCGTCGCCGACGTCCTGGAGCTCATCCTGTCGGTCGCGCTCCTCGTCTATCTCGCTTACGCCCTGATCCGGCCGGAGCGCTTCTGACATGGTCACGATCGTCGTCTACATCCTGCTGCTGATCGCGCTCACCCCGCCACTCGGGTCGTACATGTACCGGGTCTACAAGCGCGAGAAGATCGGTCGCGCCGAGGGGATCGTCTACCGGCTGATCGGCGTGAACCCCAGCGTCGAGCAGTCGTGGCGGCGCTACGCCGTCTCGTGCCTGTGGTTCAGCTTCCTGTCGATGCTGCTCCTGTACGCGATGTTCCGCCTGCAGAACCACCTGCCGATCAACCCGGTCGGGTTGGGAGCGGTCGATCAATACGTCTCGTTCAACACGTCGTCCAGCTTCATCACCAACACCAACTGGCAGGCCTACGGCGGCGAGACCACGATGACCTACCTCAGCCAGATGCTCGCGTTGACGTTCCAGAACTTCGTGTCGGCGGCGGTCGGCATGGCCGTGCTGGTCGCGCTCTTCCGGGGGTTCGTCGCCTCCAAGCGCGACGAGCTCGGCAACTTCTGGCGTGACCTCGTCCGTGGGACCATCTACATCCTGCTCCCGCTCGCGGCGATCGTGGCGGTGTTGCTCGTGTCGCAGGGCGTCGTGCAGACCCTCGGTTCGTCAGCTTCCGCGACCGGCATCCAGGGGTTCGGGCAGACGATCGCCCGGGGACCCGTCGCGGGTCAGATCGCGATCAAGCAGCTGGGAACGAACGGCGGTGGCTTCTTCAACGTGAACTCGGCGCACCCCTTCGAGGGAGGCGTCGGCGGGTTCGGCAACTTCATCGAGATGTTCTCGATCTTGCTGATACCCGCGGCCCTCACCTACACGTTCGGCAAGTGGGTCGGGAACGTCCGCCAGGGCTGGGCCATCTTCGCGGTCATGCTCGTCCTGATGATCGGCGGGCTCGCGCTGACCGTGCCCCAGGAGCACAGCGCGTCCGCGGCCATGGCGGATGCCGGCGTGGCGACCAGCGCCCAGAACATGGAGGGCAAGGAGCTTCGGATCGGCGTCGACGAGTCCGCGCTGTGGGCGGTCGCGACGACCGATGCTTCCAACGGCAGCGTGAACTCGATGCACGACTCCTACCGGCCGCTCGGAGGGGTCGCGCCGATGTTCAACATCGCACTTGGTGAGGTGATCTGGGGAGGCGTCGGTAGCGGCCTGTACGGCATGATCTTCTACGTCATCATCGCCGTCTTCATCGGCGGGCTGATGGTCGGGCGCACGCCCGAGTACCTGGGGAAGAAGATCGGCGCCCGCGAGGTGAAGCTCTCGGCGATCGCGGTCCTCGTGCCCTTCCTCATCGTCCTCGCGGTCATCGCCGTCGGGGTGGTGATCCCGGGCGGATTGGACGGGCGGCTGAACTCGGGACCGCACGGGTTCAGCGAGATCTTCTACGCGTTCGTCTCGCAGGGGAACAACAACGGCTCGGCCTTCGCCGGCTACACGGCGAGCGGACCATATCCGGCGATCGCCGGCGGGCTGCTCATGCTCGTGGCGCGGTTCGTGCCGCTCCTGGCGGGGCTCGCGCTCGCGGGGAGCCTCGGCCGCGCCGGGACGGTGCCCGAGACCTCCGGCACCCTGCACACCGACACGATGCTGTTCGGCGTGCTCCTCACCTTCGTCATCCTCATCATCGGCGCCCTGACGTTCCTGCCCGCCCTCGCGGTCGGACCCATCGTCGAGCACCTCAGCAACGGGAGGCTCTTCTGATGTCGGTCGACACCACACCGAAGACCGCCCAGACCGAGCACGGCGCCGTGCGCGCGCGTCCCCTGTTCGACGGCCCGATCGTGCGGCGGGCGGTCGTCGACAGCTTCCTCAAGCTGAACCCGATCACCCTGATGAAGAACCCCGTCATCTTCGTGGTCGAGGTGGTCTCGGTCGTCGTCACGATCCGGATCGTCACCGACATCATGAGCGGCGGACCGATCGCCTTCGACACGGCGATCGCGCTCGGGCTGTGGTTCACGGTCCTGTTCGCGAACTTCGCCGAGGCGATGGCCGAGGGTCGCGGGAAGGCCCAGGCCGACGCGCTGCGCAGGACCCGAGCCGATCTCGTCGCTCGCCGACTCTCGAGCGCCGGCGTCGAGGAGACGATCCCGGCCTCGCAACTCCGAGCGGGCGACGTCGTCATGGTCTCGGCCGGCGAGCTGATCCCGGGCGACGGGGAGATCGCGGAGGGCATCGCCTCGGTCGACGAGTCGGCCATCACGGGCGAGTCCGCGCCCGTGATCCGGGAGTCCGGCGGCGACCGTTCGGCGGTGACCGCGGGCACGAAGGTGCTCTCGGACTGGATCAGGGTCCGGATCACGGCGGATCCGGGGCAGGGCTTCCTCGACCGGATGATCGCGCTGGTCGAGGGCGCCGAGCGTCAGAAGACGCCCAACGAGATCGCCCTGTCGATCCTGCTCGCGAAGTTCACGATCATCTTCCTGATCGTCTGCGTCGCCCTCCAACCGTTCGGCATCTACTCGGGTGGCCGCCTCTCCGACGCGGTGCTGATCGCCCTGTTCGTGTGTCTGATCCCGACGACGATCGGGGGTCTGCTCTCGGCGATCGGGATCGCGGGGATGGACCGGCTCGTGCAGCGCAACGTCCTGGCGATGAGCGGCCGGGCGGTCGAGGCGGCCGGCGACGTCTCCACCCTGCTCTTGGACAAGACCGGCACGATCACCCTGGGGAACCGGCAGGCCGTGGCCCTGATCCCGGCCCCGGGCGTCGACGGGCGCAGGCTCGCCGAGGTCGCGCAGCTCGCGTCCCTCGCGGACGAGACCCCCGAGGGTCGCTCGATCGTCGTGCTCGCCAAGGAGCGGTTCGGGATCCGCGAGCGCGAGCTGATGGAGACCCACGCGACGTTCATCCCGTTCACCGCGCAGACGCGGATGAGCGGCGTGGACGTGGATGGAACCGAGATCCGCAAGGGTGCGGTGGACGCCATCGTCGGTTGGTCCGGCCGCGAGCTCCCCCCGGAGCTGGCCACTGAGGTCGAGCGGATCGCGCGCGCGGGGGGAACGCCGCTCGCGGTGGCCGAGGACCGGGTCCCGCTCGGCGTCGTCGAGCTGAAGGACATCATCAAGGAGGGCCTCGTCGAGCGATTCGACCAGCTGAGGAAGATGGGGATCCGCACCGTGATGATCACCGGTGACAACGTGCTCACGGCCGCCTCGATCGCGCAGGAGTCCGGGGTCGACGACTTCCTTGCCGAGGCCACCCCCGAGGCCAAGATGGACCTGATCAAGCACGAGCAGACGGGCGGCAAGCTCGTCGCGATGACGGGGGACGGCACCAACGACGCGCCGGCGCTCGCGCAGGCGGACGTCGGCGTCGCCATGAACACGGGGACGACCGCGGCCAAGGAGGCCGGCAACATGGTCGACCTCGACTCGAATCCCACGAAGCTGATGGACATCGTCGAGATCGGCAAGCAGCTGCTCATCACGCGCGGCGCCCTCACCACGTTCTCGATCGCCAACGACGTCGCGAAGTACTTCGCGATCATCCCGGCGATGTTCGCCGGGATCCTGCCGGCGTTGGACCAACTGAACATCATGAACCTCGCGACGCCGGAGTCCGCGATCCTGTCGGCGGTCATCTTCAACGCGCTGATCATCGTCGCGCTGGTTCCGGTCGCACTGCGTGGCGTGCGCTATCGGCCGATCGGTGCCGACGGCCTGCTCCGCCGCAACATGCTGATCTACGGATTGGGAGGGATCATCGTGCCGTTCATCGGCATCAAGCTCATCGACATGCTCCTCGAGGTGGTGAAGTTCCCGTGATCCCCAACGCCATGAGAGCCTTGCGCGCGGTCGTGGTCTTGGCCCTGCTCACGGGCCTCGCGTACCCACTCGTGATGACCGGGATCGCCCAGCTCACGATGTCGGGCAAGGCCGACGGGTCCCTTATCAGCGTCGACGGCAAGCTCGTCGGGAGCTCCTCGATCGGGCAGCTGTGGGAGGGCGAGAGAGTGGTTCCACGGCCGCCCCTCGGCGATCGACTACGACGCGTCGACCTCCTCCGGCTCGAACCTGGGACCGAACTCGCAAGATCTCTCGGACCAGATCGCGGAGCGGGCCGACTCGATCCTCGAGCTCGAGGGTCCGTACAACCAAGGTCTGAGCGTCGCCGACATCCCGGCCGACCTCCTGACCGCCTCGGCGAGCGGGCTGGACCCGCACATCTCCGTGGCGGCCGCGGAGCTCCAGGCGCCCCGCATCGCACAGGTTCACGGCCTGTCGCTCGAGCAGGTCCGATCGTTGATCGACGAGCACACCGAGGAACCGACCCTCGGGTTCCTGGGCGAGGAGCGCGTGAACGTCCTCGAGCTCAACCTCGCGCTCTCGCAGGCGGCATGAGAACGGTGGCCGGGACGCGGACGCTCGTGGTCGTCGGAGCACGACCACGCCGGAGCGCGCTGGACGCCTTGGGCGACGTGCCGGCCGGCGGGGAGGCGGTGCTCGTGGTCCTCGGACTGCACCCCACCGCCGACCAGCAGCGCCTGACCGAGGACGCGCTCACGCTCGCTGCCGACCGGCGCTTCACGCTCACGGCCGAGATGGTCGGCAGCCGGGAGCCGCTCCACGATCGGGTGGGCGAGGCGTCGGTGGTTCGGATCGCCGCGTCTCGTGGCGAGCGCCGCCGGTGGGACCTCGCGGACACGAGCCCGATCAGGGCTCCCGGCGCGAGATGACATGGATGTCCAGGTTCGAGGCCGCCCGGATCAGCCGGGTGACGAACGACCCCTGCGTCAGCTCCTTCCAGCGCGACCGGCGTGATTCTCCCACGACGATCTGCGTGACGGAGTGCCGGTAGGCGTAGCCGAGCACCGCGTCGACCGGCGTCTCGGAATCGAGCACATCGAAGGTCCCCCCGAGATCGCGCACGAGGGACTCGACCTCCTGGAGCCACTCGGGGTCGGTCGCGCCCTCGCCCTCTCGCACGTGAAGCACGAGGAGCTCACCCCTAGCGCGCTGTGCGATGCGCGACGCACGCCGGATCAGGGCGTCTGCCAGGTCGCCGGCCTGTGAGACGCACACGAGGACCCGCTCGCGGACATCCGTCGCCGATCCCTGGCTCGTCCAGCGATCGAGCAGGCTGTCGTCGACCTGGTTGGCCACCTTCAGCAGCGCCAGCTCTCGGAGCGCCGTGAGGTTGTCCGTCGTGAAGAAGCGCTGGAGCGCGAGCTCGGACTTGCGCGCGTCCGGGTAGACGTTCCCGTGCGCGATCCGTCGTCGGAGGGCGTGGGGAGACATGTCGACGAGCTCGACCTGGTCGGCCAGCTCGAACAGCCAATCGGGGACCGTCTCCTGCTGGCGGATCCCCGTCACGTTCGCGATCACGTCGTTCAGGCTCTCCAGATGCTGGATGTTGATGGTCGTGATCACCTCGATGCCTGCTGCGAGCGTGTCGATCACGTCCTCCCAACGCTTGGCCCGCTTCGCGCCGGGGATGTTCGTGTGCGCGAGCTCGTCGATCAGCGCGACGTGTGGATCGCGCTCGATCAACGCGTCGACGTCCATCTCCTCGAACTCGCGGCCGCGGTACTCGAGGAGCTGCATCGGGACGACCTCGAGGCCTTCGAGCATCGCGATCGTCTGCTTGCGGCCGTACGTCGCCACGAACCCGACGACCACGTCGGTCCCTCGTTCCAGCCGCCGGTGCCCCTCGGAGAGCATCGCGTAGGTCTTGCCGACCCCCGGGGCGGCGCCGAGGTACATCCGAAGCGGAGCGGCCTTCCTGCGGTGGGCCTCCTCCTGCGTCCAGACCGTCTCGACCGTGGGCTCGACGACGTCACGACCCGTCAGGGCCTCCACGGACTCGCTCTCGACCGAGAGGCCTCGCTGCTCCTCAGCCATACGGAGATGATGCCTGACGCGGGGCGTCAGCGCCCGCCGCGCGCCGTTCGGTAGGTTCGGTGATCGATCGGGATCGCGGTAAGGGGCCGTTGCCGTTGCCGCCCGCGTTGCTCGTGCCGTTGCCCCCGGCGTTGCCGTTGCCGCCCGCGTTGCTCGTGCCGTTGCCCCCGGCGTTGCCGTGGGACTCCCCGCTCTGACCGTGACCGTGGTTCGAGGATGAGGAGGACCCGTCGTCGGACGACGGGACGTCGACCGTCATCGTCGCCGCACTTCGCCTCATGCTTGGCCTTGTTCTCCTGCAGATGCGCGAGCGAGTTCTGCAGGCCCTGGTTGTCCGGCTGGACGACCAGGAGCGCCTCGTGCCGGCAGATCGCGTTGTCGAGCCCGGTCAGGCCCTCGCAGGCCGAGAAGTCGGCGCCCTCCGACGGCGGCGTCGGTCTCCTGCTCGGCGGGCTCGAGCTCGGGGCCGTTCGTGCCGGTCGGACCGGTGATGCCGTCTCCCCGGTGGGCCCGCTCAGGCCCGTGGGACCGGTGATCGGGTTCGTGCGGACCCCGTGGTGGCCGCAGGGAGGGGCTGGCCGAGGCGAGCGAACCGATCGCGATGACCGCCGCGACCGCGACGATCGTGGCTCGCCACGCCTTCCACGCACGCTGGAGGTGGCCGCGCTGCATACGGTAGGTATCGGCTCGCGGGAGGGCCTAGCTTGACCAGTCGTTCGGGATCCCCCGGGACGCCTACGCGCTGAACTCGAAGCTCGGGTTCACCATCCGGTCCTCGCCACGCTGCTCGGCGAGGAGGCCCTCGACGACGAGGCGGGTGCCGAGGCTGAGTCCACGGATCGTCCGACGACCCATCCACACCACCGTCACCTCGCCGGTCCCGTCGGACAGGATCGCCTCGAGGGACTCGTGGCCCTCGAGCGGCCGGACCGTGATCCGGCGGACCACTCCGGCGAGCTTGACCCGCGACCTCGGGGACGCCTCCGCGATCCGAACGCTGCCGGGGACGCTCTCGGCCCACGCCCGGATCTCCTCCGCGTAGCGCAGCTCGTCGCTCTCCGCCATCCGGCGGAAGAACCGCCGGAACGGATCGAGGAGTCCCATCGGCTTGGCCCGCCCCCTGGTCCCGAGTTCGGGGAAGCCTATCCCGCGCGCACCGAGGGCTCGGGCGACTCCACCATCAGCTCGGACTTGCGGGCCTTGGACACCCAGACGGCCGCCGTGACCACCGCGAGCGCGATCACGACGACGACCACGCGGACCACCTCGTTGTCGGTCTGCTCCACGATCACCGGCGCGAACAGCAACGCCACCAGGTTCATCACCTTGATCAGCGGGTTGAGCGCCGGGCCGGCCGTGTCCTTGAAGGGATCGCCGACCGTGTCGCCGATCACCGCGGCCTTGTGCGACTCGCTGCCCTTGCCGCCGTAGTGCCCCTCCTCGATGTACTTCTTCGCGTTGTCCCACGCGCCGCCGGAGTTCGAGAGCATCACGGCGAGCAGCTGACCGGTCAGGATCGAGCCCGCGAGGAACGCGCCGAGCGCCTCCGCGCCGAGGGCGAACCCGGCGATGATCGGCGACAGGACCGCCAACAGCCCCGGCGTCATCAGCTCGCGGAGCGACGTCTTCGTGCAGATGTCGACGACGCGCGCGTAGTCGGGTTGTTCCTCGTAGGTCATGATCCCCGGGTGGTCGCGGAACTGGTTCCGCACCTCGACCACCACCTGCGACGCGGCGCGGCCCACCGCCCGGATCGCGAGCGACGAGAACAGGAACGCGATCGAGCCGCCGATCAGCAACCCGACGAGGACGCTCGGGTCGTCCACCCGGATCCCCTCGAACGGGAACCCCGCGAGGCGCAGCGCCTCCTCGAACGACCCGAAGAGCGACGTCGCGGCGATGACCGCCGTCGCGATCGCCAGGCCCTTCGTGATCGCCTTGGTCGAGTTGCCGACGGCGTCGAGGCCGCCGAGCACCTGCGCGGGGCGCCCCTCGAACTCGCCCGACATCTCGGCGATCCCCTGCGCGTTGTCGGACACGGGACCGAAGGTGTCCATCGACACGATGACGCCGACCGTGGTCAGCATCCCCATCCCGGTCAGCGAGATGAAGTACAGGGCCTCTCGAGCGTTGTCGCCCAGCACGAAGGCGCCGGCGATGACCCCGGCGATGATCAGGATCGACCAGACCGTCGACTCGAGACCGATCGCGAAGCCCGAAAGGATCGTGGTCGCGGGACCCGTCTGGGTCGACTCGGCGATCTCCTGGACCGGCTTGAACTTCGTGTCGGTGAAGTACTGCGTCAGGATCTGGATCACGCTCGCGAGGATCAGCCCGAACAGCACGGCCACGGCGGGCCGCAGATCGTCCATGTAGACGGCGCTGATCACGAAGACGGCGGCGGCCGAGATCGCGGCCGACAGGAAGAAGCCGCGGTTGATCGCGCGCATCCCGTGCTCCTCCTCGCTCCGAGGAGTCACGGCGAGGATGCCGACGATCGACGTGATCACGCCGACCGCGCGCACGAACAGCGGGAACATCACGCCGGCGATCGCCCCTACCTCCGTACCGGCGAACGCCGCCGCGCCCAGGATCAGCGACGCCACCAGCGTCACCTCGTACGACTCGAACAGGTCGGCGGCCATCCCGGCGCAGTCCCCGACGTTGTCGCCCACGTTGTCGGCGATCGTCGCGGCGTTGCGCGGGTCGTCCTCGGGGATCCCGACCTCGACCTTGCCCACCAGGTCGGCCCCGACGTCCGCGGCCTTGGTGAAGATGCCGCCACCCACCCGCATGAACATCGCGAGCAACGCCCCGCCGAACCCGAACCCGACCAGCACGGCGGTCGCGTCCTGCTGGTAGATCAGCAGGATCACGGTCGCGCCGAAGAGCCCGAGCCCGACGGTGAACATCCCCGCGACCCCGCCGGCGCGGAACGCGATCCGCATCGCTCGGCGAAGGCCCGATTCCTTGGCCGCGTTCGCGGTCCGGACGTTCGCGCGGACCGCGAGCCACATCCCGGTGTACCCGGTGATCGCGCTGAACGCGGCCCCGAGGATGAACGCGATCGAGCGGCCGAACCGCAGCGCGAACTCGCTGTGCGCCGCGTTCTCGGGCACCGGCAGCGCGAAGAACAGCAGGACGGCGATGATCGCCATGAAGACCGCGACGGTGCGGAACTGGCGGCTCAGGTAGGCCTTCGCGCCGATCTGGATCGAACGGGCGATCTCCCGCATCTTCTCGCTGCCCTCGGGGGCGGCCAGCACCTCGCGGACCAGGTAGTAGGCGAACGCGAGGGCGACGAGCGAGATGAGCAGGATCACCCACAACGCGTTGGTCTCGAACGACCCGAAGACGGCGTTGAGCGGACCGCCTTCCTGAGCCAGGACACCGTGCAACACGTTGCGACCTCCTCGGGTTTCGGGACGCCCGGACCCGGTTGGGGGGGCCGGAGCCCGGCAAGTATAGGGAGTCGCCCGTCAGCTGACCTGCGGCGGAACCGGGTCCGGCGGCGGTTCCCCGCGCCTGCCCATCCGCCGCACCAAGAGGAAGCCGAGCAGCCCCGTCGCTGCGGCCGCCAGGATGATCGCGACCGTCGCGGACTCGACGAGGCGGGCCGGGAGCGCCAGCTCGGCGACGAACAGCGAGACCGTGAACGGGATCCCGGCCACCGCCCCGGCGGCCAGGACGTGCGCACGCCGGACCCCTTCCGGGAGGCGTCCGAGCCCCCACCGGAGCGCCAGCAACACCGCGACCGCGATCCCGAGCGGCTTGCCGACGATCCGGGAGACGAGGATCCCGAGCCCGAGCCGTCCCGTGACGGCCTCGGCGAGCGCGTGCCCGGAGAGCCGGACCCCCGCGTTCGCGAGCGCGAAGAGCGGGACGATCACGAAGCTCGACCAGGGCAGCAACAGCGCCTCGGTCCGGGCCAGCGGCGAGACGGTCTCCCTCGAGAGGCGAGCCAGGTCCAGCCACTGCGCCGCGTCGGCATCGGGCGGGACGGGTTCGTCCAGGGTGAGGTCGGCCACCCGGCGGGCCTCGTCGCTCACGTGTCGCGGACGCTGGAACGCCACCGCGGGGGTGAGGAACGCGAGCACCACGCCCGCGAGCGTCGGCGCGATCCCGCCGACATCGAGCGCCACCCACGACCCGACCCCCAAGGCGACGTACACGAGCGGGGCGCGGACCCCGATCCGCCACAGCGACGCGTACGCGACGAAGAGCACGACCGCCACGAGCAGCGGCACCGGGTCGACGTCGCTCGCGTAGGCGAACGCGACGATCCCGATGCTCCCCAGGTCGTCGACGATCGCGAGCGTGAGCAGGAACGCCTTCAGCCCGGCTGGCGCGTTCCGAGCCAGGGTGAGCACGGCCAGGACGAAGACGATGTCGGTCGGCATCGCGATGCCGAAGCCGGGGGCGGCATCGGTGCCCGCGGTGAACGCGAGGTAGATCGCCGCGGGCACGAGCATCCCGCCGATCGCCGCGACCACCGGCAGGGCCGCCCTTCGGAGGTCGCGCAGCTCGCCCGTCACGAGCTCGCGCTTGATCTCCAGACCCACGACCAGGAAGAACACGGTCATCAGTCCGTCCGAGACCCATCCGCGGAGGTCGTCGGTCAGTGCCCGCGCGCCGACCCGGATCGTGAGTTCCGTTCCCCAGAAACGGCCGTAAGAATCTCCGAACGGCGCGTTCGCCCAGACGAGCGCGATCGCGGCGGCGGAAAGGACGAGGATCGCCGAGGAGCTCTCCGTCTGCAGGAACGCCTGCAACGGCTGCATCACGTTGCGGGGGAAGGGCCGGCTCGAACGCGACCAGCTCCGCCGAAGACCGTCCGATGCGTCGGGGTCGTCGTCGCGTTCGGTCCGGTCGGTCATGCGGAACCCTCTGCCGACCAGTCTTCCCGGCGCACCTTCAGAACTTCTCCATCTTACTTCTGTTGCGAGAGGCCCCGGGCCCCGGTAGCCTTCGGGCGTTTTGGCCACCAGTACCGAACCCCCCTCCGTGACCCCCAACCGGGTGCAGCGCGGCGCGAAGAAGAAGCGCCGCGTGCCGCTGGCGTTGCTGATCGTGCCCATCGCGCTCGTCGCGATCGGCGTGGCGATCCTGCTCGCGCTCCGGGGGGGTGCCGTTCCGATCATCGGCGGTGGAGACGAGCCACCGCCGCCGTTCGACTTCATCGTCAAGCCCGCCACGGCGATCTCGACCGCGCCCGACGCGGACGAGGCCGCGCTCTCGGCGAGCGCCGACCAGGTGGCGCAGGAGATCACGCCGGCGATCGACGACCTGTACACGAACGCCTTCCTCGACCCGAGCAACTGGCGCCACGACGACTACGACGAGGTCTTCGAGACGTTCGCGCCCGACGCGGCCGCGACGGCGGAGCAGAGCGTGGAGACCCTCACGCTGGGCGCCACCGCGGGCGACGTCTTCCAGACCGTCGAACCGGGCAAGAGCAAGCTGTCGTACCAGGTGCTGTTCGACCCCGACGGCGCGCCGGAGACCGCCGTCGTGACGGTGATCTTCCGGGCGACCGCCGAACGCAAGGACGGCACGTACCTCGCGATCGAGAGCGAGGGCGAGTTCTTCCTCCGCCAGGTCAAGGGCCAAGAGGGATGGAAGATCACCGCGTTCGACGTGACGCGCGACGACCACGAGACCCAGCCGCCGCCGTCACCCTCGGCCTCCACCTCCCCGTCCGCATGAGCACGCATCCCGCCCGCCGCCGAGCCGCGCTCCTGGTCGCCCTCGTGGGGGCCTGGGTCGCCGGCTCTGCCCTGGGCGCGACGCAGCCCGCCCGGCATGCGTCGGCCGCCCCGCTGTTCCAGCTCGAACCCGCTCACGCCGAGTACGTGCCGCTGCTCGACGGCAGCAAGCCGATCTACGTCCTGGTGATCGGCTCGGACGCCCGGCCCGATCAGGCGATCGATAGCCAGCGGGCGGACTCGCTCCACATCCTGTCCATCAACCCCGCCGAGCACAAGGCGTCGATCGTCGGGATCCCCCGCGACTCGTACGTCGAGATCCCCGGTCACGGGACGAACAAGATCAACTCCGCCCTGTTCTACGGAGGTCCCGAGCTGGTGGTCCAGACGGTCGAGCAGCTCACGGGGCTGAAGTTCGACTACTGGGCGATGACCGGGTTCGCGAGCTTCGAGCAGATGGTGGACGACGTCGACGGGCTGGTGGTCGACGTCCCGTTCGCGATGAGCGACGAGGACTCGAGGGCCTTCTTCGACCCCGGCGTCCAGCGGCTCGACGGCGACAATGCCCTGGCCTTCGCGAGGAACCGGCACGACCTCCCCTCGGGCGACTTCGGCCGCTCGGAGGACCAGGGCCGGCTGATGGTCGCCGCGCTCGCCCAGCTCAAGAAGGAGTTCAACCAGGACCCGGCGCGGCTGCTGGCCTGGGTGGCGTCGTTCGTGCGCAACGGCACGACCACGCTCTCGATGGACGAGGTGATCGACCTCGCCTTCACGGGCACGGCGATCAACGCGAACAAGGTCGAGAACGTCGTCCTGCCAGGCGGCGCGGGGATGGTCGGTAGCCTTTCCGTCGTGACGCTCAACCAAGAGTCGCTCGACGCGATCTCGAAGGACCTCGCCGACGACGGCCTGCTGAAGAAGGCGAACGTGCCGCCGTCGCCGAACGAGTCACTGCTCGGCGGCTAGCCCCCGAACGCGCGATCGGGTCACCGCGTCAGGACGTACGCGACGTAGCCGGCGAAGAACGCGCCCTGGAGCAACAGCAGCGGCGCCGAGAACCGCCCCCGGAACCGGATCGTCAGCCACAGCACCCCGCCCGCCACGAGCGCGATCGCCGCGGCCACCAGCGCCTCGTGCGCGAGGTACCAGGGCGTGAGCAGCAGCCCCACCGTGACCGGGAACGACGACTGGAAGACCATCGCGCCGGTCATGTTGCCGAGCGCCAGGGTGTCCTTGCCGCGCCGGACCCACAGCACGCTGTTGAACTTCTCGGGGAGCTCGGTGGCGACCGGCGCGACCAGCAGCGCGAAGACGAGGTGGGACACGCCGAAGTTCTCGGCGATCGTGTCGACCCCCGACACGAACATCTTCGCGCCGCCGACGATCAGCAGGAGCGCGATGCCCGTCTGCACGAACATCGGCCAGTCCGGCGAGGCGCCCGACCAGGGCGCGAGCGACCGTCGCACCCATCGGAGCCATCCCCAGAGGTAGAGCGGATGGATCTCGCTGCGCGCCTCGGCCTCGAGATCTCGTTCCCCGGGCGCGCGGAGGTGGCGTCGCACGTAGAAGACGTAGCCGACGACCAACACGACCGCGAGGGCGTAGTGCAGGGCCTTGACGTGCACGAGCCCGGCGCCGGCCGCCAGCGCGTACATGCACAGGAA
Organism: uncultured Actinomycetes bacterium; assembly: GCA_963823255.1. Lineage (GTDB taxonomy): Bacteria > Actinomycetota > UBA4738 > UBA4738 > HRBIN12 > DASSJM01. Next base: position 470,672 of record CAWGKU010000004.1, read on the forward strand.
GTACCCGAGATCCTGTCGCAGGACGCCCTGGTCCGCGTCCAGGTCGGTCGATCGCCGCCCGCCGCGCGCGAACACGAGCACCGCGGTGCCGACGACGAACATCGCGAGCGTCGTCAGCATGAACGGCGCCCCGAGGATCGCGCCGATGCCGATCTCCTCGCCGCCCGCCTGACCGGACACGATGGCGACCAGCGGCAGGATCGTCTCGGGGAGCGCGGTGCCGACGGCGGCGAGCACGCTGCCGACCACGCCCTCGGACAGGCCGAACCCCTCGCCGATCCACTCGACCCCGTTGGTGAACAGCTCGGCCCCGCCGAGGATCACGAGCAGCGACGAGCCGAGCAGGACCCACTCCATCGGTCGAGCATCGTGTCACAGCCGCCACCCCGAGGACGGGCTGTTACCCTCGTCCGAGAAGGGGAGTAGTCCACAAGTGGATCCGCCGTCATGACGGCCGCGCGTCGCGGCCCGGCGGATCCCTCGCCCCCGGCGAGGACGAGACCTTCGGCCGAGAGGAAGGGCCGTGGGTCGCGAGCGCACCACCCCCCCGATCACCCTCGCGCCGGACGGCGGACCGCCGGCCGGTCGCAGCCTCACCTCGCTGCTCACCGCCGTCGCCCTCACGATCCCGGCGATCGTGCTCCGCTTCTCGGACGCGTCCCTCGCGAACGCCGTGGAGGCGCTGCTGTTCGGGCTCGCGATCGTCGGCGCGGCCTTCATCCTGTCGTGGGCGGCCGAGGTCGCGCAGCTCGACATCTCGGCGGGGTTGGCCATCGCCGTCCTCGCGTTCATCGCGGTCCTGCCCGAGTACGCCGTCGACATGGTGCTCGCGTGGAAGGGCGGGAACGCCTTCGAGCAGTTCGGAGAAGCCTGCAAGGCAGCGAACGACACGGGGGAGAGCGCGTGCTCGCTCGCCCTGGCCAACATGACGGGCGCGAACCGCCTGCTGATCGGCATCGGCTGGTCGATGGTCGTGTTCATCGCGGCGTACCGCTCGCGCAAGAGGCCACCCGTCCTGCACGAGGTACGCCTGGATCGTCCGCATTCGGTGGAGGTGGCGTTCCTCGGGCTCGCGACCGTGTATTCGCTCACCCTGCCCCTGAAGTCGCAGATCACGTTGTTCGACTCGGTGATCCTCGTGTCGATCTTCGTCGCGTACACCTGGCGGATCTCGAAGGCTCCGGCCGAAGTGCCACACCTCGTCGGCCCCGCTCGCTGGATCGGGACGTTCCGGATCCCAAGACGGCGGGCGAGCGTGATCGCCATGTTCGTGTTCGCCGCGGTCGTGATCCTGCTCTCCGCCGAGCACTTCGCCGAGGCGCTCGTCGCGACGGGCGAGCAGTTCAACATCAACGAGTTCCTCCTGATCCAGTGGCTCGCGCCGCTCGCGTCCGAGGCGCCCGAGCTGCTGATCGCCGGCCTCTACGCGTGGCGCCTGAACACCAACGCCGGTCTCGGCACGCTCGTGTCCTCGAAGGTGAACCAATGGACGCTGCTGGTCGGCACCCTGCCGATCGTGTTCGCGATCGCGGCCGGTGGTCTGCACGGACTCCCGGTCGACGCCCACCAGCGCGAGGAGCTGTTCCTCACGGCGGCGCAGTCGTTCTTCGCGCTGGCCGTCTTGGTCACGCTGTCGATCAGCGTGCGAGAGGCCTGGTTGCTGTTCGGCCTGTTCTGGGCGCAGTTCATCGTCGGCGCGATCGTCCCCGAGTCGTTCATGGGGATCGAGCGCGTCCTCGTGGGGAGCGTGTACGTCGCGCTCGGGCTCGTGATCTTCACCCGTCAGCGGAGCCTGATCCGCCCCCTGCTCCGCGACGGCTTCAGGACCTCGTATCGAGACCTCAACCGACGCGAGATCGTGGGCGAGTAAGCGGTCCCGGCGGGCACGGTTACCATCGCCGCGTGGACCAGCGGGCGTTCCTCGAGCGGCTGAGCGCGCAGGACGAGCTCGTCCACGTGCGCGACCTGCCCGCGCGCGCGACCGAGCCCGGTGCGTTCCCCGCCGACGTCCCCGAGCTGATCCGCCAGCGGCTGGCGCTGGTCGGCATCACCGGCCTGTACGAACACCAGCGAGCGGCGTTCGACGTCGCGCGCTCGGGCGGCAACGTGATCGTCGCGACAGGCACGGCCTCGGGCAAGACGCTCGTCTACAACCTCGCGTTCGCGACGGCGGCGGTGCCCGACCCCAAGCGGACGGCGCTGTACCTGTTCCCCACCAAGGCGCTGGCGCGCGACCAGCTCCGTCAGGTGCGCGAGCTCAAGCTCCCGCAGCTCCGGGCGGGCGTCTACGACGGCGACACCCCGCGTGCCGAACGGCCGCTGATCCGCAAGAACGCGAACCTGGTCATGACGAATCCGGACATGCTCCACGCCGGCATCCTGCCCGACCATCCTCGCTGGGCCGACTTCCTCCTGCGCCTGTCGCACGTCGTCATCGACGAGACCCACGTGTTCCGAGGGGTATTCGGGTCGCACGTCGCCCACATCGTGCGGCGGCTCAGGCGGCTTGTGGCGCACTATGGCGGCGACCCCGGGTTCGTGCTCGCGTCCGCGACCGTCGGCAACCCGGTGGAGCTCGCCGAGCGCCTGGTCGGCGAACCGTTCGAGGCCGTCACGGACGACCGCTCGCCGAGCGGGGGCAAGACCTTCGCGCTGTGGAACCCGCCGATCGTGGACGAGGAGTCCGGCGCTCGCAGGAGCGCGCTCTCCGACACCTCGTTCCTGATGGCCCGGCTCGCGGAGGAGGGTGTGAAGTCGATCGGGTTCGCGCGGTCCCGCCGGGCGGCCGAGCTGCTGGCCGAGTTCACGCGGCGCGAGCTCGACGCCGAGCTCCGCCCGCGGGTCAAGGCGTACCGCGCCGGCTACCTGGCCGAGGATCGACGCGAGCTCGAACGCAAGCTCGCGGACGACGAGCTGATCGCGGTCGCCTCGACGAACGCGCTCGAGCTCGGGATCGACATCGGGTCCCTGGACGCGGCGCTGCTGGTCGGCTACCCGGGGACGCGCGCATCGATGTGGCAGCAGGCCGGGCGCGCCGGCCGGCGTTCGGACGGCTCGCTCGCGGTGCTGGTGGCGCAGGACGAGCCGCTGGACCAGTACCTGGTCACCCATCCCGCGGACCTGTTCGACAAGCCGTCGGAGGCGGCGGTGATCGACCCGACGAACCCGTACGTCCTGATCCCCCACCTGCTGTGCGCGGCGCGCGAACAGCCGCTCTCGGACGAGGAGGTCGCGACCTACTGGCCGGAGGCCGCCGAGACGGTCCTGGGTCTCGAGGCGACGGGCGACCTCCGGCGACGCGGCTCACTGTTGCACCACGCCGGTCACGAGCCACCCCACCGGAAGGTCGACATCCGCAGCACCGGCGGGCGGCGGTTCCAGATCGTGATCGAGGAGACGGGCGAGCTGCTCGGCACGGTCGACGGCTCCCGCGCGTACTGGCAGGTGCATCCCGGCGCGATCTACCTGCACCAGGGCGAGCAGTTCGAGGTGCGCGAGCTGGACCTCGAGGCGGGCGTCGCGGTCGTGACCCGTTCGGACCCCGACTACTACACGCAGTCGCGCGACACCACCGACATCGAGGTCGTGATCGAGCAGGAGCGCCGGCCGCTCTCCGCCGGCACCGAGACGTGCTACGGGACCGTTCGGGTCACCAACCAGGTCGTGGCGTTCGCCCGCAAACACGTCGCCACCGGCGAGGTGCTCGAGATCGTGCCGCTCGACCTCCCGCCCCTGCTGCTCGAGACCCGGGCCGTGTGGTGGGGCATCACCCAGGCGGCGCTCGACGGAGCGCGGCTGCGACCCTCGGCCATCCCGGGCGCCGCTCACGCGGCCGAACACGCCGCGATCGGGCTGCTCCCGCTCGTCGCGACCTGCGACCGCTGGGACGTCGGCGGCGTCTCGACCGCGTACCATCCCGACACCGGGTCGTGCACGATCTTCGTGTACGACGGGTACGAAGGCGGCGCGGGCATCGCCGAACGGGGGTTCGCCTCCGCGCGGCGATGGCTCGAGGCGACGCTCGAGACCGTGTCGAGCTGCCCGTGTCCGCACGGTTGCCCCTCGTGCGTGCAGTCGCCCAAGTGCGGGAACGGGAACGAGCCGCTGGACAAGGCGGGCGCCGTGTCGCTGCTGGAGGCGATGCTGGGGTAAGGGTTCCACCGGAAGACGAGCCAAGGCACCGCGAGAGACATGAGGACGTGGAGATGACGCGAGAGGCTTACATCGCGGTCGTGGGACCGTCGGCGGGCACGCCGGCCGAGCTCGCGATCGGCGAGGCGGTGGGACGCGGGATCGCCGAGGCGGGCGGGGTCCTGGTCTGCGGCGGCATGGGCGGCGTGATGGAGTCCGCGGCGGGCGGGTGTGCGGACGCCGGCGGGCGTTCGGTAGGGATCCTCCCGAGCGACTCGCGGCTGGACGCCAACCCGTACGTCACGATCGCGGTCGCGACCGGGTTGGGCGAGGCGCGCAACGCGATCGTCGTTCGGACCGCCGACGTGGTGATCGCGGTGCACGGCGAGTTCGGGACCCTCTCGGAGATCGCGCTCGCCCTGAAGATGGGCAAGCCGGTCGTCGGCATCGGAACCTGGGAGCTCGGCAAGCAGGGCGAACCGGTCGAGGCGATCGTGCGGGCCGCCGACGCGCAGGACGCGGTGGCCCAGGCGCTCCGGCTCGCCGGCCGCTGATCCGGCGCGCCGAACCCGGACCAGCCCGATCTCCCGGAACGGCATCCGCCGAACGGCTGCGACCTTCGGTCCGGTCGAACGCGCAGGTGCCGTCGACCGACGGCCGTCCGACCGCCCGTCCTTGGAGCCTCTCGGGCGCCCCTCTAGACTCCTCGCGATCACCGTCGCCCGGCGCCGGACCATCCTTTCCTCCGCGTGCGGTCCGGGTTCGCCGTCGGACACAGGGGACGCATGACCGACCACGAGGACCGACCAGAGCGCTCGCCCACCACGGCGAAGGACGCCCGCTCCGACGCCGAGCTCGACGCGATCGCGGAGGCCGAGGTCGAGGGGCTCCCCGTCTCGACCGACGCGGCGTTCCGAACCCCCCGCGCCAAGGGAAGGTTCGCAGCGGCGATCGACGCGGTCCTGCCACGGGGACGCTTCGGCGACCAGCGGGACATCCTGGGCGGCGCCGGGCAGAACGTGATCGGCCTGGCGGCCGGCGTGCTCACCACGTTCGCCACCCAGGTGATCATGACGAGAGGGCTCGGGCCCGCGCTCTTCGGGGTCGTGACCCTGACCACGCAGTTCGCGTTCATCGCGAGCACGGCCACGCGGTTCGGGATGGACGTGGCGAACGTCCGCCTGGTGGCGATCCTGATCGGCCGCGGCGAGTCCGGGCGAACGCGTCCGCTCGTGCGCACGAGCGCGATCATCGCGGCGGTCTTCTCGGTCGCGGTGGCCCTGGTGGTGGTCCTGCTCTCGGGCTGGCTCTCGACCGCGTTCGTCTCCCCTCGGTTCCACCAGCAGGGCACCGTGGCGTTCGTCGCCGCGGGCGTCGCGATCCCGTTCGCCGCGCTCACGTGGGTCTACCTGGGCGGGACGCGCGGCCTCAAGATCATGCGACACACCCTGTACATCTTCTGGATCGGCCAGCCGCTCGGGTGGATCGCGATCGCCGTCGTGGGCTGGTTCTTCGCCAAGACCGCCGGGGTGACCGCGTTCGCGTACGCGGCATCCTGGGCGATCGCGTGTGGGTTCGCGTGGTGGGCGTGGGAACGCGAGACGCGGGGATTCGACGCGCGGACCGAGGGTGCCGGCATCCCCGAGGAGCGCACCGGCGCGCTGATGAAGTTCGGGATGCTGCGAGCCCCGGCGACGCTGTTCGCGCAGCTGCTGTTCTGGATCGACACGTTCGTCCTGGCCGCGTACCGGAGCTCCGCCGAGGTCGGGGTCTACGGCGCCACCGTGCGGACGGGGCAATCGCTGCTGCTGTTCCTCACCTCGCTCTCGTTGGTGTTCAGCCCGTTCGTCGCCGACCTGCACTACCGCGGCGAGAAGGACAAGCTCGACGCGCTCTACAAGAACGTGACGCGGTGGGGTCTCGCCACGACGTTGCCGATCCTGCTCGCGCTCGCGATCTTGCCGGGGACGATCATGCGCGTGTACGGCCCGCGGTTCGTCGCCGGTGCCGACGCGCTCGAGATCTTGATCATCGGCCTGATCGTGCCGGTGATCGTCGGCACGGTCGGGTTCATCCTGATCATGGTCGGTCGCACCGGCTGGGACCTGCTCGTCTACGTCGCCTCCTTCGCCGTCGCGGTCGGGATCGCCGTCTGGCTCGCGCCCACGTACGGCATGAAGGGGGCAGCGATCGCCGAGGCGGTGACCCTGACCCTGTCCGCGTTCGCGAGGTTGCTGCTGGTCAAGCGGTTCGTCGACATCTGGCCGTTCGACCGCTGGTACCTGCGTTTGATCCCGCCGGCATTGGCCGGCGCGGTCGTCATGGGGGCGGTGCATTCCGTCCTCGTCGGTCCGAAGTGGCTGATCGACCTGACGCTGTCGATCTCGGCGGGCACGCTCGCGTACGGCGTGGTCCTGGTCTGGATCGGGCTCAAGCCCGGGGAACGGGCGACGACCCTCGCCCTGGTCCGAAGGCTGCTCGGTCGCGCCCCGAACCCGCCCGGACCGGCCACCGCCGGCTGACGGCGGCGCGGGGACCTCCTGCGAAGCGTCGGCCGCCGCGTGACGGTAGCGTCGGCCCGGACCGACCACCCGAACGGAGCCAAACGAACGGAGCCAAACGAACGGAGCCAAACGAACAGAGGAGGAGCCATGACCGACCCGGACCGACTCGAACGTGGCCGAGACAAGCTCCGCGAGGTCCACGGCGAGCGAGCGCTGGCCACGGTCGAGTCGCTCGGCGACCTGGGGCAGCTGATCGTGGAGGTGGCCTACGGCGAGGTCTACTCGCGACCCGGCCTCTCGCTGCGCGAACGCCAGATCACCTCGGTCGCGGCGCTCGTCGCGACCGGCCGCTCCTCGCAGCTCCCGGTCCACCTGCGCTCGTCGCTCAAGGCGGGCCTGACACCCGAGGAGCTCCAGGAGGTGATCATCCAGACGGCCACGATCGCGGGCTTCCCGCCCGCGATGAACGCCTGGTCGACCCTGAAGACGATCGTGGCCGAGACCGAGGGCTGAACGAACGCCTTCGAGGGGAAAGACGCGTCTCCTTCCCCGGTAGGCCGTCCGCCGGAACGGTTCGCGGCGGGATGCGGCTCGACCCCTGCGGGCGCCGGAGACCGTATCTTCGAGCGGTGCGACATCCGATCCTCGTCCCGCTCGCGGCCCTGCTCACCGTGGTCCTCGCGGCCTGCGGCTACCAGCCCGAGATCGAGCAGCCCGGCGCCGCCACCGGCGGCTCCTCCGCGCCGCCGCCGGTCGCGGCCACCGGCCCGGTCTCGACCACGCCGACGTTCACCGCGGACGGGTGCCCGGTGGACGAACCCGCGTTCTGCGAGCAGGCGGCGTTCCTGGCCAACGCGCTGGTGCTGTCCGACGCGGACGCCGTCTTCGACCTCAGCCGCCGGGTGTCGATGGACTGCGCGGATCTCGAGCGCGACCTGTTCCCGCAGTGCGACCACGAGGACACGCTGGACGGCTACGTGGTCGGCGACCATCAGGGCCACCTCTTCGTGAACGGGCCCGCCGACTACCGCCGAACCCTCGGCTTCTTCGTCGATGCCGTCGACCCGGAGTACTCCGACGAGCTCGGCGGAGCGCAGATGCAGATCCTGGGCGTCTCCACCTGCGGCAAGGGCGCGGACACGTCGTACCACCTCGTCTACCTCGTCGGGCTCGGCGACCCCAACAGCACCCTGCCCGCCGATCGCTTCCTGGGGACCTACGAGCTCACGCAGGTCGACGGCGACTGGGCGATCGGAGCGACGTACGTCGGCCTCTACACGGACTGGCAGCTCGTGCTGGACGATCCCCTCACCCAGATCGCCTGCGGCGACATCCAGCCGTGGGTCGGGGCGGCCCCGAACCTCAACCCGCCGCAGTCCGAGAGCCAACCCACGCCGATCCCCGGTACCGGCTCCACGTAGGCCGGTCGCCTGCACGGCTCGCGAGCGACGTGGCATGCTCGTCGGTGAGCGCCCACGGAGGGCGAGCTCGGAAGGAGGCGGCGATGGCCGACTACGTGCTCCTGTACAGCGGCGGCAAGATGCCGGAGGGCAAGGAAGAGCAGGACGCGGTGATGGCCGCGTGGAACGCGTGGTTCGGCGAGCTCGGCGGCGCCCTCAAGGACGCGGGCAACCCGTTCACGCCGGCGGCCAAGAGCATCGGATCCGACGGCGCGGTCAGCGACGGTGCGGGCAGCGGGCCACCGAGCGGCTACTCGATCGTGACGGCGGACTCGCTGGACGAGGCGGTCGAGAAGGCCAAGGGCTCCCCGGTCCTCAAGGGCGGCGCCAGCATCACGGTGTACGAGACCTTCGCGGTGATGTAGCGGCCTTCACGATCGCATCCGGGTCCTTCCGAAGACCGAGCTCTCGATCACCCAGAACACCGCGAACGCGCCGTAGAGGATGACGCTCACGGTGGGGTCGATGAGCGCGGTCAGCGTCATCGCGAGGTAGATCCACGGGGCCGGCAGATAGCTCCTCGTGATCCCCTTGACCGCCGCGGGGTCGTGGTCGGGACGGAGCAGCCGCCCACCGACCGAGGCGTAGAACCACATCGCGTTGAACATCACGGCGGTCGCGGTGAGGGTGATCCCATAGGCGAGCGCCGCCGCGGTGGCCCCTTCGTCCTGGATGTGTTCGGCGACGAGCCGCGTCGGGAACGGGATGAACGCGACGACGAGCAGGAACCCGACGTTGAGGAACAGGAAGACGCGGTCGGCGCGTTCGACCTGATCCATGAGCGCGTGGTGATTGACCCAGATGATGCCGATCGTGAGGAAGCTCACCGCGTAGGCCACGTACGAGGGCCAGATCTCGAGGAGACGGTTCCCGAGGTCGGACGTGTGCTCCCCGATCTGCGTGTCGACGTTCAGGATCAGCAGGGTCGCGGCGATCGCGAAGACGCCGTCGGCGAACGTCTCCAGCCGACCCGTCCTCACGACCGGTCCTCGAGCGGCCTGTCGGGCTGGGCCTCCCAGCCCGAGATCGTCTCGATCTCGATCGCGACGACCGGACCCGGCGGCGGGTCGTTCGCGTACGGCGGGTACTTGGCCGCGAGCGCCTCGAGGGCGGTGCGCTCCTCAGATGCATCGTCGACGACGCGGCCGGTCCCCGAGGCTCGGACCCACCACAGCGCGCGCCAGTCCTCGTCGTACCCGTCCACCACGAACTCCGCGGCGGGGTTCCCTTCGAGGTTCCGGAGCCGTTGCAGCCGCTGGGAGCGCTTGGGCTTGCGGTCGACCACCCAGTACGCGAGGACGTCCCGGTCGCGTTCGACGAGCGCGAACACGAACGGCACGACGTGCGGTCGCGCCTCGGGCGTGACCGTCGCGAGCCGCCCGACCCGGGCCGAACGCAGCCGCGCGATCGCTTCCACTCGGTCCATCGACCACCCCTCGATCCGAACGGCCTCCAGGCTATCCTCGGAACCGTGTTCCCGGCCGTGACCGCGCGTGGGTGACGCGCCCGCGCCACCGTTCGAACAGCTCGACTTCCTCTACACGCCGACCCGGGACGTCGCGGGCGATCTCGCGTACTTCACCGGGGTCCTCGGTGGTCGCGCCCTGTTCGCGATCGACGCGATGGGCACGCGGGTCGCGGCCGTCGAGCTCACCGAGGGTCCGCCGCTCGTGCTCCTGACCGACCACGTCGAGGGCGAACGAGCGATCCTGCTGTACCGCGTGGCGGACCTGGACACCGCGCTCGCGGAGCTCGAGGCCCGCGGGTGGGAGCCCGCGCACCGGTTCGAGATCCCGCACGGCCCGTGCTGCTCGTTCACGACGCCGGGCGGCCACCGGATCGCGCTGTACCAGCTCACGCGCCCGGAGGTGGCCGAGCACTTCGCCGGCCGCTTCGACTTCTGAGCGCCCGGGCTCCGGCCAGGCGGCATCCAGCGATCCTTCAGCGGCACGTCGCACCCTTGGTCTCGCCGATCCATTTGGTCGGGGGACAACCCCCTTCAGCGGGACGAGCCGAAGGAGTAGCGTCCGTGGCACGACACGGAAAACGTGGACGACCCGATCCCTCAGTGCCCGCACCGAGGTCGACATGTTCGCCACGAGGCCACGAACGATGAAGGGCACCCCGACGTGGACGTGACACGCCCGCCGGGGCCGGTCGCGCTCGCCAGCTACCGGATCGAACGTCTGCTCGGGCGCGGCGGGATGGGCGAGGTCTACCTGGCCGAGGATCGGCGCCTCAAGCGCAGCGTCGCGCTCAAGGTCCTCTCGGCCGAGTTCGCCAGCGACGAGGCGTTCCGCGAGCGCTTCCTCGTCGAGTCGGAACTCGCGGCCTCGCTGGATCATCCGAACGTCATCCCGATCTACGAGGCGGACGAAGCGGCGGGCTACCTCTTCATCGCGATGCGCTACGTCGAGGGCACGGACCTGAAGGCGCGGCTCCGACTCGGCCTCCTGGCGCCGGCGGATGCGATGGACCTCCTGTCGCAGGTCGCCAGCGCGCTCGACATGGCGCACAGGCGTGGGCTCGTACATCGCGACGTCAAGCCGTCGAACGTCCTGGTTGCTCCCGGCGCCGGGGTGGACGGGAAAGACCACGCGTACCTGGCGGACTTTGGCCTCACGAGACGTTTTACCGACGCGGGGTCCCTTGCCGAGGACGGGCAGCTCATGGGCACGGTCGACTACGTCGCTCCCGAACAGATCACCGGAGGCGAACTCGACGGGCGCGCCGACTTGTACTCGCTCGGCTGCCTGCTCGTCGAGTGCCTGACCGGTGAGCCGCCGTTCGGGGGCCGGTCGGACATCGCGATCTTGTTCTCACACCTCGAGGAGGAGCCACCGGTCGTGTCCCAGAAACGACCGGACCTCCCGTCGGCCATCGACGCCGTCGTTGCCAAGGCCCTGGCGAAGGACCCGGCCGACCGGCAGGAGACGTGCCAACAACTCGTGACCGAATCTCGTGCGGCACTCGGACTCGCCGCCCCGCCGAGACGTAGGAGGTTACCGACTCCCATGGTCGCGGTCGCGGGCCTCCTGGCCTTGCTGGCAGCCTGGTTCGGATCCACGTTGCTGGACAGCGCCGAGGCCAAGCCGCTCGACAAGCTCCTGCGCATCGACCCCGCCTCGAACGCCGTCGTCCAATCTATCGACGTCGGGGATCGGGCCAGCTCGGTTGCGACCGGCGACGGGTACGTGTGGGTAACGAGCATGGCCGAGCGGGACCTGTGGAGGATCGATCCCTCGACGGGCGCATCGATCGTCACGCCGGTCGACGGCACGCCGATGGACGTCATCGTCCGGGGCGATCTCGCGGTCGTCGCGAACGGACCCTTCGAAGTCAGTCTGGACCGGATCGACGTGAAGTCCGGGAAGCTGATCGAGACGATCCCGCTCAAAGGTGCCCGGGGTGCCTTCTCGGCGGTGGCCGCGGGCGACGAGGGGATCTGGGTCGCCGCATGTGGCTACGGCGGCGGCAACGTCGCCCGGCTGACGGAGAACACGACCGGCAACGTGAACGGTGGCGAGACGACGCTCGACCACGTTCCGATCCTGTCGGAGAACCCGAATTTCGTGTTCGGACACACACCCGACTTTCCCGCTTACACGGACGTCGCCGTCGGCGAGGGATCGGTGTGGCTGACGCTCGACTCGGGGCCCGCGATCCGACGGGTGGATCCGACGGGGCTGCAGGACGTCGAGGTCATCGACATCCCCTTCCTGCCACGATCCATCACCGTCGGCGGAGGGGCGGTGTGGATCACGGCCCTGGTTTCCGACGTCCTTGCCCGGTTCGACCCTGACACGGAGACCGTCACGATGGTCGTCCCCGTGGGGCGCGGCGCGGACGGCGTGGCCTTCGGCCGCGGCGACGTCTGGGTCGCGGACTCGATCGACGGCACGGTCAGCCGCGTGGACGCGCGGACCGGGCGGGTCCTTGCCACGATCCCGGTCGAGGGGCAGCCGGAGGATCTCGTCGTGGGGGCCGACGGCGTGTGGGTCACGACGCACACGTCATGAGGCGTGGAGGGGTTTCACCGCTCCTTCTCGTCCTCCTCTTGTGCGCCGCTTCGTGCGAAAGCGGCGGAAAGGACCCGATCCGGATCGGGCTCCTCGCGGACTGCGAGGGGTTCTCGGCGACCTACTACGACGTGGCGCTCGCAGGTGCCGAGCTCTCCCTGATCCAACGGGGCGGCCGACTCCAAGGAAGTGGTCCGGTCGACGGGATCGATGGTGTCTCGGTCGGGGGAGCTCCCGTCGATCTCGTGTTGGGGTGCGCCGGCGAAGGCCTCGGTGCCTTCGAGGAAACCCGTCGTCTGGTCGAGCTGGAAGGGGTCGATGTCCTGATCGGACCCAATTCCTCCACGGATACCGAGGCGCTTGTTCAATACGCACGGAGACATCCCGAGACGACGTTCATCTCGGACACCATGGAGCACCTGAACGCCTCGAAACAAGCGCCGAACCTGTTCCGGTTCTCCGCCGACGCCGTGCAGACGAGCGCCGGACTCGGGAGCTACGCCCGCGAGGTCCTCGGCTGGCGACGAGCCGCGACCCTGGCTGCTCCAGACCTGTGGGGATGGGGTGCTCAGGCGGGCTTCGTGGCGGAATTCTGCTCGCTCGGAGGGAAGGTGGCCAACCGGGAGTGGCTCGACGCCGCGCCCGACGACATCGCCGCGACGATCGAGGCTGTGCCACTTGGTGGGGCTGACGGATTCTTCGTCACCGCAGACCTCCCGTCCAGCGCGTCGACCTTCCTCCAGCGGTTCGCGCATCGCGAGCCCCGCCTAGCCCGCCGGATCGTGTACGCAGCAGAGGGATCCGTCCCCACGCTGCTGGATCCCGCCATCGTGCAGGGGCTCGGGGATCGGCTGGAAGGCGTCGTCACAGCATCGTCGGTGCCGTTGGATCGATCGTGGGGACGCTGGAACGACTATGCGGACCGGTTCAGGGAGACCTTCCCGAAGCTCGCCTCGACGGCGACATCCGCCTACCACCTCTTCGACATCGACTTCTACAACGCGATGGAGGCGGTCATGCGCGCGCTCGAGGCGGTCCACGGCGACCTGTCGAACGGCGCGCAACGGTTCCAGCGCGCGCTCGCCTCGGTCCGACTCGACGCACCGAACGGAACGATCGTTCTCGACCAGGAGCGCCAGGCCATCGTCCCGATCTACCTGTCGCGCGTCGAGAGGGGACCGGAAGGCATCCTCGTCTATGACACGTTCCGGATGGTCCCCGGGGTCGACCAGACCTACGACGGGATCATCCCCGTGGACGCACCCACGCCCGATCGGACCCAGCCGCCGTGCCGGAAGACCACTCCGCCCTCGTGGGCTACAGGAGGCTGAACCCGCCTATGGCACGATCGGTCCAACCGACCAGGTGAACCTGGTGAGGGTCTCTTTCGGAGCGAGGCCTCCAGGACGAAGCCCTGACCGGACGAAGAGTGCGGGGGGTACGGCGTCCCTGGCCAACGCCAGTCGCACCGGCCCGAGCCCCTCCCGTTGCCAACGCTCCGAAAGGCCGACGACCAGGACCCCCGCCCCCTTGCTCGCCGAGAGCATCCCCTCGACCCCCGCGTCGGCCAGCAGCGGCTCGGCGGAGATCCCCACGGCTCTCTGCACTGCGAGCGAGGCATGGAAGAGCAATCGGCTCGCATCTCGCTTTCCGGCATCCGCAGTCGCCGCGGCGCCGACGAGCTGAAGAGCTACGCCGCGAGCCTTCGCGACCCACGCGCCGAGCTCGATCGCCGCCCAATCGTGGTCGACCCCACCGAACGGGACGACCACCGGTCCGTCGGGCGATCCACCTCGAGCAACCGTGAACGCCACGTCGCAGGGAGCCTCCGAGAGCACGAGCGCCAGGTCCGGGTCCGGGATCCCTTTGTCCAGGAGGGTCGCGGGCGCCTCGAGGAGGGCGAGGACGACGTCGCGATCCGACGCCAGGCGGACGATGTCCTCTCCGAGCTGGGCGGAAACGAACGCCGCGGCTCGCGCGATGACCCCGCGATGGGCGAGCTCGCGCGCACGTTCGTTGAGCAGCGCGGTCTGGGGGGCGAGCTCCGCACGGTCCGAGACCAGCCCGGCCACGATCAGCTCGAAGACGGGCTTGTGGACGAGGGCCTCGCTCAGGTTGAGCAAAGACGACGGGTCCGATGCGCCCGTCGTGACGGCAAGGACCACACGTCGGGATCGCGCGACCTGCCGGGCTCGCTGCCCAACCTCCTCGACCAGATCGAGCGACCGATCCTGCGTCAGGATCGCCTGCTCCATCGACTGGAGTTCCGCGCCCGGATCGATGCCGAGCTCTTCGGTCAGGATCGCGCGCGCTGCCCGATAGCTGGCGAGCGCGTCCGCCTGACGTCCCGAGCGATACAGGGCCAGCATGAGCTGCGCCCTGAATCGCTCGCGTAGGGGGTACTCGTCGACGAGCGACGCGAGTTCGGCGACGACCTCCGCGTGCCGGCCACTGGCAAGATCCGCATCGACCCGCTTCTCGAGCGCCGTAAGTCGAAGCTCTTCGAGACGATTGACCGCGGCCGCGGCGAGCGGCTCGTCCAGGAGATCGGCGAGAGCCGGGCCGTGCCAGAGATCGAGCCCGCGTCGCAGGATCTCGGCCGCCTCACGGGGACGATCGTCCTCGAGCGCCTCGATCCCCTCGTCGGACAAAGCCTCGAACCGGTGAAGGTCGATAGCAGACACGTCCGCGCGGAGCACGTATCCGTGGCCGACCGTCTCGATGGATCCGCGGCCGAGCACCTTGCGGAGATCCGAGACGTACCCCTGCAGGATATTGGCCGCGGTCTCGGGCGGTTCCTCCCGCCAGAGCTGGTCGATCAGCCGGCTCACGAGGACGACCTCGTTGGCGTGCAACAGGAGCCAGGCGAGCACCGCACGCTGTCGAGGGGGCCCTAACGCGAGAGGACGGCCACGCTCTAGGGCCCCGAGCGATCCGAGGAGTCGGTACTCGATCGCCACGGCGGGACCGTAGCACCAGACCCAATGCCAGGCGCCCGATCCGTCCAGTCGTAGTCCAGCCAATCCCCAGAGACGCCTGTCACCGTTCGATGACCGATCCGAAGGGAGGTACCAGATGGCTGGCATACCGATCGTCCCGCCGCAATCGAGCGGCGGAGGAGACGTTCAGGGGCTCAGCATCCTCGCGGGGACGATCGTCCTGGCTGCGTGCGGATGGTTGGGAACTCGATTCGCTCGCGACCGCCGGGACCGAGAAACATCCGGCGACCGCGTGCCCCGCTCGGCGCCCCTCAGCGTCAAGACGAAGGAAAGGAGCGCAGTCTGATGAAGCGACGCACCGGAGCACTCGCCGTCGCCGCGAGCCTGTCTCTGCTCGTGCTGATCGCCCAGCCGGCGGCCGGCAGCGTCATCTCCGCGTCCGGCAGCCAGGCGTTCGCATCGCCCGGTGATCCCGTTGGCGCCGCCTGCATCGCGGCCGATCCGGTTCCCGGCGGCGCCCCGTTCGTGTTCACGATGTCTGGCAGCCTCGTCGGATGCTGGTACTCGGTCGATCTGATCGACAAGTTCCAGGACAACGGCACACTGCAGGAGACGGGACACGAACTGTTCGTCGGGTGCATCGACAGCGGAGGCGACGGGTCGTGCAGCGGGGACCCGACCGGCACCCTCTCCTTCTCGTACGTGTTCACCGGCAAGTTCGACCCTGTGACCTTCGAGGAGATCAAGGGTCGCTGCACTCACCACGTCGACGAGGGGACCGGAGGTTTCGCGCAGGCGAGCGGCGTCATCAACTTCAAGGACGATGTCGAAGCCGGGATCGCCACCTACAACGGCAACCTCAAGCTCGCGTCGGCATCGAACACAACCGCGACGAACCGATCGAGGACCCTGCGAGCGGCCGCACCGAACGCCGCCTGCTAGACCGATCCGAGTGAAGGGGTCCGCTCCATGCGGACCCCTTCACCGCATGTCGTCGGCCAGCCACTACATCGACGGCGTGTGATTACTCCCCTCGGACGATCGGTGATAAGGGTGCCGCGCGACCGATGAGAGCAGCGTGAGCAGAGATGAGGGACGGAGGAGTCGCCTTCAGCCGGGGATCGACAGGATCACGACGGCGCCGCCGCCGGGGGCGTTCGCGGCCTCCGCGGTCCCGCCGTGCGCCTGGGCTACGGCGGCCACGATCGCGAGCCCGAGACCGGTCCCGCCCTCCGGGCGGGACCTCGACGCGTCCGGACGCGCGAACGCCTCGAACGCGGCGGGGAGGAACTCGGCGGGGAAGCCCGGCCCGTTGTCCCGCACCTCGAGCCGGAGGGACCCGTCGTCGCGCTCGGCGGCGACGCTCAGCCGGCCGCCGGCTGGGACGTAGCGCAGGCCGTTGTCGAGCAGGTTGCCGAGGGCCTGGCGCATCCGGAGCTCGTCGACGTCGGCCCGGAGCTCGCCGGGAACGTGGACGTCGATGCCGACGCCGCGTTCGGACGCGCGCGCCGCGAACGAGTCGACGGTTCCGCCCACCATCTCCGCCACGTCGACCGGCTCGCGCCGGATCGGCAGACGCCCGCGGTCCGAGCGCGCGAGCACGAGCAGGTCGTCGGCGAGCCGCGCGAGCCGGTCCGTCTCCTCCGAGGCGCTCCGGAGCGCGCGCTCCAGCTCGTCCGACGTGCGCGAACGCCGCAGGGCGAGGTCGAGCTCGGCCTTCAGGTTCGACAGGGGCGTCCGGAGCTCGTGGCTCGCGTCGTCGACGAACCGCCGCTCGCGTTCGATCGCCTCCTCGAGCCGATCCAGCATCGCGTTCAGCGTCTCGGCCAGGCGGGCGAGCTCGTCGCCGGTCCCCGGGACCGGCAGCCGGCGCCCGGGGTCACCGGCCGAGATCGCGGCCGCCTCCGCGCGCATCGACTCGACCGGGCGGAGCGTCCACCCCACGAGCAACCAGGTCACGCCGACGGCCAGGATCAGCGCGAGCGGCCCCCCGATCGCGAGCGCGGTCCCGAGCCGGGCGAGCGTCGTCCGCTGGTCGTCGAGCGACGCGCCCACGACGAGCACCCCTCCGCCACCGACCGGGACCGCGAGCATCCTCGCCGGCACGACCTCGCCCTCGATCGTCACGTCCTCCCGTACGGAGAACGTCGGCGCCTCGACACCGCCGGATGCGAACGCGGGTGCGCCCGAGATGCTGCTCGAGGACTCGACCACCGAGCCGTCGGGGGCGATCAGCTGCGCGAACGCATCGTCGGGCTGGTCGGGCGAGAGCGATCCCGAGCGCTCTACGACCAGCAGCTCGGCATCCGCCCGGGACCGCAGGGTCTCGTCGAGCGTCCGCCGGAGCTCGGTCTGCAGCCGCAGGTAGACGAAGACGCCGGTCGCCGACAGGACCACCGTCATCAGGACCGCCGAGACGAGCGTCACCCTGGTCCGGAGCCGCATCAGCGCGCCCCCGCGCGGAGCCGGTACCCCGCGCCGCGCACGGTCTCGATCTGGTCGCGTCCGAACGGTCGATCGACCTTGTTGCGCAGGTAGCGGATGTAGACGTCGACGACGTTGGAGTCGCCCTCGTACGCGAAGTCCCACACGTGTTCGATCAGCTGCGTCCGCGTCAGGACCTCGCCCGGGCGACGCATCAGGTATTCGAGGAGCGCGAACTCGCGCGCGGTGAGCTCGATGACGGTCCCGTCGCGCGCCACGCTCCTCGCGGCGGGATCGAGCTCGAGGTCCCCGACCCGCAGGACCGGGGGTCGCTCGGCGGCGCCGCGCCGCATCAGCGCGCGCAGGCGCGCCAGCAGCTCGGCGAACGAGAACGGCTTGGTCAGGTAGTCGTCGGCGCCGGCGTCGAGGCCCGCGACCCGGTCGGCCACGGCGTCGCGCGCGGTGAGCATGAGGACCGGGCTCCACCGGCCAGCCTCGCGCAGCTTCCTGCTGACCTCGAACCCGTCGACGTCGGGCAGCATCAGGTCCAGGACGATCGCGTCGTACGGGTTCTCGGTCCCGAGCCAGAGCGCGTCCTCCCCGCGCCCGGCCACGTCCACCGCGTACCCCTCCTCCTCGAGCGCGCGCTTGAGCAGGCCGGCCATCTTGACCTCGTCCTCCACGACCAGCACCCGCATCGGGCACAGCGTAGGCCCGATCGATGAGAGCCGGATGAGAGGCTGTTTGACCGACCGCTCGACGGGCGCTAGGCGGCGAGCACGGCGCGGACGAACGCGACCACCGACGGCTCGCCGGGATCGATGAAGTGGCCACCCCCGACGAATTCGGTCCTCGAGTTCGGGATGGCCGAGGCCATCCGCTCGGTGAGGCGCCGGAAGGGCTCGGGCGAGTCCTTCCCCGCGACCAGCAGCGTGGGGACCGAGATGCGCCCGAGGTCCGTCTCGGTCGCCTGGAGCCAGGGTCCACGGAACTCCGCGAGGATCGCCGGGCCGTTGTCGACGAACATCTGCTTGGCGCGCCGCGGGAAGGCCCCCCAGGCCTCGTCGCCGAGCACCTCGCGCAGGAACGTCTCGGCCACCGAACCCATGTCGCGCGCGGCCGCCGCCTCCACCTTGTCCCGGAGCGCCTCGCCCCAGGCCATCGCCTCCGCGTCGAGCGGGAGGCTCGCGGCCTCGAGCAGCGCGAGCGCGCGGACGAGCTCGGGTTCGCGCAGGGCGAGCTCGATCGCGATCTCGCCGCCGTAGCTGCGACCGATCACCACGGCGGGCGCGGCATCGAGGGCTCGCAGGAGCGCCGCGGCGTCCTCGGCGTGCTGGACGACGCTGGTCTCGTACGGCTCGGGTCGCTCGCTGCGCGTGCATCCACGGCGGTCGTAGACGATCACGCGCCCGAGCTCGGCGAGCGCGTCGGTCGCGTCCCTGCGCCAGACCATCGCCGAGGACGACGTCCCGTGGATGCACACGATCGGCTCGCCGCGTCCGCGCTCCTCGACGTAGAGCCGGACGCCGTTGACGCGGACGTCGGCCATGCGCGAACGCTTCCACCGGGACCCAGGCCTGTCAACCGACCGCACGCAGGCGGCGACGTCCATACTCGGTGCCGGACCGAGGAGGCGGAGATGAGCGTCGAGGACAACCGATCACTCGTGCGGCGGTTCTACGACCAGGTGTGGAACCGGGGCAACGTCGAGGTCGCGAACGAGGTCTTCGCGCCCGACTACATCCGCCACGACCTCCGACCCACGGAGGCGCTTCCCGGCGGCCCGGGTCAGGCGAAGATCGCGGCCGACTTCCGTGCGGCGTTCCCCGACCTGCGGATGGAGGTGGATCTCCTGCTCGCGCAGGAGGACCTCGTCGCGGCCCGCTGGACGACCGAGGGCACGAACACCGGCGCGTGGGGGGGTCGCCCGCCCACCGGCAACCACGCGATCTTCAGCGGCGTGAACATCTTCCGGATCCGCGACGGCAAGGTCGTCGAGCTGTGGAACCATCGCGACGACCTCGGACTGGCGCAACAGCTCGGCGCCGAGATCTACGCGGGCGCCGCACCCACCGAGGAAGCACCCGATCCCGGCGCGTGAGTTCGGCGCGGCCGCGCCTAGTGACGGTCCGAGTTCGCCGCGGCGAAGAAGCGGTCCCACTCGTCGAGCTTGTCCGGGAGGAACCAGCCCCGCGACCAACGGCCGTGCTCGATCGGCCTCCGCGAACTGCGCGACCAGGACGCTCATCCGCTCCTCGTGACGCTGCGCGGTGATCGTCAGGAACATCGTCACGTAGCGATCGCCGGCGAGGATGTCCTCGATCTCCACCCGGATCGACCCCGCGGAGGCGTCGTCCAGCAACGTGAAGAAGCGCCGCACGCCGTCGCGTCCGCGGAACGTGCCGCTCGCCGGGGTGTGACCCGGCGCGTACCACACGACGTCGGGCGCGAACGCCTCGAGCATGAGCGGGAGGTCGCCGGCCATGAACGCGGCGACCGTCTTGCGCATCTTCGTCGCGTTGGGGTGTTCCATCCCACCCGCCTCAGGACCAGAACGCGTCGACCGCGTCCTGGTCGTTCGCGAGCGCCCAGTACTCCGTCCAGCGGCCGTTCGGATCCAGCGTGAGCGCCTCGGCCAGCAGCACGTCCATCCATCGCACGTCGCGGTACGCGGACACGCGCATGAAGATCGAGGCGTGCCGATCGTTGGCGAGGATCTCGGCGGGCGTGACCTGCAGGGTTCCGGCCGTCTCCTTCCGGACGCGGCGGAAGTAGTCGATCACCGCCTCGATCCCGACGTAATCGCCGCTCATCGCGTGGTTGCCGCCCACGTGCCACAGAACGTCGTCGGCGAGGAAGGGTCGCATCGCGTCGTGGTCACCGGAGTTGTAGACCTCGAGCGCGCCACGGATCATCGAGACGTTGCGGTGTTCGAGCACCGTCCCTCCTGTGGGGTAGGGCACGCACCGTACCCGCCGGAGGCAGGTGCTGGACAGGGCCGCGAGGGCTACAGGGATCGGCGCAGGTCTCACTACGCAGGTCGTTCATCGGACGAGGCGCCCGTCCCGCGAACGGACCAGATCAGGCGGCGGGGCGCTCCGAGCGCCCGAACGACGCCCGGACGATCGGAGCGGCCAGCGCGTGGATCACGCCCGGGAGCTGCCGGATCTGCTCGAGGGCTCGCTGGAAGGCCTCCCCGCTCGAGTCCGAACGCACCAGGGCGAGCGCATCGTAGGGACCGCGGACGTCCTCGGCGAAGACGATCCCGGGGACCTCTCGGATCCGGTTCGCGATCCCGCCGTTCTGGGTGTCCGTCTGCACCAGCACGTAGGCCGTCATCGGTGGCTCCTTCCCATCGGCCTCTGCATCGGTGGCCTCACGATACGAGTATCGGTGCCATTTGGCAACCCCTGTCAGATTACATGGGGCGCCAAGTGCTATGCTGTGCCCGTGGACACGACGGTGGGCCTGCGGGAACGGAAGAAGCAGCGGACGAGAGCCGAGCTCACGGACGCGGCGTTCCGGCTGTTCGCCGAGCGTGGGTTCGACGAGACGACGATCGAGGACATCGTCGAGCAGGTCGAGGTCTCGCCACGCACCTTCTTCCGGTATTTCGACTCCAAGGAAGACGTCGTCATCGGGTTCTTCGACGACCTCGGTCTCGAGCTGCGGTCGATGCTCGCCGCCCGCCCCCCCGAGGAGTCGTCGTTCACGGCGCTCCGAGGAGCTCTCGGGTCGCTGATCGATCTGTACGAGGAGCAGCAGGATCGCGTGGTGGCCGCGAAGCGCCTGGCGCACGAGACACCGTCCATCCGAGCCCGGCTGCTCGACAAGCACGCTCGATGGGAGAACGGCGTGACCGAGGAGCTCGTGACGCGGGCCGGCGGCGACCCCTCGCAGGAGCCGCGGATGCGGCTGCTCGCCGCGGTCACACTCGCCGCGTTCTCGACCGCCGTGGGCGGTTGGTGCGCCGACAGCGGGCGGGCGGACCTGCACGCCCTCGTCGACGACGCCCTCGAGGCCGTCGGGGCCGGGTTCGACCAGCAGCAGCGGTAAGACCCCTCACACGCGGTTCGTTGTCGAAAGCGGCCACCCCCGTTCGTCGTAGGGATGACGGACGGACAAGGCCGAAAGGCCGGAAGGAGGTAGCGATGGCGGACTTCGTGCTGCTGTACAGCGGCGGGAGCATGCCCGAGACGGACGAGGACAAGGCTCGCGTCATGAAGGCCTGGGACGGCTGGTACTCGGAGCTCGGCGGGGCCATCAAGGACGGCGGCAACCCGTTCGCGCCCGCGGCCAAGGTGATCGGCAGCGACGGCAAGGTGGGCGAGGTGTCCGGCTCACCCTTCACCGGCTACACGATCCTCCAGGCGGACTCGCTGGACTCGGCGACCTCGCTCGCGAAGAGCTCGCCCGTCCTGCAGGGCGGAGGCAGCGTGACCGTGTACGAGGCCTTCGACGTCATGTAGCAAGGCCGAGCGTGGTCGCGGGGGTTCGCTCCCGCGACCACCTCAGCACCACGCACCACCTCGCACCTCGGGGTGACCCTCGGTTCCGTGAGAAGCCCCTCCCCGTCTCGCATCCGCCCGCCCGGGTCGCCCAGGATGCTGCGTTCATCTTCCGACGGAAGGGTTCCGATGCGTCGCGCGTCTGTCACCGGCATCGCGTTCGTCGCCTTCCTGGTCGGCATCTCGGTCGTCCCGACGTCCACCTCGGCCCGACCATCGGGGCCGAGGGGCCGGACCATCTGCGTCGGGACGCGGGCGGACGATCGTCGGGACGGCCGAGACGACGTCCTGGGGACGCGAGGGACGTCATGCGGGACGGCGACGACTCATCGCCGGGGCCGGAGGGGGAACGACGCGGCGGTATCGGCCAGGACGTCCTGGTCGGCGGCGACGGCTGCGCGTCGCCGGGGACCGAGGCGTCGGCGGCGAGGACGGCGACCCGCGCCGGACCGCGTCGGCATGCGGAGCTGACCCGCGTCCCTAGTCGAACAACGCGTCGAACGCGAGCAGCGACTCGCCCAGGCGACCCGCGATCGTCGTCGCGAGCCATCGGTGCAGCGCCGCGGCCAGCTCGGGATCGTCGGTCTCCATCCGTTCGATCGCGGACTTGCTGAGCTTCAGGACCACGCTCGGCGTCTCGGCCACCACGTCGGCGGTCCGCAGCGTCCCCGAATACATCGCGAGCTCGCCGACCATCACGCCGGGGCGCAGCGTCCGAAGGCGCATGCGGGTGCCCTCGGGCGTCACGGTCTCGACCCGCAACCTGCCGGACTCGAGCACGAACACGTCGTCGGGCGGCTCGTCCTGGCGGATGACCACGGCGCCGTCCTCCAACGACACCCGCTCCAGGTACGACCGCAGGCCCGCGGGCATCCCCGCGAGCGCGTCGCCGTCCAGGTCCGCCGGCCCGGCGGCTCCGTCCTGGAGCAGCCCCTCCTCGCACCGCTGCAGCCCGCGGTCCAGGTCGGGCTCGAACCGCACGAGGTCGCCCTCGTCCACGCCGCCGCGCGCCAGCTGCTTGCGCACGGGTTCGGACACGCCGGTCAGCACCAGCTCGAACCCGTGGGTCTGGGCCAGGCCGATCACCTTGACGAAGGCCACGACCGCCGAGGAGTCCACCCCGGTGACCCGCCGCAGGTCGATCACCAGGAACCGCAGGGGGCCGGCCTCCACGCGCTTTCGGATCCGCTCGAGCAGGCCGTTGGCCGAGCCGAAGAACAGGAACCCGTTCACGCGCAGGATCTGGACGTCCCCGCTCATCTGGCGCAGCGCCGCCCGCTCGGACGGGGGTCGGTCCACGTTGGAGTGGTAGGTCTGCCCGAACGCGACCTCGCGCACCAGCTCGATCCGGCCGTAGTTGACCGCGAACAGCACGACCGCGAGCACCAGCCCGAGCACCACCCCGGGCAGGAACCCCTTGCCGATGATCGCGGCCAAGATCACGAGCACGACCCCGTACTCGACCGGCGGCAGGATCTTGCGCTTGTCCCAGACCCACTCGACCAGGAAGGCCAGGCCCAGGAACACCAGCACGCCGCCCACGATCATCCGCGGGATCAGCTCGATCACCGAGGCGCCGAACACCACCGCCGCCAGCGGGACCGCGGCGGCGATCAGCCCGGCCACCCGGGCGTCCACGTTCATCCGTTCGGCGAGCGCGGTCAGGCTGAGCGCGTGGTAGCCGGGGATCCCGCCCAGCGCGCCGGAGATCACGTTCAGCACCCCGGCGTTGCGCAGCTCCTCGTTCGTGTCCAGGTCCCGGTTCAACACGACCTCGGTCCCGCTGATGTTGAACAAGATCGCGATCACCGCCACGAACACGGCCGTCAGGATCCCCGTCCACTGCGCGAGCACCGCCGACCAGTCGGCGCCGCCGAGCGCGCGGAACGTCCACGGCTGCCACAGACGGACCGACTCGAACGGCCCGAGCAACCACCGCCCCTCTCGCGCGGAATCGATCGACGAGCCGGTGACGAGCATCCCGACCGCGAACACCACGAGCCCGATCCCCAGCACCGCCGGGATCACGAGCGGCCGTTTGATGACCCGGACCGCGAGGAGCATCAGCGCACCGAAGACGAACGCCGGGCCCCACCGGACCAGCTCGTGCTCGCGCAGCAGGTCGTCGAACGTGCGCAGGTGCGGCAGCACACCCGAGGCGACGTAGATCCCGCCCTTGAACAGCAGCCATCCGGTACCCGCGAGGAACCCGCCGACGACCGGGTACGGCACGAACCGGACGAGGTTGCCTAGCCGGAACCTCCCGAGCAGCGCGAAGACGAGGCCACACAGGACCGTCACCACCAGGGTCGCGGCGATGACGGTGAGGAAGATGTCGGGGGGCTCGTACGTCCCCACGCCGGTGCTCCGGGCGACCAGTGCGAGGCTCTGCGCCTTCGACGCGGTGGACGTAGCGACGAGGGCGAGCACCGCCACCGCCGCGTCCTGCACGCTGCCCACGACGCCCCGTGAGCCCGCCCGCCAGGCGAGGATCCCGAGCGTCAGGACGGCGGCCACGAGGTACAGCCCGATGCCGTCGCCGAGGCGACCCGCGAGGTAGCCGCCGAACACGAAGGCGGCGAACGCGATCGCGAGCACCGCCTCGACGGCGCCGATGATCACCCCGGCGGCGAGTAACGGCAGCCAGCCCTTCGACCGCGGCGCCTCGGACACGTTCCCTCCTCTCCTCCAGCTAGTCCAGCAGGGCGTCGAACTCGCGCAGCGTGTCTCGCAACCGTTCCGAGAGGATCCCGGCGAGCCATCGGTGCAGCGCGCCGGCGAGTTCGGGATCCTCGGCCTCGATCCGATCGATCGCAGACGTGCTGAGCTTCAGGACGACGCTCGGGGTCTCGGCGGCCACGTCCGCGGTGCGATGGACGCCGGTGTACATCGCGACCTCGCCGACGACGACACCGGCCTGCACGCTCCGCAGCCGCATCCGGGTCCCGTCGGCGGTCACCATCTCCACGCTCAGCCGCCCCGACTCCACGACGAACACGTCGCCGGGCGTCTCGTCCTGACGGATCAGGACGGCGCCCTCGGGGAGTTCCACACGCTCGAGGTAGGTCCGCAGCCCGGCCGGCATGCCGGCGAGCGCGTCGCCGTCGGAGGAGCCCCCCGGGTCGAGCCCGACCGGGGCCCCAGCGCGGCCGGCGTCCGCCGTCTGCGCGTCGGCTGCCACGTCACGCAGGAGAGCTTCCTCGCACCGCTGCAGCCCGCGGTCCAGGTCGGGCTCGAACCGCACGAGGTCGCCCTCGTCCACGCCGCCGCGCGCCAGCTGCTTGCGCACGGGTTCGGACACGCCGGTCAGCACCAGCTCGAACCCGTGGGTCTGGGCCAGGCCGATCACCTTGACGAAGGCCACGACCGCCGAGGAGTCCACCCCGGTGACCCGCCGCAGGTCGATCACCAGGAACCGCAGGGGGCCGGCCTCCACGCGCTTTCGGATCCGCTCGAGCAGGCCGTTGGCCGAGCCGAAGAACAGGAACCCGTTCACGCGCAGGATCTGGACGGCCCCGCTCATCTGGCGCAGCGCCGCCCGCTCGGACGGGGGTCGGTCCACGTTGGAGTGGTAGGTCTGCCCGAACGCGACCTCGCGCACCAGCTCGATCCGGCCGTAGTTGACCGCGAACAGCACGACCGCGAGCACCAGCCCGAGCACCACCCCGGGCAGGAACCCCTTGCCGATGATCGCGGCCAAGATCACGAGCACGACCCCGTACTCGACCGGCGGCAGGATCTTGCGCTTGTCCCAGACCCACTCGACCAGGAAGGCCAGGCCCAGGAACACCAGCACGCCGCCCACGATCATCCGCGGGATCAGCTCGATCACCGAGGCGCCGAACACCACCGCCGCCAGCGGGACCGCGGCGGCGATCAGCCCGGCCACCCGGGCGTCCACGTTCATCCGTTCGGCGAGCGCGGTCAGGCTGAGCGCGTGGTAGCCGGGGATCCCGCCCAGCGCGCCGGAGATCACGTTCAGCACCCCGGCGTTGCGCAGCTCCTCGTTCGTGTCCAGGTCCCGGTTCAACACGACCTCGGTCCCGCTGATGTTGAACAAGATCGCGATCACCGCCACGAACACGGCCGTCAGGATCCCCGTCCACTGCGCGAGCACCGCCGACCAGTCGGCGCCGCCGAGCGCGCGGAACGTCCAGGGCTGCCACTTCTCGAACGAGTCGAACGGCCCGAGCAGGAGCCAATGACCCGATCGCGCGCTCGCGATCGACGAGCCGGTCACCACCATCCCGATCGCGAACAGCACGACCCCGATCACGAGGACCACCGGGATCACCAGCGGCGTCTTCACGAGTCGCGTCGCGACGAGGAGGATCACGCCGAACACGAACGCCGGGAGCCACAGCTTCAGCAGCTCGCCGTGGAACAGGTCGGCGATCGGCGTGAGGTACGGCGATTCGTCGGAGGAGACGTAGATACCGCTCTTGAGGAGCAGCCATCCGGTGCCCGCGATGAATCCGCCGACGACCGGGACCGGCACGAACCTGAGCAGGTTGGCGGAACGCAACGTCCCGAGCGCCAGGAACGCCGCCCCGGAAAGGACCGTGACGACCAGGGTCGCGGCGACGACGGTGAGGAAGGCTCGCTCGATGCTCCCGAACGCGGTGACCGCGGTCGTCGCGGCGACGATCGCGAGGACGGCGGCCGCCGCCGGCTGCAGGCCTCCGACCACCCCGCGGGAGCCGCTCCGCCAAGCGAGGATCGCGAGGGTCAGCGCGGCCGCCCCGAGATACAGGCTGATGCCGTCGGCGATGAAGTCGGCGAGATAGCCGCCGCCGAACACGAGCGCGGCGAACGAGATCGCCAGCACGGCCGCGACCGCACCGATGATCCCGCCCGCGACGATCGTCGCGGGCAGGCCGGCTGTCCGTCGGTCGACTATGGCCCCTCCCTCGTGAGGCAAGGACTGTAGGCCGAACAGCGAGCGAGCGCGCAGAGGCCGGTTCCCGTGGAGCGGTGTCGAACCAGGAAGGGTGGTGAATGGATCAGACGGTCGAGCGCTCCTCGGCGAGGCGGGCAAGGTTGCGCAGCTGTTTGCGATCCGCGCGGTTGACCCACGGCCGGAAGATCGTTCGGATGCCCGGCTTGAGCCAGTAGGGCAAGTAGTTCACGCGTTCGATGGTTTCGGTGCACACGATCCGCGAACCGGAACCCTCCGCGTGCACGTCGTAGCGATGGGAGAAGTGCGCCTCCCAGGTCGGCGCGTTCCCGCGTTCCAGGCGCGCGTCGGTCTCGATGACGAACGTGCGGGGGGGCGACACCTCCGTCACTACGGAGCGGTCGTGGAACGTGTCCTTGGCGGCCGATCCCGTCGAGGTGAACGTCGTGCCGACCGTCGCCCTGCCCGGCGGTGCCTCGAGCGTGACCATCTTGAAACCATCGCTCTCGGCGCGTTCGCCCGACCAGATCAGATGGTTCCGGAGATCGGCGATCACGTCGAAGACCGCTTCCGGCGTCGCGGTCGACGTCACCGAAGGGTGGGTCCGGAACCCGAACGACCGCTCCGCCATCGGTGGATGCTATGTGATGGAGCAACCCGGACTCCACCCGCTGCGACCTCGCGGAGGGCATAATCCGCGCGTGACCGAGACCGACCCCCCTGTCGATCCACGCAGCGAGCATGCTGGGAGCGATGTCCAGATCAGGACGTTCCTGATCGGGGACGTGCGCGGCTACACCCTGTTCACGCAGGAGCGCGGAGACGAAGTCGCCGCGAAGCTCGCCGCGAAGTTCGCGGACATCGTCCGAGAGGTCGTCGAGGCACGCGGCGGGACCCTGCTCGAGCTGCGCGGCGACGAGGCCTTGTGCGTCTTCTCGTCGGCCCGGGAGGCGATCCGAACCGCGGTCGACCTGCAGCAGAGGTTCGTCGATGAGACCCTCGAACAGCCGGAACTCCCGCTTACGGTCGGGATCGGTCTCGATGCGGGCGAGGCGGTCGAGGTCCAGGGTGGGTATCGGGGAGGTGCACTCAACCTGGCTGCCCGCCTCTGCGGGCAGGCGCGAGCCGGCGAGGTCCTGGCGTCACGAGAAGTCACGCATCTCGCGCGGCGGATCGACCGCGTCCGCTACGAGGATCGCGGCTCGCTGACGTTCAAGGGCATCTCGGAGCCGGTCGCGGTCGTTCGCGTCGTACCCGAGGGCGCCGATCCGGTGGAACGGCTGCAGCCGTTCGGGCCAGCGCCACCCCCGCCGAGCCGTTCCCGACGTCGATGGAGGGTCGCCGTCCCGATCCTGCTCGTCCTCGCGCTGGTCGCGATCGCGATCCCGCTGCTGTCGTCGGACGACGGCGGCGTGGAGGTGGATATCGGAACGAACTCGGTCGCGCGCATGAACGCGGAGGACGGCAACCTCGAGTTCGCGACCGAGCTCGGCCAGCGCCCGGGCGCGAGCGCGATCGGGTTCGGGAGCCTGTGGGTCGCGCAGCCCGACCGCGGTGTGGTGACACGACTGGACCTGCAGGACGGTTCGATCAACGACACGATCCGCGTGGGCACCTCTCCGTCCGGGGTCGCCGTCGGCGAGGGCTCGGTGTGGGTGACCAACGCCGGCGACGCCACCGTGAGCCGGATCAACGTCGACACGAACGAGGTCAGCCAGACGCTCCGCGTCGGTTCGGAACCGACGGGGATCGCGGCCGGCGATGGCGCGTTGTGGATCGCCGACTCGATCGGCGGTGCGCTCATCCGCCTGGATCCCAACACCGAGGAGACCGAGGAGATCCCGCTCGCCGGACTGCCGTCGAGCGTCGCCTTCACGCCGGAAGGCGTCTGGGTCTCGATCGCCCCCAACAGCGTGGCCCGGATCGACCCCGAAGGTCTTGACGTCGTGTTCACCCAGCCCGTGGGGAGCGAGCCGACCGCCGTGGTCGCCGCCTTCGACTCGATCTGGGTCGCGAACCACCTCGATGCCACGGTGACGCGTCTCGATCCATCCACGGGGGGCGCCCAAGCGACGATCCCCGTCGGTCAGGGACCGAACGCGCTCGTCGCAGCGAGCGGCTCGCTCTGGGTCGCGAACGAGTTCGACGATGCGATCGCCGCGATCGACCCTGACGGGAACACGGTCACGAGCACCGTGCCGGTGGGAGGAGCCGCGGCATCGCTCGCGAGCGACGAGGAGGGGCTCTGGCTGGCCGTCGGTGCCTCCGCCACCGAGCACCGTGGCGGGACCCTGACCGTCTCCTCCTCCGAGGTCCCGATGCTCGGTTCGATCGACCCCGCCGTCGTGTACGACACGGAAGGCTGGCGGGTCCTGGCCCTGACCAACGACGGGCTCCTCGCCTACAAGAAGGTGGGAGGCCCGGACGGAGCCACGCTCGTGCCCGACCTCGCGTCCGCGCTGCCCGACGTGTCGGCGGACGGCCTAACGTACCGGTTCCCGCTCCGCGAAGGGATCCGCTACTCGACCGGGGAGCCCGTCGGACCGGAGGATTTCCGGCACGGTATCGAACGGACACTCGTGCTGCATCCGGCCGGAGGTCTCTTGAGCGCCATCGAGGGCGCGGACGCGTGCAAGCAAGGCGAGCCGACCAGCTGCGACCTGTCGGATTCGATCGTCGCCGACGAGGAGGCGGTCACGATCCACCTCGCGTCTCGCGATCCGGAACTGCCGTTCAAGCTCGCGATGCCGTTCGCGTTCCCGGTCCCGGCCGACACGCCATTCGAGGACCAGCGCCTGCGACCGGTCCCGGCGACTGGGCCGTACATGGTCGACGAGGCGGGAGGGAACCGCGTCGAGCTGGTGCGGAACCCGGAATTCGAGGAGTGGTCGGTGGCCGCTCAGCCCGACGGGTTCGTGGACGCGATCTCGATGCGCTTCCAGGAGGGCCTCGCCGATGCGTTCGACCGGATGAGCGCAGGTGAGCTCGACGTGATGATCGACACGCCGAGCCCGGACGATCTGGCGATCCTCCGATCGGCACACCCCGATCAGGTCGTCGCCTGGCCGGGCCCCGTTACGTACTACGTGGGGTTCGACGTCGTCCAGCCGCCCTTCGACGACGAGCGGGTCCGACAGGCCCTCAACTACGCGATCGACCGTGACCACATCGTGGATCTCCTCGGCGGCTCGGCGATCCAGCGCCCCACGTGTCAGATCCTTCCGCCGAACTTCCAGGGCTACGCGCCCTTCTGCCCCTTCACCCTCGAACCGACGACTGGCGCGTGGTCCGCCCCGGACCTCGATCGCGCTCGGGCCCTGGTAGAACAGTCCGGTGCGACCGGTCACCCGGTCACGGTCTCCGTTGCGGCGAACGGCCCCTTCCCCGGGGCGGTCGAGATGATGCGGTACGTCACCGGCGTCCTCGACGATCTCGGGTTGCGCGCAACCCTGGAGATCGTCCCCGACGTCGAGGACTACTTCGACGGGATCAACCGGCCGGAGCCCGATGGCACGAAGGGCACACCTGCGGGTTCGCCCGATCACCCGCACGTCTACGTGAGCGGCTGGGGTTCCGACTACCTCGGAGCGGGCAACTGGCTGAGCCCGCAGTTCTCGTGCGGCACTCGGGGATTCGCCAATCCTTCTGGGTACTGCAACCCTGATCTCGACGCCCGCATGGACGAGGCGCTCCTGCTGTACACGACCGACCCCGGCGCGGCCAACCGCGCCTGGACGGGGATCGAGCACCAGTTGGTCGAGGAGGGCGCGCAGGCTCCTGTGACGAACCCGATCACGACCCACGCCGTCTCGGCGCGCGTGGAGAACGTCCAGGTCCACCCCCAATGGGGCTTGCTGCTCGGCCGCCTCTGGGTGCAGTAGGGCGCTCCTCGGATCGCGGAGTTCTTCGCCTGCGTTGACCGGCCGCGCAGACGAGTGCCAGGATGCGCAGCCGTGAAAGGGACCGGGCCAGGATGCTGAGTACCAGGTACCTCCGGTGGCGCGTGCTCGTGCAGACGTGTCTCATCGTGTTCGGCATCGTCGTGGCCAAAATCGCCATCTCGGCGTTCTCGCTCGAGTTCATCAGCATCAGTCCGCTGTTCACGAGCGTCCTGGCGGGGGGCGTGTTCGTCCTGGGGTTGATCGTGGCGGGGACCCTGTCCGACTACAAGGAAGCGGAACGCGTGCCGGCCGAGCTCACGGCTGCCCTGACGAACATCCACGACGACGCGGCCGCCTTCAAGCAGGCCTTCCCCGATCTCGATCTCGAACGGCTCGAGGACACCCTGGTCCGCATCGTCGGCGCCTTCCAGCACGACCTCGGGGACGATCGATCCATCCAGGCGCTCGACGCGATCGACGAGCTCAACGTGTCCTTCCTGGAGTTCGACCGGATCGGTGTCCCAACCACGTACACGTCCCGGCTACGCGCCGAGCAGGGGGCGCTCCGGCGGAGCGTGCTCCGCGTCTACCATGTGCAGCGGACGGAGTTCCTCCCCTCCGCCTACCTCCTGATCCAGGCGATCGTGGTGATCATCCTCACCGTGCTGGCGTTCATGGAGATCGAGCCGGAGTACGAGGCCATCATCATCCTGGCGTTCATCTCGTTCTTCTTCATCTCGCTGCTCCGGCTGCTCCGTATCATGGATCGTCCGTTCCACGTCGATGAGCGAACCGACGACGACGTCAGCCTGTTCCTGCTCCGCGGTTTCGTAGACCGGCTCAACTGGGCCGGCGGTTCGTACAGAGAACCATGATGAGGAAGCGACTTGGACGCCCGCTGGCGGTGGCGGTCATGCTCGCGGTGGGTGCCTGCAGCTCGAGCCCCGAGCCGGCGGGCGCGCCTGCTCCGGAGTCGGGCGCGGCGGCCACCTCCTCTGCGACCCCGACGGATCTCACGCCGACGATCCTGAAGATCTTGGCGGGCGAGGCCGAGCCTTTCACCAACCTGCAGCCGGGCACGTATGCCCTCGACCCCGACCTCAACCCCTCCACCCCGCTCCGAGTGAGTTGGGAGATCCCCGCCAAGGGCTGGCAGACCTGGATCGGCGCGGCCAAGTTCTCGGATGCCGGGTGGTCGCCGGTGAGCATCACCACCGTGTCGAACCTGGTCACCCATGGGTGCCACGACCATTCGTGGGCCGATCCACCGGTGGGTCCCAGCGTGGACGAACTCGCCGCGGCGCTCACGCACCTGGCCCCGTTCCGCGTGACGTCGTCCCCAGAGGACGTCTCGATCTACGGGTACCACGGGAAGTACCTCGAGCTGACCGTACCGAACCTGCCGGTCCGTCGGGACGACGGCACTTTCACCACATGCGCCGAGGGGAACCTCAGGAGCTGGGTCGCGGCCATCGACGCCGGAGAGGCTGGGGACGCGTTCTATGGCTACACGGGCCCCGGTTTCACCGAGGAGTTCTGGATCCTCGACGTCGAAGGCACCCGTCTGATGATCTCCGCAGGGACCTCCCCCGGCTCGCCGTCCGAGGACCTCGCCGAGCTGCGCGCCATCCTCGACTCCATCCGGATCGAGCCCTGACCTACTTGATGTAGCCGATCAGCCCTCACGTTTCCGCGAGCACGTAAGCCTTGCTCGCCCGCTGGGGGTTCATGAAGGACCATGGCATCACATGTGCGGCCTGTGTCCACACCCAGCTCTGATGAGCCGCTCTTGACGCACGAGTCGACAGGCTCGTTCGAAGACTTCTTCGATGCGGAGCGAGCGCGGCTCTTCGGGGCGCTCTCGGTCATGACCGGGAACCGTCACGAGGCAGAGGAGATCATGCAGGACGCATTCCTGAAGCTCTGGGAGCGGTGGGAGCGGGTCTCGGCGATGGACGAGCCCGTGGGTTTCCTCTACCGCACAGCCATGAATCTCTACCGCAAGCGCCTGCGAAGGGCGGCGGTCGCCATGCGCAAGGCCACCAACCTGCTTCCCCCGGACGACGCCCTCGCCGCCGTCGAGGCGCGGGATGAGGCAACGCGGCTGCTCCGGACGCTCACGCCACGCGAACGAGAGGCACTCGTCCTCACGGCGTATCTCGGCTACTCGACGGAGGAGGCCGGCACGCTCCTGGGCATCAAGGCGAACACGGTCCGCGTCCTGACGTCGCGTGCCCGCGCGTCGCTCAAGCAGGCAGAGGAGGTTCGACCGTGATCGACGAGCGCGAGATCGTGCGCCGGGCGGCCGAAGCGCTGACGCCGCCCGAACCGTCCTTCGATCGCCTCTTGCGTCGGCGTGACCGCGTGCAGCGCAATCGGAGGATCCGGGCGGGGGTGCTCGGCATCGCGGTGGCGATCGTCGTGGGCTGGTGGGGCATCAGGCGATCCGGTCGACGCCCGTCCCCGCCGTCCCACCCGAGCCCGTCGTGGATCTCGGGATCTTCGCCCCGGTCGCCGGCCAGATCGTGTACGGGGACGGGCAGGGTATCTGGGGTGTCGACCCGACCGCGCCGGCGGATCCCGCGACGAGGGTGCAGCTGACCTCCGAGGCAGGCATCCCTCTCGGGTGGTCGAGCGACGGCACCGAGCTGTTGATAGGGCGGATCGAACCGCCATCCACTGATGGAGCGGGCCTGTTCGTCCTCCATGCCGACGGCTCCGAAACGCTGGTGACGGCGGACCCGATGTTCACGGGCTCCACGATCGGGGGCGCCACGATCTCTCCCGACGGGTCGCGCGTCGTCTTCGTGGGCGGAACGGGGGAGTTGCTTGTCGTCGACGCCGACGGTGGCCCGGCCGAGGTGCTCGCCGAGTCTCAAGAGGGCATCGTGGAGGACCCGACCTTTTCTCCTGACGGGACCCGGATCGCGTACGTCGACGGTGCGGGCGATCACAGCCACCACGTGTGGGTGATGGGCGTCGACGGAAGCGACGCGCACGAGATCCTCTTCAACCAACGGACCGCCGGGGCGGTTCATGTGTACGGCCTCGCGTGGTCGCCGGCTGGCGATCGGATCGCGATCGGGCTCGAGGAGACCACCTACACCTTCGCCCCCGACGGCTCGGATTTCACGAAGGTGATCGCCGGTGAGTTCCCGTACTGGTCGCCCGACGGCTCCCAGATCGCGTACACGAGCAGCTGCGTTGAAGACCCCAACGGATGCGGCCTCGCGATCGCCGATGCGGACGGATCCGACGACCAGGCATTCGACTTCGGGGCCTCTGGTCCGTGGCATCCCGGACAGATCAAGAAGGGAGCGGCTCGATGAGGACCCGCCACGGACCGTGGCTCGCGCTGGCCGCCGTGCTCACGCTCGGAGCATGCACATCGACGCGCGAGGCGGACGCTCCGGCTCCCACTGTCCCGGTGTCGAGCGCCTCGGGCGTGACGGCACCGGACGACGAACCCACCCCGAGCGCCGAGGGTTCGGCCTTCCCGATCGAGGCGTTCGCCGACATCAGCGAGGACCCGGTCTCGAAGAAGGAGGCCGCCGAGTTCCAAGCGATCCTGGACGACATGGCCTCCTTCGACGGAGCCGGGATGTCGGCCACCGTGATGACCGCCGACGGCACGTGGAGCGGGGCGACGGGTTCGGCGGACGGCGTTCGAGACGTTCGGGTCGACAGCCAGTTCGGCATCGCGAGCATCACGAAGTCGGTGATCGCCGCTCAGGTGATGCAGATGGTCGAGGCCGGCGAGCTCTCGCTCGACGCCCCGGCCACCGACTACCTCCCCGCGAACTTCGACTTCGACACCAACGGAGCGACGATCCGCCAGCTGCTCGACATGTACGCCGGCATCCCGGATTGGTACAGCGAGGACATGGAGGAGCGGGTGGCGACGCATCGACGCCGTGACTGGGAGCCGGCCGAGGTGCTGGCGCTGGTCGGCCCCGATCGTGCTCCCGTGGATGACGAGTTCCTGTACACGGACACCAACTACACCCTGCTCGGACTCGTGATCGAGCACGTTCGCGGGCGACCGCTGGTGGACGTGCTGCGCCACGGCGTCCTCCGCGTCGACGGGACGGAGCGGCTCGTCTACCAGCCCGATGAGGCCCCGACCCAACCGATGGCCATGCCGGACGGCGAGTCACGGGCCGCGCTCGAGAAGGGCGGCGGCTACCTCCCATCCCTCTCCGATGCGAGCTCGGCCGGTCCTGCGGGCGCCCTCGCGTCGGACTCGATCTCCCTCGCCCGTTGGTGGCGTGCGTTCTGCGGCGGCGAGATCGTTTCGGAAGCCTCGCTGACCGAGATGTGGCCGTTCGTCGACGGCCCTTCCGGCTACGGACTGGGGCTGTATAACCCCGCGGATCCGTACGCGGTGGCCGTGGGGCACACCGGCGGGAACTTCGGATACGTGTCGTGGGCCGGGTGCCTGCTCGACGAAGGCGCGGTCGTCGTCGTCCTGAGCGATGTCGAGTTCGACGACATCGGCGGGATGGCCAGACCGCTGGTCGACGCCGTGACCGCAGACTGACTACTCGATGTAGCCGAGACCGCGGAGGTGCTCCTCCATCTCGTCGGCCTCGGTGTCGCTGACCGCGGAGGCGTCGTCGCCGCTCGGCATCCCGGGGATCTGCACCGCCGGCTTGGCCTCGGCCTGCGAGACCTTCGCGTCCGCGCCCACGACCTCGTGCAGCACGCGGCCGGTGTGCTCGATCGTGGCGGGCGCGTCGAGCGCGGCCAGGATCGTCGGGGCCATGTCGACCAGCAGCGGCGGCTGCTCGAACGCCTTCACGTTCGGCCCGGCCGCGACGATCACGCCCTCGATCCGGTGGTCGCCGCTGATCCAGTCGGCGTCCTCGAGCGCGGTCTTCGCGTGGGTGAGCGAGTACTGCTCGGCCGGCTCCATCAGGATGTCGGGCGCGGTGTCGGCGTGCTTGCCCTTGAAGATCTCCTCGCGCCGGTAGATCGCCTTGACGGGCTTGCGGCCGGTCTTGGGGTCGACGAAGCTCGAGAGCGCGTCCATCACCTGGTCGCGCACCTTCTCGAAATCGGCCGGGTCGACGATGCCGTCGGGCTCGCGCCCGGCCAGGTTGATCGAGACGCCCTCACCCGTCGAGCGGATCGTCGTGAACGCCTTGGTCTTGGACCAGTTCACCGACTGCGGCAGCGAGACCTTCCCGTGCAGGCCGAGCTTGTCGTAGGCCTTGCGCGCGAACTTGCGCACCGGCCCCCACTGCATCGGCCCGAAGACCACGTTCGACGCGCTGAACTCGAGGAAGCCGAACTGCTTCAGCAGGTGGTCCATGTGGATCGTGCGCGTGACCGACTGGAACCCGTGGTCCGAGATGAACAGGACGAGGTCGTCGGGCCGCGTGCGCGAGACGAACGAGCCGATCGCCTCGTCGAGCTGCGCGTAGACGTCCCGAACCTTCCAGCCGATCGGCGTCTCGCGGTTCTTCTCGGTGTCGGGGTGGTCGGGCGCGACGTAGTTCGAGAGCGCGTGCTGCGTCCGGTCGACCGAGACCCACACCGAGGCCATCAGGTCCCAGTCCGAGTTGTCCATCAGCCACTCGGTCGCGCGGATCCGCTTGCCGGTGATCTCGAGCGCCTCGTCCAGGTACTGCTCGGGCCGGTTGCGGTAGGTGGTCCAGGACATGCCGTTGATCACCCACGGCACGCCGGCCTTCTCGAGCTGCTCGGCCAGGTCGGCCGGCTGCGTGTAGGTGCGCCCCTTCGGCAGCACGCCGCCGGCGGCGATCTTCCCGTTGATGTCCGGCGGCGGGAACAGCAGCGGCACGTCGGCGTACACCCCGACCTTGCCGGCCGCCGAGAGGTCCTCGACGAACGTCCGCTCCTTGATCGACTTGTAGGTGACCGGGTACTGCTTGTGGGTCCCCGGCACGGTCTCGAGGATGTCGTAGACCCCGTGATCGGCCGGGTCGACCCCCGTCAGGAACGACGGCCACGCCGCCCACGAGTGGGTCGGCACCGTCGAGCGCAGGACGCCCTTCTGCCCCCGGTCGATGAGGGCCTGCAGGTTCGGCAGGGCGCCCCGCTCGAGCAGGGGTTCGAGGATCCGCCAGTCGGCGCCATCCCATCCGATCAGTAGTACTCGTGGCATGGTGGAACCCTTCGGTTGGCGGGTTCGGCGAGTCTACCGAAAGCTCATTCCACCCCGAGCTTCCGCGCTCCCAATAACTCTCGGACCGGTCTCATCTGTACAGACCGCGAGCTTGGTCTCGTCTGAGAGGACGTGGCACCATGCCGCAATGTCGAGCTCGACCGAAGACCGCGCAGGCCAGGTGAACTCGCCTCGCCTCCGG